>NZ_JBHRZI010000029.1:0-261648 GCF_042649515.1 Lentzea rhizosphaerae | reverse complement strand
GGACTTCGATACAGGCGCTAGCCTGAGTTGGTCCGGCCAGTCGCCGGTCGCCAGTAGCGTCGACGGAGCCCTGTCCAGCGGACCCGCGCGTGTCCACCCGGAGGCGCCCGTGACGACTGTCGGCGAAGACTCGGCATCCGTGGTCCTGGACCTGCCCATCGAGCCGACGAGCACGGTGGCGGAGTTGCGCGTCCACCTGACGACCATGCTGGACGATCTCGGTGAGGACCACCGCTATGACGTGTTGCTCGTCATGACCGAGCTGGTGAGCAACGTTCTGGACCACGCGGCGGGCATCGGCCGGCTTCGTGTCTTCCGGTGCGAAGCTCCCTGCGAGATCACCATCGAGGTCGACGACACCTCGGCGCTGCGGCCTGTGCACGGGCGCTCTCGGCTCGGCGGTATGCGAGGCCGCGGCATCGTGGTGGTCGACAACGTCGCCCGCGAATGGGGTACGAGGTCTCTGTTCGACGGCGGTAAAACCGTGTTCGCGGCGGTGGGCTGCGACGGGCTCGACCGGATCAGCTTTGCCCGGCCGGACTCGACTCGCGGCAGTTCATCTCCGCCCACACGACCTTGTTCGTCGCGGTCACGTTGAAGCCCCACCCGTGAGACAGCTGATCCACGAGAACCAAGCCGCGGCCACGTTCCCCGCCAGGCGCCGAAGCCCGCAGTCGGGGGAGATGCGTCCGGTCGCTGTCCTCGACGTCGATGTGCAGCAACGAATTCGGCAGCTGGCACAACCGGAGCTTGACGGGTGGCCGACCGTGATCGTTGGCGTTGCTGACCAGTTCTGTGACAAGCAGCTCAGCATCTTCCACACAATCGGTGTCCAGATGGGACAGTGACTGTCGCACGGATCGCCGCAGATCGCCGAGCGATGGTGTCGCATCGCTGCTCAGGTCCACGGTCAAGACAAACCCGCGATGCCCGTTGAAAGAGGCTGTCACAAGTCCCTCCAGGGTTTCGGTGCATGCACGGGCTCTCTGTCGTGTACCCGACTGCGGCCGGTCAACACGCATCACGAGCTGTCGTCCGTGATGGCGCGCAGTACTGTCAGGTGATGACCGATGAACAGGGCGGCCCTTCTCTCCAGCCGACGCTGTCCGAGTGGCTCAAAGCCCGCGAGGAGACAGCGCACCATCTGGCCGCAGGTGCCACGCCACCCGTTGACGCGCAGTGGGTCCAGCGGCTCGCTGACCTGCTCGCCACCGAGCGCTCGTGGCAGGACCAGTACACCGAACTCATCGCACTCGGCAGCGCGGGTGGGCAGTTTCCCTCGTCCAACCGCTGAGGCTCGCCGACACCCACCATCGCGAAGAGGTGTACTGTCGAGGTTGGGTCGATGCGTTTCGCATCCCCAGTCATCCACGCGCCGTGCAGTCACTCGGTTCCGCACCACTCGACCACGCACGAGACGCGAAGAAAGCTGCAACGATGAGAAATTCTTCTTTGCCTTGTCCCCGAACGGAAAGCACCCAGTGACCCTGCCCCCGGCGAACCACCTGTTCAGCCATCCCGAGACGCACGACCCAGTCGCGACATCCAGTTCGCCTGATCCCGAACAGCCGTCCTGGACGAACCTGTTCCAGGAACCGGTGCCGGCCCAGCGAGCTTCCTCAGAGGGCTGAGAGCACGTTCGCGACCTTTCTCACGTGGGCTCTCTGCGTTCTGCGCCCAGCGCGTCCACATCGATCCTTCCGGCGACAACCGCTTCGGCGACGGCGCTGAGGTGCTGGTGCCGGCTTCTCGAGTAGCGGCGCAGCGCCTCGAACGCCTGGCTCATGCCGATGCTCAGCCGTTCTGAGAGAACGCCTTTCGCCTGTTCGATGAGCACTCTGCTCTGCAACGCGTGCTGCAGCTGGCCGGCCAGCAGGTCTCGCCGCGTGATGATCTGAGCCTGCAGCAGTCCGATGGTGGCCACGTCCGCCATGGCCTGGGCGACCCTGATGGTCGACTCACCCAGCGCACCCGCCTTGACGGTGAACAGGTTCAACGCGCCGATGGTCTGCGCTCGCAGCCGCAAAGGCAAGGCGTGCACCGCACCGAACCCCGCGTCGAGGGCGGCCGACGAGAACTCGGGCCATCGCTGTGGCTGCTCGGCAAAGCTGGCCACCGTCACCGGTGCGCTGGTGAGGTAGCACTCCATGCACGGTCCCCGCCGGTCCTGGAGTTCGAACAGCTCGACCAGCCGCGCCGCGTCGCTGGACGCGCCCACGACCTGGAGCTCGCGGCGATCGTCCGCGAGCAGGATGCCCGCGGCGTCCACCGCCAGCGTGTCGACGCAGCGGTTGGCCAACAGGTGCATGAACTCGACCGGGTCGAAGTCGGCGACCAGCGTGTCGGCCAGCTCGACGAACGTCTCTGCCAGGTTCTCCATCGACATGCGGCCACCTCTGGTAGTTCGCCGGATGGGATCACGCGAGTCCCGACGCGCTGCCCGGACTCAGCCGCAAACGCCGGGCAACGACTTCGTGGGCGACCTCGACCACCGGCTGGTCGTGGGCGAACGCGTGCCCCCGCAGTCGCGCGAGGGCTTCCTCCATGCTCACACCCAACTGGACCGACAGCATCCCGGTCGCCTGGTGGACCTCGGCACGGCTGTCGGAGTGCAGCCGGGTCAGTTCGTCCAGTGCCAACGAGAGGACGACCTCGGTCAGGACGTGGACGTCCAGAATCTGTGTCGTGGTGAGCGGACCGGGCCGGTACCGGTGCAGAGCGAGCGCTCCGATCCGGACGACGCCACTGCACAACGGGAACACGAAGATCGCGGACGCTCCGGCTGCGCAGGCGGCCGGCACGAACAGCGGCCACCGCAGCCGGTTCTCCCGAGAGTCCAGCTCCGCCACCAGGACCGGCGTTCCGGAGCTCAACGCGTCCTCACCGGGGCCTTCGCCCAGGACGAACCTCAGGTTCTCGAGGCGCCCACCCGTCGCGTTCGTGGCGTATCGCGACTCGCCCCGCCCGGTGCCGTTCACGAGTGTCAGCTGGGCCCCGCTCACGCCCGCCAGGTGAACGCACACCTCGCAGGCGGCTTCGACCAGCCGCTCACCGCTCACTCCGTTGCTCGGACCGCGGTGTCCCTCAGCTTGCGGGCCAGGCGCTCCGGCCTCGGCCAGCGCACGTCGGTGACCCAGCCGAGTTGTTCGAAGATCCGGATCAGACGCGCGGAGACGTCGATCTGGCCGCGGCGAACTCCGTGGCGGGCACAGGTGGGGTCGGCGTGGTGGGAGTTGTGCCACGACTCTCCCATCGACAGGATCGCCAGCGGCCAGAAGTTGGCCGACTTGTCGCGTGCCTCGAACGGGCGATCGCCGATCATGTGGCAGATCGAGTTGACCGACCAGGTCACGTGGTGCAGTGCCGCGACCCGGACGAGGCCGGCCCAGAAGAACGCCGTCAGCGCACCCCACCAGCTCCACGTGATCAGCCCGCCGAGCACCGCGGGAGCGATCAGCGTCACCGCGGTCAACGCCGGGAACCAGCGGTTGACCCGCTGGATGTCAGGATCGGCGAGCAGGTCGGGGGCGAAGCGTGCTGCGTTGGTCAGCTCCCGCCGGAACATCCAGCCCATGTGGGCGTGCCAGAAACCTTTGGCGAGTGCGACGGCCGACGTGCCGTACAACCAGGGCGAGTGTGGATCGCCATCGCGGTCGGCGTAGGCGTGGTGCCTGCGGTGATCGGCGACCCAGCCGATGATCTGGCCCTGCATCGCCATGCTGCCGGTCATCGCGAGCGCGATCCGCAGGGCGCGGTTGGCTTTGAAGGCGCCGTGGGTGAAGTAGCGGTGGAAACCGACCGTCACGCCAAGGCAGGTGAAGGTGTAGAAGAAGATGGCGAGCCCGATGTCTGCCCAGCCGAGTCCCCAGCCCCACGCCAGCGGCACGGCTGCAACGAGGGCCACTGCCGGAACGACCGCGAAGAGCTTCACCAGGAACATCTCGAACGGGGTCTTCTCGCCCGAGAACATCGGTTGTGGCCCAACCTGAACTCGGGGAACTGATGTGCTCACGCCACGAACCTCCAGAACGGCAGCTGCATCTCCGCCGCCGGGGTCTGGGGCGATCGGGGTAGGTCACTCGGAAGTAATGGCTACCCCGGTCGTGGTGGTGACGAAACCTCACGTCACCTCTTCCACAGTGGACGGTTCTGGGCGAGGTCGGCGGCCGGTTGCGCGAGAACCGGCCGCCGGTTCGTCAGCCGGTCAGAGAACGCGCACGGAGACCGCTCGCGGTCCCTTGTCGCCCTCGCCGATCTCGAACTCCACCGGCTGGTTGTCCGGGATGCCCCCGAAGGCGTAGCCGTTCACCTCGGAGTGGTGCAGGAACAGGTCCGGCCCACCGTTCTCGGGCGCGATGAAGCCGAAACCCTTGCTGCCGCTGAACCACTTGACGGTGCCTCGGTTCATGCACGTGCTCCTTCCACAGGCCGGAACACGTCGAACGCCTCCGGGAAAGTCGGGGTGGTGTGCTGGTCGTGTCGCGGGACCGCGCCACGGGAGCCGTGTGGCAGTTTTGCCAGGCCGAGCATGGACAGCAGTTCACGGCAGTCGCCCGCATCGCGAGCGTGTTCCGCCACTCGTCTTGCGGCCTGGTGTTGTTGGACGACTTCCGCTCGTTCCGCGGACAGTCGCGCTTCGGCGAAGTCGACGGCTGCGCGGGATCTGGAAGGGGGAGGCTGGCTGTCCGGCAACAAGCCGGTGCTCCTGTCTCCGGCCGGAGAACCACCGGACCGGACGGGATCGGGGACCGCGTCGGCCGGATGCCGTCGGCTGGACCCCAACACGTCCCACAGTAGCCGAATGTCGCATGCCGTGGGTCAGTCGCGACCGGGCGGGCCGAGCGTCGCGGGTGCGGCCGGGTCGAGGTCCGCCACGCGAAGGCGGAACACCTGCAGGTCGAGGCCGAAGTACTTCGCCGTCTCACCGACCCACTGCATCCCGTTGTTCCGCAAGGTGGACGAAGCGCGGGTGTTGCCAGCCCGGACAACGGCGAACACCTCGTACACGTCCTGGCTGAACGCCCACGCGGCGAGGGCGTGGGTCACCTCGGTGGCATAGCCGTTGCCCCAGGTGTCCGGACGTAGTTGCCAGCCGACCTCCAGATCCTCCCGGCCAGGTGGCAGCGGGAGCAGGAGAGCGCCGCCGATCAACTGACCGTCGGAGGTGCGTTCGACCGCCCAGCGGCCGGCCGGGGCCGGAAGACGGGCGCTTTCCGCGTTCCACTGCTGCAGCAACAACCTCATGGCGGCCTCGTCCGGGACCTGGTCCATTTCGGGGCTCAGCCAGCGGGTCACCTCGGCGTGGCCGTAGACGTCCAGCGCGGCGGGTGCGTCGTCGACGCGCCACGGGCGCAACATCAACCGGCGCGTCGTCAACACGTCGGCTGCGGCGAAGGCGGTTCGTGACTCTGGCATGCGGATACTCCGATGATCGGTGCCGGAACGAGAGGACGCGCGTGTCAGCGCGTACGCCTGGCAGGCGGAACGAGCACAGGCGTCGTGACGGCCGGATCCGTCGACAACGGCCGCCAGCCCCCGGCGAAATGCGGATTCCGCGTCAGTCTGTGACCGCGTGATGCGGCCAAAGCCGCAGTGGTGCAGAGCTGCTCCGAGTTCATCTCGGCGCTCCCGCCTCCAGCCGAACCGGCCGGGCTTCCTGATGCGCCCAAGGCGGCACCAGCTTGAGCGCTGCTGCACGACGTGCCCTCGGTAATCCCACCGTACTCCGCTGTGGGCAGAACCCGCTCAGCGCCATGACGGGGCCAGATCCTCTTCCGCCTGAACGACCATCGACTCGAGCACCGGCCCGCCGAACGTGGTGACCATCGCGACATCGGCGGCGTCACGGCCTCTGCCGATGACCACGCGTCCCTTGCGGGGCTCGTTGTTGCGCGGGTCGAAGGTCCACCAGCGGTCACCCAGCCAGACCTCCATCCACGCCGCGAAGTCCATCGGAGCGCCGTCGGGAGGCACGTCCAGGTCCGGCAGGTAGCCGAAGACGTACCGGGCTGGAATGTTGAGGGCGCGGCAGAACGAGATCGCCAGATGCGTGAAGTCACGGCAGACACCGAAACCCGCGGCGTTGACGTCGGCCGCGGTGGACAACGCGGTGGAGGTGCCGTAGCCGAAGCTCAGCGACTCGTGGACGTGCCGGCAGATCTCGCGCACCCGGCCGTAACCGGGCGGATGAGCACCGAACCTCGACCACGCCTCGTCGCCCAGCACGTCGGACACGCAGTATCTGCTGGGCAACGTGTACAGCAGCACGTTGTCCGGAAGACCGTCGGGCAGTGTCTCCGGCACCGTGTCGTCCACGTCCTCCGTCCTGTCCGGGACGTCGACCCACGCGCTGTAGTGCACTGTGGACAGACCAGGAGGCAGCACCACTCGGGTGTTGCGGTTGCCGTACAGGTCGAGATGGTGCCGCATCGGGACGTCCGGCTTCACGTCCAGGTGCTCTTGGCTCAGCCGCACGTCCGCGCTCCACAGCGGGCGCACGAGGAACACCGCCGGCGTGGGCACTTCGGCGCGGTAGGTGAACGCACAACCGACGCGGAGCAGTCGGGTGCCCCACGTCAGTTGCGTCGCGCCAGTGCCGTAGTGGCGCGAGTTCAACGCACCCGCTCGGGGATGTGGTCCAGCGCGCGCAACACGTGCACCGCGAGATCCCGTGCGGCCTTGCCGTCGAGTTCGGTTCGGCCGGTCAGCACGTCCTCCACCATCTTGAGCCTGCGCTCATATGCGGATGTGTGGGTCGATGTCGTCATCCAAGTCCTTGCGTTGTTTGTTCGGGTATGCAGGCGCTGCCGGCACCGAGGGCGTCTACAATGGACTCATCGGCCTCGCTGTCGTGCAGCAGAGCTTCGACGGTGTCGGTGTTTTCGCGGCGGGCGGCGCGCATCATGGCGTGGTGGGCGGCGGAAGGGCTGGTGTCGGGCGGAACGAGGAGCAGGGTGAGGCGACGCCGGTCTCCCGCGACGACGTCCACGGTGTGCGGCGGCCTCGACCAGAACCCGCTGAGCCGGACCCGCACGCCGCCGGCGGCGACCTCCGATGGCGCGGTCTCCCACTCGGTCAGGTTGTAGCTCACCCGCGGTATCTCGCCCAGCCGAACTGCCAGCACCGCGAGCAGCGCGGGCAGTTCGGCGGCGAGGTCCCGGGAACGCGGCCACCAGGCACCGTCGACATACCCCGCGGTGAGCGCCTTCGGCCGCAACCGCAATCGCAGCGGATACCGAGGCTGCTCGTTGGCCGTGACAGCCGGAGGGGCCATGGAATGGTGAGGAGCCGACGTCATGCCGGGACTCCCGTCTCCGGCCCTGAAAAAGGGCCGGTTCAGGTTTCGCCGAGTGCGACGTGAGCTTGACTGCTCAGGTGCGAGATGCTCTCGGCAAAACCGACACTACACGCTTTCCGGCCTGATCGACCGAAACGGCGTCCACCACTTCAGGGCGCGTAACGTTCCATGCACTCGGCGAGGTCCGACCACCCCATCAGCGGCGGGCCTGCCACCGGGGTCTCCGGGGCACCGAGGCGTCCCATGGACTCGGCCACCAGAGCTGCCACGGCCTCCGGCGCCTGCACGATGTCCCCGGCCGAGCGGGCGAGCACGATCCGAGGCTCGGCGGGATCGGTCTCGATCGACACCGCCCAGCCCTGCGTCGCGCTCCAGACGAGCATGACGTCACGATCCGGGTGAGCCGCGGCGCGGCCGCCGAGTGCGATGTAGGCCGTAGCGGTGTCGGTGACCTCGAAGCTGATGCCGTCGCGCGGCACGCCGAGAGCCTCGGCGACCTTCCCCACATACCGTTCGAGGGCGCCCGCCAGCAGGTACGTGCCCTCGGACGTGGCGTTCCGGCCGCGCAGGACCCGATCATCACCGATGGGGGCGGTCACTGCCATGCGGACCCCGCCTTCCTCAGATCGCTGCGGAGCCACGGCGGGCGGGCTCACAGACCGCGGAGGTGACGAAGCGAGTGGATGAGCCGATCGACGGCCCTGCGCCTTCACTGTAGCTGCTCGGAGCCGGGATGAAGCGCTCACGACACCTGGGAGCGCGCACCGCAGCGGTGCGCGCTCCCGGGGAGAGCAGTGAGCCGTTCAGTCCTTCTTGGAGGCGTCCTTGACCTTCTCGGCCGACTCACTCAGGTGACCCTTCGCCTGGTCGACCTTGCCCTCGGTTTCCAAGCCCTTGTCGTCGGTGCCCATGTGTCGTTCCCGACACCCGGATCTCAGACGCGACTTCTGCCTCCGGATGCCCGTTCAGCTGGACCTCAACCGTCCGCGCCTCATCGGCCGGGAGTTGCAGGTGTCGACGGCACCATTTCGGGTGAGCTGCACGGAACGTTTGCGGTTCACGCGTTCGAGTTCACCTGCGGGCGGCGCACAGAAGCGTCCACCGTGGTGCGCCGAGCACTTGACCTGAAGGTCATCACGACATCGAGATCATGGATCAGTCACACGACGCAGCACTACGGCACGTCGGCAATCGCCTCGTCGGCACCCTTCATGGCTGCCTTGCCACCCGCACGACCTGTGACGAGGCCACCGCCTGGGGCCACCACGCCGCGACGGCAGCGGCCTGACCCCGTAATCCCAGGGATGTCCTCGGGCTCGCAAACCATGATCCACAGCGAAGAAACGGAGAATGCAAAGAAGCAGGTAGAGACGAATCTCTACCTGCTTCTCTGAAGTACGCCGCCAGGGACTCGAACCCCGGACCCGCTGATTAAGAGTCAGCTGCTCTAACCAACTGAGCTAGCGGCGCTTGTTCACGGTGCCGTTTCCGACGAGAAGAACGTTAGCACAGGGCATCCAACGGGTTTTCACGCGGGGGGTCGCTCCCCCTGTTCGAACCCCGTGTGGATCAGCCACTGCGCTGCCGCGTACGTCGGCATCACGCCGGCCGTCGCCACCCGTGCCGCACGTCCTTTGAGGACGAACCGACTCGCGCCGAGCAGGGCGTCCGACGCCGCGAACAGGGCCGCACCACCGAAAACTCGTCGTGAGCCCGCGCCTCGGACGGTCGACGCGGCGGCCACCATCGTGCCCAAGGTCAGGGCGTAGAGGCCCACCGGCTTGCCCATCGGACCTGCTGCGCGGGCGAACGCGTAGGCGCCGGCGGCGGACGCTGCGACGATGGGCACCACCGCCTTGCGGGCGCCCGGTGTCGAGCGGCGGGCCAGGGCTGCGGTGTAGCCGACGTGGGCGACCAGGAAGCTGAAGAGTCCTGTTCGGAACGCTCGGTCGGAGTCGCCCAGCAGCGCCACGTCGCCCGCCCACGAGCCGGCCAGGCCCACGGCCATTCCGGGGTCGCGGGGAGGGTTGGCGACTGTCAAAGCGGGCATCAGAGCCGTCTTCGTGACGAAGCGCGCGGGCTTCGCGGAGCGCACGGCTGCCGCGATCGAGTCCACGATCGCGGCAGCCGCGTACAGCTTGTTCTTCATGAGCACCCCTCGTCTTCGAGGTGCTCACCTTAGGCTCAGCTCAGCGTCAGCGCTGTGTCGTCGATCACGAACGACGTCTGCAGCGACACGTCGAACGTCTTGAGCGCGTAGCCCGAGGCCGCGTTCGTGTTCGACAGCGTGCCGAGCGTGGTGCTGCCCGCCGTGACCGTCAGCGTCGCCTTGCAGCCGGCGGGGATCGTCACCGACTGGGAGCTCGTTCGCCGGGGGAGCCGGTGGTTCGTCGAGGTGAATGTGGTGGCGGAGCAGGGAAAGGACCGGTTCTCGACCGATCGTTAACAAATACTAACTTATTTGCACACAACTATTCGTGCATATATGTAGGGATTGATGCCGCACATTCCTGTGTTGGGGTTGTTGAACGATTTGCCCCGAGAAGTCTGCGCAGTGCGGTTGGGGTGTGGCCGAGGTGTTCGCGCACGGTCCGGCACAGGTGCGCCTGGTCGGAGAAGCCGAGGTCAGCGGCCAGCACGGCCAGGCGGGATTCCCCTCGTTCCAGCCGGTCCAGCGCGCGGCCGACCCGAACCCTGTTGCGGTAGCGGGTCAGCGACACCCCGAGCTCGCGGGTGAACGCCCGGCTCAACCGGTACGGCGAGACGCCGAGCAGCTCGGCGAGGGGGATCAGGCCCGCCGCGGCCGGGTGGTCGTCGCCGATCACACCGCGCGCCCTCGCCACCAGCGCCCTGTCGCCGGTGCCGTCCGGGACCGTCGTCGTGACGACCTGCCCCACGACCTCCGCCACCAGACCGGCCACCTCCTCGGCCACGTCGTCCGCGGTGCGGGTCGCTGCCAGGAGCCGCCGGTGGGCGAGGTCGAGCCTGCCGTCCACGTACAGCGACGAGCGGGCCAGGCGCGGTGCCTCACCGGCCACGGCGTGCCACAGGCGGGGCGTCAGGCCGATCGACGTGCACACGTCGCCACCGGCGGGATGGGCGAAGTGCTCCTCCTCACCGGGCAGGCCCAGGTAGCCGACGGTGCGGTCGAGGTCCGCGACCTCACCGCGGGCGCGCCGCCGGAACCCGCCGCGTTGCACGAGCACCAGCCGCACGTCCTCCCTCGGCTGCTCGCCCTTCCAGCCCCGGTGGTCGTCCAGGCAGTCCACGACGGACACGCTGAACTCCGGACGCGCTGCGAGGTCGACGAAGGAGAGCACGGTTCCAGGCTAGGCCGGGGGTCTGACAATTTCGGCGCAAGGATCTTCAAGACCCGCGGGCGGGCACGACGCAGGCTGGTGCGCAGCACAACCTCGTAAGGAGCAGACATGCCCGCATTGGCCCAGCTCACCACGATCGTCCTCGACTGCGCGGACCCCGGACCGCTGGCCGAGTTCTACCGCGCCGTCACGGGGTGGGAGGTGACCTCCAGCGGTGACGAGTACGTCTACCTGGGCTCCGACGGCGTCCAGCTCGCCCTCGTGCGCGTCCCCGACTACCGGCCGCCCTCGTGGCCGGGCCCCGACAAGCAGGCCCACCTCGACTTCCAGGTCACCGACGTCGACCTCGCGGTCAAGCAACTGCTCGAGCTCGGCGCCACCAAGCCCGACTTCCAGCCCGGCGGGGACGAGTGGACGGTGCTCGCCGACCCGCAGGGCCACCTCCTGTGCCTGGTCGCGTGATGGCGTCGATCATCAAGGAAGTCGTCATCGAGTCGAGCGCGGACGACGTGTGGAAGGTGGTCGGCGACTTCGCCACGGGTCCCTCGCGCATGGCACCGGGGTTCGTGGTCGACACGAAGCCCGAGGGCGACCGCCGGGTCGTCACCTTCGGCAACGGCTCTGTGGCCGTGGAGCGGTTCATCAGCCTCGACGACGATCTGCGCCGCCTCGCCTACTCGGTCGTCGGAGGCACGGTCCAGCCGGAGCACGACAACGCGGTCTTCCAGGTCGTGGCCGACGGTGAACGGCGGTGCCGCGTGGTGTGGACGCGCGACGTGCTGCCGGAGGAGCTCGCCGCCCCGATCGCCGACGCGATGTCGCGCGGTCTGAGCGTCATCAAGCAGACTCTCGACCGGTGAGCGGGGCGCGGTAGGCAGCGCGGTCCTCGTTGTCCGGCCGCAGCGCGCGGTCGTCGCGAACGAGCCTGCGGACCGCGTTGAGGACGGGTTCCGGGGTGAGCGCCGCGACGGTGGCCAGGGTGCCGACGTACCGCGGCACCGCGATCTCGGCCCTGTGGCTGGACACCGAACGGACCACGGCGTCGGCGATGGCCTCCGGTGTCACCTTCGGTATCGGCTTCATGTCCAGGCCGGACGCCGGCGCGGTGCTCACAGCGGACGGCGAACTTGCCCGCGTTGTACACCGGCAGCAGACCGGCCAGCGACGCCATCAGGTCGTGCCGGCCGACCAGCCCGAGGGCGGGCCACCTCAGCCGCGGCAGCGGTGGCCTCGTTCCGGCGCCGTCGACGAACGAGTCGAGGGTGGCGACGATCTCCGCGACCGAACGCCCGGAACCCAGCAGTGCCACCACTTCCGAGCCCGCCGAGGTGCCGACGAGCACCTCGGCGGTGCGCGCGTCCCAGTCGAGCCGGCGTTCGACGGCCTGCAGGGCGATGGCGGTCCAGGCGAACCCGAGCGTGCCGCCGCAGCCGATCGCGAGTCCGCGGCGGGTCATGCCGGCGTCGCCGCGAGGACGGGCGAGAAGCTGTAGTGCTCCACCGGGAAACGGCTCGCGGCCCGGTGCGCGCTGATCGTCGACGTCGGCCGCAGCAGGGTCGCTTCGCCGTGCTGGTTGAAGTAGTAGCTGTGCGCGGTGGCGCACTGCCCGAGCGAGAACACCGAGTTCTGGGCGACCCTCGTGCGCATGCGGCCGAGGAACTCGTCGTTGGCGCGCTGGGTGATCTCGAAGATCGAGGCGCCGCGGGAGCGCATGGCGGTGAACAGCCGCCGGATGTGCTTCATCTGGCACTCGATGGTCGTGAAGTACGACAGACCGCTGTAGGAGTACGGACTGTTGAGCGACAGGTAGTTCGGGAAGCCCGGCACGGTCACGCCCTCGTAGGCCTGGAACCGGTTCTGCCGCCACCACGCGCCGAGGTCCCTGCCGTCGCGACCGACCACCTCGAACGCGGGGAAGTTGGTGTCCCACAGGTTGAATCCCGTGGCCAGCACGAGAACGTCGATGTCGGTGCGGCCGTCGGCGGTGACCACACCGGTGGCGTCGATCCGTTCGATGGTCGCCGTATCGAGGTGCACGTGCGGTCGCGTGAAGGTGCGGAGGTAGTCGTTGGAGAACGTGGGCCGCTTGCACCCGAAGGAGTAGTCAGGCGTGAGCTTGCGGCGCAGCTCCGGATCGCGGACCTGGCGGTGCAGATGCCTGCGACACCACCACTCGGCCACTCGGTTCGCGACGCGCAGCTGCTTGTAGTGCACGACTCCCGAGATCATCATCAGTTCGAGGACCGAGCTGCCCAGCCACCGCACGGCTCGTTGCACGAAAGGCAGGCGCGCGAACAGTTTCCGCACCGCCGGTGGGATCGGGTAGTCGGGTTTGGGGCTGACCCAGATCGGTGTGCGCTGGTACACCGTCAGCGCCGACGCGGTCTTCGCGAGCTCGGGAATCAGCTGCACGGCGGTGGCACCGGTGCCGATGATCGCCACCCGCTTGCCCGTCAGATCGGCCGGCTCCCAGGCCGCGGTGTGGACGACCTGGCCCCGGAACGACTCGATGCCCTCGATGTCGGGAGTCTTCGGCATCGACAGGAAGCCGGTGGCGGTGACCAGGTAGCGCGCGGTGAAGGTCTCGCCGTCGGTGACGACCTCCCAGTGGTCGTCCTTCCAGGTCGCGCCGGTGACGACCGTGCCGAACCGCATGAACCGGCGCAGGTCGTACTTGCGCGCCACGTGCTCGGCGTACCGCTTGAGCTCCTCGCCCGGCGCGAACAGCCGTGACCAGTGCGGGTTCGGCTCGAACGAGTAGGAGTACGTCGAGGACGGGATGTCCACGGCCAGTCCCGGATAGCGGTTGACGTGCCAGGTGCCGCCGAGGTCGTCCTCCCGCTCCAGAATCAGCAGGTTCTCGAACCCGAGCCGCCTGAGCTCGATCGCCGCCCCCATGCCGCCGAACCCGGCGCCGACGACGATCGCGTCGTGCTGCGGAGCCATCCGGACCTCCTGGCGGAATCGCATGTCAGTTCCGGAACCGTATGTCAGTTTTCGGGTGATCACAAGAGTCCGCAGGTCATAGACTTGGCCCCATGACGTCCAGTGCCGAACCCGTCAGCCGTGGCGAGCGCAAGAAGCAGGAGCTGCGCCGCGAGATCATCGACGCGGCGTTCGACTGCTTCGCCGAACGCGGCTACCACGCCACCGGAATCGCCGACGTCGCCACGCGGCTCGGCATCGGCCACGGCACGTTCTACCGGTACTTCCAGAACAAGCGGGACATCGTCGACCACGTCGTCGACGACCTGGTCGCACGCATCACCGGCGCGCTCACGGCGGAGAACGCGCCGGACGCGGTGTCGACGCTCGCCGAGTACCGCGAGCAGTCCGCGCGCATCGGCGAGGCGCTGGGCCGCATCTTCGGCGAGGACCCCCGCGTGCCCCGCCTGCTGCTGTTCGAGGCGCCCGGCATCGACAGGGCGATGTCCGAACGGATCCTCGACCTGTTCGACCTGGCCGCCGCGCTGACCGCCGCCTACCTCTCGCACGGCGTCGAGCTGGGCTACCTGCGCGCGGACCTCGACGTCGACAACACCGCCAGGGCCATCAACGGCATGATCCTCGGCACGGCGATCTCGTCGCTGCGCACGCCGGACGCCCAGGCGGCGCAGAGCGAGGCGCTGCGGCGCGTGATGTACGACGGGATCGCCGCGCGGGACTAGCCGAGCCAGGCCCGAGCGGCCACGACCAGCGCGTCGACCCCGGTGGACAGCGTCGGCTCGATGTCCGGCGCGAACTCGGGGGAGTGGTTCATGGCGACGGGCTGACCGGGTTCGCGCGTGCTGAAGTCGGTGCCGCCGAAGAACCAGAACACCGTCGGCACTCCCGCCGCCGTGCCGAACACGCCGACGTCCTCGCTGGCGTTGACCACGGCGCCGGGGATCAGGTTGTGCTTCCCGAAGTGCTCGGCGAAGGCCTCCACCGTCCTCGCGGTCGCGTCCGGATCGGACACGAGCACCGGAGTGCCGTCGTACCAGTCGAACTCGGGCTCGCGCGGCGCCCCGGACGCGGTGGCCTCGGCGCGGACGATCCGTTCGACGGCGCCGCGGACGATGCCGCGGACGTGCTCGTCGAACGTCCGGATGTTGATCCCGATCTCGGCCGTCTCCGGGATCACGTTCTCCTTCGTGCCGGCCTGCAACCGTCCCACCGTGACGACGGCACGGTCGCTGGGTGCGATCTCGCGCGCGACGATCCCCTGCAACCGCACCACGGTGTGCGCGGCCATCAACACCGGATCGACGGCCGTCTCGGGAGCCGATCCGTGGCCGCCGCGCCCGAACAACGTGACGCGAACGGAGTCGGAGGCCGCCATCAACGGGCCGCTGCCGTGCGCGATCATTCCGGCGGGCAACGGGCTGACGTGCTGCGCCAGCACGACTTCCGGCTTGCCGAACCTGTCGAACAGCCCGTCCTCGACCATGTTCCGCGCGCCGCAGCCCAGTTCCTCCGCCGGCTGGAAGACCACGAGCAGCGTGCCCGACCACTCCGCACGGGTCCGCGCGAGCTCCGCGGCCGCCCCGACCAGGCACGTGGCGTGCATGTCGTGCCCGCACGCGTGCGCCACCGGCACGTCCTCACCGTCGGCGTTGGTCGCACGGACGGTCGACGCGTACGGCAACCCGGTCTTCTCCTGCACGGGCAACGCGTCGATGTCCGCCCTGAGCATGACGAGCGGGCCGTCCCCGTTGCGCAGCACTCCGACGACACCGGTGCCGCCGACCCCGGTCGTGACGTCGCAACCCAAGGGGCGCAAGACATCGGCGAGCACGCCCGCCGTGCGGAACTCCTGCAGCGACAGTTCGGGATGGCGGTGCAGGTCGCGGTAGAGCTCGTGCAGGTCGGTCATGGCCAGATCCTGACGAGTGCGGGCGGGCAATGCAAAAGGCCCCGACCGGCGAACCGGTCGGGGCCCTCTCACATCAGGTAGATCAGCCGATCAGACGCGTGCCGCCCCAGCCCCAGCCGCGCTCGGTGCCGACCCACTCACCGGTCTCGCCGGTCTGGACCCACGCGTACTCCATCAGGACGCCGTCGGTCCGGATGATCGTGAAGTGGTCGGCGTCGCCGCCCGCGATCAGGCGGATCCAGCGCCTGTCGCCACCCTCGTGGAACTCCTGCAGGCCGGTCGAACCGTTGACCCACCAGGAGAGGGAGTTGAGGGCGTCACCCTTGATCTCGATGAACAGGTACGGGTCGAGACCCGTGATGCTCTTCGTGCCGCCCCAGCCCCAGCCCTTGATGACCTTGGAGAGGACGTTCGAGCCGTCGAACGTCCAGTAGGCCAGCTCGCCCTGGTTGTTGATCTCGATGAACTGGTTGCCGCTGACACCCGTGATCAGGCGGGCGTTGTTCCAGCCCCAGCCGACGACGGCCTCGTTGTAGGCACCGCCGTTCCAGGTCCACTTGGACAGGCGGCCGTCGCCCTTGATCTCGAGGAACGTCTGCTCGTCGAGGGTCGTGATGGTGCGGGTCCCCTGCCAGCCCCAACCGCGGACGTGCTTGGCGTAGGACTCGCCCGACCGCTGCCAGTGGACGAGCTCACCCGCCCCGTTGATCTCGAGGAAGGACTGGCCGTTGGTCGTGGCGGTGGACATGCTCCGCTCACGCTCAACGCCCTTGAACGTCTTGTCCCCCTGCGCGAGGCTCGGGTTCGCGCTGACGATGGTGACCATCGCCGCGATGCCGAGCACAGCTGCCATTGCGCGCTTGAAACGCATGATTCGACTGCCCCCATAAACAATCAGTCGTGTACTAGACGCAGGCCATCTTGGCCTGAGAACGCGCAGGTCACAACACATTTGTGTGCTATGTGAAACGTGCGTGACACCGAGAGCGATGGAAGGGGTGCGAGGGAGTCTGTGCAGCACTGGGCACACGCGTGCGGGTGGTCGAGCTTTGAGACGCGTAAGCGGGTCGAGACGAATCCGAACCAGCTTCTCCAGCGACCTCAACCGAGGGCTCGAACTCAATCCCTCTGATCAAGAGCCTCGGCTGAGCCTCCCCGCCGGTCCTGCCAGCTGATGCCGGCGCAAGGACGTGACGTGAGCGATCGCCTTGGTCATCGCGGCGGTCGATGCATGACGCTTGACCTCGTGTTCGGCACGCGGTGGAACCCGTTGACAGGCGGATCCTGACGACTCCACCGCTCGCCACTATTCGGTGTGACGGGCACCACGGATGTTACTCACCGTGTCCCAAGGGTAGCGCCTGTAGACCGGTCGGCCGATTGTTCCGAAGAGAACGCTGGTCGAAGCTGGCTGTCGCTGAGGGGGATGTGTTCGACTTTGGGGGGATTTTTTGATGCGCCGCAGACCGGCGCGCGCTTTTTGCATGCGCGCATTCGCACTTGTGCTGGCTGTGTCAGCTGGATCCATCACGCCAGTTGCGAACGCCGCTCCGGCACCGAACGAGTTGCCGGACGGGGCGTCTGCCCTGGCAGCGGCGCGGAAGTTCGACAAGCCGGTGAAGGTTTCCGGGCTCACGACGGAAGCGTCGGAGACTGTGGCGAACCCGAACGGCACGATGACGTTCGTCCAGACGCTCAGGCCGGAGCG
Organism: Lentzea rhizosphaerae; assembly: GCF_042649515.1. Lineage (NCBI taxonomy): Bacteria > Bacillati > Actinomycetota > Actinomycetes > Pseudonocardiales > Pseudonocardiaceae > Lentzea > Lentzea rhizosphaerae. Next base: position 244,468 of record NZ_JBHRZI010000029.1, on the reverse strand, counting down.
GGCCAAACGTGGTGGCAAGTGGGTGCCGGTCGATACCAACCTGCGCAAGCATGCGGACGGTCTGATCCGCTCGGAGGCGACCTTGGTCGACCTCACGCTCGCCGGAAAGGGCATGGGCACGCCACTCGCCGTGGTGGCCAAAGACGGCTTTGAGGTCGGGTTGAGCTGGCCCGAGGCGCTGCCGGAGCCGACGGTCGAGGGTGCAACGACGAAGTACTCGGAAGTGTGGCCCGGCGTTGATCTTAAGGTCGTCGCGTCCGCAACCGGGTTCAGTCAGGTGCTTGTGGTGAAGACCTCCGAGGCAGCGAAGTCGGAGAAGTTGCGCAAGATCACTTATGGCTCGCACGTCAAGGGCGGAGTGCTGAGCCAGGTCAACGGCTCGCTGCAGGTAAAGGACGACAAAGGACGGATCCGGTTCACCGGTGACGCCTCACAGATGTGGGACGCCACCGGTCGCCCGGCAAAGATGGGTGTCGAGATCACAGGCGACACGATCTCCGTGCTGCCCGATCAGGCGTTCTTGGCCTCACCTGAGACGAAGTTCCCGGTGTCGATTGATCCGAGCTACAGGTGGGCCGGCTACAAGAACCACCACGCGGTGGCGCAGGAATTGGCTCCGGATGCGCCGAACTACGACCGTACCGACGGCGAGCTGGGGGATCTCAAAGTGGGTTGGCATCCCGCGACTGGTTTCTCGGTCTCGTACGTCGAGATGGACATCGCGCAGATGGTCGGCAAGAAGATCCACTCGGCGAAGCTTGCGATGACTGTGATCAACTCTGCGAACTGCGATCTGGTCGAACCAACTGCCGCGTGGCACACCGGGCCGATCGGTCCTGGCACCACGTGGCGCACCGGACCCCAGTGGTACACCAAGCAGTCGACTATCAACAAGAAGAACAACGCCAAGTACTGTCCGACTGACGGACTGACAGAGTTCGACGTGCTCGGACAGATGCGATACCAGGTCGACAACGGGTACACGAGCATGACCGTCGGACTGTCAAGCGACAACTACGCGGTGAACGACAAGGCGTGGCGCCGGTTCGACCTCAACCCCGTGCTGCGTGTCGAATACAACTCGTACCCGCTCCCGGCGTCTGACCGCAGCCTGGAGCGCGGCCTGCTGCCCTGCCGCGAAGGCGGGGCCGCCAACCTGGTCTACGTGCCGACCAGGACGCCTCGCATGCGCGCCAAGCTGCAGGACCCGGATGGTGGTTCGTTGTGGTCGTACTTTCAGCTGTACAAGTGGGTCGACCGAGTTCCCCAGCGGATCGCGGCTTACCAGAACCAGGACACGCCGTCAGGATCCTATTCGGAGGCTGAGATACAGCCGGACACGATCACCCAAGACGGTCACTACTTCTGGACCGTGGGCACCGGTGATGGTGAGCTCGAGACCGTGGCCGGAGGACTGGGCACTTCGTGCGAGTTCATCGTCGACACGGTCAAGCCGGTTGCCCCGCAACTGAGTTCGGTCGAGTACCCCTCCTCGCAGCCTGGTGGTGGTGTCGGCGTGACCGGCACGTTCGAGCTGGACTCGGTGAAGTCTGCGAGCGGCGACGTGGCGAAGTTCATCTACTCCTTCACCTCGGACGGTGGTGACTCTCTCAACAAGGAGATGCCTGCCAACTCTGATGGACGAGCGACGATCCGGTGGACGCCGAAGACGGCGGGTACGCAGACGCTGTTCGTCAAGACGGTGGACCGCGCGGGCAACCTTTCCGACCTTCAACGCTACGAGTTCATCGTGCTGGCTGGTGGGCACCCAGTCGCGCACTGGCCGCTGGACGGAACGCTGACTGACACCAACGGTGGCAATGCGTTGACGCCCGGAGGCAACCCGAACCTGGCCGCGGCTGGTTACGCGGGCAAGGGTGCAGGGTTGAACGGCACGCAGGACTACTTCACCGGTGGCGCGGTGGTGGACACGTCGAAGAACTTCACGTTGGCGGCGTGGGCGAAGGTGGACAGCGGTGACTTCGGCCGCGCTGTTCTGGCGACGGCGGATTCCTCTGTGTTCAGCTCAGGTCTGTACTACGACCAAGGGGCCAAGCGCTGGACGTTCGGCATGACGGCCGCGGCTAACAAGGCCGACCTCAAGGTGGTGCGCGCAAGAGACGAGGCGCAAATCGGTGTCTGGACCCACCTCGCTGGCACTTACGAAGCCACCACCAAGACGCTCACCCTTCACGTCGATGGCATGAAGCAGGGTGAGGTCGCGGGGCTGGAAAGTTGGCAGGCTTCGCAGTTGCTCGTGGGGCGGAACCGCTGGAACGGCCAGGACTCCAGTGGTTTCGTCGGCACGATCGACGAGATCAAGATGTACAACCGGACGCTGAACGACGCTGAGATCAAGGTGCTGGCCAAACAGGCAGGCATTCGCGCCCACTACAAGATCGCTGAGGGCGTCGGTACCTCGACCAGGGACGAGGTAACGGGCAGGAATGCCACCTTCGGTGGCAAGACCAGTTGGGAGCAGGGCGGCAGCTACACTTCGCTGCTCCTCAACGGACCTGGCGCGGACGGTGATCCGCAGGATCTCGAGGCATACGTGTCGACCCCGAGCCCAGGAATCCGCACGGACCGTTCCTACACGGTGTCCGCTTGGGCGAGGCTGGATCTGGAGGCTCACGAGGACAAGCCCAGGACGATCGTGAGTTTGGTGCAGGACGGCGCCTCCCAGCTCGATCTTCGCTACAGCGGTGCATCGAAGAAGTGGGAGTTCGTGATGGGCGGCACCACTGTGGAGACCGCCTACCGTGCGGGTCTGAAGAAATGGGTCTATCTGACCGCCGTGCACGACACGACGAACTCCGAGATGCGGCTGTACCTCAACGGTGTGTACATCACCAGGGCGCCGTTCACCGGCGGGTCGGCGTTGACGGAGTCCACTTTGGAAATGGGCAGGCTCACACCTACCACCGCCGTGGGTGCGTTCTGGAAGGGCGGCATCGACGACGTGCGGGTCTACGTCGGCGCGCTGTCGGATGAAGAGATCCTTGCCCAGGCCGTTCGCAGCTGATCCGGCACTTTCGCCTAACAGAGGATATTCATGCGTGCTCACGCGAAGTGGTCACGCGCACTAGCCCTGTCTCTGGGCTGGGTCATGATCGCTGGTGTCGTCACCCCGACGCCGGCGCTTGCCCAGACCACGGGCAGAGACGTGCGCAAACCCGCCACCCAGACCGAGAAGAACGTTCCTGGCGAGCCCGCGAAGCTGCGGCCGGTCAACCAGATCACGGCGACCAACGAGCCGGTCGCGAAGGTCACCTGGCCTGTGCCGAGCAAGTCGGACGTCGCCGCCCCCGGTGAATTCCGGCAGGCGGGCATTTCCCCGATCAAGGTCAGCAAGGCGGATGCGACCCCGGTGCGGGTCGAAACGTTCAGCCAGGACACGTCGGCGAAGGTCGGTGTGGCCGGTGTAGTGCTGAAGGTGTCCGACAAGGCAGGCAAGTCGCCCGGCAAGACGTCGGTTCAGCTCGACTACACCGGCTTCGACAACGCCTACGGCGGCGACTACGGCTCGCGGCTGCGGCTCGTGCAGCTGCCGGAGTGTGCTCTGTCCACACCGGACAAGGCAGAGTGCAGGACCCGGACGCCATTGGCGTCACGCAACGACGTCAAAGCCAAGATACTGACCGCAACGGACGTCACTGCCACCTCGGGGCCGATGGTGCTGGCGGCCGAGCCTGCTGCGGGTGGTGCGGGTGGCTCGTTCCAGGCGACCACTCTGTCTCCTGCGGGCAGCTGGTCAGCAGGTGGTTCAAGCGGTGACTTCACCTACAACTACCCGATCAAACTGCCGGGTTCCGTCGGTGGAAACGCACCACAGGTGGCGCTGGGCTACTCGTCCAGCGGTGTCGACGGGCGCACCAGCGCGACGAACAACCAGGCGTCATCCGTCGGTGACGGGTGGGATCTCAGCGCGGGCGGGTTCATCGAGCGCCGGTACAAGGGCTGCGGCGAGGATGTGAACACCACGATCGGCCAGCAGAAAACGGCCGACCTGTGCTGGGCGACGGACAACGCCACCATCCAGCTCGCCGGCATCTCCTCGGAACTGGTGAACATCCCCGGCACGAACCAGTGGCGGGCCAAGAACGACGACGGTTCCATGATCGAGCGCCTCAACCGCGCGCCGGTGGCGGGCGGCGACGACAACGGCGAGTTCTGGAAGGTCACGACGCCGAATGGCACCCAGTACTTCCTGGGCTCCCGTGAAGCCGAGTCGACGTGGACCGTGCCGGTGTTCGGCAACCACCCCGGTGAGCCGTGCTGGGTGCGGGGCAAGCCGTTCAAGGAGCTGTCGTGCCGCCAGGCATGGCGGTGGAACGTCGACTACGTGGTGGACCCCAAGGGCAACGTCAGCCGGTTCTACTACCAGACCGAGAAGAACCGGTACGGCCGCAACCTGGACGCTGCCGACGGCGTCGAGTACGACCGTGCCGGACGACTGCACCGGATCGACTACGGCCTGCACAGCTCGGATGAGAACGCGCCTGCACCGGGACGGGTCCAGTTCCACTACTCGGAGCGGTGTGTCCCGTCGAGTGGTTTCGACTGCAACCCGAGCAAGTTGAACAAGGACAACGCGAAGCAGTGGCCGGACCTGCCGTTCGACCAGATCTGCGCGCCTGGTGCGAGGTGCGAGAACCAGTATTCGCCGACGTTCTTTTCGCAGTTGCGTCTGACGAAGATCAGCACCCAGGTGCGCAGGGAGAGCGTTGCGGCGGAGTGGCGCGATGTCGATCAGTGGGAGCTGGGCCAGAGCTTCCCGCCGTCCAACGACGGTCTCGACCCGGCGCTGTGGCTGGACAGCATCAAGCACACCGGCCTGGTGGGTGAGCAGAAGTCGTTGCCTCCGACGAAGTTCGAGCGCATCACGCTGGCGAACCGGGTGGATGGCGACGAGTACCCGCCACTGTTGCGCGGCCGGATCAAGCGTGTCCAGCACGAGGCAGGTGGCATCACCGAGGTCGAGTACACCGACAAGGACTGCATTCCCGGCCAGCGCATGCCCACCAAGGAGAGTGCGCACCTCAACACGCTGCGGTGCTTCCCGTCGTACTGGACTCCGGAAGGCGCCCTGGAGCCACAGCTGCACTGGTTCCACAAGTACGTGGTGCGCGCGGTGATCGCGGACGACCGGGTTCGTGAGCTCAGCGAGCAGACCAAGGTCTACTACGAGTACGAGAGCATCGCGAATGCTCCGCTGTGGCACTACGACGAGAACGACTTCGCCGATGCGAAGTACCGGACGTGGTCGCAGTGGCGCGGCTACAACAAGGTCCGCACGATCTCCGGTGACGTCAACGAGCCGGATCGGCCGGTGACCGAAAAGATCTACTTGCGCGGCATGGACGGCGACACGGAGCCGGACGGCAAGCGCGATGCTTGGGTCGAGTACGACGGTGAGCGGATCGAGGACGTCGAGCGTCTCAAGGGCTTCGAGTGGAAGACGATCGTCAAGAACGGCAACGCGGTGCACTCGAAGACCACGAGCGAACCGTGGATGTCACCGCCCACCGCGCTCAACGGTGACGACAGGGCGTTGCTGCTCAACACCAAGACCGTGACGACCGCGAACCACCTCGGTGCTGACCGGTGGCGGACCAAACGGGCGAGCACGACGTTCGATGATGTTCACGGCCGCGCCCTCACCGTCCAGGACGAGGGTGACATCGACGTCACCGGTGACGAACGGTGCACGATCACCGGCTATGTGGCCAACGAGGCCGCGTGGATGTGGAACTACGCCAGCCGGATCCTCACCTACGCCGCGAAATGCGACGTTGCCGCAACGGATGACAACACCATCAGTGACACGGTTTCCGCCTATGATGGCAAGTCGTTCGGGGAGGCGCCGACCAAAGGCCTCGTGACCACCGCGTCGCGGTGGAACGGCGAGCGTACGAGCCCTCGCGCGTACCAAGCGGTCACGACCACTGAGTACGACATCTACGGCCGGGTCAAGAAGACGACCGATCCCGGACTCGGTGAGATCAACACGGTGAGCGAGCCCGCGTTCGGCTTCCCGGTGCGCAAGGTGACCACCACCAACGCCAAGGGCCACGTCTCGGTCGTCGAGTACGACCCGGCGCTCGGACTGCCGGTCGCCCAGATCGGCGCCAACGGTGAACGGATCGACGCGAAGTACGACGCGCTCGGCAGGCTGACCCACACCTGGTTGCCGCACCGCGAACGTGATCTGAGCCCGAGTGCGATGTACGAGTACATCTACGACGAATCGACCGCGACCGTCGTGGAGGTCTCGAAGTCGTTGCGCGAGCGGGACGAGGGGTACAACGTCTCGTACAAGATCTTCGACGGCCTGCTGCGTCCCCGGCAGACCCAGACTCCAGACGGTGAGCAGAAGGCCGGCGAGCTCGGACGGGTCATCACCGACTCCTTCTACGACTCGCGCGGTCTCGTCACCAAGACCAACAACGCGTTCTTCAACAACCAGCCGCCGGACGGCAAGTTGCTCGTGGTGCTGGACGCGCAGGTCCCCAACCAGGAGGTCACCAAGTACGACAAACTGTCCCGCCCTGTCAGCGTGGCGTACCACAAGTTCGGCACGCCCCAGTGGAGCACGACCACGGTCTACGCGGGCGACCGTGTCCACGTGACGCCGCCGCCGGGGCAGGTCCCGACGACCGTCGTGACCGACGCACACGGCCGCGAGATCGAACGGCTCCAACACGACGGCCTCGGCGCCGACAGCACGAAGTCGAAGTTCAACTTCAAGGGCCAGCTGGAGCAGGTCACCGATCCCGCAGGCAACAAGTGGTCGTACGAGTACGACCTGCTGGGCCGCAAGTGGAAGGAAACCGACCCGGACCGCGGTACCACCACTGTCGAGTACAACAATCTCGACCAGGTTGTGAAGACGACCGACAGCGAAGGCCGGTCGGTGTCGTTCAAGTACGACCAGCTCGGCCGCAAGACCCAGATGCTCTCCGGCGGGACGAAGCTTGCGGAGTGGACGTACGACGGACAGAAGAAGGGGCTGCTCGACTCGGCCACCCGGTTCTCCGGAGGACAGGCGTACGTCCAGCGGATCACCCAGTACGACGACTACAGCCGCATCCTCCAGTCCGAGGTCGAGATCCCTGCGTCCGAAGGGGCCCTGGGCGGCCGGACCTACAGGTTCGAGCGCGACTACACGCCGGTCAGCGGTGCACTCCTCTTCACGCAGTCACCAGCCGCCGGCGGGTTGGCTGCGGAAAGGGTTTCCACGGCCTACAACGACCAAGGCGCGCCGATCAAGACGGGCGGCCTGAACACCTATGTGAACGAGCACATCTACTCGAAGTTCGGCGAGACGCTGCGCCTGACCCTCGGTGCCGACCAGAGCCCCGACCAGCTGTGGCTGACGAACTACTTCGAGGAGGGCAGCCGCCGGCTCGAACAGTCCATCGTGGACCGTTCGCGAGACACCGACTACCGGATCTCCAACCGGAAGTACTCTTACGACACCGGTGGGAACGTCACGAGGATCGCGGACGAGCCGAGCAACAAGTCGGCGTGGGACACCCAGTGCTTCCGCTACGACAACCTGCGCAGGTTGACCAAGGCGTTCACGCCCAGCTCCGGTGACTGCGCAACGACTGCTGTCGGTGGTGTGGCCCCGTACGAGCAGGAGTACCAGTACGACAGGATCGGCAACCGGACGCTGGAGCGCACGACCACGACGTCGGGCGTGGTCAGCCGCAAGTACAACTACGATCCGGCGAACCAGCCGCACGTGGTCCGCTCGATCGACGAGATCGGACCGTCCGGTACCGCCCGTGACGAGTTCGGCTACGACAAGACGGGCAACACCCGCACTCGCAAGGTCGCGGGTAATACCCAGACGATCTCCTACGACGTCGAGGGTCGCACCGCCAAGGTGGTCGAGGCTTCTGGAAAGGAGTCCTCGTACCTGTACGACGCCGACGGCGGCCGTCTGATCAAGCGCGAACCGGGCCGCACCACGCTCTACCTGCCTGAGGGCATGGAGTTGGTCAAGGATGATGCGACCAACCAGGTGTCCGGCAAGCGGTACTACGCGCATGGCGGCACCGTGGTGGCGGTACGCCACTCGAACGGCCGGCTGTCCTACGAGGTCAGTGACCACCAGGGCACGCCGACGCTCTCGGTCAAGGCCGGGGACCTGACGTACCAGCGTCAGTACTTCGATCCGTTCGGCAAGGCCCGCGGCCCAAACGGCGGAGGCTGGCCCGACGACAAGGGCTTCGTCGGCGGTACCCGTGACACCTCGGGCCTGACTCACCTCGGTGCTCGCGAGTACGACCCGGCGACCGGCCGGTTCCTGTCGGATGACCCGATCATGAACACGGCGAACCCGCAGCAGGTCAACGGTTACTCCTACAGCAACAACAACCCGGTGACCTTCAGCGACCCGTCAGGCATGTACCTGGTGGGCGGCACCGGCCCCGACGGCCACGACTACGGCATCGACACCGAACGCAACATCATCATCGGCAATGACCCCGCAGGTGACGAGTCATACGCGGCCGCCTACCCGACGGCCTACAACAAGCGCAAGAAGGCTCACGCCGCGTACCACGCTCAGCAGCAGGCTCGTTATGACGCTGCGGGTGGTAAGGACAAGTACGAGGAGTATTTGCGCGAGGCGAACAGCTCGCAGTCGTGGTGGGACGTCGTCGTCGCGGAGCTTCCTGAGCTGTTGATGGATCTGACGGGCATCAACGATGTCAAGAACTGCTTCACGCAGTTCGACATCCTGGCGTGCGTCAGTCTGGTGCCGTGGGCGAAGGCGTTCAAGCTGGTGCAGGCCGGGGAGCGGATCGCCAAGGCGATCATGAAGGCCAACCGGATCATCGACAAGATCAAGGACTCGTGGGCTCGGCTTCGGAAGATCGAGGACAAGGCCGAGGAGGTCGCTGAGACTGCGACCGCGTGTCTGGTCAACAGTTTTGTGCCAGGTACGCGGGTGTTGATGGCAGACGGCTCGTCGAAACCGATCGAGCAGATCAAGCTAGGCGACAAGCTTCTTGCCACAGATCCCGAAACTGGCCAAAGCCGGGGTCAGGATGTGGTGCGGACCATCGTCGGTGATGGCTCCAAGAACCTCGTGGAGCTGACTGTCGCTGGTCAGGCCGAGAAGATCGTCGCCACCGACGGGCACCGGTTCTGGTTGCCGGAGCTCAAGGACTGGGTGCGAGCGGACAAGCTCGTTGCCGGGGTCTGGCTGCAGACTTCCTCCGGTACCTGGGTGCAGGTCGTCCAGGTGCGGCAGCGGACCGCGGTGCAGCGGGTGCACAACCTGACCGTCAGCGGCGAACACACCTACTATGTGGCGGCGGGCACGACATCCGTCCTCGCTCACAACTGTGGAGAGACACCAGTCGATCTTCATGCGTTCGGGAACGCATCGGGTCCAAGGGATCCGCGAGAAGGGATTGATTTCGAAGTTGGCGCGGATGGCATGGTTATTCCACAATCGGGGCCGTCGCCTTTGGGGGCTTCGACGTTTGGTGACCCAGCGCAGGCTCCGTTGACTGGACTCTATCACGTGATTCCGCAGGGGACCCGGCTGCCTGATGGGTTCGGCGTTGTTGCTGATGGTAGTGATGTTTTGCCTGGCTCCTTGCAGCCGCCGACGCACCACACAGTATTTCCGACTCGGCCAATGAAGCCCATGGAGTTCATTGAAGGATTCAGAGGGTTGCCATGGGCTCGTGCGGGCAAGAAGAAGTAGGTGGAGCATGGATGGGCGGGATGAGGTTGTTTGGCTCGCATTTGTGCAGGCGGAGAATATTTATCGCACGGCAATGGCGGATCTCCGAAAAGTCGACCTGGTGGAAGTCCTTCGTGAAGGGCTGAATCGCTTGCCGTGGCGGCGGCCAGCTCTTGCGGTGCTGGGGTCGAGCGGTCCGGAAATCAGTTCGCAGTTGTTGCCGGAGCTGTTTGAATTGGCCAGTGTTTCGCACTCGCTCATCGGAGAGGTCAGAAAATGCATTCTCCGTGTTCCAGGTGAGTTGTTGAAGCCCCAAATTGCCGTCCATGTCGAGCGTCTGACCGCTGATCGGCAGAGTGATTATGAGGCTTATCGAAGGATTGCGGAGCTACTTGTAATAATGAAGGATTGGGAGCTCCTGGATTATTTGGTGAACGCTGCTTCGATGTCGTCTGATGTGGACATACGTGAGGTGGCTGCCGACTTTGACGGCGTGCGCACGACTGACCGTCGCGATTAACGTCCGGTTCGTCGTGTTTTAGCATTGTGCACCTGTGTCACCAGAAACTGCGACCGGACGCGTTTACCGTGTTCGGTCGCAGTCTGATAGGAGGTGATCACGGCTTGTGGTGATAGCAATGCCCAAGCTGGAGCTAGTGGCAGGCGGCGACGTCTGGTCGTTCATCCGGCTGCGCTACAGACCTTGTTCGGTTCTTTTGGTCCCGATCGCAACCCTAAATGGCGGTAACACCGCCAGCCGAGACGGTTAGAGTCTGATCCTGTAGGCCAGCGGGTGGTGAGCTTAGGGCCAGACACGGTGAACGTGTCTGGCCCTAAGTCTGTGCAGCGAGCGATCACAGCTCATCGAAGTTGAGCGCGGTTGAGGCATCCGAATCCTCGTCGGGTGGTGGCTCATCGGGTTCGTTGGTTGACGGGGGTTGCGGAAGCTGTAGGCGTCGCGAGCGACGGTCTTGATGACGTGGCTGGTGCCCTTAGATCCGGTGTCGGTGTCGATGAAGGCGAGGATCTCAGCGCACCAGGCCGACACCGTGGGTGGCCAGACGTTCCAGCTCGGGCAGACCGGAGGCGGCGCAGCACTCGGAGAACTGGGACAACCGGGGCCCAGATCACGCTCCGGACGGTGCGCCGACTTCGGTCAGCCGACCAGCATCTGCATCGCGTGGCGCTCCCTCTCCGCGAGCTCCCGGAGAAGCTCCGAGGCGCGGGCCAGGTGAGCAGGGTCACCCGTCTTTCCCGCGGCCGCCACGAGGTCGGCTACTTCGGTCCACAACGGAGCAATCTCGGCGTACAGCCGGTGCCCGAGGCGGATGTTGTCGTCGCCGGTGATCTCGGCGGCTTCGGCGAGGAAGTCGCGGTACAGCGCGCGGAACAGCGAGCCGCCGGTGCCGCCGCGTTCCATCAGCGTCGCGGCCAGCGGCAGGTCGTGCGCCGGGTCGCGGGAGCGGTCGAGCCACTTCGTCACCTGCCGGGCCGCCTTGCCGATGCCGCGGTGGCCGAGGTTCGCGATGGGCGGGTTGAGGAAGGCACGCGCGTTGCCGGCAATCGCTTTCCGGGCGGCGTCGCCCAGGTCGAGGGTGGGGGAGCCGGTGATCGTGAACGAGAGGTTGCGGGCGGTCATCGGCCCTCGTTCGCCGCGTGCCCGTGCCAGGCTCGCCAGCGTGGTCGTCACGGCGCCGCCCTGCTGTGCGGTGTCGATCAGGTGGGCGTGGGTGTCGTCGTAGCCGCACATCGCGACGAAGTGGCCCCCGAAGTGCACTTTCGTGCCGAAGTACTCCAGGTGGTAGCAGTCCAGCTGGAGGCCGACCGGCCGTCCTGCGGCGAGCGCGGTGGTCACGTTCTGCCAGGCCTTGCGAGGTGAGGCGGTCTCCTGGACGTCCAGCGTCAGGCCCAACCGGCCCGCGGCGGTCCGGGTGAGCGCCATCGGTTTGACCCGACCGCCGAGGAACGGGAAGTCCATGTTCTTCGCGTCCCAGTACACGAAGCCCAGCCCCTCGCCGAGGCCGAACAGCATCGGCTCGGACAGTTCGAGACCCTCGTGGCGCAACAGGGCGCCGAGCGTGGTGGTCTCGCAGTGCAGGCCGCCGGGGAACGAGACGTTCTCGATGATCACGCGGTCCATGTTCGACCCTCTCACGGTGTGAGGGTCAACTCCTGGGAGATCGGATGCAACGTTGGGGGCCACTTCTCCATTAGGGGTGCGAAATCGAGGTCGAGCGACGATCGGGAGTGGCCGGTGGAGTTTGCTGAGTACGTGGCGAGGCAGCGTCCTGCGCTGATGCGGTTCGCCATGGTCCTGACCTGCCGGACGTGGCTGGCCGAGGACCTGGTGAGTGACGTGCTGGGCCGGGCGTTCGAGCGCTGGGAACGGATCTCGGTGATGGAGGAGCCGAACGCCTACGTGCGGCGGATGATCGTCAACGAGTACCTGTCCTGGCGCAGGATGCTGAGCCGCACGTTCCCGCGCGCCGAGGTCGAGCCGTCGGTGATCTCCGACGGCGCGGACGAGCGGGCCGAGCGGGACGCGATGATCAACCGCCTCGCCGGCCTGCCGAAGAAGCAACGCGCGGCCGTGGTCCTGCGCTACTACGCCGGCCTGTCCGACAGGGAGATCGCCACACAGCTGGGGTGCCGGGAGCCGACAGTGCGCAGCCAGATCCACCGGGCGCTCACCGTTCTGCGCATCGACCTCACGGCCACCGCACCCAACCTCCAGGAGACCTCATGAGCGACCTTCGCACCCTCCACGACGCCTTCGCGGAGTTGGAACGACGCGTCGACGCCGCAGCCGCGGGCGTGGCGCCGGTCGTGCGGCCGCGGCGAGCCGTGCGGCTGGTCCCCGTGGCAGCCACCGTCGTCGCGGTGGCGGCCCTGTTCGCGGGCGCGGTGTGGCTCGTGCCCGCCAACTCCGGCACACCAGCCGCCGGCCCACCGACCCCGGCACCGGCCACGACCACGGCGCGCAACCCGGTCCCCGCCACACCGGACGACCTGGCCGCCCGGTTCAAGGTGGTGCTCGGCGACACTGCGACGGTCGACGTGACCCAGAAACACACCTTCTCAACGGCACCCGTGACCTCTGGGCACAACGCACCTCCTGGGACGGTGCAGCTCATCCCGGAGACGTTGGACCCGAACTACCCCACCTACGCGCTCATCGGCGGGACTCTGACCTCGGCAGGCGTCACCGGGAGCTTCAGCCTGGTGGTCCACCCCGCCGGCGACACCGCACCCCGCTCGTCGTGCAGGACCTACCACCCGGTGGACTGCGTGGTCAGCACGCTGCCCGACGGCTCCGAGCTGGCGACCGAGACAGCGCGGATGGCTCCCGGCGCACTGTCGTACATGGCGTGCATCAAGCGGCCCGACGGGACGATGATCCGCGTGCAGGTCAGCAACCAGGAGGACCCCGCGGGCACTGTGATCGGCGCGCCGGGCGGCAAGTTCCACGCGCCGCAGCCGCCGCTGACCCTCGAGCAGATGAAGGCGATCGCCACGTCCGACAAGTGGTGATCCGTGATGGCTGGCCACCTCGGTGGCCGGCCATTCGTCGAAATGCAGCTTCCTTCTGGATGAAGGTTCCCTTCAGGTGCCGGCTACGCGTGAAGAAGCCACGCTTGGTCGTGCCTGCAGCGGCTGGTGCGCACGCGGGTATCGCCGGCCCCTTCACCCCAGTTGCGGTTCCCGGAGTACGAGCCACTTGTGTGGGTGGAGACCGAGAACTCCGGCCTCTTCGTCGAAAAGGAGGCTGCCGCAGCCTTCTGCAGAGAGATGGTTGCATCCTCGAACCATCTGGTTGTACGTTCGAACCATGCAGAGCGGGGAGACGGACGCGGCGCAGGAGGCGCTGATGCGATTCGTCCGCAACTTCGGCCTCCACCAGCCCGACCGCACACCGTGCGGGCAACCGCTGCCAGTTTCGGAGGCGCACGCCATGGTGGAGATCGCCCGGGAAGGGCAGATCCGTCAGGTGGAACTGGCTCGCCGGTTGCGGTTGGAGAAGAGCACGGTCAGTCGCCTGGTCACCAACCTGGCCGGCCGGGGTTGGGTGCACCGTGAAGCGGCTGACGGCGATGGCCGCGGCGTGCTGCTGGTGCTCACCGACGCAGGTGCCACAGCCGCCGCTCTTCAGGCCGACGCCCGCCGGGACCGGCTCGCCGCTCTGCTCGATCGCGTACCTGTCGACGAACGCGCCGCCGTGGTGCGCGCGCTCCAGATCCTCGCGGAGGCCACTGTTGAACCGTCTTGACCGCCCCAAGGCCCGGCTCCTGGTGGCCGCTGCCGCTGTGGCCGTGCTGAGCACCGGCTGCGCGGGCAACTCGCCGCCGGTGGCGGCGCCTGCCGACCGGCAGGCCGAGGTCGCCGAACGGGGCGCGTCTGTCATGCCGTTCGACCTGGAACGCACCACCCACCACTTCACCAAGACCGATACTGGTGGAGTGCAAACCGTGGTCGCCGACGACCCGCAGGACACCGCCCAGATCACCCTCATCCGGGAACACCTGACGGCGGAGGCGGACCGCTTCCGCCGCGGCGACTTCACTGATCCTGCCCGCATCCACGGCAAGGAAATGCCAGGGCTGGCAGCGCTTCGAGCTCACGACGGGCGAATCGCCATCGAGTACCAGAACACCACGGACGGCGCACGCGCCACCTACACCACCACTGACGCCGAGCTCCGCGACGCCCTCCACGCCTGGTTCGACGCCCAGGTCAGTGATCACGGTTCGCATGCCACCAGCTGAACTGCATCGCGCGAGCCGAACACCCCCGGTCGAGGTGTACCCAGCGACGGCGGGCCTGAGCTCGAAGCCGGCGGCCGCGGCAGCGGCCGGGCTGGCGAGTCGGTCAAAGTCGAAGCGGCGAAAGGACCGGCACAAGTAAGTCTACTTAGGACTGACTGGACGGTCTTCGCATCTCGAAGGTTCGTGCCGACGCGAGCTCACCTCGGGCTCGCAAACCATGATCCACAAGGTGGAACCGGAGAATGAAGATGAGATCGCAGGAATGCAGAGAAGCAGGTAGAGACGAATCTCTACCTGCTTCTCCGGAGTACGCCGCCAGGGACTCGAACCCCGGACCCGCTGATTAAGAGTCAGCTGCTCTAACCAACTGAGCTAGCGGCGCTTGTTTGTGTGTCGGTCACTTGCCGTTCCGACGTGGAGAACGTTAGCACACGCCGAACGCACGCTCCCAATCGGCTGGTCAGCACCGGTTTGGGTGCATCGGGAGCGTAACGATCCGGCCACTCGCGCAACTTCGGGCCACCCCCTGTCGTCCCCTAATCGGGGGACGCTGAAACGACTTCGTGCAGGCAGTCTCGGGAGTGGCGACAAGTAGATCGGAAGTACGTCGATGGGGATGTGGGGCAGGCGCGGTCGTGGGGTGGTCGCAGCGGGAATCGCTGTGATGCTGATCGCAGGCTGTTCAGGTGGAGACGAGGGGGCCAAGGGCGCTGCGGGTGAGTCGTCGGCTCCCCCTCCGCCGCCGAAGCCCGTCACCCTGACGCTGGCGTTGAACAACGGCGCGGCCGACGTGTCACCCGGCCTGCCGGTCATCGCGACCGCGGCCGACGGGAAGCTGACCGACGTCAAGCTGACCAACCCCGAGGGCAAGGTCGTCGAGGGGAAGATGAACCCCGAGTCGACGCAGTGGACCAACACCGAGCCGCTCGGGTACGCGAAGACCTACAAGCTGGTCGCCACGGCGACCGGCGAGGACGGCAAGCCGCAGACCAAGGAGTCGTCCTTCACCACGGTGAAGCCGCGCACGCTCACCTACGTGTCGACGAACCCGCAGGACGGCACCACCATCGGCGTGGGCCAGCCGCTCGCCTTCTACTTCGACGAGCCGGTGGCCGACAAGGTCGCGGCCGAGAAGATGCTGGAGATCACCACCGAGCCCAAGGTCGAGGGCGCCTTCTACTGGTTCAACAAGAAGGAGGTGCACTGGCGTCCGGAGAAGTTCTGGAAGTCGGGCACCAAGATCACCATGCACATCAAGGTCTACGGCAAGCACGTCGGTGACGGCATCTACGGCCAGGAAGACCGCACGATCACCACGACGGTCGGCGACGAGGTCATCCACGAGGCCGACGGCCAGTCGCACCAGGTGGTCACCAAGGTCAACGGCCAGGTCGTGCGCACCATGCCGACCTCCATGGGCAAGCCGGCCGACGCGACCCCCACCGGCACGTACGTGCTGATGGAGAAGCACAGCCACATGATCATGGACTCGACCACGTACGGCCTGGCGCTGGAGAACGGCGGCTACCGCACGCCGGTCGACTGGGCGTACCGGATGTCCAACAGCGGCATCTTCTTCCACAGCGCGCCGTGGTCCATCGGGGACCAGGGGCGCCGGAACGTGAGCCACGGCTGCCTCAACCTCTCGCCGGAGAACGCCAAGTGGGTGTTCGACAACAGCAAGCAGGGCGACGTCGTGATCGTCAAGAACTCCGGCGGTCCGGTGCTGGAGTCGTGGGACGGCTTCGGCGACTGGCAGGTGCCGTGGGCCACGTGGGTCCAGGGCAACCGCTAGCAGCCTAGGAAACCGTCACCTGGCCGTTCGACACGGTCAGGTGACGGTTCACCCGCACCGCCTCCAGCATCCGCCGGTCGTGCGTCACCAGCAGCAGCGTGCCGGGGTAGTTCTCCAGCGCCGCCTCCAGCTGCTCGATCGCCGGCAGGTCGAGGTGGTTCGTCGGCTCGTCGAGCACCAGCAGGTTCACCCCGCGGCCCTGCAGCAACGCCAGCGCGGCCCGCGTCCGTTCGCCCGGCGACAAAGACGAAGCGGTCCGCAGCACGTGGGCCGCCTTCAGGCCGAACTTCGCCAGCAACGTCCGCACGTCGGCCGGGTTCATCTCCGGCACGGCCTCCTGGAACGCGTCCACGAGCGGCAGGTCGCCGAGGAACAGGCCGCGTGCCTGGTCCACCTCGCCGACCACGACGCCGGAGCCCAGGGTCGCGTAGCCCGACGTCAGTTCTGCCCTTCCGAGCAGCGCCGCGAGCAACGTCGACTTGCCCGCGCCGTTCGCGCCGGTGATCGCGACGCGCTCGGCCCAGTCGATCTGCAGGTCGACCGGGCCGAGCGTGAACGAGCCGCGGGAGACGACCGCCGCGCGCAGGGAGGCCACCACGGCGCCGGAGCGCGGGGCGGAGGCGATCTCCATCCGCAGCTCCCACTCCTTGCGGGGCTCCTCGACGACGTCCAGGCGTTCGATCATGCGGTCGGTCTGGCGGGCCTTCGAGGCCTGCTTCTCGGTGGCGTCGGCGCGGAACTTGCGGGCGTTCTTGTCGTTGTCGCCCGCCTTGCGCCGGGCGTTCTTCACGCCCTTCTCCATCCACGACCGCTGCATGCGGGCGCGGGTCTCCAGCGAGGCCTTGGTGTCGGCGTACTCCTCGTAGTCGTCCCGTGCGTGCTGACGGGCACGCGCGCGCTCGTCGAGATACGACTCGTAGCCGCCGCCGTACAACCTCACCTGGTTCTGGTGCAGGTCGAGCTCCAGCACGCTCGTCACCGTGCGGGCGAGGAACTCGCGGTCGTGCGACACCAGGACCGTGCCGGCGCGCAGTCCTGTGACGAACTTCTCCAACTGCTCCAGGCCGTCGAGGTCGAGGTCGTTGGTCGGTTCGTCGAGCAGGAAGATGTCGTACCGGCTCAGCAGCAACGACGCCATGCCCGCCCGTGCGGCCTGGCCACCGGACAGCGAGGTCATCAACGCGTCCAGGCCCACGGTCAGCCCGAGGTCGTCGACGACCTCCAGCGACCGTTCCTCCAGGTCGGCGCCGCCCAGGGCGAGCCACTGGTCCAACGCCTCGGAGTAGCCCTCGTCGTTGCCCGCCGTCAGCGCCTCGGTGGCGACGTCCAGCGCCGTCTGAGCCGCGGCGACACCGGTGCGGCGGGCCAGGAACTCCCGCACGGTCTCGCCTTCGAGACGTTCCGGCTCCTGTGCGAGGTGGCCCACGTTCGCCGAGGGCGGGTTCAGCGAGACGCGCCCGGACTCGGCGGGGATGAGGCCGGCCAGCGTGCGGAGCAGCGTCGACTTGCCAGCGCCGTTCACGCCGACGAGGCCGATCACGTCACCGGGGGCGACCACGAGGTCGAGGCCGGAGAACAGGACTCGGTCACCGTGACCTGCGGCGAGATCCTTGGCGACGAGCGTGGTCATACCGACTCCAGCGCATGAAATGGCCCGCGATGGCGCGAAGCGCCGAGCCGGGCTGGGGGTCCGGGGGCGGAGCCCCCGGCTGGGGTCTGGGGGCTTGGCCCCCAGAAAACACAACGAAGCCGGATTATGTCTGCGCATTCCGCAGACATAATCCGGCTATCAGGGTGAGTGACGGGACTTGAACCCGCGACACCTGGGATCACAACCCAGTGCTCTGCCAGCTGAGCTACACCCACCACGTACCGGCGTTCACCGGCGGGGAAAGCATAGCAACGACAGCTACCGATATTGAAATCGGGGGTCAGTCGGCGTTTTTCAGCAGCTCAGCGGCCACGGCCTGCGCCTGCTCCGTCGTCGGACCGGGCTGCGGCACGAACGCCGTCCGCCGGTAGTACGCGAGCTCCCGGATCGACTCGACGATGTCCGCGAGCGCCCGGTGCGCGAGGCCCTTGCCCGGCTGCGCGTAGTAGATGCGCGGGTACCAGCGCCGGCACAGCTCCTTGATCGACGACACGTCGACCATGCGGTAGTGCAGGTGGGCGTCCAGCGCCGGCATGTCGCGGGCGATGAAGCCGCGGTCGGTGGCGATGGAGTTGCCGGCCAGCGGAGCGGTCCGCGGGTCCGGGACCCACTCCTTGATGTAGGCCAGGACTGCGGCCTCGGCCTCCTCCATCGAGACCGCGGAGGCGCGCACCTCCTCCGTCAGGCCTGACTTGGCGTGCATCTCCATGACGACGTCCGGCATCGAGGCGAGCACGTCGTCATCCGCGTGGATCACTATGTCCACGCCGTCGCCGAGCACGTTCAGCTCGGCGTCCGTGACCAGTGCCGCGATCTCGATCAGGGCGTCCTTGCCCAGGTCGAGTCCGGTCATCTCGCAGTCGATCCACACCAGACGATCCATCACGCCTCGAACATTACTGCGCCGGGGCTCAACTTCGAGTGGCGGCGTGCAGCAACCTGGTTACGCTCCTCGTGCATGACGGCTCAAGCTGAGATCGCTGCTGGATACGCGTCCGAGAGCGCGGCCATCGAACTCGGCGCTGTGCTGGTCGACGGAGCAGTCGAATCGACCGCACACGTCCGCATCCCGTTGTCCATGGTCAACCGCCACGGACTTGTCGCGGGCGCAACGGGAACGGGCAAGACGAAGACGTTGCAGCTGCTCGCCGAACAGCTGTCGAACAACGGCGTGCCGGTGTTGATGGCGGACGTCAAGGGCGACTTGTCCGGTCTGTCGCGGGAAGGCGAGCGCAGCGACCGGACGGACACCCGCGCCAAGGACACCGGTGACGACTGGCAGCCGCAGTCGTACCCGATCCAGTTCCTGTCGATCGGCACGGGCGGCATCGGGGTGCCGTTGCGGGCGACGGTCACGAGCTTCGGGCCGATCCTGCTGTCGAAGGTGCTGGGCCTGAACGACACCCAGGAGTCGACCCTGGGACTGATCTTCCACTGGGCGGACTCGAAGGGGCTGCCGCTGCTCGACACCAAGGACCTGCGCAGCGTCATCCAGCACCTCACGAGCGACGAGGGCAAGGAGGACCTCAAGGGCATCGGTGGCGTGTCGAGCTCGACGGCGGGCGTGATCCTGCGAGCCCTGGTCAACCTGGAGGCGCAGGGCGGCGACAGGTTCTTCGGCGAACCGGAGCTGGACCCGGCAGACCTGATGCGGCAGCGCGACGGCAAGGGGGTCGTCAGCCTGCTCGAACTGGCCGAGCTGCAGGGCAACCCCGCGTTGTTCTCGACGTTCCTGATGTGGCTGCTCGCGGAACTGTTCGAGACGCTGCCGGAAGAAGGTGACGTCGAGAAGCCCAAGCTCGTCTTCTTCTTCGACGAGGCGCACTTGCTGTTCTCGAACGCGTCGAAGGCGTTCCTCGACCAGATCACCCAGACCGTGAAGCTCATCCGGTCCAAGGGAATCGGCGTCTTCTTCTGCACGCAGCTGCCGACCGACATTCCAAACGACGTGCTGTCACAGCTCGGCGCGCGTGTGCAGCACGCACTGCGGGCCTTCACGCCGGACGACCAGAAGGCGTTGTCGCGCACGGTGAAGACGTACCCGAACACACCGCACTACGACCTGGAGAAGGCTCTTACGTCGCTCGGCATCGGCGAGGCGATCATCACCGTGCTGAGCGAGAAGGGCGCCCCGACCCCGGTCGCGTGGACTCGGCTGCGGGCGCCGCGCTCGTTGATGGACACCATCGGCAACGACGCGATCAAGCAGGCGGCCCAGCAGAGCGACCTCCACGGCAAGTACTCCGAGACCGTGGACCGCGAGTCGGCCTATGAGCAGCTCATGCAGAAAGTCGCGCCGCCCCAACAAGAACAGCAAGCCCCGGAACCCCCTCCGCAAAGGCACGAGAAGGAGGAACCGGGACTCGTCGAGAAGGTGCTCGGCAACAGCGCCGTCAAGTCGTTCCTGCGGTCAGCCGGCAGCGCCCTGGCGCGCGAGATCACGCGGGGCATCTTCGGCACCTCGCGCAAGCGACGCTGACAGCACGGCCGCGCCGAGGCAGAGGGCGCCCGCGACGTACCAGGCCAGGTCGTAGCTGCCCAGGTGGTCGCGGGTGAGCCCGGCCGCGGACGCCGCCAGCGCCGCGCCGAGCTGGTGCGACGCGAACACCCAGCCGAACACCACCGGCCCGGACATGCCGAAGTACTGACGGCACAACGCGACGGTCGGCGGCACCGTCGCGACCCAGTCCAGGCCGTAGAAGATGATGAACACCAGCATCGACGGGTGCGCTGATGCGCCGAACAGCTGAGGAAGCAGCATCAGCGAGAGGCCGCGCAACGCGTAGTAGGCGGCGAGCAGCAGCCGTGAGTCGACACGGTCCGTCAGCCATCCGGACGCGATAGTGCCCACGATGTCGAACACACCGACCAATGCGAGCAGTCCGGCCGCAGTCGTCGTCGGCATGCCGTGGTCGTGCGCAGCGGGAATGAAGTGCGTGCCCACCAGACCGTTAGTGGACGCACCGCAGATGGCGAACCCACCGGCCAGCAACCAGAACGGCCGTGTGCGAGCAGCCGAACCCAACGCGGTCAGAGCACGACGAGCCGCACCACCGGACGGCGGCGGGGGAGTGTCCTCGGTCGCGCCGAGCGGCAACAGCCCCACGTCCCGCGGGTACTCGCGCAGGAAGAACGCCGCCAGCGGCACCACGGCCAGCGCGGCGATGCAGATCACCAGCGACGCGGGCCGCCAGCCGTAGCTCTCGGACAGCCACGCCACGGTCGGCAGGAACACCAGCTGCCCGGCCGCACCACCCGCCGTCAGCACGCCCGTGACCAGGCCGCGGTGCCGCACGAACCAGCGCCCGGTGATCGTCGCGACGAACGCGAGCGCCATCGAGCCCGTGCCGAGCCCGACCACGACACCCCAGAGCAGGACCAGCTGCCACGACGCCGTCATGAACACCGTCAGCCCGCTGCCGATGGCGACCATGGTCAACGCGCAGGTCACCACGACCCGCACGCCGAACCGGTCCATCAGCGCGGCCGCGAACGGCGCGGTCAACCCGTACAGCAACAGGTTGATCGAGATGGCGAGCGAGATCGTGCCGGTCGTCCAGCCGAACTCCGCCCGCAACGGCTCGATCAACGCACCGGGTGCCGCGCGGAACGACGCGGCACCCACCAAGGCGATGAAGGACACACCTGCGACAACCCAGGCCCAATGGAGTCTCACGCCGACAAGGTTCGGTGATGGCCGACCCTGCGACCAGTGGCCCGATGGCCAACATGTGAAAGAATCCGGCCATGCACCGGATCGCCGTTCTCGCGCTCGAGCAGTCGGTGGCGTTCGACATCGGCAGCTCGACGCACATGTTCGCCCGGCTCGCGGACCGCTACGAGGTCGTCGTCTGCTCGCCGGACCGCCGCCCGATCCCCACGACCGGCGGCTTCACCATCGCGCCCGAGCACGGCTTGGAGGTCCTCCAAGACGCGGACACGGTGCTCGTGCCGGGCACCCACTACCCGCCGGCGCGCGAAGGCAGGCTCGAACCCGCCGTCCGGGAGGCGCTCACGACGACGAACGCGTCCCGGATCATGTCGATCTGCACCGGCGCGTTCGTGCTCGCCGCGGCCGGGCTGCTCGACGGCAGGCCCGCGACCACGCACTGGGGCACCACCGACCAGTTCCGCGCGCTGTACCCGAAGGTGCGCCTCAACCCGGACGTGCTGTTCATCGACGACGGCGACATCCTCACCTCGGCCGGCGTCGCCGCGGGCATCGACCTGTGCCTGCACGTCATCAGGTCCGACCACGGCAGCGAGGTGGCGAACTGGATCGCCCGCTACTGCGTCGTCCCCGCGTGGCGGCAGGGCGGCCAGTCCCAGTTCGTCGACCGCCCGGTGCCGAGCTACCCGGACACGTCCACCGCGCTCGCCCGCGAGTGGGCCTTGGAACGCCTCCAAGAACCGCTCGACCTCGCCGCGATGGCCGGCCAGGTGCGGATGAGCGTGCGCACGTTCACC
Source organism: Lentzea rhizosphaerae (assembly GCF_042649515.1). Taxonomy (NCBI): domain Bacteria; kingdom Bacillati; phylum Actinomycetota; class Actinomycetes; order Pseudonocardiales; family Pseudonocardiaceae; genus Lentzea; species Lentzea rhizosphaerae. The sequence goes on along the minus strand of NZ_JBHRZI010000029.1, from coordinate 222,083 downwards.
CGCCGGTTCCGCGCGGAGACCGGCATGTCACCGGGCCAGTGGCTGACGCAGCAGCGCGTCGACCGCGCCCGGCACCTGCTCGAGTCCACCGACCTGCCGATCGACCAGGTCGCGAGGCACGCGGGGTTCGGGACGGGAGCGGCGTTGCGGCAGCAGCTGGCGGCGTCGATCGGGGTGTCGCCGAGCGCCTACCGTCAGACGTTCCGTTCGGCCTGAAGCTAGGCCTGATCCTCCACAGTGGACTCCTCTGAGGACGTCTTGACCAGGAACGGGCGCAGCAGGTCCGGAACGGCCGCGTCGGCCAACGCCAGCCCGTCGGACTCGCCGACGTCCGTCACGTGGTACACGCCCGCACCCGCCGCGGTCGTCGCGCCGATCGTCATCAAACCGCTGCGGCGCTGGAAGAACGACCTCCGGATGCGCCAGCCGATGATGCCGGTGCGCTGCAACGCGACCGTGCTGCGGACGAGAGAGTTGTTGCGCGTCACCAGGTAACGCTCGTCGAGGGCGTTGCCGAGCGAGCGGTAGTTGTCCCAGCCGACCAGCGCGGCGAACGGGATGATCGCGACGGGGATCGGCCACGCCCACGACGGTGCCCAGATCGCGAGGCCTGCCGCGATCACGATCCACGGCACCACGTGCCGGACCATGCTGCGGCGCAACGCGGCGAACGGGTGCTTGCGCAGCTTCCGCAACGTCGGGTCGTCCTCGACCTTCAGCACGTCCCTGGCGACCTGGTGCGCGACGGACAACGGCGCGGGCGGCAGCAGCAGGTTGCTCTCGCCCTTCGAACCCAGTCCGGTCGTCACCGCGGCCAGCTTGGCGCCCCTGCCTGCGCGGACCAGCAGCGGTTCCTGGATGTCGACGCCGCGCAGCCGTTGCTCCTCCACGGAAACCGACCTCGTGGTGAGCAGACCTCGTTGCACCCGCAGGGTTCCGTCCGGCTCACGGGTCAGCCGGTAGTTCCAGAACTGCAGGACGTAGAGCGGCACCGACAGCACGAGCCCGGCCACGACGAGCGCCACCGCGAACGCGCCGAACAACGTCAGGCTCGGGTGCTCGAACAGCCACTCCCACAGGTCCTGCACCGGGTGCAGGCCGAGGTCGTCGGCGTAGTTCGACAGCACGCCGAACAGGGCACCGATCGCGACCAGGCCCGACAGCGACAGCGGCGCGAACTTCAGCCACTTCAGGTCGAGCTGCGAGATGACCTCGGACTCCGGCAGCACCGGCACCGCGTGCGGCTCGCCCGCCGGCGCGGTCCTCGGCGCGACCGTCTTCTGCAGCAACAGGACCCGCAGCCGTTCGGCCTCCTCCTGCGTCACCGCGTCGAGCGTGAGGCCGTCGGTGCCGGGGGTGTCCTGCTGGCCCGTGCCGATCCGCACGGCCGAAAGCCCGAAGATGCGGTGACCCGGCTTCGAGGTGAGGTCGACCGTCCTGATGCGATCACGCGGCACCGCGAGCTGCTTGCGGGTCAGCAACCCGGTGTGCAGCTCGACCTGGTCGTCGGTGATGCGGTACTTCGTGGTGCGCCAGATGAAGTAGCTGAACGCGAGGATCGCCGCGACGGTGACACCGCTGGCGATCAGCCGCCACTTCTCGCCGTTGCCGGTGAACAGCAGCACGAGGATCGGCACCAGCATCGCGATGCCCTCGTTGAGCGGACGCACGACCAGCATCCGCACGTGCAGGCGGTGCCACTCGGCCAGCGGCTCGGTGAACTCCGGCGCGGCGGGCAGCTCGGCTGGAGTGCTCACGTGGCATCACCCGGCGTGGCCTGCGTGGTGTTCGTCAGCTCCACCACGAGCTGCTGCGCCGTCACGTGGTCCAGGCCCTCGATCTCCACGGGACCCGCGGCCGACGCCGTCGTCACCGTGACCGTCGCGAGGCCGAGCAACTGCTGGAACGGCCCGCGTTTGGTGTCGATCGTCTGGATCCGCGAGACCGGGGCGACGCGCCACTCCTGGTTCAGCCAGCCGGAGAGCGTGTACACCGCGTCCGGCGTCGTCTCCCAGCGGTGCACGCGGTAGCGCCAGGTCGGTTCGACCGCGGTGTGCACGACTCCGACGACCAGCGTGGCGATCAGGAGCGCGAGCTCCCACGTCGGCGGTTCGTTCACCAGCAGGAACACGACGAGCTGTGGCACGAGGAGCACGAGCCAGAAGAAGGCTGCCTGCATCGTCCACAACAGGACGGACTTCGGGCTCACCTGGTGACGAGGCGTGCGCAGTTGCAGAGTCACCCCACAAGGGTGCCTCACCCGCACCTGGTGGTGTGGCCAGGTGGGTCAATTCGGGTGGTGACGGCGAGGTGGTCTTGCTTGCGAGGGAGGCAAGACCACCTCGACCGGCCGGTTCGATCAGGGCTTGGCGCAGTACGGGGGTGTGAAGGTGTCAGGGGTGTCGGCGGTTGCCGCACCCGCCACCGTCACGAGCGCCCCCAAACTGAGGATCACCGCGGCGATGGTTCGAGCGATAGTGTTCAACTTCATTGAGGTGCTCCGTTCGATAGGTGGCGGCCGTGGATGAGGGCAGGAAGTCGTTGACGAGGTTCGGTGCGCGGTTGCGGGCGGTCCGGCTGCAACGCGGCCTGTCGCAAAAGGACCTCGCGTGCCCCGGTGTCTCCATGAGCTACGTGTCGCGGCTGGAGTCCGGCGAACGGGTGCCGTCGCCCGCCGTCGTGCGCAGGCTCGCGGAGGTGCTCGGCGTCGACCCGTCCGAGCTGATGGTCGACGAGGACCGCACCGCCATGCAGGACGAGGCGCTGGCGTGGTGCGAGGCGCTGCTCGCCTACCACGACGGCGACCTGGTGATGGCCGTCGACCTGCTGGAAACGCTGGGAAAGCGGTCGGACGAGGAGATGTTCGGCTGGTGCGTGCGGTGGACTCGCCTGGTGATGCTGGCGAGGCAGCGCGACCACGAGGGTCTGCTGCTGGCGGCGGCGAAGCTGCGCAAGTCGTGGTCTCCCGGTCCGGCGGTGGACGCGCTGGTGGAGATCCTGCGCGCATCCTCGTTGCGGCGCCTCGCCCGGACGGCCGAATCCGTGAAAGCCGCGACGGAGGCCGTAGAGCTGGCCAGCGGTGACGGCGAACGGGTGCGCCGGGTCAACACGCGCGCGCTCATCTCGTTGTGCGCGGAGCTGACGGCGGCCGGACGTCTCGCCGACGCCGAACAGGTCGTGGACCAGCTTTCCGCGCGGCTGCCCGAACTCGGGCGCGACCGGCTCGCGATCTCCACGTGGTGGGCGCGGGCCAAGGTCGCCGACCGGCTGGGCGACCGCACGCAGGCCGCGCACTGCATCCGCGAGGCCGTCGCGATGCTCGACGACTACGACGGCGATCCCGAGTACCGGTGCCGGGTTCGCCTGGCCGGCGCGTCCATCGGATTGCGCACGCCCGGCGCGAACCTCGACGAAGTGGTTGCGTTGCTGGACAAGGTGGAGACGACCGTCGCGGCGATGCGCCGGCAGGGCGGCCTGCTCGCGCACGCCCGCGCGTTGCGGGCGGAACTCGCGTTGCGCGACGGCGAGGTCGACAGGGCGCGTGAGCTCGCGGAGAGCGCGCTTTCCACCGGACAGCTCGACGCCGAGCAGCAGCTGCGGTGCCACCTGCTGCTCGTGCGGGCGGCGGACGAGGTCGACCCGGACGGCAGCGCCTCCGCGCGCACGGCACTGGCCGCGCTGCTGGAGCACATCAACCCCGAGGGCGTCGACCCGCTCCTGTGGCGCGACGTGGCTCGCATCGCGCTGCGCAAGCACTGAGGGCGCAAGCTCTGCGGCTGGGCGACGTTGCCCGGTCATGACCGCCCCTCGCTCGTTAACTGGACACCTTGTTAACGGAGCATGACACACACCGGATACCCCTCACATCACCCAATTCCACCCTGTGAGCGTGGGTAAAACACCCAAGAACCGGCAGTATCCGGTAGGCGGCAAGCGGCCGAACGGGCGATTGATCGACAGTCTGCTCGGAGCAGTTGTCAATTACTTGACAATAGATGCCTCGGTGGAGGTCAAGCTCATCCACCACACGACGGCTCCAGCGCGACCCTTGACGTCAAGGGTCGTGTAGATGCGCTGGAGGTGGTTCTGCACCGTCTTGGGGGACAGACCGAGCGTCTCCGCGATCATCGCGGTGCTCGCGCCGGCGGCCACGAGTCGCAGCACCTCGATGCCGCGCTTGGTGAGCCCAGCCCGCAGCGCGCGGGCGATCCGGGTGTTCGTGTGCTCGGCGGTACCGGCGTCGTGCAGCTCTCCCGGCTGAGGGACGCGCATCACGGCGTCCTCGCGCTTGGGCTCGAAACGCCTGTGCGCCAACTGTTCCACGAGTCGTGACGACAGGTCGTGCTCGCGCATCCTGAGCAGGTCGCGGCCTTCCTGCAGCTCCCACAACCGGTACTGCTCCAGCTGCAGGCGTGCGTGCCGCAGCGCGCGTTCGAGGTCGCCGGACCGTTCGTGCGCCTCGCTGAGCTGTTGGTGCGCGTGCACCGCGACTTCCCGTGCCAGGCAGCTCATCGCGAGCTCGGCGGCCTGGGTCAGCTGGGTGATCTGCTCCGGGTAGCGCCCCCGCGCCCCGCTCAGCCTGGCGCGCGCCATCAACGCCTCCGCCCTCGCGACCGGGCGGGTCCTTCCGGCAAGCAACTGGTCAGCGCGCTGCCAGCTGCGGTGCGCGCGGTCAAGTTCACCCAGATCGATGCGCACGTGTGTCAGCAGCACGTTGACCATCGCCATCCGCACCGGGTCGCCGACCTGCTTCCACCGGTCGCGCACCTGTGCGCACAACGCTTCCGCGCGCCGGAGCTTGCGCACGCACGGCTCGCCGTCGAGGCTGCAGCGGTTCTCCGCGGTCCGGATCATGCAGTGCTCGTGGTACTGCACGCGCAGCACCTTCGCCTGCTCGAACAGCACCGAGCCGATCAGCTCGCTGTCGCCGGTGAGCTCCGCGAGGCCCAGCGCGCGGGCGAACGAGTGAAAGCTCCGCTCCCGCGAGTCGAGCCGGAGTTCCACCACGGCACGGGAAAAGCTGCACCGTGCCTGCAGTCCGATGTGGCGGTTCGCCGCCGCGATCTCCTGCACCTTGTCGATCGTGTCGAGCGCGCTGGGCCACAACCCGCGTTTGCCGAGCGCCACGGACTGCGTCAGCACGCCCTCCGCGACGCCCTCTACGTCGTCCAGCCACGTGAACGCTGCAACCGCTTTCTCCGCGTACTCCAACGCATCGCCTGGCCTGCCCTCGTCCAGCGCGATGCGCGCCTCGCGCAGGTTGTGCACGGCGTTGGACCGCGGATCCGCAGTCCTGCCGGGAACCGTCATGGTCGAGCCCCCTCACTCGGAGGCGAGCCTACTGCTGTTCCCGCAGTTGACGTTTCAACACTTTTCCGGCCGCGTTGCGCGGCAGCTCGTCGAGGAAGAAAACGTCCCGGGGAACGGAGAACCGCGCGAGGTTCGCCCTCACGTGTTCCCGCACCTGTTCCGCCGTCAGTGTTTTTGCGCCGACAACGAACGCGGCGAGGCGCTGCCCGAACTCGTCGTCCGGCACGCCGAGCACCGCGACCTCGGTGACGCCGTCGAGGTTCGAGAGGAGGTCCTCCACCTCGCGCGGGTAGACGTTCTCGCCGCCGGAGATGATCATCTCGTCGTCGCGGCCCGCCACGAACAGCAGGCCGTCGCGGACGTAGCCGAGATCGCCGGTCGACATCAGGCCGTTCAACGACTCCTTGCTGGTGCCGTTGGTGTAGCCGTCGAAGAGCATCTCGTTGCCGACGAAGATCCGCCCGGTCTCGCCTGGCGCGACCGGGTTGCCCTTGTCGTCCACAATGGCCAGACGGGTGCCGAGCGGTGGTTGTCCCGCCGTGCCGGGCTCCCGGAGCATCTCCTCCGGCGTCGCGATGCTCGCCCAGCTCACTTCCGTTGAGCCGTAGAGGTTGTAGAGCACCGGCCCGAACTCCTCCAGCGTGCGGGTGGCCACGCGCGGGGGCAGGGCGGACCCGCTGGACGCGATGATCCGCAGCTTCGGCCGGTGCGGGGTCTCCAGCATGCGTTGCAGCATCACGGGAACGACGAACATCGCGGTGCACTGCTCCGCGTCCTTCAGCGCCTGCGCGGGGTCGAACTTCCGGCGCAGCACCAGCGTGGCGCCGAGCACGAGCCCGAGCTGGAACGCGGCGAGGCCCCAGGCGTGGAAGAGCGGGGAGGTGATCGAGATGACGTCACCGTGCCTGAGCGGGATCCGCGACAGCAGTGCGGCGGCGGGGGCGAGGCTCGCGGGTTCCGGGCGTTTGGCGCCCTTGGGCGCGCCGGTGGTGCCGGAGGTGAGGATGATCAACCGGCCGCGCGGAGGCCTGCGGGGCAGCGGTGTCGTGGGCCCGTTGAGGATGAGCAACTCGAGCTCGTCGCTGAAGAAGGTGGGGACGTCGGGGAGGAGGTCGGCGAACTCGCGGTCGGCGACGATCCTGTCGATCTTCTGGTCCTGTGCGACCTGGGCCAGTTGTCCTTTGCTCAGGCCGGTGTTGAGTAGGACGGCGTCGGCGCCGATCTTGGTGCAGGCGGTCATCGTCTCGATGAACCCGCGGTGGTTGCGGCACAGCAGGCCGATGCGTTCCTCAGCGCGGAAGGCGTGCGCGAGCCGGCTGGTGCGCTCGTGGACCTCGGCGTAGGTGAGAGTGCCGTCGTCGTCGACGATCGCCGCGCGGTCGGGATGTCGTCCCGCGCCCGTCTGGTAACCCCAGGCGAGCGTGATGTCCCACTGCACGTAGCCGCGCACGGTGCCGGAAAGCCCTCGCGGGCCCAACGGCCGGATCACTCCGGCTTTGACCAGGGTCAGCAGCACGCGGGTCAGCATGAACCACACTCTGCCACTAACCTACTTGTGAGTAGGTAACGCTGTGACTGCGGTCACATCTCAGTGTCGGACGCGGCGACGACGGCTTCCCGCAGCGCTGCCCGCAAACGGCCGACTTCCAGCGGTGTCAGAACGGCGGCCTCTCCCGGTGGCACGTTGATCACGATGTGCCCCTGGCTGACGAACACCGTCAAGTCCCGTCGGCGCGAAGCGATGTCGCGGCAGCTCACCTGCCACTCCTCTTTGGCTCCCACGGGTTTCTTCCTCCAGCTCACTCGGCGCGCCGGCTCGGTCGTCCCGGCGCTCGCGTCGGTGAGACGCGCGCCACCGGGGGTCATGACGAAGGTTTCCCGTTCGAGGGAAACGTCTTCGCCGCGCGACCGCGCCGAGCTGCGGATAGCGTCGCACGTGGGACGAGTTCTGGTCACCAGGAGGGGTGAAAATGGCGGAACCGCAACGCATCGTGATCGTGGGAACGGGCCTCGCCGGTGCCTCCGCGGCGGGCGCGCTCCGGGAGCGCGGCTACGGCGGCAAGATCACCGTGTTCGGCACCGAGCACCACCGGCCCTACGAACTGCCCGCGCTGTCCAAGGACCTGCTGCTGGGCAAGGCCTCCGAGCCCACGTGGGTGCACGAGCCGAGTTTCTACGCCGACAACGAGATCGACCTCCAGCTCGGCGTCTCGGTGCTGGAGGTGCGGCCCGGTGATCACGCGGTCGTTGACTCCGATGGAGCAGTGCGTTCCTACGATCGGCTCTTGCTCGCGACCGGATCGCGCCCCCGCGTTCTGCCTGGCGCGCAAGGACATGTGCTGCGCACGCTGGACGACTCGCTGGCGTTGAAGTCGGTGTTGCGCGAGGGCAGGCACGTCGTGATCATCGGCGCGGGCTGGATCGGCTGCGAGGTGGCGTCCGCCGCCCGCACGCACGGCTGCCGCGTCACGGTGGTCGATCCGCTGTCCGAACCGCTGGTGCGCGTGCTCGGCACCGAGATGGGCGCGATGTTCCGCGGCCTGCACGCCGAGCACGGCGTCGAGTTCAAGCTCGGCACCGGAGTGCAGGGCTTCACCCCGTCCGGCCTGCGCCTCGGCGACGGCACCGAGCTGATCCCGGACGTGACGGTGCTGGCGGTGGGCGCGACACCACGACTCGAACTGGCCGAGGCCGCCGGACTGGAACTCGCCGACGGGGGCGTGGCTGTCGACGCCACGTTGCGCACCTCCGCGCCGGACGTGTTCGCGGCCGGTGACATCGCGGCGCACGACCACCCCCGCTACGACGGGCGGGTCCGGGTCGAGCACTGGGCCAACGCGAAGGAGCAGGGCACCTACGTCGCCGGTCCGCTGCTCGGGGAGGGCGAGCCGTACGAGAAGTCGCCGTACTTCTTCACCGACCAGTACGACCTCGGCATGGAGTACCGCGGTCTCGCCGGTCCCGACGACGAGGTGGTGGTGCGCGGCGACCTGGCTGCGCGGCAGTTCATCGCGTTCTGGCTGCGGGACGGACGGGTGCGGGCCGCCATGAACGTCAACGTCTGGGACGACGGTGCGGCGTTGAAGGCGTTGGTGGACGCGCAGGCGACCGTGACGCCGGATCAGCTGCGCGAGGCGGAGCTGGGTTCGCTGGCCTAGTGTCCCGCGTCGTATATCAACCGCCAAAGTGGTGTCCTGTTGTTTTGGCGCGAAAAGCACGTTCGGGCCGCTAGATGGCCTTGGCTCCTCGTTCGCTCAGGGGAGCCGTATGGCGCGAACGGGACGTCGGGGCCGCTAGATCGCCCGAACGTGCTTTTCGCGCCAAACATGACTTAGATCACGGATTTCCGGTGCAGGACACTAGATGCACGACCCGTGCACGGGGCTCTCGCCCTCGGCCAGTTCGCCGAGGGCCTTGCGGAGAACCGCCATCTCCTGATGGGTGAAGCGGGTGCGGAAGGAGCGCTCGACGTCGGCCAGCGCGTCGCCCGCCTCCTTCTGCAGCTCGCGACCCTTGTCGGTGATCACCGGCGTGCGCACCCGGCGGTCCTTCGGGTCGGGCACCCGCATGATCAGGCCGGTCCGCTCGAGCTTGTCGAGCTCGCTCATCAGCGTGGTCTTGTCCAGGCCGAGCATCGCCCCGAGCTTGAGCTGGGTGCGCGCGGACTCCTCGTCGCTCGCGAGCGCCTGGAGCACCAGCTGCCCGCGCAGGGAGATGCCGAACTTCGCGATCTCCTCGGCGAACGCGGACCCGACCCGCTGGGCGGCGCGGTGCAGCAGCCAGTTGAAGTCCCACTTCTCCACGCACGCGGCGATCGGTTGCTGCACCTCCATGTGGTCCATCCTACATCCCGGGGAAGATCTTCTTGGTTGAGAACATCTTGACTCGGAACTTCTCCACTCGTATGTTCTGGGTATGACCAATCTGCTGCACATCGACTCGAGCATCCGCCACGAGGGCTCCGTGACCCGCGAGATCACCGGCGCGTTCGCCGACGTCTGGAGGTCCGCCAACCCCGAGGGCGGCTACACCCACCGGGACCTGGCCGCGGCGCCGATCCCGCACGTGGACGGCACGGCGCAGGACATCAAGGCCGATCTGGTCGCCGAGGTCAGGGCCGCGGACGTGATCCTCATCGGCGCACCGATGTACAACTTCTCGATCCCGTCGACGCTCAAGGCGTGGATCGACCAGATCGCGAGCCCGGAGTTCTTCCCGCGCGAGGACGGCACCTTCGAGCTCGGCGGCAAGCGCGTGGTCGTCGTGACGGCTCGCGGTGGCTCGTACAAGCCGGGCACGCCGCGCGAGGGCTTCGACTTCCAGGAGCCGTACCTGCGGGCCGTGCTGTCGATGATCGGGCTGGACCAGCGCCTGGAGTTCGTCCACGCCGAGCTGACCATGGCCGAGGTGAACCCGCAGCTGCACGAGTTCCGCGAGCTGGCGGTCGAGTCGCTGGCCGACGCGCACCGCGTGGTGAAGGAACTCGCGTCCGCCTAGTCTCGGGCGCGTGATCGACAAGGTTGCCTGGATTCATCTGGAAGGCGGCAGGGTGCTCGGCACCCGGTCGGCCGGCAAGGACACGTACTACCTGCCCGGCGGCAAGCGGGAACCGGGCGAGTCCGACGTCGAGACGCTCGTCCGCGAGATCCGCGAGGAGCTGACCGTCGAGATCGACGCGGCATCGGCCGCGCACGTCGGGACGTTCGAAGCGCAGGCGCACGGCCACTCGTCGGGGGTGACCGTGCGGATGACCTGCTACACCGCGTCGTTCACGGGGGAACTGGCGGCGGCGAGCGAGATCGAGGAGCTCGCCTGGCTCACGACCGCCGACGCGGACCGGATCTCACCGGTCGATCGGATCATCTTCGCTCATCTGCACGAGAACGGACTGCTGGCTTAGGCTGGTAAGCGCTTTTCGGGCAGCGGGTGGCCACTCCATCTGGTCAGCCGCTTCGCGCGGGGGCTCGACGCGCTGTGAAGCGGCGTGTCCGGCCCCCGTGCGCCCAGAAGGCGGCGGCCGTGCTGATCACGGCGATGATCACGTAGATCGCCGCGAAGCCGAGGTGCGCGACGAGCACCGCGCCCACCGCGAGGCCCAGTGGTCCCGCGGTGAACACGATGCTGATCGCGGTGGCGCTGACCCGGCCGATCACCGCGGGCGGCGTGCGCTGCTGGACGAGAGTGGCCACCGCGATCACGGCCCAGGCGAGACCCGCGCCGTGCACGAACCCTGCTGCGAGGACCGCGGGCAGCCAGGCCGTCGTGCGGGCCAGCGCCGCGACCGCGATCAGGACGAGTCCCACCGCGACGTTCGCGCGTCGTCCCATCAGGCCCGCGACGACCGATCCGGCGCCCTGCGCAGCGGTCAGCACGCCGAGGAACTCCGGTCCGTGGTGCAGACCCTTTTCCACCAGCGAGAACGCGGCGGCGGTGTGCAGTGAACCCGCGAACAACGCCGTTGCCGCACCCGCGATCGGCCAGGCCAGGGCCCTCAGGTGCGGCCAGCTGGGTGACTCGTGCGGTGCGGGCGGTGGTTCGTCGACGCGGATCATGCTGGTGGCCGCTGCGGCGAACAGGAACGACAACGCGTCGATCGCCACCACCGGCCACGCGCCGTACGCCGCGAACAGGGCCGCGCCCGCCAGTGGTGCGACGAGCTTCATGCCTTCCTGCAACGACATCCGCAGGCCGTTGACTCTCGCCAGCCGGTCCGGTGGCAGCAACGCCACGAGCAACGCCGGTTCGGCGGCGCTCACCAGCACGGCCTTCGTGCCGTAGACCAGCAGCACCGCGAAGACCGCCCAGATCTCGTCGGTGAAGAACAGCACGGCCAGCACCGGGACGATCGCGAGGTCGGTCCAGACGAGCAGGGGCTTCTTGCGGCGCGCGTCCACGAACCTGCCGAGCCACGGCGAGAGCACGCTCGGCGCGTACACGCACAGCAGCGCGACGGTCGCGAGGGCGTCGCTGCCCGTCAGCGTCTTCACCCAGATTCCGGCGACCAGGTACATCGCGCTCGTTCCGAAGAACGACAGCGCGAGACCCGCGAAGTACCACCGCACCACGTCGCAGCCCCCCCAGAAACGACGAAAGGAGGCGAGCACTGCTCTCCTCCCACTTCAACATATAGCGCACCCCCGCTCTTGCGGCAAGACCCCCAGCGTGCTTCATCATTGCCCGGCCAACGTGCTCTACCTGGGGAAATGGGGATTCCATGATCGACGTCATCATCGCCGGCGGCGGGCCGACCGGCATGATGCTGGCCGGCGAGCTGCGGCTGCACGGGGTGCGGGTGGTGCTGCTCGAGAGGGACCTGGAGCCGACGAAGGTCGTCCGAGCGCTCGGCCTGCACGCGCGCAGCATCGAGATCCTGGACCAACGCGGCCTGGTCGACCGGTTCCTGTCACTGGGCACGAAGCACCCGCTCGCCGGCTTCTTCGCGGGCATCGACAAGCCCGCGCCGGAGCGGCTCGACACCAAGTACCCCCACGTCCTCGGCCTGCCGCAGCCGATCATCGAGCGGCAGCTCACCGAGCACGCCGTCGAGGCCGGCGCGGAGGTCCGGCGTGGATGCACGGTCACCGGGCTCTCGCAGGACGACGAGGGGGTGACCGTCGAGCTGGCCGACGGCACGTCGTTGCGGGCGCGCTACCTGGTCGGGTGCGACGGCGGGCGCAGCACCGTGCGGAAGCTGGCCGGCATCGACTTCCCCGGTGAGCCCACGCGGGTGGAGACGCTGCTCGGTGAGATGGAGATCGGCGTCCCGTGGGAGGAGGCGATGCCGTTGATGCTGGAGGTCCGCAAGACGCAGAAGCGGTTCGGCATCGGTCCGATGGGCGGGGCGTACCGGGTCGTCGTGCCCGCCGAGGGGGTCTCGGAGGACCGGGCGGTCATGCCGACGCTCGACGACTTCAAGGAGCAGTTGCGGCGGGTCGCCGGCACCGACTTCGGCGTGCACTCGCCGCGGTGGATGTCCCGCTTCGGCGACGCCACGCGGCAGGCCGAGCGCTACCGGGCGGGGCGGGTGTTCCTCGCCGGCGACGCGGCGCACATCCACCCGCCGACCGGTGGGCAGGGGCTCAACCTCGGCCTGCAGGACGCGTTCAACCTGGGCTGGAAGCTCGCCGCGGCGGTCCACGGCTGGGCACCCGCGGACCTGCTGGACACCTACGAGGCCGAACGGCACCCGGTGGCCGAGGAGGTGCTGAACAACACGCGCGCGCAGATCGAGTTGATGAAGGTCGAGCCGGGGCCGCAGTCGGTGCGGCGGCTGCTGACGGAGCTCGTCGGGTTCGAACAGGTCAACCGGTACCTGGTCGAGAAGATCATCGCGGTGTCGGTGCGGTACGACCTCGGTTCCGGCGACGACCTGGTCGGCAGGCGGATCGGGGACCTCGCGCTGAAGCGGGGCGGGCTCTACGACCACATGCACGCCGGTCGCGCGATCCTGCTCGACCAGACCGGAACGCTCACGGTCGGGGGCTGGGCGGACCGGGTCGACCACCTCGTCGACGTCAGCGAGGAACTGGACGCGCCCGCCGTGCTGCTGCGACCGGACGGGCACGTGGTGTGGGCGGGTTCCGACCACCAGGAGCTGGAGGCGGAGCTCGCGCGCTGGTTCGGTGCCGCCTTGTAGCCACTCCAATCGTCAGGCTGAGGTCACCCGTTCGGGGGCCGGGGGCGCGCTGTCACACTGTGCGGCGTGTCCGAGCCGACGAACGCCGTGCTGCTCCGCGCAGCCGAGCTCACCGCCTCGGGGAAACCTCGGCAGGCCATCGACCTGCTGCGGCCCCTCGTGGCGGCGAACCCTCGGCACGCCGAGGCGTGGTGCCGGCTCGCGGCCGCCCACCTCGACCTCGGTGAGGCGGACCAGGCGCTCGACTCGGCCAAGCGGGCGATGACCCTCGACGGTGAGCCCGCCTGGCCGCAGCGGCTGGCGGCGCTCGCGTTGAGCGACCTCGGCCGGCACCAGGAGGCGGCGGTCGCGGCACGCGAGTCCGTGCGCCGCAAGCCCGGCGACTGGCGGTGCTACGTCGTGCTGGCCGAGGTGCTCGCCGACTCCCCGGACGGCGCAGTGGAGGCGTTCGACTCGGCCCTGCACGCCTCACAGCTCGCGCCGAGCGAGGCGCGGGCGTTCCAGGTGCTCGGCGACGCGGCCCTGCGCCTGCGCGACTGGGGCACCGCAGAGCACGCGTACCGCACGGCGATCAAGCTCGACCCGTCCGACGCCGACTCCAAGGCGAACCTCGCGACCGTGCAACGGCGGCGTTCGGCCAAGCCCGCGCCGGTGCAGTTGAACAAGCTCCAGGTGTGGCGTGCGCTGCGCATGCTGTCGTTGCTGCTCGTCGGCGGCGGTTTACTCGCGTTGATCGCCGGCATGCCCCGGCCCACGCCCTACCTCGGGTTCTTCACCGGTGCCCTGGTGCTGTGCTGCCTGGTCGTGGCCCTGCGGCTGCGGCCGTTCAAGATGCTGTTCGGCCTGCGCAAGCTCGCCGTGACGGTGTCGCTGCTCGCCGCGTCGGCTCTCATCCTGACGGCGTGGACGGTCGCGTTGCTGTTCGGCGCAACCACGATGCAGCCGCTTGTGCTTTCCTGGTTGTGCGCTGTCGTGGGGGGAGCGCTCGTCTACGTCGGAGGAGGCAGGAAGCGGTGATGCGTCGCAACGCGGTCGCGCTCGCGTTCCTGCTGTTCCTCGGACAGCTGTTCATCGTCGCCGCGCCCGCGGAGCCCGCGCCCGCCTCCGGTTCCGTCGTCCGGCACGGCCACGACTTCGCGAACCTGCCCGGCGCCGCGCCCAAGCCGCACAACCACAACGCGGCGCAGGTCCCGCAGTCCCAGCTGCCGATGGACTCCCCGCCCGTCGCGAAGCCCTCGCTGCCCGTCCGCTTCATCGTCTCCTTCGTGCGGCGCGTGCACCGCACGCCCGACGGCATCCGCTGGACCCCGCAGCGGGACCGCTCTCCGCCTTCCGGTCGCTGAAACCCGTTTCCAGCAACCAATTCCGGAAGGCTTTCCCAACCATGTCGCGCGACAACGCGCGACGGGGTCTCCTCGTGCGCGCACTGGCAGCGCTCGGGGTCCTCGTCGCATCCACTTTCCTGCTGCTCACCACAGATCCCCGCCTCGGCCTCGACCTGCGCGGCGGAACCCAGATCGTCCTCGAGGCCAAGGGCGACGCCGACGCCGCCGACCGCTCACTGGAGGTGTTGAGGCGGCGAGTCGACGCTCTGGGCGTCGCCGAACCGGTGATCGCCCGCTCCGGCGAGAACCGCATCGTCGTCGAGCTGCCCGGCGTCCAGGACCCCGAGGAGGCCGTGAAGGTCCTCGGCCGCACCGCGCAGCTCCTGGTGCAGCGCAACGGCCAGACCGTCATGACCGGCGAGGGCATCTCGGACGCCACGTCCGTGCGCAACCCGCAGGGCGCGGGCTTCCTCGTCAACATCCAGTTCCGCGGCGACGCGCCGTCGCAGTGGCAGAAGGTCACCGGCGAGGCGGCCTGCGAACCGTCCGGCACGCCCGGCCGCCAGATCGCGTTCGTGCTGGACGGCAAGCCGATCTCGTCGCCGGAGGTCAGCCTCGACACGCCGTGCGGCGCAGGCCAGGCGGGTGGCGCCACGTCGATCACCGGCCGGTTCTCCCAGGAGGAGGCCAAGGAACTGGCCCTGGTCATCCGTTCCGGCGCGCTGCCCGTGCCGGTCGAGGTGATCGAACAACGCACCGTCGGGGCGACGCTCGGTGCTGAAGCGATCGAGGCCAGCGCTCAGGCCGCGATCATCGGCATCGCGCTCACCTCGGTGTTCCTGATCTTCGCCTACCGGTTGGCGGGCCTGTTGGCCGTGGTGGCTCTGGCCGGCTACGCGGCCGTCGCGTACGCGGGGCTTCTGGCCGTGGGGGCGACGTTGACGTTGCCCGGTCTGGCCGGTTTCGTGCTCGCGATCGGCATGGCGGTCGACGCGAACGTCCTGATCTTCGAACGGGCGCGGGAGGAGTACGCCCGCAAACCGAACCTGCGGCGCGCCGCGGAAGGAGGTTTCCGCGGTGCGCTGAGCGCGATCGCCGACTCGAACGTGACGACCCTGCTGGCGGCCGGTCTGCTGTTCTGGCTGGCCACGGGCCCGGTGCGCGGCTTCGGCGTCACGTTGACCATCGGTGTGCTGGCGTCGATGTTCAGCGCCCTCGTGCTGTCGCGCGTGCTGGTGCTGTGGTTGTTCGGCACCCGGTTCGTGGCGAAGCGCCCGAGGTTGAGCGGCCTGCACACGTTGGGCTGGGTGCGCCGGCGGCTGTCCGTCGTGCTGTACCGCCGTCCGTCGTTGTGGCTGATCAGCGCCGGTGCCGTGGTGCTGGTGGCTGTTGCGGGCCTGTTCGTGCGCGGCCTGAACCTGGGGGTGGAGTTCACCGGCGGCCGCATGCTCGACTTCACCGCGGGCGGCCCTGTCGACGCCGGCGCGGTGCGCACCGCCTTGTCCGACGCGGGTTTCCCGGACGTGGTCGTCTCGTCCTCGGGTTCCGAGGTCTCGCTGCGGACCGGCCCGATCGACGACGCGCAGTCGTCCCGCATCGGCCAGGTCGTCTCGTCGGCGGTGGACGGCGGCGCCCGCCAGTCGAGCAACGAGCTGATCGGCCCGTCGCTGTCGTCCGAACTGCGCCGCAACGCCGTGATCGGCCTGGCCATCGCCGTCATCGCCCAGCTCGGCTACCTGGCCGTCCGCTTCGACTGGCGCCTGGGCCTCGCCACGGTCGCCGCCCTGCTCAGCGACGTGCTGGTCCTGATCGGCGTGTTCGCGTGGCTGGGCAAGACGGCCGACGGCGTGTTTCTCGCGGCCCTGCTGACCGTCATCGGCTACTCGGTGAACGACTCGGTGGTGGTCTTCGACCGTCTCCGCTCGTTGCGCGGCTCCCGGTTGAAGGCGCCTTACCCGGACGTGGTCTCGGACGCGGTCGTGCAGACCGTGCCCCGCACCGTGAACACGGGCATCGGCGTGCTCTTCGTGCTGTCGGCGTTGCTGGTGCTCGGCGACGGCTCACTGGCCAACTTCGCGACGGCGCTGCTGATCGGCCTGATCGCCGGCACCGCGTCCACCGTGGTCACCGCCGCCCCGGTCGCCCTCTGGCTGGAGTCCCGCTGGCCGCGCCGCCGAGCAGTTTCGAAGAAGCGATCAACGGAGGTGCGGGCCTAGCGTTTGCGCATGATCACTCACGCGCACTCGATGACCATCAACGTCCCGGACCTTGACGAGGGCCTGCGGTTCTACGTTGACGTGCTGGGCTGGGAGAAGCGGCAGGACACCAACGAGGCCGGTATGCGCTGGCTGACCGTCGCTCCTCCCGGCGCCCAGACGGCGTTCGCGCTGACGGTTTCGGACACGCCCAACGTGTCGTTCTCGATGGGCTGCGGGATCTCGCTGATCACCGACGACATCGACGCCGACGTCGTGCTGCTCGAGCGGGAGGGGGTGCGGGTGAAGGCGGCGCCGGAGACCATGCCGTGGGGTGATCGGGCGACCTGGTTCAGCGACCCGTTCGGCAACGAGTTCTTCCTCGTTCAGCCCGCTTCGTAGCAGAGTGGGCGGCATGACCTCCTTCGCCGCGTACCAGAACGAGATTTACCTGCAAGGGCTCGGCGGCGCGGTGCCGCCGTTCACCACCGACCCGAACGCGCTGGAGCAGTCCGCGCGCGAGCGGCTGGGGCCGGGTCCGTTCTGGTACGTGGCGGGAGGTGCGGGCGCCGGCGCCACCGTGCGGGCGAACCGGGCCGCGTTCGAGCGCGTGCAGATCGTGCCGCGGATGCTCACCAACGCGACCGAGCGTCACCTCGGTGTCTCGGTGTTGGGCACGGCGCTGCCTGCGCCGGTGATGCTCGCACCCGTTGGCGTGCAGTCGATCCTGCACCCGGACGGCGAACTGGCCACCGCCCGTGCCGCGGCCGAGCTGGGGGTGCCGATGGTGCTGTCGACGGCGTCCTCGCACACCATCGAGGAGGTCGCCGAGGCGTCCGGCGACGGGCCGCGCTGGTACCAGCTGTACTGGCCGAACGACCCGGACGTGTGCGCTTCGCTGTTGGAGCGGGCGCGCAAGGCCGGGTACACGGCGTTGGTCGTCACGCTCGACACGTGGACGTTGGCGTGGCGGCCGCACGACCTCGACCAGGCGTACCTGCCGTTCCTGCGCGGGGTGGGCACGGCGATCCCGTTCAGCGACCCGGTTTTCCGCGCCGGGCTGCAGAAGTCGCCCGAGGAGGATCTGCCGATGGCGATCCTGCGGTGGGTGCAGCTCTTCACCGGCACCGACAAGTCGTGGGACCAGCTCGCGTTCCTGCGCGAGCACTGGGACGGGCCGACCGTCCTCAAAGGAATCCAGCACCCGGACGACGCGCGCAAGGCAGTCGAGTCCGGAATGGACGGTGTCGTCGTGTCGAACCACGGCGGGCGGCAGGTCGACGGCGCGGTAGGGTCGCTGGACGTGCTGCCGTCGATCGTCGAGGCGGTGGGGGAGCAGGTCGACGTGCTGTTCGACTCCGGGATCCGCTCCGGTGCCGACATCGTGAAGGCCCTGGCGCTGGGCGCCAAGGCCGTGATGGTCGGGCGGCCGTTCGCCTACGGATTGGCGCACGGCGGGCAGGTCGGTGTGAAGCACGTGCTGCGGAGCCTGCTCGCGGACTTCGACCTGACGCTCGGGCTGTCGGGTCACCGCAGCCCGGCCGAGCTTGGCCCGGACGCGCTGCGGTTCACCTGACGAACGAGTACTACGGCATCGTCGCGGTCATCCGGGCGAGCGTGCCGAAGTCGGCTGGCTGCACCCGCAGCCAGCCCTCGCTCTTCGCCGCGAGGTACCGCCCGCTCGGCGTGTCGATGTACGAGAGCGGGGCGAGGCAACGCTGCTTGCGGCCCCGGTGGTCGCGCTTGGCCGAGTAGACCTGACCGGCACCGGTGCGCGGCTGGCCCATGATCTCCTTGAGCTGCGCCACCAGCTGGTCGTTCGGCGTGCTCGTCGGACGGCTCTGCTGCATGAACGAGCCGGTGTCCTCATAGGACGGCTGACGCTTCTGCTTCAGCGCGTCCTCCGGCACCGTGATCGGGTTGCCCTTGCCCGCCGGCGTGGGCGGCAGCGCGCCGACCAGCGCCTGCGGTGCCTCCTCCGGGCGGACGGGCTCCAGCACGAACTGCTGGTCCGGCGTCAGCACGATGCGCAGCGCGTCCTGGCCGTTCGACACGACCAGAGCGCTCTGCTGCGGGCCGTCCTTCACGCTGAAGTACGCCCAGTACTCGACGCCTGCCTCTACCACGAGCCGCAGCGCGCCGGCCAGGTCCGGGTGGACCTGGCTGCCGCGCGCCAGCCCGTACTGCTCGAGTTGCGCCCACGCCGTGCGCTGCAACTGTTCGAGCTCGCTCAGATCGCCCGACTCGAGGCGTTCCTCGTCGTAGTCGACCTGGGCGAGCAGCGCACGGTGCAACGACGGCAGGCCCGCCGCCTGCCACGCCTGGTAGAGCGCGGTGACTGGAATGGCGACCCTGCTTCTCAGCACGACTTCTCCTTATCCGCCGATGACCGGCGGAGCCACCATCGTTCCGTCACCGAAGATGTCCTCGGTCTCCTGCAGGTACGACGCGGACTTGTGCTCCTTGTCCTCGTCTCCCTCACCACGACCGGCACCGGCGCCCATACCGCCGCCCATGCCCGCCGCGCCACCACGACCGGCCGCGCCAGCGGCACCGGCCCCGGCAGGCCCGAAGCCGCCGGCACCACGCCCCTGCTCACCGGCGACACCGGCAGCACCACCGAAGCCGCTGCCCATGCCACCGGGGCCACCGAGACCACGGGCCGCCGCGGCACCACCGAGGCCACCACCGCCGCCACCACGACCACCGCCGCCACCGCCGGGCCCACCAAGCCCTTTACCGCCGGGGCCACCCGGACCGCCGGGGCGGTTGCGCGGGTCGTTGGGGTCGAACCGGCCGCGGTTGCGCGGATCGTTCGGGTTGTTCGGATCCCACCTGCCGCCGGGCGGAATGCCCTGGTCAGAGCCGGGAGGCCGGGTGCGCGGGTCGTTCGGGTCGCTGACACCGGGCGGCCGGTTGCGCGGGTCGTTGGGGTCGTTCTGCCACGACGGGTTGGTCGTGTCGCCGCCGCCCGGCGGCTTCCACCCCGACTGGTTGGTGTCGTCACCGGGCCCGCCCGTGCCGGGCGGCTGACCGGTGCCGGGCGGCGTGTACGGGTCTCCCGTGCCGTAGCGGTCGACCTGGTTGATGTTCTTGTCGCCGCCGCCCTGCTGCTCCATCCCCGCGTCGCCGGCGGTCGGCGAGATGAAGGTCGGCATGGTGCTGACGGTCGCCGCGGCGGCGTCCCGGTACTGGTTGTACGCCCGGATGTTCTGCTCGTTGGACTGCTGGTTCTTCTTGACCGCCTCGTCGTAGTCGGTCTCCCACCACGCCAGGTCGTTGAAGTACGGCTTGTCCGGCACCTTCGGCGGCTCCGACATCGCGTTCTTGGCGTTGACGTACGCCTCACCGAGGGCTTCGGTGTTCTTGCCCGCGGTACCCGCGGACTCGCCGGTGACGTCGGCCCAGGTCGCGAGCGGCGACGTCGCACCACGGGCCGCGTCACCCGCCGCGCCCTCCCAGCTGGCGCCGGAGTCGCTCACCGCCTTGTTGATCAGAGCCGCCACGTCGACGTGGCCGTTGGAGAGTTCCGCCCAGGCCTGCGCGGCCGGTGTGGTGCTCTGGTTCGGCCCCTTGCCCTTCTCGAACCACTTGTAGACAGTCTCGCCGTCCGCGCAGGGAATCAGCGCGAAGCCGGCAGTACTCGACGCGTCCCCAGCCATCTCCCTACCCCTTCAGGTTCGTGATGATCAACTGCGCGACTCTCTCGCCCTCGGCGCAGGGCTTCTTGGTGGCCCGTTCGTCCGCGGCGGCGCTGACCGATATCGAAATCGAGTCGGTCTTGGAGGCCTGAAGGAAGGTCGAGCACGCCAGTTCGCCATCAACCGGGTCAGTGGAGATCACCCGCACGCCATCGATCTTCTTGTCCGTGAAGACAGCGTTGTTCTTGACGTTGCTGACCATGTCCTCGAAGTCCCGGCCCTCGGTCACCGAGATCGCATAGGTCGAGTTCTTGATGACGTCCTGGCCCTGCCAAGTGCACTTGGGGCCGAGTGGACCCGTGCCGGGGGCGGCGGGACGCAGAGTGCCGAGCGTGGCCACCTGGTCCGGCTTGAGGATGCTGCACGGAGCGGACACGTACTTGGCGATGCTCAGGTCAGTGCCCGACCCGTTGCTGGTGGGCTCGCTGCTTGCCGTCTGGCCGCCGGTCGCAGGTGGAGTCGTGGGGTTCCCGCCTGTCTGGCCAGGCGTGCACCCCGCGAGCGCACCGAAGGTGAACACTGCGGCCAGCAAAGCGGTCATGCGCTTCAAGATCGTGTCAGCCCTTCACCGCGGCCTCGGCCGCCTCGTCGGTGCCCCGGTACTCGGCCAGAGCCTTCTCGATGTTCTTGACGGTCTGCTCGAGGGCCTTCTGCGCTTCTCTGTTCGCCCACAGATAGCCACCGTGATCCACACCGGCCGCCCTGACCACGGAGTTCTTCACCTGCTCGCTGACCGGGTCGGGGCCGGGAGCACCCGACTGCTGGAGATCGCGGGCCTGCGTGTCCAACGCCACCAGCTTCTCGATGGCGAGCCTGAGACCGTCGATCATCTTCTGCGCCTGGTCAGGATCGACGCTGAACTTCGTGACTCCGCCACCCGCGGCCGCGCCTGCCGCCGCTCCAGCGGCCGCGCCGGCTCTCACGGGTACGAGCGCATCGAACATCAGCATCTCAGCCAGCTCCCCTCAGAACTCTCCACACCCCGGTTAGAGGATTTTTACACAGGCGAGGTTCCCCTTGGAGTCGATCGAATCAGCTGATCAGGTCACATGGCCGATTCGTTCAAGACTCCGCGGAGTCACCGGCCTACGGTCGAGGACATGATCGAACGAGCGAGGAACTTCATCTGGCTGAACGCCCGCACGCTGGAACAACGCTGGTTCGAGCACGCCTTCGACGGTGGCGCGGCGCACGCCGTCGTCCAGGCCGTGCTGGCCTTCCGCAACGACGACGGTGGTTATGGTCACGCCCTCGAACCCGACCACCGCGGGCCCACCAGCCAGCCGCTGCACGTCCTGCGCGCCCTCCAGATGTTCGGCGAGGTCAACGCCCCCGAGCACGCCGAACCGGTGCTGGCCTGGCTCGAGGCGACCTGTCCCGACGGGAGCGTCCCGTTCGGCATGTCCACGTCGAAGGGGCATCCGATGGCGCCGTGGGTCACCGCCGACGACCAGGGCGGACTGCTGCTGACCTCCCAGATCGCCGCCGCGCTGCACGCCCTGGAGCTGAACCACCCCTGGCTCGACCGGGCCACCGACTACTGCTGGCAGGAGATCGAGCGGCTCGACCACACCCACCCGTACGAGCTGCGCGGGGCGGTGATGTTCCTGGACGAGGTGCCTGACCGGGCGCGCGCCGAGCTCGCCGCCGAGAGGATCAAGCACCTCAAACCGAGCACCGAGGGCTACGCGGAGGGCGAATCCCTCCCGCTGCACGAGTACGCGCGGAAGCCCTCCAGCGTCGCCAGGGCCTGGTTCTCCGAGCAGGAACTCGAGAACGACCTCGACGAGCTGCAGAACGGGCAGCAGGAAGACGGTGGCTGGAACTTCGGCTTCCCCGCCTTCACCCCGATCACCCACTTCGAATGGCGTTCCATCGCCACGATCGACGCCCTGCTGACGCTGCGCCGCTACGGCCGGATCAGCTGACCCAGCGGCACTCCGGCCAACGCGCGGACCTCGCGGGCCAGGTGCGCCTGGTCCGCGTAGCCGGCTTCGACAGCCACCGAGGCGAACGGCAGCCCGCTCCACGCGAGGCGCATCGCCGCGTCGAACCGCAGCACGCGCTGCAACACCTTGGGCGGATAGCCGAACGCGTCCAGGCACCGGCGCCGCAGCTGCCGTGAGCTCAGGCCGATCTCCCACGCCGCCGCGGAAACGTCGACGGTCCGCAGCAACGAGGCCGTGCCGCTCAGCACGGGATCCACCACCACTCGCGAGGCGCAGAACGCCACCATGTCCGAGAAGGACTCGAGCCGCGCGGAAGGCACCAGTTCCGACAACGGAACCCGCAGATCCCGCACCGCGTGCGCGGGCACACCGAACACCGACGGAAACGCCCCCGGTGGCAACCGAACGCCGTACAACGTTCCCGGCGCAACCTGAGCGAGCTGCGCCTGTGTGTCCGGCCCTGCCACGAACAACGCGCCGGGAGCGGGTGTCCACATCAGATCGGTGCAGCCGTCCGGCACCACGCGCTGCACGGTCGGCGTGGAGACCGTGCGCGTCCACAGGCAGGCAAGGCCGGCGGGGGCGGGACGTTCCGCGTACACAGGTCCATCATCCACCCGTGGCAGGATGATCAACGACATCGACTGGGAGGAATGTCAATGAAGCGAATCCTGTCCACGGCAGCAGCGGCTTCGGTCGCTCTGGGCGTGATCCTCGCCGGTGCGGGCACGGCGTCCGCGCAGGAGCCCTACCGCAAGTACCCGACGAAGTCCGCGTGCGAGACGGCGGGCTTCCAGTACTACGCGAGCGGCAAGACGGTGCGCTGGGACTGCACCGGGCCGCACTCCGCGAGCCCCGCCAGCCAGAAGTACTGGCTCTACCTGCTCCCCAGGTGAAACGACCGGAAGCCCTGCTCCTCGCGCTGAGGAGCAGGGCTTCCGGTTTCCTGTGGACGATACTGGGATTGAACCAGTGACCCCTACCGTGTCAAGGTAGTGCTCTCCCGCTGAGCTAATCGTCCGTGCAGGACGAGATTCTAGCCCAGAGGCGTCCGGACACGCTCACCCAGGGGTCAGGTTCCGAACTTCACCCAGTTCACGCTCACGTACGGCGCGGGCTGCCCCGAAGTGAACGTCACGTAGACGTCGTGCACCCCGCTGATGTTCGAGATGTTGGCCGGAACGGTTCTCCACGCGTCCCAGCCACCGGTGTTGCCGACCGCGAACGTTCCGACGGGAGCCGCCGTCCGCGAACCCAGCCGCACCTCGACCAGACCGCTCACGCCACCACCGGCACCGGAGGCGACCCGCGCGTAGAACTGACGGGCCGGACCGGAACCGAAGTCGACGCCGGAGAACTTCAGGTAGCCGCCGTTCGCGATCTGGTGCACGCCCGAACCGCCCTCGGCCGGGGCGATCGAGCCGCCGGAACGCTCGGACGCGTTCTCCGCCTGGAGTTCGGAGTACGCGCTTCCACCGCCACCAGGGGGAGGAGTGGTCGTGGTGGTGGTGGTCGTCGGGGGAGTACCGCCAGCCGTGTAGACGGCCACGTAGTCCACGACCAGCGAGTGCCCGGACTGAGTGGCCGCGACAGGGGTCGGCTGGTTGTTGTTCAGCGCGTTCGGGAACGCGCCGCCCATCGCGAGATTCAGCAGGATGAAGTAGCCCGCGTGCGACGTCATCTGGTCCCACACGCCGGCGCCGACGCGGTCCCTCGTCACCTGGTGGTACGACTGGCCGTCGACGAACCACGTGAACGTCTTCGCGGCGTCGTCCCACTCGAAGCGGTACGTGTGGAAGGCGGACTGGCAGGACGGGCCGGGGCACGTCCGCGAGTTGCCGATGCCGGTGAACTCGCCGCAGGCACCACCGGGCGCGACGTCGCAGTGCAGAACGCCCCAGACGGAATTGATGCCGTTGACGTTCTCCATGATGTCGAACTCGCCGATGCCCGGCCAGTTCCAGTAGTTGCCGCGGAACGGCGAGCCCAGCGCCCAGAACGCGGGCCAGTAGCCGAGAGCGGCCTGGCCGGTGACGTTCGGCATCTGGATGCGACCCTCGATCGCGAGCTTCCCGCCCACCGCCGGCTTGAAGTTCGCGCGCTGGGTCTCGATGCGCGACGACGTCCAGTTGCCCGCGCCGTCCTTCAGCGCGGTGATGCGCAGGTTGCCCGCGCCGTCGAGTTTGATGTTCTGCGTGCTGTTCGTGTAGTTCTGGATCTCGCCCGTGCCCCAGTTGGCAGGACCGCCGGGGTAGGCGTGACCGAGGTCGAAGATCCAGTTGGAGCTCGACGGCAGCGAACCGTTCGGGCCGTTGAAGTCGTCACCCCACACCTGCGTCCATCCCGCGGCAGGGGGTGGGATCGAAGCGTTGGCGGACATGGCGGCGATCGCCAGGGGTACTGCGGCAAGAAGAGCTGTCGTGGCCGCGAGGATGCGGCGGCGTGGCTTCATGCGCGAGTGACCTCCTCGTCACGGGTGCAGTCCATTTATGAGAGCGCTCTCACGGGGTAAGAACAAGCGCCCGTTCGGACCAACGCTCGTCAACGCGCCAGGTTGCGCCGCGTCTCGTTTGGACTTGTCAGATCAGTTCGAGGGTGGCGGGCCGATCCAGCGGCGCGGTTCAGGTGCGTGCAGTTGCTGCCAGACGCCGCCTCGTGCGTCTCGGTCAACCGCCGTGATCTGAAACGCCCTGCGCCACAAGCAAAGCCGAACTTCATCGTGAAACGATCACTTGGCGTCGGCGTAGCACGTCACCGGCACCGCGTTCATCGGGAACCGCACCGCCGTCTCGCCGAACAGCAACCGCGTCGCCTCCCGCCCGGCGTCCGCGATCGCCTCGATCACCGCGTCCGCGTCCTCACGCGGGCAGTGCACGAGCACCTCGTCGTGCTGGAAGAACACGAGATGCGCATCAGCGGGCAACCGGTTGCGCAGCACGCCGAGCAACGCCGCCGTCCAGTCCGCCGCACTGCCCTGCACGACGAAGTTGCGGGTGAACCTGCCCCAGTTCCGGGCCGCCTGCCGCGACGAGCTCGACACCTCGCCCGCGTCGTCGGCGCCGCCGGTCAGCTCGCGCCACGCCTCCGAGGGGGCGGGGGAGGTCCGGCCGAGCCGCGTGCGCACCATCCGGCCCTGTTCACCGGCCTGCGCCGCCGCTTCCACGTAGCCGACCGCTACGGGAAACCTCTTGCGCAGCACGGCGAGCAGCGGTCCGGCCTCACCGGACGTGCCGCCGTACATCGCCGACAGCATCGCGATCTTCGCGCGCGGTCTCTCGCCCTTGAACGAGTCGGCGGCCAGCGCGGAGTACAGGTCGTCGTCCCCGCACACCTCGATCAACCGCTCGTCTCCCGACAGCGCGGCGAGAATGCGCGGTTCGAGCTGTGACGCGTCCGCCGCCACCAGGCACCAGCCCTCGTCCGCGATCACGGCCTTGCGCATCAGCCGCGGGATCTGCAGCGCCGCACCGCCCCGCGACGCCCACCGGCCGGAAACCACTCCTCCCACAACGTAATCAGGCCGGAACCGCCCGTCTCGCACCCACGCGTCGAGCCACGTCCAACCGTGCGCCACCCACAGCCGTGCGCGCTCCTTGTACTCCAGCAACGGTTCCACGGCGGGATGGTCGATCTTCTTCAGCACCCACCGCCGCGCGGACGGCACGTCGATGCCCTCACGCGCGAACGCGCGCACGATGCTCGCGGGCGCGTCCGGGTTGACCTCCTTGCCGCCGAACGCCTCCCGGATCTCCTCCGCGAGCGCCTGCAACACCTTCGGCCGCACGCCCGGCGCGGTCCGCGGGCCGAGCATCTCCTCCAGGATCTCGTTGTGCACGTCCTCCCGCCACGGCAGTCCGTGGTGCGTCATCTCCGCGGCCACCAGCGCCGACGCCGACTCCGCCGCGATGAGCAACCCCAGCGCCGGATTGCGTTGCTGCGCCCGGAAAACCAGCGACAACGCCGCCACCGCGTCCGTGCCGCCCGGCAGCACCACCGGCTCCGGCTCGAACAACGTCAGCTCGACGTCCTTCTTGCGCGGCCCCAGATCCGCCGGTGCGGGCAGCCCCAGCTCGCGCGCCAGCGCCGCGGGGAGCTCCCGCGGTTCGCGGTGCCTGCCCTCGGCTCCGAGCAGCAACGCCTCTGTCAGGTGGAGGTCCCAGCACCGGTCGACCCGCACCCCTGCTGTCAGCAACGCCGGGTAGATCTCGCCGGTGTCCGCCCACACCCACCTCGGTCTGTGGGCGCGCTCCAGCGACGTGACGGCGGAGGCCAGCGACGAAGCCGTCATCACGGGACCGGCGGGCGTCCCGTCGTCGTGCAGCTTCTGCCACCGGCCCGCACCGTCCGCTTCCGGGACGAGGGCGACCAGCACACCTCAGATTGTGCAGCGGGGGTCCGACAATTTCAGTTCAGGCTGAAACCAGGGCCCGCTAGTCGTTGGAGCTTCTCCAAGCCAGTCAGCAAAGGAGTGAAGGAAAAACGGGAAAAGACCACGATGGTGTGGTCTTCCTACCCCTCGCCCACACCCCAGCCGACTATGAAGCCGTGGACCGAGCACTCAGCGTCGCCGCATTGCTGGATCCCACCCACCAGGTGGTCCCCTTTCACGGCAGAGAAACCGAGCTGCAGACCCTCACGCACTGGCGCGACAGCCCCGCGTCACAGGCGTCCCTGCTGCTGCACGCACCGGCCGGCGCGGGCAAGACCAGGCTCCTGCAGCACTTCCAGCAGGAGCACTGGGACGACGACGAGCACGGCAGGCTGCTGCTGATCGACGACGCCGACCGCCTGGCGTGGCAGGACGTCTTCCGAAAACTGCAGGACACGCTGCGGCACGGACCGGCGCGCACCCGCGTGCTGCTGGCGGCGAGGACCACGGGCTGGTGGTGGTCCTCCACCCGCCAGCGCATCGCGGACTTCGACCACGAGGTCACCGACCTCGAACTCGCCCCGACGCTCGACGACCGCACGGAGTCGTTCACCCTGGCCTGCCAGCACTTCGCCAAGCAGCTCAGCGTCACCGCACCGGACGAGCCACCGCCGAACATCGCCCACGAAACGGTCCTCGACCTGCACCTCGCCGCGCTGACCGCGGTCCACGGCGACCCGTGCGACGTGAACCGCACCCAGCTCGTCCGTCAGCTCCTCGACCACGGCCCGGCCACCGGCCGCCTGGCCGAGGACTTCCTCGCGGTCGCCACGCCGGACACCCCGGACCCCGACCTGCTCGCCCGCGCGGCCCTGCGCTGGCCCCAGCTGCGCCCGAAGCTCGACGAGGTCGTCGCCACGAACCCGGCGATCGCGCTCGTCCTCGCCCCGGACAGCCTCCGCACCGCCGCCGAGATCGGCTCCCAGGCCACGCTCGACCACCTCGCCCGCCAGGTCTTCCGCTCCGAACGGTTCGCCGTCGACGCCATCGGATCCCTGCTCACCCGCAGGTTGATCGAGCGCGCCAGCTCCACCCTCGAACGCGCCGAGATGTACGGGATGCTCAGCGCCCGCACGATGCTCTGCGGCCTGCGCCAGGAGTCCGTCGAGGCCTCCCAGAACGAGGTCGAGTGCTACCGCGAGCTCGTGCGGCAGGACCCCGAGAACCGGCCGTTGCTCGCGGACGCGCTCGGAGACCTGGGGCTGAGGCTCATCAACGCCGGGCGGCGCGACGAGGTGCTGGCGGTCTCCGAGGAGGCGATCGCGCTCTGGCACGAGATCGCGCTCGACGACCCGGAAACCACCCCGCAGCTCGCCTCCGCCCTCGAACAGATCAGCTACCGCTACCAGGCGCTCGGCCAGGACGAGGCCGCGATGACCGCCATCAGCCGCGCCACCCTGCTCTTCCAGGAACTGGCGAAGAACCACCCCGCCCTGTTCCGCTCCGACTTCGCACGGGTCGCGGCCGCCATGGCCCGCCGCTTCCACGTCGAGGGTCAGAAGCAGCACGCGGCCGACTCGATGCAGCTCTCCATCGCGAACTGGCGGGTGCTCGCCCAGGAGGACCCGCGCTACGAACCGGAACTCGCCCGCAACCTCGTCGTCGCCGCCACCATGCTCATCGACCTGAGCAGGGCCGAAGCGGCGCGCGAGGCGGTGAAGGAGGCCGTCGACCTCTTCCGCAGGCTCGCCGTCGTCAACCCCGAGACGTTCCGCGCCGAGCTCGCCGGTGCGCTGGTGCGGCACAGCCAGGCGCTGGGCGAGGGCCTGGACGCCGAGCTCACCGCACGGGAAGCCGTGATGGCGTGGCGCGAGACCGGCGACAGGAAGGGCCTCGGCGCGGCACTGCTCAACGTCGCCCAGATCGGCCGCGACCTCGGCGCGGCGGTGGAAGCCGTTGAGGTGTACCGGGAACTGGTGGCCGAAGACCTCGTCTGGAACCAGGTCGACCTCGTGGTCGCCCTCGCGGCCCTCGTCGAGCAGCAGCTCCACCACGACCGGGACGAGCAGGCGTTGCTCACCGCCGACGAGTGCCTCGACATCTGCCACCGCCTGCCGTCGCAGCTCGTCGACTTCTTCGGCGCGAAACTGGCTCCCGCCCTGCAGTCCGCGGCTCGCGCACTGTCCGATTCGGACCACCACGTCCGCGCGCTGCAGGCTTCCGAGTTCGCGGTCGAGGTCTGCTGTGTGCTCATTCCGAAGACGTCACCCGCCGTCTACCCCGCGGCGGTCCAGCAGCACGCGTGCCGGCTCCGTGGCGCGGAACGCAGGGACGAGGCGCGCAACACCGCGCACACGGCCCTCGTGATGTGGCACCTCAGCGGGCTGGACCTCGACCGGCAACCCGGCTACGCCGACGCGTTGACGATCTACGGACGGCTCTGCGCGGAGACGAACTACGAGACGGACAAAGCACTCCGGCTCACCCACCGCGCGGTCGAGATCCTCCGCGAGGCGGGTGAGCCGGTGAAGCTGGAGTTCGCCCTCGAAACGGTCGAGGCGCTCAGCTCTTGGTGAGCAACGACCGCACGAAGAACGCCACGTTGGCCGGACGCTCCGCCAGACGACGCATGAAGTAGCCGTACCACTCGTCGCCGTACGGCACGTACACGCGCATGCGGTTGCCCTCGGCGGCGATGCGGCGTTGCTCCTCGGGCCGGATGCCGTACAGCATCTGGAACTCGTAGGAGTCCTTCGGCCGCACCGAGGCCAGGTCGGCGGCGATCGCGATCAGACGCGGGTCGTGCGAGGCCACCATCGGGTAGCCCTGACCCTCCATGAGCACCTTCAGGCACCGAACGTACGACAGGTCGACGTCGTGCTTGTCCTGGTACGCAACGGAAGCAGGCTCCTGGTACGCACCCTTGCACAGGCGCACGCGCGAACCGGAGTACGCGAGATCCCGGCAGTCCTGCTCGGTGCGCCGCAAGTACGCCTGCAGCACCGCGCCGACCCACGGGAAGTCCACCCGGAGCTCACGCAGGATGCCCAGCGTGGAGTCCGTGGTGGTGTGGTCCTCCATGTCCAGCGTCACGGTCGTGCCGACGACAGCGGCGGCGGCACAGATCCGCCGCGCGTTCTCCAGCGCGATCTTCTCGCCGTCCACCGGCAGCGACTGGCCGACGGCGGACAGCTTCACCGACACCTCGGCGCCCTCGGTGAGTCCGTGCGCCTCCAACCGCGCGAGCAGCGTCAGGTACGCCTCGACCGTGTCGTTGGCCTGCGACTCCTCGACAGTGTCCTCACCGAGGTGGTCCAGCGTGACCAGCCGTCCGTCGGCGAGCACCTCGGCCGTCGCGCGGATCGCCGACAAGACGTCCGCACCGGCGACGAACCGCTCGACGACCGGCCGGGTCAGCGGCGTCGACTCGACGAGCTTGCGCGTGCCCGCGCTGCGGGACGCCAGAAGAAGGCTGTTGCGCAACATCAGAGCCCCTGGTGCGGGTGGAGGTGGTTGGTGGGCGCCGCGAAGGTCTCCTTGATGGAACGCGGGCTGACCCAGCGGAGCAGGTTGTGGACCGACCCCGCCTTGTCGTTCGTGCCGGACGCGCGGCCGCCGCCGAACGGCTGCTGACCCACGACGGCACCGGTCGGCTTGTCGTTGACGTAGAAGTTGCCGGCGGCGAACCGCAGCTCCTCCTGCGCGTGCGCCACGGCGGAACGGTCACGAGCGATGATCGAACCGGTCAGCCCGTACGGCGCCGCGCTCTCCATCTGCTGCAAAACCTTCAGGTAGTCCGCGTCCTCGAAGACGTGGACCGCGAGCACCGGGCCGAAGAACTCGGTGGTGAACACGGAGTTCGTCGGGTCGGAACCGACGAGCACGGTCGGGCGGACGAAGAAGCCGTCCGAGTCGTCCGCGGTGCCACCGGCGGCGATCTCCAGCGACGAGTCGGCGCGAGCGGCCTGCAGCACGCCCGACAGCTTGTCGAACGAACGGCGGTCGATCACCGCGCCACCGAAGTTGGAGAAGTCGGTGACGTCGCCGTAGGTCAGCGCCTCGACCTCGGCCAGGAACTGGTCGGAGATCTTGTTCCACACCGACCGCGGCACGTAGGCGCGCGACGCGGCGGAGCACTTCTGGCCCTGGTACTCGAAAGCACCGCGGATCATGGCGACGCGCAGCACGTCCGGGTCGGCCGACGGGTGCGCCAGGATGAAGTCCTTGCCGCCGGTCTCGCCGACGATCCGCGGGTAGGAGCGGTAGTTGGCGATGTTCGCGCCGACCTGCGCCCACAGCTTCTGGAACGTCGCGGTGGAGCCGGTGAAGTGGATGCCAGCGAGGTCGGGCGAGCTCAAAGCCACCTCGGACACCGCGAGGCCGTCACCGGGCAGCAGGTTGATGACGCCGGGCGGCATGCCCGCCTCTTCCAGCAGCCGCATGGTGAGGTGCGCGGCGAACGACTGGGTCGGCGACGGCTTCCACAGCACCACGTTGCCCATCAGCGCGGGCGCGGTCGGCAGGTTGCCGGCGATGGCGGTGAAGTTGAACGGCGTGATCGCGTAGACGAAGCCCTCGAGCGGGCGGTGGTCCGTGCGGTTCCACACGCCGGGGGAGGAGATCGGCTGCTCGGCCAGCAGGTTGCGGGCGAACTGCACGTTGAAGCGCCAGAAGTCGATCAGCTCGCACGCGGAGTCGATCTCGGCCTGGATCGCGGTCTTCGACTGGCCGAGCATCGTCGCGGCGTTGAGCGTCTGCCGCCACGGGCCGGCGAGCAGGTCGGCGGCGCGCAGCAGGATCGCGGCGCGGTCGTCGAACGACATCGCGCGCCACGCCGGAGCGGCCTCACGAGCGGCGCGCAGGGCGTCCTGGGTGTCCTGCTGGGTCGCGCCGGCCAGCGTGCCGAGGACCGAACGGTGGTTGTGCGGCTGGACGACGTCGAAACGCGCGCCGCCACCCATGCGCTGCTCGCCACCGATGGTCATCGTCAGCTCGAGCGGCTCCTTCTGCAGCTCGGCCAGCTTGGCCTGCAGTTCGGCGCGCTCCGGGGTGCCGGGGGCGTACTGCAGGACCGGCTCGTTGACCGGGGCGGGAACCTGGGTGACAGCGTCCACTCGTCAACTCCTCTTTGAGATGTGGGTGCCCAAACCGTAAGACCGCACCCTCTCCTCCTCTTTGTGCAACCGGCCAAGATTCACCAGGTCAGATGTAGAATCGGCCAACGTTGAAGGACACGCGGGGAGCTTTCGTGTCGTAAAAGGAAACGCGGGGCCCCCGCGTGCCGGAAGGGCAGGGCGGGGATGAGCCTGCGTCACATCCTGATCGCGCTGGGAGATCCGCTCGTCGAACTGCAGGTCGCGCCCAACGGCCTGGAGGTCGACGTGCGCGACGTCGTGATCATGGATCCGGACGACCCGCCGGACGTGGCTGCCGGAGACCTCGCGCTGCTCATCGGGGCACGTGGCCGGGCCGCGTTGCCGCTGATCAGGGCCGCGGGACGGGCGAAAGCAGCGGCCGTCGCGGTCAAGGAGTCGTCTCCGGCGCTCGAACAGGCGGCCACGGACGCGGGCGTGGCGTTGCTCGAAGTCCGGCCCGAGGTGCGCTGGGGACACCTGGAGTCGTTGGCCAAGGGCGTGCTCACGACCACCACTGACGACGGCGAGGTCCTCGGCGACCTGTTCGCGTTGGCGCAAACGATTGCGACCCTGACCGGCGGCATCGTCAGCATCGAGGACACCGCGAGCCGCGTGCTGGCCTACTCCCGGTCGTCCGACGAGGTCGACGAACTGCGGCGGCTGTCCATCCTCGGCCGCCAAGGCCCCGAGCCGTACTTGAAGATGCTGCGCGAGTGGGGTGTCTACAACCTGCTGCGGTCGTCGGAAGAGGTCGTGCGGATCGACGAACGTCCCGAGCTCGGCATCCGGCGCCGCATCGCCGTCGGCATCCACGCGGGACGGCAGCCCCTCGGCGCGATCTGGGTGCAGGAGGGGGACCAGCCGTTGACCCAGCAGGCGGAACGGGCGTTGCTCGGCGCCGCCCGCGTCACCGCCCCGCACCTGATCCACCAGCGCAACCAGCCCGCGTCGAGGTTCCGCGAGAACCTCCTCGCCGCGCTGCTGACCGGCCGGATGGACGCCGCCACGGTCGCCGGCCAGATCGGCGCCGACCCGCGCAAGCCCGCCGCCGTGGTGGTCTTCGCGCTGCGAGGTGGCGAAGGCGACCGCAGCGAGCACGAGCTCCGGCGTGCCGAGATGACCGGCCTGATCTCCGTGCACGCGGCGGCGTACCGGCGCAGCGCGTTGGTGAGCGAGTCCGGCGGCCGCACCTACGTGCTGCTCCCGGACCTCGCCCCGAACGCTCAGCTCCTCAACCTGACCAAGGAGATCGTCACCACCGCACGACGGCACCTGCACACGGCCGTGCAGGCGGCCGTCGGCTCGACGGTGTCCACTTTGGACGAGGCGCAGATCTCCCGGCAGGAGGCCGAACGCGTGCTCGACGCGATGGCCCGCGACCTCGACGACGAGGTGGCGACACTGGCCGACGTCCGGTCGCAGGTCCTCGTCAGCGAGATCCTGGCGCTGCTCCAGGACAACCCGCGGATCCGTGATCCCCGGATCGACGCGCTCGACCCCGAGCTCGCGAAGTCACTGCTGGCGTACCTCGACGCGTTGGGTGACGTGCGCGCGGCGGCAGACCGTCTGCACGTCCACCCGAACACGTTGCGATACCGGTTGAAGCGGATCGACCTGGACCTGGACGACCCGCTCGTCCGGCTCGTCGCCCAGCTTCAGCTCAGGATGCGGTAGAGCAGCGCCCGTTCCGCGATCGTCCACGTCGTCGTGGTGAGCAGGTACAGCCCGGCCGCGAGTGGCAGGTAGGCCGCCACCAGGATCGTGCCGTACGGCAGCACCTTGATCAGCCCGGTCATGAACCCCGGAGTGGGAGTCGTCGTCATCCGTGACTGTTGCCAGCGCACGGTCACATAGGCGACCACGGCGAGCAGGCCGAACAGCACGAAGAAGACCCACGCGAAACTGCTCATGAAATGAGCACTTAGCGAAACCCCGAAAACAGTCCCGTCCAGGAGGGGGTTGGGGGTCGTGACGACCTGGTACATGACCATGAAGAACGGCAACGTGGCGAGCATCGGCAGCAAGCCGGCGAACATCGAGACGCCGTTCTTCTTGTAGATCTTCTGCGACTCCTCGGAGAGCCGCACGAGATCCTTGCCGTACTTCTTCTGCAGCTTCTGGATCTCGGGGGCGAGCTTGGCCTTGGCCTTCTCGCCGCGCACGGCGGCGCGGTACAGCGGGTGCAGCATCAGCCGCACGGCCACGGTGAACAGGATGATGGCGAGCGCGGGCATGCCGAAGCTCGCCAGGGCAGCGCCCAGGTCAGCGAACAAGGGTTGGTTCTCCGTATCGAGTTGGGATTTCGGGGGACGTCAGAACGTCCCGCATCCCGGTGCTCGAGGACGGGCCCTGCCTGCGGCGTCAGGATTGCGCAGCCGCAGTTGTGCTGTGCGTTGTGCTCGTTCCCGGATCGAGAGCGACCTCGCTGGTGCCACCGCCTGTGAAATCAGCTGGGGCACCAGCGAGACGACCACGATCAACGCGAGGGCGAGCGCCGTCACGGCTGCAGCGACCTCGGTCGGCGAGGAGAACAACGTGAAGGCGTAGAGGGCAGGCAGGAAGACCGCGAGCATCAAGAGGGCTCGATTCCTGGTCTCCGGCCGCCACATGCCTTGCAGACTACCGAATCATGGCCGGTTGGGTGCCGAGTTCCTTGCCCTCGTGGTCGTACAACGTGATGAGCGTCGCGTCCTCCTTGCTGGGCCACCACGCGAGCAGCCAGTCCTTGCCGATGGTCGCCGTCACCTTCAGCCCGTCCTTGGTCTGGATGAGGGCCTTGCCGACCTTCGGGCTCACCCTGCCGCTGAAGAAGCGCATGGGGTTGCGGCCGTCACGCTCCGAATGAAGGCTGGCTCCGTACGAGAGGAACAGCCTCGACCCGAGTTCTTCGAGACCTTCGGCTCGTCCGCTGCCGGTGAGGCTGGCGTGGCCGCCCTGGACGTGCCGGCACAGCAACTCGCTCTGCGGGCCGGTGAACAGCGCCAGCGTCATGATCCCGCGCTGGTCCACGACCGACACCTCGGTGGGAGCTTCGGGGAAGTTCGGCGGCTTCTCGCGCCGGTCGCTCGCCTCGATCATCTCCCGGCACTCCGCGAGCGCGGCCTCGGTGTCCGCGCCGGGCGCCCTGGGCTCTGCCGTCCACGACGCCGAGGCGTTCGGGTTCGTCGGCGTCCAGAGCAGCAGCGTCACGGCGACGGCGGCCACGAGTGCGGTCGCGGGCACGGCGAAGCGCCACCAGCGACGGGACGGTTTCGCGCTGATCTCGTTGAGCAGCGCGTGTTTGCGGACCTGCACGCGCAACGGGTCGAGCTGCGGGATGTCAGGGGTGATCACAGTGCCTCCTCCACGAATGCGCCGCGGACCGTCCGTTGCGCACGAGAGAGTCGGGACTTCACCGTGCCGACCGGGATGCCGAGCACCTGGGCGATCTGCGCCTGGCTCAGGTCCGACCACGCGGACATCTCCAGCACCTCGCGGTCCCCGGCGGGCAGCTTCTCCAGCTCGGCGATCACCGCTCTGGTCCTGGTCTCCGCGTCCACCCGCCGCGCCACGTCGTCGGCGTGGTCGCCGTCGGTGTCGTGCCGCGGAACCTTGCCAAGCGCTGCCCTGTACCGCGTGCGGGAGCGCTGGTGGTTGCGGGTGGCTCCGAGCGCGACTGTGTACAACCACGGCAGCAGTGACCCCTCAACCACGACTGAAGTGCGTTTGCGCCACGTCTCCATGAACACCACGGACACCAGGTCCTCGGCCACCGCCCACGTGCCGGTGCGGCGCAGGCAGTAGGCGAACACGGCTTGGGCGTGGCGTTCGAACAGCTGCCCGAACGCCTCGCTCCCGCCGGCCCGGACCTGCCCCCAGAGTTCTTCGTCGGTCACGGACCCTCCTCTCTGCTCCGTTCATGTCCGCAGGGGGAGGGCCGGTTCACGACTCGACGAGGCCCGGCCGTTCCGGGTGGTCGTAGCGCACGAAGAGGTCGGCCACCGGGTCGTAGTCGTCGAACGCGGGCAGCGTCCACTCCTCGGTGGTCTTGCGCCTGAGCGCGCCGGGGGAGAGCCACAGGTGGACGGTGAGCTCGGCGGGCAGCCGGCGGTCGAGCATCAGGGTGCCGTCGACGAGCACGACACCGTTCTCCGGCAGGTCGACGTACTCGGCGCGGCTCGCCCGGTCGGTGGCCGCGTTCCACAGCGACGGCAGCACCTTGCCGGCCGGCGCGGGGTCGAGCACCTCGCGCTGGAGGCCCTTGTAGTCGAACCAGTCGTGCCGGTAGGAGTACGGGTCGGTGCGGCCGTGTTCCAGCCGCACCGACGCCGGGCGCAGGAAGTCCTGAATGGACACTCGTTGAACCGTGCGGCCCAAGGAGCGCAACGGTTCCACGACGGCGTCCGCGAGCCTCCCCGGCTCGGCGGCGGGTGCTGCGTCGATCAGCACCCGCACCCGGCCGTTCATCTCGCTGATGCGGTCGGCGATCTCCTTCACGAGCGTGTCGAACGTGAGAGGGCGAACCTTCACGGCTGCCAGTCCGCCCAGGCCGTGTCCCACCAGATGTCACCGGACGCCAGCATCTTCTCGATCTTGATGCCCTCCGCCCGGATCGACTCGGCCTCCTCGGCGGAGTACTTGCCGGAGGCGACCTGCTCCTCGAACTCGTCGAGGTCGCGCTGCTGCCACGTGCCGTCGGGGGCGAGGGTGTAGTCCAGCGCGTGGTCGAGCGTCTCGAACCCGTCCTCGACGCGCCGGTAGGGCGCCTGGAGGTTCAGGTAGTAGTTGCCGAAGACCCGGTCGTCGCCCTTCCAGAACAGGTCGACGGAGTAGGCGTCGCCCGGCCGGTGCAGCATGAGTTTGCCGTGGCCGCGCCAGAAGCCGCGGTCGGGCTTGTCCCACGGGTGCGGGTGGTGGTGGTCGGGGTAGGTGAGCCGGGTGCCCGGCTCCACGAACACCGCGAGCAGTCCCGGCTCGTCGACGATCACCCTCGTCGGCATCTCCGACCAGACCTTGCCGTGCAGCACCTCACGCCGCACCACGACCTCACCCGGTGTGAACCACCTCATGGGCTGAACTTACGTGATCACGCCGCGCCGCGTCCTGGGCCATCATCTTCCGCTTCAGCGCGGGAACGGCGTTGGTCACGCGCAGGAACGTCCGCATGAACGCGAGCACGATCCGTCCGATGACGGGCTTGTGGATCGCGCCGTTGCCGTCCATCTGCTCGCGCGAGGCCAGCACCGCCTCGAACCCGTACTCGATCATCTCCCGCTCGTACTCGGAGATCGCCTGGACGACGTCCTTGCCGTGGTGGGCCTCCGTGAGCTTGCGGCAGAGCAGTTCCGCGTCCCGCAACGCCGTGTTCGCGCCGATGCCGCGGCCGGGCGTCATGAGGTGGATCGAGTCGCCGAT
The DNA here is from genome assembly GCF_042649515.1 of Lentzea rhizosphaerae. Lineage (NCBI taxonomy): Bacteria > Bacillati > Actinomycetota > Actinomycetes > Pseudonocardiales > Pseudonocardiaceae > Lentzea > Lentzea rhizosphaerae. The sequence goes on along the minus strand of NZ_JBHRZI010000029.1, from coordinate 185,069 downwards.
CATCGTGACGTTGCTCGGCTCCCACGGTTCCAGCGGTTCGGACGTGCGGACCTTGATCGGGAACAGCGTCTTCGGGTCGGCCAGCGCGAAGAGCTTGCGCAGGTTCGGGTGGAACTTCGGCGTCATGTCCAGCACGACCTGCCGGAGCTGCTCCTGGCTCAGGCCCTTGAGGTCGGGGAACTTGTCGTGCGAGGCCGCGTAGCCCCACATGATGTAGTCGTCCTCGACTCCCTTTCCATCGAACCGCATGACGTGGATGATCACGAACGCGCCCTTGGGGCCGTAGAGGAGCGTCACGCCACCGTCGGCCTGCGGCGGCAGCAGCTTCGCGTTCTCCGGCGTGAGCGGCAGCTTGGCCGCGATCGACGTGATGCCGGTGTCCACGATCTTCGCGTGCGGCAGGTACTGCCTGCGTACCTTGGACTGCGCCCCGTCCGCGCCGACCAGCACGTCGCCGGTCTCGGACGTGCCGTCGTCGAAGAACGCCGTGACCGAGCCGTCGTCGTTGCGGCTGAAGTGCGTGAACGTCTTGTCGAACCGGACGACGTCGTCCAGGCCGTTCAGCAACGCCGTCCGCATCGCGATCCGGCTGACCGAGTTCTCCCGGTGAGCGGGGTCCTTGGCCTGAGGGATCTCGCCGACCAGCAGCTCCCCGTACTTCTCGGTCCGCATGTTGATCCGCACGGCCGGTCGCGCGGTGGTGCGGACGAACTCGGCGAACACGTCCGGCGGCAAGCAGCTCTGCAACGCCTTGCTGCCGTCCGGGCTGATCCCTACCCGGAACCCGATCAACATGCTGCGCGGCGTGCGGTCGCGTTCGAACAGCGCCACCTCCACGCCGGCCTTCTTCAGCCCGTGCGCCAGGCACAGGCCACCGGTCCCCGCTCCGATGATGAGCACCCGCATGACAGCCTCCCCTGCTAAGTCTCTTAGCAAGGAAGATATTCAGTTGGTGAGACTCTTGTCAAACGCTTCTAGTGCGGCAGCCAGCTCGCCACGTCGGCCAGTGCGTCCAGCACTTCGCTGCTCACCTGGCCGGACGCGGGTTCGGTCTCGGCGATGACGATCGCGTTGCCGTCCGGCCGCGACTGGTAGTGCAGGCCGGTGAAGCGGATGTCCGCCAGGTCGAGCAGAGGGGTGGCGAGCGGGGTGATGTCACCGGTGCCGTGCACGTCGATCAACTTCTTGAACTCGCCCGCGTCGCGCCGGTTCCGGAAGCCGACCCGCGCCACGGACACGACCGCGACGTTGCCGCGGTCGTCGCCCACGGCGAACAGGATCCGGTCGAGCGACCTGCACGGGTGGCGCACGAAGTGGTCCCGCACCTGGCCGAAGGAGTGCGAAACGCACTCCAGTGCGGGCTTGGCCGTGCGCTTGAGCGTGCGCATGTTCAGCTGACGCCAGGCACCGTCCGCATCACCTCTGCGGGCGGACTTCCTGCCCTCCGACCTCGCTTTGGTGAGGTTGACGCTCGGGGCGTCGACGGCGGTGGTCGAGCCCGCGCCGCCGAGGGACAGCCCTCCGCTGCCCGCGGCGACCGACAGCGCCAGCACACCTGCCGCCACCACTGCGCCCGCCTTGCCCGCGCCGGGATCCGATCCGCCTCCCGCGCCGCCGATTCGTCGTGCCATCAGTCGCCTCCTCGAGCGACGAGGAGACCGCACGCGATGCGGCAGACGGGGTTGAATGGACTCAAATCACCCGATTGTCCGGCCTTCAGAAGTCGTCGCTGCCGAGCCGCTTCAGCCGCGCCGACCCGATCGAACGCCGCACGTCGTCCGCCGGCAGCAGCCTGACCAGCTGTTCCAGCGCCTCGACGTCGTGCTCGCCCGAGTCGGTCTGCGTGAACGTCCACAGCGCGTTCGCGTCCCCGCGCGAGAGCACGGCCTTGCGCACGCCGGTCGCGAGGTCGTCCCGTTCGGCCAGCACGAACGGTGCCTCGGAGCGGCGCAGCAGGGAGCCGCGGTAGCGGGAGGCGGCCAGCGGGACGTCGCCGTCCTTGAGCGCGGCACGGACGGCGAGGAAGTCCGCCTCGACGTCCGCGGTGAGCCGGTAGGGCCTGGTCGCGAGCACGTCGGCGCCGAGCTGGGCGCGCAGGCGGTGCAGCTCGGCGCGCACGGTCGTGGGGTTGCCGCGTTCGCCGTAGAGCCGCAGTGCGAGCTGGTCTGCCGACAGCCTGCCGTGCAACGTCAGCGCGCACAGGATCTCGGCGTGCCGTGAGGAGATCGGCACTTCACGCCCGTCCAGCACGACCTTGGGCTCGGGCAGCAGGAACGACAGCGACAGCACGCTGCGCCGCACGTGGCGTTGCCTGGGCACGCGCAGCAGGTAGCCCTGGGCGAGCGGCTCCAGCACCGCCTCACGGCCGTCGGGCAGGCGCACCCGGTCGGTGGAGACGTCGATGCGTGACGGCAGCAGCCCGTACGGCTCGACCGCGACGACGCGGCCGGTCTGGCTGAGCAGCGCGCCGGGTTCGCCGCGCAACGCGATGAGGTGCCGCATGTTGCGCGCCCGCAGCTCTTCGTCCTGCGCGTGCATCCTGGCGAGCATCGCGGACTCGGCGAGGCGGGCCGAGGCGGACACCAGCGCCACCATCGACGGGTGGACCGTCTCGATCGGGCCGCTGAGGTCGACGACGCCGATCGTCGTGCCGGTGTCGGGATCGCGGATCGGGCTCGCCGCGCACGTCCAGCGGTGGTAGGTCCGCACGAGGTGCTCGGCGGAGTGGACCGTCACCGGCGAGTTCGTCGCGAGCGCGGTGCCCATGCCGTTCGTGCCCGCGGCGTCCTCCGACCAGCACGTTCCCTCGGCCAGGCCGACGTCCTCCGCACTGCCGCGGGTGTCCTTGGCGCCCTCGCACCACAGGATGTGGCCCTGCGCGTCGGCGACGATCATGATGTGCCGGGCCTCTTCCGCGAAGCCCAGCAGGGTCTCGCGCAGCACCGGCAGGCTCGAGTGCAGCGGGTGCCGTTCGCGCAGGTCGGGGAGCTCGTCGGCGGCGAACACGGTCGGCGCGGTGTGCAGGTCGGGATCGACGTTGGCGGCGAGTGACCGTTGCCACGACGCGGAAATCACCGAGCGTGGCGAATCAGCCGTGCGAGTGCCACTCAACACGGCTTCTCTGACGCGACTCAGCAACAGCGCGTGTTGCCCGGGGTCGTGGGTCACTGATCCATCCACGGCTTGCAACGAGCATGCAACGTTCTGCTGCTTACTTTCTCACTTCCCCCAGCGATGTCCTTCAGCGGGCCTTTGTTCAGCAGGAGCGAGAATGACGCACTACGCGGCACCGGGTCGGCCCGGCAGCGTGGTCGCGTACCGGCAGAGGTACGACCACTTCATCGGCGGCGACTACGTGGCCCCCGTGTCCGGTGAGTACGTCGGGAACGTCACGCCGGTGACCGGCGAGGTGTTCACGGAGGTCGCACGCGGCACCGACGCCGACCGCGCACGTGCCCTGCACGCGGCCAGTGGCGCCGCACGGGCGTGGGGGAGCACCACGGCACGAGAGCGCGCCACGGTCCTGTGCGAGATCGCGGACCGGGTGGAGGAACACGCGACCGAGCTCGCCGTCGCCGAGACGTGGGACAACGGCAAGCCGGTGCGCGAGGCCCTGGTCGCCGACGTGCCGTTGCTGATCGAGCAGTTCCGCCAGTTCGCCGCGGCCATCCGCACCGAGGTGGGTCAGGTCGAGCAGGTCGGCCGCGACACCTGCGACTACCGCTCGTACCAGCCGCTCGGCGTCGTGCACGAACGGCTGTCCTGGACGTTCCCGCTGATGAACGCGGGCCGCGTCCTCGCCCCGGCGCTGGCCGCGGGCAACGCCGTGGTGCTGGAGCCCGCGCTGCAGACGCCGGCGTCGATCCACGTGTTGCTCGGCGTGATCGCGGACCTGCTGCCGCCCGGTGTGGTGAACGTTGTCACTGGATCGGATGACCACCCGGTCGTGTCCGCTCGGTGCCCGAACATCTTCTTCGCGGACGTGCCCGCGCACCGCGACAACTTCCTGGACAAGGCGCTGGAAGGCTTCGCGATGTTCGCCGCCAACCAGGGCGAGATCTCCACCGCCCCGTCGCGCGCGCTCATCCAGACCTCGATCTACGAGGAACTGCTCACCCTCGCGACCGAGCGCACGCGGCAGCTCCGGCTGGGCGACCCGCTCGACACCGACACGATGGTCGGCGCTGTCGTCAGTCTTGCCCAGCGCGACCGGGTCATGGCCTACGTCGAGCGCGGCAAGTCCGAGGGCGCGCGCCTGGTGACCGGTGGCGAGGCGGACGGCCACTACGTCCAGCCCACGATCTTCGAGGGCGACCACCGTTCCGCGGTGTTCTCCGACGACGTGCTCGGCCCGGTCGTGTCGGTGACGAGGTTCGACGACCGCGACGACGCGCTGAAGATCGCCAACGAGTCCACTGCCCAGCTCGGCGCCGGCGTCTGGTGCCGCGACGTGACGCTGGCGCACAACGTCGGCCAGGAACTGCGCGCCGAGCGGGTGTGGGTCAACAACTACCACGCGTACCCGGCGAACACCGCCGCGCTCGCCGAGTACCGCCGTCCGAAGCACCTGCTGGTCAGCTACTCCGACCGCGCGCAGGGCTACTTCTGAGGTCTACTTCTTCCACGGCACCTGCGTGGACGCGTAGTAGTTGATGCCCTGGACCTTCCAGCGCGGTCCCTGCGCGCCCAGCCGTGGCGCGAAGCGGTCCCAGTTGTGGGTGGCGGCGCTCGACCAGCCGAGCTCGGCGGCCACCGGCAGGCGCGGGAACGCCATGTACTCGATGTCGGCGGAGGTCCTGATGGTCTCCGTCCACAGTGGAGCCTCAACGCCGCGGACGCTGGTTTCGGTGACACCGTTGAGGTACGCGCCGGGGTTCCAGCTGTAGGCGTCCCTGACCTCGACCAGTCCGGCCCAGTCCAGGCCGAGCTTGGTGTTCTTGTTGTACTTCATGTCGAGGTAGATGCGGTTCGCCGGCGACATCAGGACCTTGTTGCCGCGCTGGGCCGCCGCGGCGACGTTCGCGTCGGACCTCGTCGTGCCCCAGAACTGCGGGACGAGCGCGGTGTCCGTGGTGGTCTTGATGAACTCGTGCCAGCCCGTCGTGGTCTTGCCGTACTTCTTCACGATCGGCAGGACCCGGTTCATGAACGTCACGTAGTCCGCGTCGGGCGTGCTCAGCGCCTCGTCGCCGCCGATGTGGAAGTACGGGCCGGGCGTGATCGCGGAGACCTCCCTGACGACGTCCTCGATGAACTTGTAGGTGATCTCCTTGCTGATGCACAGGCTGGAGAATCCGACGTCCGTGCCGGTGTAGAGCGGGCGCTTCTTGCCGTCGCAGTTCAGTTCGGCGTAGCTCGCCTGGGCGGCGTTCGTGTGGCCGGGCATGTCGAACTCGGGGATCACCGTGATGCCGCGGTTCTGGGCGTAGGTGACGAGGTCCCTGTACTGGTCCTGGGTGTAGTAGAGCTTGCCCGTTCTGCCGCCCACCTCGGTGCTGCCACCGATCTTGGTCAGGTCTGGCCAGGCCTTGATCTCCAGTCGCCAGCCCTGGTCGTCGCTGAGGTGGAGGTGGAAGTAGTTGATTTTGAACGCCGCGATTTGGTCTATGTAGCGCTTTACCTGGTCTGTTGTGAAGAAGTGCCTGCTCACGTCGAGCATGGCGCCTCGGTGGTGGTACCTCGGGTGGTCGAGGATGCTGGCGCCTGGGACCGGCCACGGGCCTGGCTGCTTGGTCTTGGCCTCCGCTTTGGGAGGTAGGAGTTGGCGCAGCGTTGCTGTGCCGTTGAAGTGGCCGGCTGTGGTGTTGGCTCGGATGATCACCTGGTTCGGGGTTACGTCCAGTTGGTAACCCTCTTGGCCGGTTTTCGGGTCTGCGCCTGATGTCAGGACGATTCCTTCGCCGGTTGTGCCGTCGGTGATCGGGAGTTGGAAGCCTGTTGAGGGGCGGAGGATTTCTGCCAGGCGTTCTGCTGGTTTGCGGGCTTCTGGGGTGGTCAGCTGGATTTTGGCGGATGCTGTCAGGGTGAAGGTGATGTCCGTGCGGGGCTGGACCTGTACGGGCTGAGGGACCAGTTCCTGGAGCGGGGTCGCTGCCTCTGCTGTTCCGGTCATCAGGGCTCCTGATGCGGTGATCGCCAGGGCTGCCAGGGCGGCCTGCAGTTGTCTTCTTGTCACGCCAATCCTCCGGGCACGGGGGGACCTGGGGTGGCGGCGTCAGGGTCACGGTTTCAGGTGGTGGTGGGGGTGTCAAGGTTTAGACCAATTGGGGTGCGCGCTGGTTTTGTTGGTCGTCTCCCTGGTGCGTGGGCGGCTGCCGGTTTCGTGTCCGATGGGTGGTTGGGGTTGGGCGGGTTCTGTGCCTGTTTCAAGATTTCTGGGAACTCCGGCCCCAGACCCCGCCAATCTGATCAAAGACCAGTCCAGCGCCGCGGGTGGTGCGGTTCGGGCGGCGGGACCACACCGCCGGAACCTTGCGGTTTCAAGCCAGGACTGCTCGGCTTCGCCATCGCGTGCCTCGCCTGCGGCATCGGCTTGGGCTCGCCTGGGCGTCGCGTGCTAGAGGTGTTCCTTGCTCAGCTTTCGCCACAGGGTCGGCAGGTCTGCCTCTGTCCGGTGGGCCAGCTCCACTTCCTTGCCGTACAGCAGGCCGAAGGTGAAGCCGTTCTCGTCGCCCCTGCCCAGTTCTAGCAGGACGGGGCGGGCTACGACCGAGTCCTGGTGCTCGCCCAGGAGGGTTTGGACGTCCTTTGCGCGTTTGCGCAGGGCCTTCGCGTGCTTGCCCAGGGCGGGCTCGGCTACTTCTGCGCTGTAGCGCAGGCGTTTGGCTGCCTTGCGGGCCTCGTGGAGGGGCTCGTCGCTGTCTTGGGTGGAGAGGGCTGCTCGTACGCGCTCGTCCAGGCGGTGGCGGGCCTTTTCCACCAGGGCGGGGAGGACGTCTTTTGCCTTGCCTGAGGCTTGCTTGGTCAAAGGTGGGGCGGAGAGGAGCGTGTCGATGGCGTTCAGGAGGGTGAAGTAACGCTTGCTGTCCAGGGCTGCGATGGAGTCCTTGTGCGCCTTGGCTTCCAGTGGGGCGAAGTGTCGGGTGAGGCGGGCTGCCACGTCGCCCAGGACCACCTCTGGGGGGAGGGCGTGGAGGCCGTCTTCGAAGCGGGCGCGGAGTACTTCCAGGTCTCGGGAGGCGCCCAGGACGCCTGCCAGCCACTTGAGTTCGTCGGTCAGCTCTCGGGTGGCGTCGCGGGGGATGACCTTGCTGAAGGCTTGTAGGGCCGAGCGCATTCGGCGAGTGGCCACTCGCATCTGGTGGATGGCGTCTGGCTCGTTGCGGCGGACTCGGGGGTCCTGGTTCTGGAGGGCGGCGCGTTGTTCGTGGAGGTAGGCGAGGACGACGTCGCCCGCTGTGGACTTCTTGGTGAGGGTGGGGATGGCGTCTCGTTTCACGCCGATCACCTGGGAGAGCTTGGACTTCGAGGGCGAGGGGTGGATGCCTGCGTCGCCCAGGTGGCGTTCGACGGTGTCCAGGAGGGCGCGGTCGCCGCTTTCGCCCAGTTCCACCTCGATCTCGCGCCAGGACGTCGTGGTGGTTGAGGAGCCCATGGTTTGGGCGGTGACGACGTCGTCGACGACCTCGGCCAGCAGTTCGCCGTTGCCGTTGGTGAGTTGCCAGCGGCGGCGGTTGGTGTGGATTTCGGCGATGGGGGCCAGGCCTTGGCCGCGGGTGTGGGCTCGGACCAGGGAGGAGAGGTCCTTCGGGGGGTTCTTGGTGCCTCGGCCCAAGGGGACTCGGACTTCCTGGCGGGAGTCTTCGCCTGCGGGGAGTTTGAGGTGCCAGCCTTCGTCGTCGCCGCCCACTCGGCGGCGCAGCGTCACGCCTGCTCGGGCCAGGCGGTAGTCCGTGGTGTCGAAGTACGTGGCTTCCAGGTCGAACTCCTCCGGGCCCGTTGCCACGCCGGTGATCTCTGTGAGGTCTGGCAGGCTCGCGTCCGATGGTGCCTCGTACTTGCGTTCGGTCTCAGTAACAGAGGTCGCCATTTACTAGTAATACCTCGTTTTGTCGCAGTTCACCCACTGTGGTGACCGTGCGTGAGGGGTGGTTGCCACGGCTGGGCGGAAACGTGAACTCGAATGCGTGTATTCGGTGGTCGGTACCTTTCGTGGGGGTGTGGTGTCCGGTTCGCTGGGTGGGTGCCCACGGAGAAGGAACGGCTCGACGTTGTTGAGCCGCAGGTCGCCACGTTGATCAGTCACGTCGGTCAGCTCGCGGCCGAGCTCGAACGTGTTTCGGCTCGGTTGACCGTGTTGGAGCGGCGGCTGTCCGGTGCGGGGGACGGGCCGCTGGCCGACCTCGACGCGGTGGAGGGGGAGATCGCGCCGCTGGTCCTGGCGTTGCGGAAGGCGTGGGACGCCGAGCAGGAGATTCTGGCCGATCCGGCTCGGGTCGAGCTGAAGCAGGAAGTGCTGGAGTTCGACGGGCTCAAGGCTCGGCGGGACGAGGCTCGGTCCAAGTTGGACGGTGGGCGCGTGCCGCGGTTCGAGCGGGACGCGTTGTCGCACGAGGTTCGCCAGATGGAGTGGCTGATCAACGCCAACGAGGCCAGTGCCCAGCGGGCGGCGGAGCGGCTCGAGGCCGACGAGGACGCGGCTGCAGAGGAGTGGCGCACCGAGGCCGTGCTCGCCGGGGACAAAGCTCGCGGTGAGATCAAGGACGCGGCCGCGCGACGCATTTCCGAGGCGCTCGGGCAGTACTCGCGGATGCCCGTGTGGTTCCGGGTCGGGCTGGGTGAGATCCCGACGCCGGACCCGTCGTTCTGGCTGGAGTCGGCGATCGCGGTGCTCGCGTACCGGCTGGAGTACGGGGTCACGGACGCCGTGTCGCCGCTCGGGACGCCGCCGTCGGCGTCGTCCGGGTGCCAGAACTGGGTTCGCCGCACGAACGTCCACGCCGACATCACCGACCGGCTCACGACGCTCGCCGCCACGTTCCACCTGCAGTAACCTCCGCTGCAACCGCGCGGTTGCGGGAGGTGCGAGTGGACCGGATCGAACGCGATGTGCTGATCAACGCGTCGCAGCAGCGCGTCTGGGACGCGCTGACCTCGGCCGAGCACGGCACCGGACGCGCGATCGTCGAGAAGGTCGAGCCCGAGTCGTTCTTCTCGTGGCGCCGGCCGGGTCCGCTGGGGCCCGACCCGGTGCCCGGCAACGCGACGCTGGTCGAGTTCACGCTCACGCCCGCGGACGGCGGCACGTTGTTGCAGGTCGTGGAGAGCGGGTTCACGCAGCTCGACCTGCCGCCGGAGGAGCAGGAGCGGTACGCGGCCGGCAACGTCGGCGGCTGGGGGCGCGAACTGGACGAGCTGCGGGAGCACCTGGAGAAGTGAGTTCAGGTCGACGACGTGCTGACCGCGCTCGCGGACCCGCTGCACACTGCCGGTGAGTCGGCAGGCGATCGTGAAGCACCTGCCCGTGCCAACCCCGCAGTGGGTGTTCTGTCCGGCCGAACCTTGCCGCCAGGCCGCCTGCTGGTTCGCCCGCAAGGACCGCCGCGGCGGCGGCCCCATGCTGCACCACCGCACCCTCAACCCGTGATCATCCGCGACTGGTCCCGCAAGACGGAGCCGTTCGCCTCGGCGCTCGAGATCTCGGCCAACACCACCACGGAAACCGCCCAAATGGCGCGGCATCAAGGAGTTCAGCGCCTGCGCAACCAGCCGAGTGGGTCCAGCCCGAACCGGCGCCATCGCCCTGTCTGGACACTGGAACCTCACCGCAACATTCGTACGTGTTCTTGGTCAAGCACGGGCTGCGCTGATTTGGCGGGCCCAGGACGCGACCGCGTCGAGAGTGCCAGCGAGTTCGGCGGGTGCGGAAAGCATCGGCCAGTGCCCTGTGGGCAGGTCGAAGCGCCGCCACGGCGGCTGGGTCAGGTGTGCCAGCATCGGAATCCCGGCTTCGAGCAGGGCCTTGACGTCGTGGCAGGCGATCAGGACGCGGTCCACCTCGGGACCAGGGTCGACAGCGTCGGTGAGAGGCTGGGTGTAGGTGCCGAACGGCTGAGGAGTGGCGTGCGCAAGCAGACGCTCCCGCTGAGCCTCGTCGAGCCCGTCGAGGCTGCTGGACGTGCCGAGGACGTCGATCGGCGGCATCGCGAGCTGCCAGCCGTCCCCGAAGGCGGTGACCTGTTCACGTAGCTGGTCGGCGATCTGCGGCGGCATGAGGTCGAGCATGCACATACCCGCCGCGAACGGGGCGCTGTCCACGTAGACCACGCGCTCCAGCCGATCACCGAGACGTCCTGCGGCTCCGGTGACCGGAGCGGCCGCGTAGCTGTGGGCCACCAACGTGACGCCGCGCAGGTCCTGGGCCTCGACAAGACCGGTGATGTCGCCGATGTGGGTGTTCACGTCCGTCTGGGGACCGCCCAGATCGGCCCGCTCCGCCAGGCCCGTCAGTGTCACCGCGACGGCGGTGTGGCCGCGCCCCCGCAGAGCGCGAGCGGTCTCTTCCCAAGCCCATGCCCCGAGCCAGGCGCCGGGAACCAAAACGAAGGTAGCCATGTGATCTCCCTGAGCTTCGATGTCTGCCGGGACCGTAAGCTCAATACAGGACAGAATCGGCCCTGAAATGTTGGGTGATCCATGTCGCATCCCCTCACCCGTGTGTTGACGCTGCTGGAGCTCCTCCAGTCCCACGTCACGCTCACCGGAGCCGAACTGGCCGACCGCCTCGGCACCGACGTCCGCACCGTGCGCCGTTACGCCGCCCACCTGCGAGATCTCGGTATCCCCGTGGAAGCAGAACGCGGCCGCTACGGCGGCTATCGACTGGCCCGCGGATACCGAATGCCACCTCTGGTCCTCACCAACGACGAGGCACTGGCCGTTGTCCTGGGCTTGGTCGCCGCAGAACGTGTCGGTATGGGCACCACGACGGCCACCTCAGGTGCCCTGGCGAAGATCGAGCGGGTCCTGCCGCAAGCGCTGCGCGAACCGCTCACCGCCATCCGCGAATCCCTCGAATTCACATCCACCGCCGTGATCGGGCAAGCGCCAGGCGCGGGCATCCTGCTCACCCTGGCCCAAGCCACCCGCGGTAGCAGGACGGTGAGCATCAACTATCAATCGTGGCGCCAGCAGCACACACAACGCGACGTCGACCCATACGGTGTGGTCTTCCACAACGGCCGGTGGTACCTCGTCGGCCACGACCACCTCCGAGACACCCCGCGAACCTTCCGCGTCGACCGCATCGAATCCGCCACCCCTCAAGCCCGCGACTTCACCGTCCCCGACGACTTCGACCCCGTCACACACCTGACCGCGGCCCTGTCGCAGGTTCCCTACCGCTGGCAAGTCGAGGTGACCATCCACGGACCTGTCGACGCGATCGCCCGCCGGCTACCCCGCTCGGCGGCAACACTCACCGCCACGACCACAGGCGTCCTCATGCGAGCACGGGCAGAACGCCTCGATGGCATGGCCCACCTGCTCGCCTCCCTGGAATGGCCCTTCACCATCCACCACCCCGATGAACTACGGCAAGCCCTCAGGACACTGGCCAACCAACTCGCCGAAGCCGCACAGCGCGAACCGGATGAACGACGGCCGTGACGCCAAACCTCCGAGAGTGCCCATGCCCCTTGTCGCGGTACCTCACCCCAGTGGGACGCACGGCTGGCGGCCATCAAGAAGATCGCTGAAAGGTGAAGCTACCGCCCACCATCGTGGCCAGCACCGGGATCTCCGCGATCGACCCGCTCGTGCGGGGATCGTCGCCGAGCACCACGAGGTCCGCGAGCTTGCCCGGCGTGAGGCTGCCCAGCACGTGCTCCTTGCGGCACGCGTGGGCGCTGCCGAGTGTGTACGCGCGGATCGCCTCCTCGACGGTGATCGCCTCGTCCGGCCCGACCGCGCGGCCGCCCGACGAGCGGCGTCGCACCATGAACTCGATGGCGCGCAACGGGGCACCGTCAGCGACCGGTCGGTCCGAGCTGCCCGCGACGGTGATCCCGCGGTCCAGGAACGACCGTCCGCGGTACATCCACGGCGCGCGTTCCTCGCCCATGATCTCGCTGTAGTCGTCGCCGTACGACCAGAGGAACGTCGGCTGGACGACGGGGATCAGGCCGAGCGCGGCGATCCGGTCGAGCTGGTCTGGGCGCACCAGGCCGCAGTGCTCGATGCGGTGCCGGGCGTCGGCGCGCGGTCGTTGCCGCTGGGCTTCCGCCACCGCGTCCAGCGTGAAGTCGATCGCGCGGTCGCCGATCGCGTGGATCGCGAGCTGCCACCCGGCGTGGTGCCCGTCGACGATCGCCGCCCGCATGAACTCCTCGGACTCGGCGAGCTGACCGGTGTTCGCGGTGCCTGCGTAGGGCTCGGTCAACGCGGCCGTGCGCGCGATCATGCCGCCGTCGGTCCACAGCTTCATGGCGCCCAGCGACAGCATGTCGTCGCCGAACCCGGTGTGCAGGCCCAGGTCGATCGCGCGGGGAATGCCGTCCGCAGGATCGGCTGCAACCTCGTGCAGGACGTGCGCGGAGACCATGAGCTGCACGCGGATCGGCAGCCGCGCACGTTGGTACGCGGCCGCTTCCAGCGGGCTGCTGGCGATCAGGCCCGCGCCGATGCCCGCCTCCGCGCACATCGTGACGCCCTCGGACAGGACCTGCCGCGCACTGGTGTGCAGCTCGGCGGTGATCTCGTCGAGCGAGTACGGCAGTCGCAACGAACGGGCGGTCAGCTGCTCGTTCTCGGTCAGCCAGCCGTCGCTGGTGATGCCGGGAAGCTGGTCGAGCACCGGTGAGTTCACGACGCACGCGTGTCCGGAGATGTCGGCGACGTAGACCGGCCTGCCGCCGCTGACCCGGTCGAGGTCGGCGGCGGTGAGCGGGGAGTCCATGAGCCGGCGGTCGTAGCCGGACGCCTCGATCCAGCCCTCGCCGGGCGCGCCGGCGAGACGGGCGAGCACCTGGGCCACGGTCGTCAGGCCCGTCACGTCGATGGTGCGGCGGCCGTTCCACGCGAGGTGCGTGTGGGCGTCGATGAAGCCGGGCAGCACCACGGCGTTGCCGAGGTCGACGGTCTCGGTGGCCGGCAGGTCCTCGACCTGCTCGTCCAGCCCGGCGATGCGGCCCTGCCAGATGCCGATCGTGTGCGCGGCGGGGCGTGCCGGGTCCATCGTGAGGGCCCGGCAGCCCGTCAGTTTCAGATCCAGCCTCACCCGATGATTCTCATGCAGTCGCGAGGACCGGCACGGGAGTGTTGGTCAGCACGGAAGCCAGGATCTCGCCCGAACGCACCGCGACGTTGGACAGCAGCGACGACGTGATGCCGTGCGAGTGTTCGGTGCCGCCCTGCAGGTAGATGCCACCGCGCAATGTCGACTGCACGCGGTAGTCGCGGCCCACGACCAGACGGCCCGCATCGTCGCGTGCACACGTCACGTCGAGTGAGCCCAGTGCGGGCGCGGCCTCGTCGTAGCCGGTCGCGAGCAGCACGAGATCGGTGTCGACGAACTCCTGCTCACCGGTGACGAGCGACTGGATCACCGCGCGGGCGCCGTCCGCGGACTCCTCGACCGCGACGAGCCTCGTCATGTTCATCATCTTCAGGCGCTCGGTGCCGAGGACCTTCTCCTGGTACGCGGTGCGGTAGAGCTGCGCGATCAGGTCGACGTCGACGACCGAGTAGTTCGTGTTGCGGTGGTAGTCCATCAACCGCTGCTTCACGGCGTCCGGGGCGTCGTAGTAGTGGTCGACGGCCTCGGGGTCGAAGATCCGGTTCGCGAACGAGCTGTCGTCCGCGGGGGAGTAGCCGTAGCGGGAGAACACCGAGCACACCTCGGCACCGGGGAACTCGCGGTGCAGGTGCGCCACGGCCTCGGCCGCGCTCTGGCCGGCGCCGACGACGACGCAGCGCTTCGGGTCGTCGAGCTCGCCGATGCGGTGCAGGAACTGGCTGTTGTGCCAGACGCGGTCCGACAACGCGATGCCCTCGGGCACAGCCGGGCGCAGTCCGGTGGCGAAGACCAGGTTGCGTGCGTGGTACACGTCACCCGTGGCCGTGGTCACCTCGAACAGGTCGTCCTGGATCGCTTCCACGCCAACGGCTTCGGTGTTGTAGGCGACCAGGTCGTCCACCTGTGCCGCGGCCCACTCGAAGTAGTCGTGGAACTCGACCCGCAGCGGGAACAGGTTCTTGTGGTTGACGAAGTCGATGAGCCGGTCACGGTCCTTGAGGTAGCAGAGGAACGAGAAACCGCTGGCCGGATTCCTCATCGTGACCAGGTCCTTGAGGAACGACACCTGCATGGTGGCGTCGTCGAGCAGCATGCCCCGATGCCAGCCGAACGTCTGCTGACGTTCCAGGAACACCGCGGTGACAGGGGTTTCGGCCTGCTCGTTGTGCTCGGTGAGAGCGATGGCGAGCGCCAGGTTCGAGGGACCGAACCCGATGCCGACGATGTCGTAGATCGGATGCATGAGCACTTAACTTAGGGAAGCCTAAGCTTGCTTGGCAAGCCGTCAGTTAGGTTAGCCTGACCGTATCGCACCGGAGTAGAGGGAGGCACCCCCATGCGGGTCGTCATGTTCGGGTTCCAGACCTGGGGTCATCGCACCCTGCAGGCACTTTTGGCGTCCGAGCACGAGGTCGTACTGGTGGTGACCCACCCCAGGGGTGAGGGTGCGTACGAGAAGATCTGGAGCGATTCGGTCGAGGACCTGGCGCGCGAGAACGGCGTCGAGGTCGTCGTCCGCGAACGTCCGGAGGACCAGGAGCTGCTCGACAAGCTTCGCGCGGCCGACCCGGACGTGATCGTCGCCTGCAACTGGCGGACCTGGATCCCGCCGCAGGTCTTCGCGCTGCCCAAGCACGGCACGTTGAACGTGCACGACTCGCTCCTGCCGAAGTACGCGGGCTTCTCGCCGTTGATCTGGGCGCTTCTCAACGACGAGAAGGAAGTCGGCGTGACGGCGCACATGATGGACGACACGCTCGACGCCGGCGACATCGTGCTGCAGCGCTCGGTCCCGGTCGGCCCGCGTGACACGACGGCGGACCTGTTCGCGAAGACGCTGGAGCTCTTCGGCCCGATCACCGTCGACGGCCTCGCCGAGATCGCGTCCGGCCGGACGGACTTCGTGAAGCAGGACCGGTCGCAGGCCTCGTTCTTCCACAAGCGCGCCGAGGAGGACCTGCGGATCGACTTCTCGTGGACCGCCGAGGAGCTGGACCGCCTGGTGCGGGCACAGTGCGCGCCGTACCCGAGCGCGTTCTGCTTCCACCGCGGTCAGCGCCTGGAGATCATCGAGGCGGAGGTCTCGGAGGCCGTGTACGGCGGCACTCCCGGCCGGATCTTCTACCGCGAGGGCGACGGCGTGGCGGTCGTCGCGGGTGCCGAGGCCCGGCGCGGCCGCAGCAAGGCGTTGCTGGTCAAGAAGGTTCGCATCGCCGACGGCACCGAGCTCAAGGCCCACGAGTACTTCAAGAACATGGGCGGCTACCTGACCTCCCGTCCCTGAACTGTGACACGCGGATCACGGGCCGCTTGATCGGCTCGTGATCCGCATGGTCGATCATTGCCGCATGAATCGCGCGGCGGTGACGTCACTGGTGGTCTTCGTACTGCTCGTGGCACTGGGCTGGTACCTGACGAAGCTCCAGTCGTCCCAGGAGAATTCGCCCGTACCGACCGGCGCCGCGCCGTCGGGCTCCAAGGACCTGGGCGCGCTGAAGATCGCGCCGGAGGGCAAGATGGCCGGCTACAGCCGCGACCGGTTCCCGCACTGGGCCTCGCAGGGGAACTCCTGCGACACCAGGGAGATCGTGCTGCAGCGCCAGGGCACCGACGTGAAGACGGACAAGGACTGCAAGGCGGTCTCCGGCACCTGGAACAGCCCCTACGACAACGTGGTGATCAAGGACGCGGCCGAGGTCGACATCGACCACACGATCCCGCTGGCCGAAGCGTGGCGTTCCGGCGCGGACAAGTGGACCGACGACGAGCGCAAGGCGTTCGCGAACGACCTCGGCGGCATCCAGCTGATCGCGGTGACCGCGAAGTCCAACCGCGGCAAGGGCGACCAGGACCCGGCGAAGTGGAAGCCGCCGGTCGAGGCTTACTGGTGCACGTACGCGCAGCACTGGATCTCGGTGAAGGTCTCCTACAAGCTGACCGCGGACCAGGCGGAGCACGACGCGCTGGCCGTGATGCTCAAGGCCTGCTGACCGGATCGGCCGGCACGTCCGGGCGGTGACGCCTTCAGCCGCGCCAGAACGGGGGTCGAGGCCGCGTTCAGCAGTGCTCCACGGGCCGGCGCTGCCTTGGCACGCAACGAGGTTGTGTGTACCGCCAGCAACCCGAACACCTTCAGTCGCCGCAACCTTCAGCTGCGGCAACCTTCAGCTGCGGCAACCTTCAGCCATGGCAACCTCCGCGCCACAACCTCCCCGGTGACGCAGCCTCCCCAGCAACGACGACGCGGCCCGACCCCCCAGACGGGCCGCGTCGCCCACCGCCCCCTACACGGCGTGAACCGACTCGAACAGCCCTGACAGCTTCCAGTGCGTCACGTACCCCATGGCCTCGGCCGCGATCAGCACGTCCAGCTTCCCGAGGTTCGTCCGCGCGGGCATCTGGTACGCCTTGCCGCGCCGCACGTCGAGGACCATCGGCGTGGCGCCCGGCAGCGTGTCCGAGATCGTGTGCTGCAGGATCCGCAGCCCGACGTTCGCCGCCTCCCTGGTCAGCGGCGTCTCCTTGGTGTGCACGAGCACCGCGAAGGTCGACCCGTCCTTCTTGCGCAACCCCAGGTGCGGACGGACCTTCAGGGTGAGCTCGCCGGCGCGGTAGGTGGCCCCCTCCACCGGCACGCCGGTCGCCTTGAACGACGCCAGCCAGGGCAGGAAACCGTCGGCGATCTCCTCGAACGCCCGCGGCTGCCCCGTCCGGTTGGCGTTCATGACCGCCTTCTTCAGCTCCAGTTCAGGTTCGGTGGAGTTGACCGCTCGGCGCATGGCGTCGCGGATCGGGTTGTAGAACCCGCAGACCCTCGTGTCGGAGGCCAGGTACATCCCCCGCTGCTCGGAGACGATGTTGATGCGTCCACGCTGGCCGCTCATGACGTACTCGGTGAACGACAGTGCGGTGACGCTGACGTTGTTGTCCGGCAACGCTTTCTCCCCTCGTACCGCTCTCTTCACCTGACGTTATCCGAGGGGTCTGACAAAAACGGGACTGCGCCGAACGGGCTAACCGTCACGGAGAGTTGAACATTCAACCGAACGGGTGGCACTCACAGTTGCGACTTCGGCCTCAATCGGTAAGTGGACGGTGACGGACTGGCCACTGATCACGCGGATGACCGTTCGTCTGCCGTTCGCCGACGCTCACTGAACGCTCACCGCACGGCAGGCAGAAGTCACACTCCGTAGAAGATCAACTCGGGAGAATGGAGTTCGTCAAGAAGAACACGGCGAGGGAGCACGATGGCGGTCAAGGCGGAGCGTTCACCCGATAGGGCGGGTGACGTCGAGGTTCCGCAGCCGCGGCAGCCGACGAGGTGGCTCGTCCATCCCGACCAGTGGCCGCACGCGGCCCAGGTCACGGTCATCCTCGTGCTGATCGCCCTGCTGCTGTGGGCCATCGCCGTGACGCTCGGGCCTGACCAGGCCTTCATCGTCGGTTCCGCGGGCATCGCGGCCAAGCTCATCTGCATGTACCTGGACACCCGCGTCCGCCACTGAGCGGTCAGCCCGTCCGCCCGTACCGCTCCGCCGCGCGCGCCTTCGCCTTCGCGGCCTCGATCTCGCGGTCCTTCGGCGGCGCGGTCGTCACCAGCGCGTCGAGCAGTTCCTGCGTCGCCGCCGCCACCGCCGCGACGGCCTGGTCGAACGCGGCCTGGTTCGCCGCCGACGGTTTCGCCGCCCCGCTCACCTTCCGCACGTACTGCAGCGCCGCGGCCTGCACCTCGTCGGACGTGGCCGGCGGTTCGAAGTTGTGGAGCACCCGGATGTTTCGGCACATGCGTCCACTATGACCTGTTGGGCGGCGCCGCGCGGGTGTGGATGCGTTCTCCCTGCTTGCCGAACAGGCTGATGATCTCGGCGGGCTGGCCGTCCGCGCTGCTGAGCGCGTGCGGCTGACGGCAGTCGAACTCCGCCACCTCGCCCGCCCGCAGCACGACCTCCTTGTCGCCGAGCCGCAGCCGGATCCGTCCGCTCAGCACGTAGAACCACTCGTAACCCTCGTGCACGCGCGGTTCGTGCAGCTCGGCGTCGCTGAGGATCATCTTCCACGCCTGCAGCGGGCCGATCGAGCGCGTCAGCGGGATGCCGACACGGCCGTGGTCGAGCTCGCGCGGCTTCATCTGGACGCGCGGATCGCCCACCTCGGGCGCGCCGACCAGGTCGTCCAGTGACACCTGGTAGGTCCGCGACAACGGCAGCAGCAGCTCCAGGGTCGGCTTGCGCTGGTCGGTCTCCAGGCGCGACAGCGTCGACTTCGAGATGCCCGTCATCTCGGACAACGTCGCCAGCGTCAGGTCGTGCTCGGCTCGCAGCGCGGCGAGCCGTTGTCCCAAGGTTGTTGCCATAACGGCAACATACTTTGCCAAAACTGGACTGTCGACCGCACTCTTGAGCCATGGGACACGAAGTAGTGATCATCGGTGGGGGAGCGGCCGGACTCAGCGCCGCTCTGGTGTTGACCAGGGCGCGCCGCAGCGTGCTCGTGGTCGACGGTGCCGAGCCGCGCAACAAGCCGGCCGCGCACATGCACAACTACCTCTCTCGTGACGGGCTCTCGCCGTTGGACCTGCTCAAGCACGGTCGCGCCGAGGTCGAGGGCTACGGCGGAGAGATCGTCAACGACACGGTCGCCGGAGTGACCAAGACGGACGACGGCTTCGCGGTCGAACTGAGCGGGCGCACCGTGCACGCCCAGCGGCTGCTGTTCGCGACCGGTCTGGTCGACGAGGTGCCGGACCACCTGCGCGAGCGCTGGGGCCGGGACGTCTTCAGCTGCCCGTACTGCCACGGCTACGAGGTCCGCGACCAGAAGCTCGCGGTGTTCGGCGAGGAGATGAAGGTCGCGCTGGTCAGGCAGTGGTCGGACGACGTTACGCACGTTCCGTCGGTGGACAGCATCGAGGTGGAGGACGACCGGCTCGTCGCGGTGATCTCCGGTTCCGACCGCATTCCGGCCGACGCGCTCGTGTACTCCGCACCGGTCAAACCGCGGGACGAGTTCCTGCTGGCGTTGGGTGCGGAGACCGAGGAGACCCCTGTCGGCCCGTTCGTGCGCACGGACGGAAAGGGACGCACGAGCGTGCCGGGTGTCTACGCAGCAGGCAACGTCACGGACCCGGCGGCCATCGTGATCGTCGCCGCCGCCCAGGGCGCCCAGGCGGCCGGGATGATCAACATGGACCTGATCACAGCGGCAGGCTGATCCGGAACACCGAACCGCGGCCGAGCTCGCTGATCACCGACACCGTGCCGCCGTGCGCCTCCACCAGGTGCCGCGTGATCGCGAGGCCGAGCCCGCTGCCGCCCGTGCGGCGGCTGCGGGACTTGTCCGCTCGCCAGAACCTGTCGAACACGTGCGGCAGGTCGTCCGGGGCGATGCCCGTACCGGTGTCGGCGACCTCGAGGACCGCGTTGCTCTGCTCCTGGAAGAGCTTCACGACGACCTCGCCGCCGGGCGGGGTGTAGCGGACGGCGTTGGCGACGAGGTTGCCGAGCGCCTGGCGCAGCCGCACCGGGTCCGCGCTGAGGTGCACCGGCGTGGTCTCCGCCCGCAGCAGGATCTCGCGGTTCTGCTGGGAGTTCACCACCTGCTCCACGACGTCGTCGAGCGCGATCGGTTCGGGGTGCAACCGCAACGTGCCCGCGTCGGCCTGGGCGAGGTCGTGCAGGTCGTCCACGAGTCGTTGCAGGAGAAGGGATTCCTCCAGCAGCATGTCGATCAGGTGCGGGTCCGGCTCCGCCAGGCCGTCCTGCGTCGCCTCCAGCCAGCCGGTGATGTTGCCCAGCGGCGTGCGCAGCTCGTGCGCGACGTCGCTGACCATGGCCTGCCGCTGCCGTTCGGTCTCCGCGAGCTTCTCGGACATCGCGTTGAACGACTTGGCCAGCTCACCGATCTCGCCCGCGCCGCCGTCGACGCGCACGGTCCGATCGCCCTCGGCGGTGCGCCTGGTGGCGGTGGTCAACGCCCGGATGGGCCGGACCAGCTGCGTCGCGGTGATCCACGACGCGAACCCGGCGAGCGCGAGGATTCCCAGCGCCACCAGGATGATCTGCTTGGTCCCGGTCGTCGACAGGTCGATCGTCTGCGGTCCGGCGCCGGTCGGCTCGGTGATGAACGCGTGCGCGTACTCGGCCACCCACGGCCGCAGCTGCTCGCGGCGCGCGGTGTCCATGCACTCCGCGACCGGGGGATCCGAGTACTTGACGGTCGTGATCTCCCAGTCGAGTGGGATCGGCCCGTCCTTCGGCCCGAACCGGTAGGTCTGGGGCAGCCGGCTGACGCACCCCTTGAACAGCCCGTGCAGCTCGGCGTAGGCGGCTGTCTCGGTCGGCGTCAGCGTGTACAGCTGGTCGCCCACCGTGCAGTCCTCCCACTGGGACAGATTGCCGGGCTCGTCGTTCGCGAGCCGCGGCCTGCGGTTGGGCTGCTCCACGATGGTGATCTTGTCGTTGCACTGCAACAACCGGTCCGCGTAGCTCCGCAATTTCGCGTGCTCGTCGTCGGTGAGCATGAACGGCCCCACCGCCCGCGGGTCGATCTTGCCCGCACCCGGCTTGAGCCACGAGTCGACGTTGAGCGGGTCGACGGACACCTTGGGGTTGACGGGCAGTGGTGGAGAGCTCGCGTTGCCGGTGTCCAGCAACGGTTTGCCGTTGCGGTCGGTCAGTGCGATGCGCCGGTTGAACGTCCGCGCCAGATCGTCCACTTCGGACTTGGCAGCGGCCCAGCTCCGGTGCGTGGCCGCCGCCTTCAGCAGCCCGTCGTAGATCTGCGCGTCCGTGGCGAGGGCTTCACCCTGCTCCTGCCGGATCGCGCCGGTGGTCGCCTGACTGGCGAGCCACGCCGTCAACGCGATCGAGCACGCCGCGATCACCAGGGAGAACAGGAAGAACCGAACGAGCAGGCTTTTCATACGAGCTTGTACCCGATGCCGTAGACGGTGAGCAGCCGTTCCGGCCGTCGCGGATCATGCTCGATCTTGCGGCGCAGCTTCATCATGTGCACGTCGACCGTCCGCGCCGTGATGAACCCGTCCTCCAGCAGCTGTTCGCGCGTGAACACCCGTTGCGGCTGCGCGGCCATCTTCGCCAGCAACCGGAACTCCGCTGGCGTGAGGCTCACCAGCTCGTCGTCGATGCGCACCTCGTGCCGGATCGGGTCGACGGTCAGGCCGCCGACCTTGAGCACGGTGGCGCTGGTCTCGCGCGCACGCCCGGTGCGCCGCAGGATCGTCCGCACCCGCGCCACCATCTGCCTGGGCCGGAACGGTTTGGTGATGTAGTCGTCCGCGCCCAGGTCGAACCCGAGCAGCACGTCGTCCTCGGTGGATCTCGCGGTGAGCAGCACGATCGGCACGTCGGACTCGGTGCGGACGGCCCGCATCACGTCGATGCCGTCGACGAGCGGCATCATCACGTCCAGGACCAGCAGATCGGGGTTGCGGCGCCGAGTTTCGTCGATCGCGGCCCGCCCGTCGTGGACGACCACCACGGAATGCCCGTCGTGCTCGAGGTACCGGCGCACGAGCTCCGCCTGGTGAACGTTGTCCTCGGCGACGAGGATGTGGGCACACACAGTTCGCAGTATGCAGGTCTTCACGACAGTCAAGCGGGACGTAAACAGGTTCTTCATCAGTTCCGGCGAGCGTTGCGGTCATGAAGGTGCACCTGGTTCTGGGGGCTGTCGCACTGACGGCGCTCCTGCTGACCACCTCGCAACTGGCAGGGGAGACGTCCCCCGCGGCCGCGCCGACCACCGCTCCGGCTCCGCCGCCGTCGTCCTCTTCCGCCGTGCCTTCACCGCTCCCACCGCCCTCACCGCCGCCGCGCGTCTACGCGTCCAGCTCGGACCTGCCCGACGGCTCCGACTTCCCCGCCACCGGAGCCGCCACCTTTCACGTCGTCCCGGGCTCAGGACCGGCCGTCGGCACCGGCCCGTTGCGCACCTACGCCGTCGAGGTCGAAGACGGCATCACGGTCGACGAGCAGGCCTTCGCGTCATTCGTCGACGCCACGCTGGCAGATCCGCGCGGCTGGACAGCGAAAGGCGAGCGTTCGGTACAACGTGTCGCTGGCCCGGCGTCGGTGCGCATCAGGCTGACCTCGCAACAGACCGCACGCGCCGTGTGCGGCTACGAGATCCCGGTGGACGTCTCGTGCCGCAACGGCAACCTGGTGTTCCTGAGCGCCGCCCGCTGGTTCCGCGGCGCCGTCGCCTTCCTGCCCGACCTGACCTCGTACCGCCAGTACATGGTCAACCACGAGGTCGGCCACGCGTTCGGCCAGGGACACCGCCCGTGCGAGGCGGCGGGCGGACCGGCGCCGGTCATGATGCAGCAGACGTTCAGCGTGGCGAACGACGAGATCGTGCGCATCACCCGGGGCGTGCCGCAGGGCGCGGTCATTCCGCAGGACGGGAAGGTGTGCACGCCGAACGGGTGGCCGTATCCGTGACCTTGCGGGCCACGACCACCGTCGTGGTCTCGCCCTCGACCGCGAACACCGGTTCCACGTGCTCGAACACGTTCCTGAGCTCGGTGACGACGTCGGCGCCGCTGAAGCCCGCGATCAGCCGGTAGCCCGTGCGCAGGAGCTTCGTGGTCCAGGTCTTCTTGGCGAGCCGCACGTCGAACACGAACAACCGGCCGCCCGGCCGGAGCGCGTCCGCCGCGTTGGCGATCGCCGCCGGCACGTCCGGTATCGCGCTGAACGCTCCGAGCGCGACCGCCGCGTCGAACTGCCCGGCCCCGTGGTCGGTGGTGCACGCGTCGGCCAGCCGCACCTCGGCGTTCGCCGCCCGCTTCCTGGCGATGGCGACCATGCGCGGGCTGAAGTCCATCGCGACCACACGTCCTCGTGGCCCAACGGCTTCGACGAGAGCCGGGATCAACGCCCCGGTGCCGCACCCGATGTCGAGCACGGCCTCGCCGGGTTTCAGGTCCAGTTCGGCGATCGCCAGCGCGTTGAGCCTTCCGGAGAACCGATCGAGCACGCGGTAGTAGGTGAGTGCGGCGAAGTCCCAGATCTGCATGTCGCCCCCTTTGTTGCAATGCGATCGCATCGTAAAACAGGGTGCGGGTAGGATGCAATGCGATCGCATTGGAGATGTCGCATGCCGAAGCAGGTGGACCACGACGAGCGCCGACGCCAGATCGGTGACGCCGTGTGCCGGTTGATCGCCGCGCGTGGCCTGGACGCCGTGAGCCTGCGTCACGTGGCCGCCGAGGCGAACGTGTCGATGGGGCGCGTCCAGCACTACTTCGGGACCAAGGACGAGATGCTGATGTTCGCGTTCGAGATGATCAGCGAACGCGTCGGCGCCCGTCTCGGCGAGGTCTTCCCGGACGACCCGGCGCAGTACCTGCGCGCGATCCTGCTGGAGCTCCTGCCGTTGAGCCCCGCGGCCCGTGCCGAGGCGCCGGTGCTCGCGGCGTTCCTCGCGCACGCCGTGGTCGAACCGCGCGTCGCGGAACCGTTGCGTCAGGGCCACGGCGAGATGGTGGCGTGGCTGGCGGGGATGATCAGCTCCGTGCGTCCCGGTGGTGATTCCGAGCGGGATGCGATGGCGCTGCTGGCGTTCGTCGACGGGCTGATGCTTCAGGTGCTGATGGGTCAGGTGTCACCGAAGGCCGCGGAAGCGTTGGTGGACCACCAACTCGGTCGTGTGTTCACTTGATGTTGATGTCCGTCTCCATAGCCTGACCGGATGGACGTGGACACGAGGCTGCTGAGGTACTTCGCCGCCATCGCCGAGGAGGGCAACCTCACGCGCGCTGCGCACCGGCTGTTCGTGTCGCAACCGTCGTTGACCAAGCAGCTCAAACACCTCGAGTCGCAGCTGGGCGTGCGGCTGTTCACCAGGTCCAGCACCGGAATGACGCTGACGGACGCCGGTCACGCCCTCGCCGCGCACGTGCCGCCGGTGCTCGCGGACTGGGACGCCGCGGTGAGCCAGACCAGGAGCGCCGCGCGCGTGCTGCGCGTCGGTTTCATCACCAGCGCGGCGAACGACGCGACGCAGGACATCGTCACGTCGTTCGGCAGACTGCGGCCGGGGTGGCAGGTCGACCTGAAGCAGGCGTCGTGGTCGGACCCGACGGCGGGGCTGGGTGCGGAGGAGGTGCCGGTCGCGTTGCTGCGCCTGCCCTTTCCCGGTCAGGAGTCGTTCGAGGTGCGCTCGCTGTTCACCGAACCTCGTTGCGCCGCCTTGCCTTCCGCGCATCCGCTGGCCGGACGTGACGAGATCGCCTTCCAGGAGCTGTGGGACGACCCGGTGATCGTCGCCCCGTCGCTCAATGGAACCTGGCGCGAGCACTGGCTGGCTCTGTCCGAACGGGACGGTCGCGAGGTCCGCGTCGGCGCCGTCACGGAGCGGCCGGACGAGTTCCTGAGCGCGATCGCCGGCGGCCACGGCATCGCGCTGGTGCCGGCGTGCGCGTCCCGGTTCCACGCCAGACCGGACGTGGTCTACGTGCCGGTGACCGGTGTGAGCCCCAGCGAGGTCGCCGTCGCGTGGCTCCCGGACGCGGGCGACGTGGTGGCCGACTTCGTCCGTTGCTGCCTGGACGTCACGCGCTCGCGGCGCACCGGCTGCGGCACTCGCTCGGGCTGAAGCCGTGCACGCGCTTGAACGCGGCGCTGAACCCGAACGCGTCCGCGTACCCGACCTGCCGCGCCACCGCCCCCACCGTGCGCGACGGATCGGCGAGCAGGTCGGCCGCCACGGTCATCCGCCACTCGGTGAGGTACGTCAGCGGCGGCACCCCGACCAGCCTGGCGAACCGCCCGGCGAGCGTCGTCCGCGACACCCCGGCCTCCTTGGCCAGCAAGGCGAGCGTCCACGCCTTCCCCGGCTGCGCGTGCATCGCCTCGAGAACCGGCCCGACCACCTCGTCCGCCCGTGCCGCGAGCCACCCGGCGCCGTGCTCGCGGTCGAACCACTCCCGCAGCGCACACACCATCAGCCAGTCCAACAACCGATCCGTCACCACCCCAGGCCCGCCAGTACCCACCGCCGCGTAGAACGCAGCACAGTCGTCGGTCCCCGGAGCCACCAGCGCGTCCGGCAACACGGCCGTCAGCCGCCGCGCCACAGCACCCTTGACCTCGTAGGTCCCGCTGACCACCGTCGCACGTCCTTCCGCGACAACGGATTCCTGCACCACGACGATGTCCCCGGCCTTCGCGGTCTCGCCCAGCACCGTGACCTCGCCCGACGCCACCGCGTACAACGTGAGCCCGGACAACACCCGCGTCCCGGCCATCTCGACCCGGCGCACCCCAGCCCCATCCGCGCGCACCCCGCGCAGCAGTTCGTCGAACGGCTCCATGCCTCACACGATACGTCCGGACGATCGAACATCATCGATGAACACTCACCCATGTCCGCCACCCGCGATGCCGGGTTGGCTGCACTGCATGACACAAGAGATCCTGGTCCTAGGCGCCACCGGCAAGACGGGCCGTCGCGTGGTCCGCACCCTGGAATCCCTCGGCGCCAAGGTTCGCAGCGCCTCCCGTGCCACCGGCTTCGACTGGAACGACCCCACGACGTGGAAACCGTTCGTGCACGGCGTAAACGCGGCCTACGTGATCGCACCAGAAGACCCGGCGATGGCAGCCCCGTTCGTGGAACTGGCAGAGTCGTCCGGCGTCCAACGCCTCGTCTTGCTCTCGGGAAGGGGCCTCGACGAAACGCCCGAGCAGTTCTTCCAAGGCATGCAGGCCGCCGAGAAAGCGGTGCGGGCCAGCACCCTGTCCTGGACCATCCTGCGCGCCAACAACTTCAACCAGAACTTCTCCGAGGACGTCTGGCACCCCGAGATCCGTGCCGGCCGCCTGTCTCTCCCGGTCGACGACACCCCGGAACCGTTCGTGGACGTCCAGGACGTAGCCGAGGTGGCAGCCCTGGCCCTGACCACCGACGACCACCACGGCCAGACCTACACCCTGACCGGTCCCGAAGCCATCACGTTCACCGCGGCCCTGGCCAAGATCTCCACGGCCAGCGGCCTCCCAGCAGAACTGGTGCGCCTCACCCGTGAGGAGTACCGGAACCTCCTGCTCTCCCAAGGAGTCCCGGAACAGGTGGCCGCCGAGCTGAACGAAATGTTCGACGGCATGCGCCACGGCCGACTGGCCACCCCGACCGACGACGTGAGCCGCCTGCTGGGCCGCCCAGCCACCAGCTTCGACACCTACGTGGCCACCGCCCAGTTCTAGCGCCGAGGCAACAACAGGTGCACGGCAAACCCAGCCGCCGTGGCCATGACCGCCTGGTAGACGACCGAGAGCTGGTACAGCGACCCGACGACGAAGGCCGCCTCCAGCCCGGTCGCCCACCACCCGGCCAACTCACCGAGCCCGAGCACGTGCCACCCGAAGAACCCGGCGCACCACCCGGCCACGACCCAGCCGGCCCGCCCGCCCCGCCTGGCCAGCAGCACGGTGGACACGGCGGCGACGGCGTTGAAGGCGAGCGCGACCCCGGTCAGCGTCGCGTCGGGGCTCCAGAGCAGGCTGGCGAGCGTCTGCACGACCAGAACAGTGATGACGAGCCCGATGCCCAACCGCGTCTTGTCCACGCGGCAGGGTAACCAGCCGTGCGCGTCCCGGCGTGGTTCCATGCCCTGATGATTCCGACCGAAGCGGACCTGGCGGATGCGTTGACCACAGCCGTTCGTGCGGCCGTCATGGACCTGTTCCGCGACAACCCGGGTCACACGTTCTACTACATCACGCTGACCACACCCGGCGAGGCGTTCGGCCCGGCACTGTCGGCGTGGTCGTACGAGGCGCTGGCGCAGAGAACGGACGCCGACGACGTCCGCTACTCCTACGCCGATTCGCCGTTCTCGATCGTGGGCGAAGAGCACCTGAAGCCGGTCCGCGAACTGTTCGCCGCGCGCCCGGAGGTGTTCGACATCGACGACGACGCGTCCGAGGCGGAGTTCGATCTTCGCCTGCGCGCGATGGAGACGGCGCTGCACAGGCTGTCCGACGAAGGACTGTTCGGTGTCGGCGAGGCTCGCGCGGGCGTGCTGGTTTCGCTTGAAGTCGTTCCTGACGACGAGGAGAACACCGTTGCCAGGGCTCGTCGGCTCAACCCGCCGGGGCCGGCGCTGGACGCTTGGCTGGCCTACTGGGCCTAGACCTGGGCAGAGCCACGGAACGAAGAAGGCCGCTGACCTGTCTGTGCAGGTCAGCGGCCATTCGTTCCAGCGCCCCTGGCAGGATTCGAACCTGCGACCTCGGGATTAGAAGTCCCTCGCTCTCTCCACTGAGCTACAGAGGCTGGAGGGGGTTCGGAGACGGCCACGAATCGTGGTCGCCTGGCGCCCCCACCGGACACATCGTCCGAAGACGATCGACTGTTTCCGCCCTACGTCCAAATGGGTGACGAAAACAGTCTAAACGTGATGAGGGTCACGTCCGTGGGGCCGTTGAGGCTCTCTCCACCAGGGAAACGTCGAGTCTCGTCGGCCGTGGCGGTCTGCCGCCGGCCAGTAATTTCAGCGCCAGCTCGCCGGCTCGGCGGCCCTTGTCGGCCAGGGGTTGACGCACGGTAGTCAGTGGCGGGTCGCTGTAGGCCGCTTCGGGGACGTCGTCGAAGCCGACCACGGAAAGGTCGCCCGGGACGGTCAGGTTCAGGTCGCGGGCCGCTTGGAGGGCGCCGAACGCCAGTTGGTCCGACGCGCACAGCAGGGCGCTCGGGCGCGGCTCGCGGGTGAGCAACCACCGCGCGCCTAGACGTCCGAGTTCGCGATCACTGCCGCGCGCCTCCCACACCGGAACATTGTCCGGTCGCACCCCGCCTTTTTCCAAAGTGTCGAGGTAGCCGCCGAGTCGGTCGCGGCTGACGCGAAAGCCCACGTCCGAACGGCGCTCGGCCGACACGGGGCCGGTTGCTCCGTCCGGGTGCAGTGCGAACGTCAGAACGCCGAAGCGGGTGTGTCCCAAGCCGAGCAGGTGTGCCGCGGCTAGTGATGCGCCCTCGTGGTCCTGCACCTCGACTCGTGCCGTGCCGGGCAGCACCGGCTGGTCGATGACCACCAACGGGAGTCCGCGGGCGGCCACCGCGTCCAGCGCGGGAGCCGAGTCGGGCAGTGAGTACGCCACCATCACGTCCGCCTGGGCTCGCGTCACGATCGAAGGGCGCGGGCCGCCCGTGGCGTCGCCCGGCATCAGGACCAGGCTGTGGTCGTGGCCGTCGACGGTCGACGCCAGGCCGTCGAGCACGATCGACAGCGCCGGATCCGAGAACGCGCCGGACAGGCCCTGCGGCAGCATGAAGCCCACGGCTGCCGACGACCGTGTGGCCAGAGAGCGTGCAACGGGGTCTGGGCCCGCATAGCCCAGAGAGCGCGCCGTCTCGAGGATGCGTTCGCGCAACGACGACGAGAGCTGATCGGGACGGTTGTACGCGTTCGACACCGTTGCCCTGGAAACCCCGACCGCGGCGGCGACGGTGTCCAGCGTCGGCCGGCGTCGGCGATCGGAGTCCACGAAAGCATCGTATGCGACAGATCGCACCCAAATCACTGGCGCGGCTGAAGCGCTTCAGTCATGCTGGCACGCATGTCCCCACGCCTGGCCACGTTCGTCGTCTTCCTGTTGAACGGCGCCGTCTTCGGCACGTGGGCGGCACGCGTGCCCGCGCTGGCCGAGCAGGTCGGCGCGGAGGTGGGCAGCCTCGGGCTGGCGTTGCTCGGGGCGAGTGTCGGGCTGGCCGTCACGGCGCCGCTCGCGGCACGGGTGTGCGCGGTCTACGGATCGCGTGGAGTGCTGATAGCGAGCAGCCTCCTCAGTCCGTTGCTTCTGCCCGTGCTGGCGCTTTCGCAGTCGACCTTGCAGTTGGGGCTGACTCTCATCGCACTGGGTGCGAGTGTCGCCGCGATGGACGTGTCGATGAACGTCGCCGCGGTCGTCGTCGTCCGCGATCTGCAACGGCCGTTGATGCCGCAGTTCCACGCGGGCTTCAGCGTCGGCGGTCTCATCGGCTCGTTGGGCAGCGCCGCCGCCGCTCAGGCGCAGTGGTCACCTATGAGGCACTTCTTGTTGGCGGCGTTCATAGGTCTGTTGGTGACCGCAGTCATCGCGCAGAAGATCCCCGGAGGAGTAGGGGAGCGCCATAGGGAAGAAGTCGCCGAACGCACGAACGTGCTCAAGAGCCCTGTCCTCTGGCTGTTGGCGAGCGTCGCGCTGTGCAGTGCCATCGCGGAAGGGGCGGCGGCGGACTGGTCGGCGTTGTTCATGGTGCGTGAACGAGGCATGGGCGACGCAGCAGGTGCATACGCCTATGCGGGCTTCTCCGTCGCGATGGCGCTCGCACGGTGGTTCGGCGAACCCATCCAACGCACGCTCGGTCCGCACCGCCTGCTCGCCGCGGGTGGTGGCCTTGCCGCGACCGGGCTGGCAACGGCCGTGCTCGTCCCTCTGCCGGCCGCCGGGTATCTCGGGTTCGGGCTGGCCGGCCTCGGGCTCGCGTTCTCGTTCCCCGTGGTCATGGACCTGGCGAGCGAGACGGGCAAGCGTGCGGACGGCAGCGGTGGCGAACGGGAGCTGGGGCTCGTGACGACGATCGCCTACACGGGGTTCCTCGCGGGCCCGCCGATCGTGGGCGGGCTGGCGCACGTCAGTTCGCTCGTGGTGTCGCTCGGGTTCGTGGCGCTGGTCACCGCGCTGATCATTCCGGCGACGTGGCTGGCCAGGCGGGCCGCTAGGCAGCCGGCATCCGTTTGAGCGCCTGCTGGCCGATCGGCTCCAGCGCGTCCCGTGCCTTCGCTTCCGTGGCGCCGCTCATGCCGATGGCGACCAACAACGACTCGGTGTGCGTCACGGCGATGGTGGCCGTGCACACCATGTCCTTCTCCTGCTGGCCGCAGCTGAGCCACGTGGCGTGCTTGCTCGTTTCGACCTCACGGCCCTTCTTCTGGACGTTCTTCGACTCGTCGAACGAGCGGTAGGGGACCGCCACCAGCACGTACGCGCTCTCCTTCAGGCTGAAGAGGCACGAGTTCGGCATCTCCTTGCGAGGCGCGGGCTGGACCTGCAGCGTCCCGATCGGCTTGAGGTCCTTCTCCGTCACGAGGCCGCACGGGTCGACTCCGGCGGTCTTGCGCGGCGTCGCGATGGCGAGCGGAGGCGGCGGCGCTGCGACAGGTTCACCCTGGATGCGGTACGAGCAGCCGGCGACCGCGAGAAGGGTGAGCAGGAGGAGGAGAGAACGTCTCACACGGCGCAACCCTAGAGGGTCGTAGGCTCCCGGACGTGGCAATCGAACGCTCCACCAGAACGGGTTTGGTGCCCCTCGTCGTCATCGGCTTCGCGGTGGCGGCGCTGGCCGCCGTCGCGCTGAGCGCGCTCTCGGGCAACCCTCCGGCAGGGCTGCTCGTCGTGCGCGTGCTGACGGAGACAGGCGCGGTGGTGACCATCGGCTCGTTGCTGTTGGCGGCGTTCCTCGTGCCACCGCAGAAGAACGGCACTCTCGCAGCAGACGGCTACGCCGCGATGCGCACCGCTGGGTGGTTCGCGTTGGTGTGGCTGGTCGGTGCCGTGCTGTCGGTGCCGTTCACCACAGCCGCCGCGATCGACCGCCCGGTCGGCTCCTTCACCCTCAGCCAGATGATCGCGACGGCGATGCTGCTGGAGCAGTCCAAGGCGTGGATGCTGACGGCGATCATCGTGAGCTTGCTCGCACTGGCCTGCCGGTTGGTGCTGTCGTGGGGATGGACGACGGTCCTGCTGTTCCTGGCGATCTTCGCGCTGGTCCCGGTGGCCGTCACCGGTCACTCGTCGTCCGGCGGTTCGCACGACATGGCGACGAACAGCCTGTTGTTCCACCTCGTCGCCGCGGTGCTGTGGGTGGGCGGGCTGATCGCGTTGCTCGCGCACGGCAGGCGTGGCGGTGCTCACCTGCCCCTCGCCGCGACGAGGTTCTCGAAGGTGGCGCTGGTCTGCTGGATCGTCATGGCGGTCTCCGGTGTGGTGAACGCGTTCGTGCGCATCACTCCGTTCGACCTCTTCACGTCCACCTACGGCATGCTCACGCTCGGCAAAGTGGCGTGTCTGCTGCTGTTGGGCGTCTTCGGCTACTTCCAGCGCGAACGCGGCGTGAAGGGCGTTGTCGACGGCAAGCCGCACGCGTTGCTCAAGCTCGCCGGCCTCGAAGTGCTGCTGATGATGTTCACCATCGGTCTCGCGGTGGCGTTGGCGCGCACTCCTCCTCCGTCGGGCAGCACCGAACTGCCCAGCCGCACGGAGATCGCCATCGGGTACGACCTCGCCGGGCCGCCCACGCTGGCGAAGATCCTGTTCGACTGGCGCTTCGACCTGATCTACGGAACGGCGGCGCTGGCGCTCGCGCTGCTGTACGTCCTGGGCGCGCGCAGGCTCGCCAAGCGTGGTGACAAGTGGCCGGTCGGCCGCACGGTCGCGTGGCTGTGCGGGTGTTTCTCGCTGCTCTTCGCGACGTCGTCGGGCATGGGCCGGTACTCGCCGGCGATGTTCAGCGTCCACATGGAAGCGCACATGGTGCTGTCCATGCTGACGCCGATCCTGTTCGTCCTGGGTGGACCGGTGACGCTGGCGTTGCGTGCGTTGCCGGTCAACAAAGAGGTGCCGGGGCCACGAGAGTGGGTGCTGGCCTTCGTGCACTCACCGGTCGCGCGTCTGCTTACGAACCCCTTCGTCGCGTTGGCGTTGTTCGTCGGGTCCTTCTACGCGCTGTACTTCTCCGGTTTGTTCGAGGCCGCGCTGCCGTACCACTGGGCGCACCTCGCGATGAACGCCCACTTCATCCTCGCCGGCTACGTCTTCTACTGGCCTGTGATCGGCGTTGACCCGTCACCGAACAAGCTGCCGCCGCTCGGCCGGTTGGGGTTGTTGTTCGCGTCGATCCCGTTCCACGCGTTCTTCGGCGTCGTGCTGATGAGTTCGCAGACCGTCATCGGCGAACAGTTCTACCGCGGCCTCTCGCTGCCGTGGGTGCAGAACCTGCTGGAGGACCAGCGACTCGGCGGTGGCATCGCGTGGGCGGCGGGGGAGCTCCCGTTGCTGGTGGTCATGGTCGCCCTGCTCACGCAGTGGGCGCGCCAGGACAGCCGCGACGCGAAGCGGTTGGACCGCAAGGCCGACGCCGATGGCGACGCCGACCTCGAGGCCTACAACGCGATGCTCCGCAAGATGGCGGGCAAGGACTAGATAGACAGCGGCCTGCGGAACCCGCGGACCGCGAAGTACGCGCCGACGGCGGCGATCGCGCCGCTCGTGGCCAGTGCGCCGACCACCCCGGTCACAGGGTGGGCGAGCGCCAGGCTGCGGGCGGCGTCGACCGCGTAGGTCAGCGGGTTGACCTTCGCGATCGCCTGCAGCCAGCCGGGCAGGCCGCCCACCGGCACGAACGCGCTGGACGCGAACATCAGCGGGAACATCGCGAGGAAGCCGACGGTCTGCATCAGCTCCGCCTTGCGCACCCACGCTGCGATCGCGATGAACACCCAGCTCAGTGCCCATCCGACGACCAGGGCGAGGCCGAGGGCGGCGAGTGTGCCGGCCATGCCGCCGTCGGGGCGGAAGCCGAACACGAGCACGCCGAACGCGATCATCAGCACGAGCTGGAACGCCGTGCGAACCGCGTCGGAGAGGTTGCGCGCCAGCAGAACCGTGCTCGGGCGGATGGGCAGCGAACGGAACCGTGCGAGCACACCGTTCGACATGTCCTGCACAAGTCCGATGCCGGACGCGAGAGACGACTGCATCGCTGTGTTCACCAGGATCGCGGGCAGCAGGTAGTTGATGTAGGTCATGCCCGGCGGGAAGTTCGCCGTGGACGTGATGCTGCTGAAGATCTGGCTGAACAGCGTCAGCATGATCAACGGCTGCAACACGCTGAAGAACACCAGTGCGGGCGTGCGCAACAACGCTCTGAGTGAGCGGCCGGTCAGCACGAGAACCTGTGTCGGGTAGCTGCTGCCGTGCCAGGTCAAGGTCGCCATGATTCCCCCTAGTTCGCGGCGAGAGTGAGGTAGACGTCGTCCAGGGTCGGCTCTTTGAGGCCGATTTCGTGCGCCTCCAAGCCGTTGTCGTCCAACGCGCGCACGACCGTTGCAAGGTCGCGTGAGGCGCTGACAGGCGTTGTGAGCGTGAGGCCTTCCACGACGGGATGGAGTCCCACGGCGTTGACGGCCTTCATCGCGATGTCCACATCGGACGCCGAGTCGAGCGTGACCGTCACCGTGCGCTGACCGACCTGGGCCTTGAGCTCGGCGCTGGTGCCGGACGCGACGACCTTGCCGTGGGACAGCACGGTGATCGAGTCGGCGAGCCGGTCGGCCTCGTCGAGGTACTGCGTCGTGAGCAGCACGGTGGTGCCGTCGGCGACGAGCTTCTCGACGATCTCCCACATCGCGAGGCGGCTGGCCGGGTCGAGGCCGGTGGTCGGCTCGTCCAGGAACAGCACCTCGGGGCTGCCGACCAGGCTGGCCGCGAGGTCGAGGCGCCGCCGCATGCCGCCGGAGTAGGTCTTGGCGTTGCGCCTGGCGGCGTCGGTGAGGTCGAACTGCTCCAGCAGGTCGTCGGCGCGCAGGTGGGCCTGCTTGCGGCTGGCGCCGAGCAGCCGGGCGATCAGCACGAGGTTGTCGTGGCCGCTGAGCTGCTCGTCGACGGCCGCGAACTGCCCGGTGAGACCGATGCGGCTGCGGACCTCGTGGCTCTGCCTGACGACGTCGAAGCCGGCGACCTTCGCGCTGCCGGCCGACAGCGGCAGCATGGTGGTGAGGATGTTGACGAGCGTGGTCTTGCCTGCGCCGTTGTGGCCGAGGAGGCCGAGAACGGAGCCCTTCTTCGCGGTGACGCTCACGCCGTCGAGCGCGTGGACGTCACCGAACTTCTTGCTGACATCGGTGGCTTCGATCATGAGCTCACTCATCTGTCTCCCCCTTTGAGTGCGCCGTGCAGGAAAAGGTCGACGATGGTCGCGGGTTCGGCGGTGGTCTGGCCGAAGCCCGCGCCCATGCGGTTCGTGAAGACGGCGCCGAGCAGCATCCGGGCGGCGAGATCGGGGCTGACCCGCATCTCCTCCTCGCTGAACAGGCCTGCCACGGCCTCGGACAGCTGCTGCATGCCGACCGGTGGTCCCTTGTGCTTCTTGTGGTCCTCGTCGCGCGGCTGGTAGCCGGACTCGCGCAACGCGCCGATGACACCCCACATGCGGTCGAGGTAGCCGCTGAACGTGGCTACTCCGGAGGTCAGCCGTTCCTCCAGCGGCACGTCCGCCGGGATCGCTTCGAGGCGGGCGACTTCCTCGTCGGAGTGCAGGGCGCGCTGGATGCACGCGTCCAGCAGCTCCGCCTTGTCCTTGAAGACGCGGAACACCGTGCCTTCCGCGATGCCCGCGGCCGCGGCGATCTGGCTGGTGGTGACGTTCGCGCCGGCTTTCACGACGAGCGGCAACGTCGCCTGGACGATCGCTTCTCGGCGATCTTCCGGGCTCATCGCGGGGGCACGGCGGCGGCGAGGTTCCTCTGGCACGTCCGCAACTGTATGAGTGAGTCCTCACTCATGTCAATGAGTGGGCGCTCACTCACTCGCTCGGCTCGAACGGCGCACTAGCAGACACCTCCGACAATTTCGCGGTCCGAGGCGGTCCAAGATCCCGACCTGTCCACAACCCGCGAGTAATCCACAGATCCCCGTCCACCCCGCTCCCTCCGCCCCTGCCAGGAGCAACCTGGACCAGCAACCCCACGACCTGGAGGCAAGAACCCGATGTCCTGGAATTCCACGCTGGTCACCGTCGTTGGACATGTGGCGAGTGACATCTCGTACCGCTTCGGCGACGACGGCAAGACGAACGCCTTCTTCCAACTCAGCTCCACCGAACGCCGGTACAACACGGCGATCGGCGACTGGGAGGACGGCGAGACGCTCTGGCTCGGTGTGTCGTGCTGGCGCAAGCTCGCCGACAGCGTGAAGACCGCGCTGTCCAAAGGTGATCCCGTGATCGTCCAGGGCAAGCTGCGCATGCGTCACTACGAGAAGGACGACGTGAAGAAGACGGCGTTCAACCTGGACGCGTCGCACATCGGGCTGGATCTGAGCCGTGTGCAGTCACTCGGCTCCGCTCCCGTCGTTGAACCGCGGGTGAGTCATGATCTCGCCGAGGAACCCGTGCCGTTTTGATCTTGCGCCCTTCGGGGCAACCAGGCACGGGAGTTCCCCGATCCCACCCGATCCGGCAGCGCCGCCGGTGAAGATGTACGCACTGCGATCCACGAAGGAGGGAAGCTCGTAGATCGGGGCCGCTGAGGACCGATCGCCGAGAGTCGTTCACGTTCGAACGGAACGGGCAGGTCACCGACTCGCGTGACGCTTGATCCGAGGGTGAACACGGGCTTGTCGGCGACCGAGGTCAGGAGCCTCCGAGCACCGCTCTACGATCGCCGCCATGGCCGAGTTCATCTACACCATGAAAAAGGTGCGCAAGGCGCACGGTGACAAGGTCATCCTCGATGACGTCACGATCATGTTCTACCCCGGCGCGAAGATCGGTGTGGTCGGTCCCAACGGCGCCGGCAAGTCGAGCGTGCTCAAGATCATGGCGGGGTTGGACACACCCGGCAACGGTGAGGCCTACCTGTCCCCCGGTTACTCGGTGGGCATCCTGCAGCAGGAACCGCCGCTCAACGAGGAGAAGACCGTCCTCGGCAACGTCCAGGAGGGCCTGGGCGAGATCAAGGTGAAGCTGGACCGCTTCAACGAGATCGCCGAGCTGATGGCGACCGACTACTCCGACGAGCTGATGGAGGAGATGGGCAAGCTGCAGGAGGAGCTCGACCACGCCAACGCGTGGGACCTCGACTCCCAGCTGGAGCAGGCGATGGACGCCCTGCGCTGCCCGCCGCCGGACGCCGAGGTCACCAAGCTCTCCGGTGGTGAGCGCCGCCGCGTCGCGCTGTGCAAGCTGCTGCTGAGCAAGCCCGACCTGCTGCTGCTCGACGAGCCCACCAACCACCTGGACGCGGAGAGCGTCCTGTGGCTGGAGCAGCACCTCGCGCAGTACCCCGGCGCCGTGCTCGCCGTCACCCACGACCGGTACTTCCTGGACAACCTGGCCGAGTGGATCCTCGAGCTCGACCGCGGCCGCGCGATCCCCTACGAGGGCAACTACTCCACGTACCTGGAGAAGAAGGCCGAGCGTCTCGCGGTCCAGGGCAAGAAGGACCAGAAGCTGCAGAAGCGCCTCAAGGACGAGCTGGAGTGGGTGCGCTCCGGCGCCAAGGCCCGCCAGGCCAAGTCCAAGGCGCGTCTGGGTCGCTACGAGGAGATGGCGGCCGAGGCGGAGAAGACCCGCAAGCTCGACTTCGAGGAGATCCAGATCCCGCCGGGCCCGCGTCTGGGCAACGTCGTGGTCGAGGTCGACAAGCTGAAGAAGGGCTTCGGCGACCGGGTGCTGATCGACGGGCTGTCGTTCACGTTGCCGCGCAACGGCATCGTGGGCGTCATCGGCCCGAACGGCGTCGGCAAGACCACGCTGTTCAAGACGATCGTCGGCCTCGAGCAGCCGGACGCGGGCGACGTCAAGGTCGGCGAGACGGTGCTGCTGTCGTACGTCGACCAGAACCGCGGTGGCATCGACCCGAAGAAGAACGTGTGGGAGGTCGTGTCCGGCGGGCTCGACTACATCCACGTCGGCAACGTCGAGATGCCGTCGCGCGCGTACGTCAGCGCGTTCGGCTTCAAGGGGCCGGACCAGCAGAAGCCCGCGGGCGTGCTGTCCGGTGGTGAGCGCAACCGCCTGAACCTCGCGCTCACGCTCAAGATCGGCGGCAACCTGATCCTGCTGGACGAGCCGACGAACGACCTCGACGTCGAGACCCTGGGCTCGCTGGAGAACGCTCTCGAGCAGTTCCCCGGCTGTGCCGTCGTGATCTCCCACGACCGGTGGTTCCTCGACCGCGTCGCCACGCACATCCTCGCGTGGGAGGGCACGGACGAGAACCCGTCGCAGTGGTACTGGTTCGAGGGCAACTTCGAAGGTTACGAAAAGAACAAGATCGAGCGCATGGGTGCCGAAGCGGCCCGCCCGCACCGTGTCACGTATCGCAAGCTGACACGGGACTGAGAGGGCAACGGCGACGTCGTGGCGGCGAGGGGCGAGACGCAGGCGAACGTCGAGGTGAGCACGCTGGTCGTGCCCGCCTGGCGGCTGCGTTGGCGCGCACCGGAGCTCGCTCTGGTGCTGGGTGAGCGCGCACTTGCGCTCGCCTCCGCCCGTCACGACGAGGCCGACCGCCTGCGGGCGGAGTCGCTGGTGGTCTTCGCGGGCAACCGCGTCGGCCGCGGCGTCCGCATCGCCGACCGCGCGATCGACGCGTTGAAGGCGGCCGAGGCCGCCGGTGAGTACGAGACCGCGTGGCTGCTGCGGGTGGAGCTCGCCGCGTGCGCGCGATCCGTAGGCGCACCGCTGACGGGGTTCGCAGCGGTGACGCCCGTGCTGGAGGCGCCGGACGTGCCCGCGGAGCTGCGGGCGTCGGCTCTGGTGCAGGCCAGCGAATGCCTCGTCACCGTCGGCCGCGGCGACGAACCCACCCTCGCGCTCGCGGAGGCGGACCAGCTCTACGTCGCCGATACGACGCTGGACGACGACACCCGCCTGTTGCTGCGCGGACTGATCCGCGCGGTGCAGGCGGCGCAGCACCGGCGGTGGGGCGACATCGCCGCCGCCATCGGTGCCGCACGTGAAGGCCTCGACCTGCTGAGCAGGTTCACGGACCCGTCGGCGGACAGCGGCCAGGGGCTCGGCCGGCTCACCCTGGAGCTGGTGCTCGCGTTGATGGACGCGAACCGCCTGCTCGACGCGAGCGCGGCCGGCACCCCGCTGCTCGACCGCCCGGTGCGTGCGCCGTCGGCGTCCACCACCGGCTGGCTGCGCCTGGCTCTGGCGACACGAGTGCACCTGCCCGCGGGCAGGGTCGCACTCGCCAGGGAGATGCTGCGCGAAGCCGCGGTGAGCGCCGAACGCCATCAGCTCGACACCCTGATGGCGGAAAGCCTGCTCGCGCTGGCCCACGTGCACGAGGTGTCCGGTGAACTGGCCGAGGCGCTGACGAACCTGCGTTCGGCTCACGCTGCCGAACGCCGCCGGGCCCGCGCCGTCTACGCGGTGCGCGCCCGACTCGCCGCCGAGTTCTCCGGCGTCCACAGACAGCCGGCCGACCTGCACCAGCAACTGGCGAGCCTGCTCCGCCCGGTCGAGGGCATGCCCGCCGTCACCGACGGTGTGCTGTCCGCCGCACTGAAGCAACAGCTGCGCCAGTGGCGCCCGGTCCAGGTCCGCAAGGGCGAGGGCTTGAAGGACAGGCGCGTTCGCCGCGCCGCCGAAGACATGACCGTGGAAGGCTTGTCCGCGGCCCGCCAGCACGCCGCCGACCGGTGGCGCATGGTCCAGCCGTTCGGCGAGCCCGACGACAAAACCCCGGAACCTGTGGAACTGCCACCCGCATCCCCGTCCCCTTCCTCTGATCGCACCGTCCCGGCCTCGGGCCTGATCGCCTCTGCGGGAGCCATGGTGAGCGGCCGCCGTCGCGCCGCCCGTGTGGCCGCGGGCGAGATCGAGGACGACCAGCCCACCACCGTCACCGAAACCCCTCCCGCCCCGGAACCGCCGGCGCCGCAGCCGCAGCTGTCCGTCGAGCAGGAACGCAAGCGCAAGGTCGAGCAGCAGCTCATGGAGTTGCAGCGCGAGGCTCGCCGCCAGATCGAGGCGGAACGCCAGGCCCGCGCCGAACAACGTGCTCAGGCGGAACGCGAAGCTCGGGCCGCGGAGGAAGCGGCGCGCCAGGAGGCCGCGCGCCAAGAGGCTGCCCGCCAGGAAGCCGCCCGTGAAGAGGCCGCGCGGCAGGAAGCCGCCCGTCAGGAGGCCGCGCGTCTGGAAGCGGCTGCCCGCGAGAAGGCTGCGCGTCAGGAGGCGGCTCGTCTGGAGGCCGCGCGTCAGGAAGCGGCCCGTCTGGAGGCCGCCCGCGAAGAGGCCGCTCGCAAGGAAGAGGCTCGCCGGGAAGCCGCCCGTCAGGAGGCGGTGCGCCGGGACGTCGCCCGCCAGGAAGCGGCTCATCAGGAAGTCGCGCGTCAGGCCGCCGAACGCGAAGCCGCTGCCCGCGAGGAGGCAGCGCGCGCGCAAGCCGCCCGCGAGGAAACCGGCACGTCCCAGCCGGAAAGCGTGCTCGACATGCTCAAGGCCCAGGGGCTGCGAGCCGGCGGCCGTCGCCGGGCGAGGGACACCGAGTCGCAGTCCGACACCCCGTCGTGGCGGGTGGAACCCCCGTCCCGCCTCCGCCAGGAGGACTCGGGCGCAGAACCGCAGAACCCCTTCGCCGCCTCGGCCGGCGCCCATTCGTCTCCAGAGGACCAGCCGAACCACCTCGGCGACCAGAGCACCCCGGACCGCCCCAGCCGTTCGGGCCTGTCCGCGGCGTTCGCCCGCCCGCCGGCGTCCCCGGACTTCGGCCCCCACCTGGACGAGCCGGCCTACCCGCCGCACACCCCGGCATCAGGCTTTCCCTCGGCCGCCCAAGACCCGGACGAGCGCAGGCTCCCCGACCTGGACTTCAGCTCGCTCGACTTCAGCGCCCCGAAGCCGGCTGCCTCCCCGGAGCCGGAACCAGACCGCGAACCGCTGCCGCCCGTCCCGGACCCGATCCCGTCGGTGCCGACGCCGGACGAGATCCCGCAGCCCTCCGAGCCGGACCTGATGTCGAGCACCTTCCTGAGCTCCGCGGACGTGGAGGACGACGCCTCGGACGTCCCGACGGTCCCGGTACCCCGCCCCGACCCGGCCGAGAAACCCGCCTTCGGCACGCAACCGACGTTCGGCACGCAGACCTTCGGCACCCAGCCCGCCTTCGGAACCCAAACGGGCTTCGGCACGCAACCGGCTTTCGGCTCCGACCCCGCTCCGGGCACACAGCCCGACTCGGCCGGTCAGTCCGGCGTCGGCTCTGAGACCGGGTTCGGCGCGCAATCCGACCCCACCAGCCTGCCCGGCGTGACGGCGCCAGAGGGTTCAGCCCAACCTGATTTCGCCAGCGGTTCCGACTCGGCCCCGCAGTACGACTTCTTCGCCACGGGCTCCGAGTCGCCTGACGCGTCGGCTCAAGTGAGCAGCGAGTCGGCAGACGCCACTCCCGCCACGACGCCGATCAGCACGCCGTCGGGCGAGCAGGCAGGCGAATCTGGTGGCCGGGCGGGCCGTCCGAGCAGTCGTCGCAGGCCGAGCGACCTCAGCCTCGCGGATCTGCTCGCCGAGGCGCTGGTGGCCTACGAAACGGGCCGTCGCTCCGACGAGGAGCAGCTCGAAGCCGCCGACCTGTCCCCTGCGGACTGGTCGGCCGGTGAATCGGGGTCCAGCGCCGAAACCGCCTCCGAGCCGGCCAGCGCGGACTCCGCGGCTGGTCGAGGGGAGTCGTTCGGCTCGTCGCAGGCATCGGCGGTGTCGGAGACGTCGTTCGGCTCGCAGGAGTCGGTGGAGTCCGGGGCGGGTGCCGAGTCGAGCTCGGACTCGATGTTTCGCTTCGGCTTGCCGCCGTTGTCAGCGGAGTCGACGGCGGAGGCTCGCCCGGCCGCGGACTCAGGTTTCGGCTCTGCGTACGGCTTGCAGCCGGATGACTCCTCGACGGAGGCCCGGCCCAGCTCCGACTCGTACTTCGGCACTGGCCCGTCCTTCGGCACCCGGCAGGACACTGCGGCCGAAGCCCTGCCCAGCTCGGACGCCTCCGGGACGAGTCCGTCCTTCGGGTCTCCGCAGGTACCGCAGGAAACAGGTGACAGCCGGCTGAGCTCGGAGTCCTACTTCCTCCCGGAACAGCCCTCGGTCGAGCCGCAGCCCTTCACCTCTCAACCCGCGGCCGAGCCGTTCGTGCCGCAGCCAGCCGCTGAGCCCTACGTGCCACAGCCAGCCGCTGAGCCCTACGTGCCACAGCCAGCAGCCGAGCCCTTCGCCCAGCCGTTCGCCGAACAGCAGCCCTACACCCAGCAGCCGTTCGGCCAGCCCACCTTCGGCTCGCAGCCCTTCGCTTCCCAGCCCTTCGCCTCCCAACCGGAAGCGGCCCCCACCCCAGCTGCACCGGCCGAGTCCGAACAGGAGAAGACCGGCCCGATCGTCCCCGTGGGTGCCGCCCCGGATAACGAGACGACCGGTCCCATCCGTCCCGTTCGCCCGGACGGGCCGGCCGGGTGGACGTTGCCGGGGGTGTGAGGTGGTCAGCGCCACACCTCAAGCCTTGCCCAACTCGCCCGTGCGCACCTGAGCGTGCGGTTGGGGGAATTCCTCGGTTCGGCGGTCGGTGTACGCCGGGCCCGTGATCTGTTGTGTGCCACGGATCGGGTGGTTGCGGACCGTCCGAACCAGCCGCGTTCGTGGCGCGCCCGCGATGCGGAATGTGTTGTCACGACTGATGATGTGACTCGATTCAGCCCTCGATTCAGTGGTTCGACAGTGCCCCTCCCGTTGCCGGTGACGGCCCTCACCCCATCTAGGGTGGGGGCGGACCCGGCACACAGAGGTGCCGGATAGCGTGGAGTCGCCTGAAGATGACCTCGACTGGAGCCCCGACCCGAACCGACGACATCTCCGCGGTACCCGCCGCGGGTGATGACAGTCGAACGGCCAGTCCTGAGCAGGTCCGTGACGAGCTGATCGAACGGGCCGCCGCCAATGCCCCCGAACTCGCTGATCTGATCCGCCTCTTCTACCGGCACGTGCCCGCCGAGGAAGTCAACGACGACGACCCGGTGGACCTGGTCGGAGCGGTGCGGTCGAACTACCAGCTCGCCGAGAGCCGCGTTCCCGGACGCGCCGCGGTGCGCATCCTCAACCCGACACGGGCGACCGACGGGTGGCAGTGTCCTGTCACCGTGGTCCAGGTCGTCACGGACGACATGCCCTATCTCGTGGACTCGGTCGCGTCCGAGCTCACGCGGGGCGGTGTGCAGGTGCAGCGCGTTGTGCACCCCATCGTCGTCGTGCGGCGTGACCCGGTCACCGGTGAGCGCACCGAGGTGCTGCCGCTCGCGGATCCGGCCGATCCGCCCGCGGATGCGCTGGCCGAGTCGTGGATGAACATCGAGGTCGACCTCATCACCGACCCCGATCGGGCCCGCGAGCTCGAGACCCGGCTGCTGACGGTGCTCACCGACGTCCGCGAGGTCGTCGAGGACACCGACCGCATGGTGACCACGGCGCTGCAGCTGGCCGAGGAGCTGGAGAAGGACTCGTCCGAGGACACCACGGACGGCGCGAAGCTGCTCAAATGGCTCGCGGACGGGCATTTCACGTTCATGGGCTACCGGCAGTACGAGCTGGTGCAGGAGGACGGCGAACCGGCGCTGCGGGCCGTGCTCGCGAGCGGTCTCGGTGTGCTTCGGCAGGACAGCCTCGCGGCGCGCAGCCTCACCGCCGGGCCGGACAACGGCGCGCAGGCGCTCAGCCCCGAGCTGCTGGTGCTGACGCAGGCGAGTGCGCAGAGCAGCGTGCACCGCAGCGTCTACCCCTACTACGTGGGCGTGAAGACGTTCGACGCCGAGGGCAACGTCTCCGGTGAGCACCGGTTCCTGGGCATCTTCAGCACCACCGCGCTGCACGAGGACGTGCTCGACATCCCGGTGATCGAGCGCCGCGTGCGCGAGGTGATCCACCGCGCGGGCTTCCCGCTGCAGTCCTACTCGGGCCAGCGGATGCTCGAGGTGATCCAGAACTACCCGCGCACCGAGCTGTTCTCGGTGGACAGCGACACGCTGTACCAGACCACGACGGGCGTCATCGCTCTCGCGGAACGGCGGCGGCTGCGGCTGTTCCTGCGCCGCGACCCGTTCGGCCGCTTCTTCTCGTGCCTGGTCTACCTGCCGCGCGACCGCTACACGACGACGAGCCGCCTCGCGATGCAGGAGGTGCTGCTCGCCGAGCTCGGTGGCCTGAACCTCGAGTACAGCGCGCGCATCGGCGAGTCCGCGCTCGCCCG
This sequence comes from Lentzea rhizosphaerae, assembly GCF_042649515.1. Lineage (NCBI taxonomy): Bacteria > Bacillati > Actinomycetota > Actinomycetes > Pseudonocardiales > Pseudonocardiaceae > Lentzea > Lentzea rhizosphaerae. The sequence continues at coordinate 141,813 of NZ_JBHRZI010000029.1, read as the reverse complement.
CGTGCACTTCATGGTGCACACGGACCCCGCGCGCACGCTGGAGCCGGACGTCCATGCGATCCAGGCCAAGCTCGCCGAGGCCGTGCGCAGCTGGGACGACCGCATGGTCGAGGCCGTCGGAGGCGACGACCTCGGCGCCGAGTCGGCCACGGAACAGGGCCAGCGGTTCGCCTCGGTCTTCCCGGAGGCCTACAAGGAGGACTTCCCGGCCTCCACGGGTCTCGAGGACTACCGGCGCATCGAGAAGCTCGTCGAGGGCGACCTCGACATGGTCTTCTACGTGCCCGAGGACGCCGAGCCGGGGGAGCGGCGCTTCAAGCTGTTCGTGACCGGTGCCGGTATCACGCTGTCCGACGTGCTGCCGATGTTGCAGCGCATGGGCGTCATCGTGGTCGACGAGCGGCCGTACGAGATCGCCCGCGAAGACGGCGTGCAGTGCTGGATCTACGACTTCGGCCTGCGCATCGACTCGGCCGCGCTCGCGCAGCTGTCCGAGGCCGACCTCGAGAACGTCCGCGAGCGGTTCCAGAACGCGTTCGCCGCCGTCTGGCGCGGTGAGGCCGAGGTCGACCGGTTCAACTCGCTGGTGCTGCAGGCCGGGCTCACCTGGCAGCAGGCCGCGATGCTGCGCGCGTACACGAAGTACCTGCGGCAGGCGGGCACGCCGTACTCGCAGGACTACATCGAGGACGCCGTGCTCGGTCACACGAGCGTGGCGATCGCGCTGGTCGCGTTGTTCGAGGCCCGGTTCGACCCGCGCCTGGACGAGCCGACGCGGGCCGACCGCACCGAGACGATGGTCGTCGAGATCGGCAAGCTGATCGACGACGTGACGAGCCTCGACGCGGACCGGATCCTGCGCAGCCTGCTCGCGCTGATCAACGCCACGCTGCGGACGAACTACTTCTTCCGCGACGCCGACGGCAACTCCCGGCCGTACCTGTCGGTCAAGCTCGACCCGCAGGCGATCCCGGACCTGCCTGCGCCGCGGCCGAAGTTCGAGATCTTCGTGTACTCGCCGCGGGTCGAGGGCGTGCACCTGCGGTTCGGCAGCGTCGCGCGTGGTGGTCTGCGCTGGTCCGACCGCCGCGAGGACTTCCGCACGGAGATCCTCGGCCTGGTCAAGGCGCAGGCCGTGAAGAACGCGGTGATCGTGCCGGTCGGCGCCAAGGGCGGCTTCGTCGTCAAGAAGCCGGTCCCGCCGACGGGTGATCCCGGCATCGACCGCGAGAACTTCATGTCCGAGGGCATCGCCTGCTACAAGATGTTCATCTCGGGCCTGCTCGACCTCACCGACAACCTGATCAACAACGAGGTCGTGCCCGCGCCGCAGGTCGTGCGCTACGACGGCGACGACACGTACCTCGTCGTGGCCGCGGACAAGGGCACCGCGACGTTCTCCGACATCGCGAACGGCGTCAGCCAGAGCTACGGCTTCTGGCTGGGCGACGCGTTCGCCTCCGGTGGCTCGATTGGCTACGACCACAAGGCCATGGGCATCACGGCCAAGGGCGCGTGGGAGAGCGTGAAGCGCTCGTTCCGCGAGCTCGGCGTGGACACGCAGTCCGAGGAGTTCACCGTCGTCGGCATCGGCGACATGTCCGGTGACGTGTTCGGCAACGGCATGATGCTGTCCGAGCACATCCGGCTCGTGGCCGCGTTCGACCACCGGCACGTCTTCATCGACCCGAACCCCGTCGCGGCCACCTCGTTCGCCGAGCGGGTGCGGCTGTTCAACGTCCCGCGCTCGTCGTGGGACGACTACGACCGCTCGCTGATCAGCGAGGGCGGCGGCGTCTTCCCGCTGTCGGCGAAGTCGATCCCGATCTCGGAGCAGGCCCGCGTCGCGCTGGGACTGGCAGAGGGCGTGGAGAAGCTGTCGCCGCCGGAGCTCAAGAAGGCGATCCTGCTCTCGCCGGTCGACCTGCTCTGGAACGGCGGCATCGGCACCTACGTCAAGGCGTCGACCGAGTCGCACGCCGACGTCGGCGACAAGGCCAACGACGCGATCCGCGTCAACGGCGCCGACCTGCGCGTGAAGGTCGTCGGTGAGGGCGGCAACCTGGGGCTGACCCAGCGCGGCCGCATCGAGTTCGCGCGCAGCGGCGGCAAGGTCAACACCGACGCGCTCGACAACTCCGCCGGCGTCGACTGCTCCGACCACGAGGTCAACATCAAGATCCTGCTGGACCACCTGGTCCGGGAGGGCTCGCTGGAGCAGCAGCAGCGCAACGAGGTCCTCGGCGAGATGACCGACGAGGTCGGCGAGCTCGTGCTCGCCGACAACTACTCGCAGAACAACGTCCTGGGCGTCAGCAGGGCGCACGCCGCCCCGATGCTGTCGGTGCACGCGCGCCTCACGGCCGACCTCGAGCAGCGCGGTGCGCTCAACCGCGAGCTGGAGGCGTTGCCGAGCCCGGCGGAGTTCAAGGCGCTGGAGAAGAACGGCGAGGGCCTCACCTCGCCCGAGCTCGCCACGCTGCTCGCGTTCACCAAGCTCACGCTGAAGGAAGAGCTGCTCGCGAGCGACATCCCGACGATCGACACGTTCAAGAACAAGCTGCCGGACTACTTCCCGACCCTGCTGCGCGAGCGTTTCGGGGCTGCCATCCCGAACCACCCGCTGGCCAGGCAGATCATCACCACGGTGGTCGTCAACGAGGTCGTCGACGGCGGCGGCGTGTCCTACGCGTTCCGGCTGGCCGAGGAGATGAGCGCGTCGGCGACCGACGCGGTCCGCTCCTACGCCGTCGTGACCGAGGTCTTCGACCTGCCGGCGATCTGGCGCGAGATCCAGGCGCTGGACAACGTGGTTCCGACGGCGGTCCAGGACAGCATGGTCCTGGAGACCCGCCGGCTGCTCGACCGCGCGTCCCGCTGGCTGCTCTCGAACCGCCCGCAGCCGCTGGCGGTGGGCTCGACGATCAACCGCTTCCGCGGCGTGGTCGAGGAGCTCAGCCCGTACGCCTTCGACCTGTTGCAGGGCAGGGAGTACGACGTGGTCGCAAACAAGGCGGACCGGTACGTCGAACAGGGCGTCCCGGCCGAGCTGGCCCGCAAGGTCGCCGCGCTGCTGTACATGTACGGCCTGCTCGACGTCACCGAGATCGCCGAGCTGGCCGAACGCGAGTTCGGGCCGACCGGCGGCGCGGGCCCGGAGCGCACGCACCGGGAGACGGCCGAGGTGTACTTCGCGCTGTCCGACCACCTCGACATCGACCACATGCTGGACTCGGTGACGAGCCTGGAACGCGGCAACCGCTGGCACGCCCTGGCTCGGCTGGCTCTGCGCGACGACTTCTACTCGTCGTTGCGGGCCATCTCCATCGACGTGCTGAGGGCGAGCGACGAGGGCGACACACCGACCGAGAAGATCGCCAAGTGGGAGCAGGCCAACGCTTCCCGCCTGGCTCGCTCTCGCGGCGCGCTGGAGGAGATCAACCGGGTCCACCAGCTGGACCTGGCCACGCTCTCCGTCGCCGCCCGCCAGGTGCGGAGCATGGTCAGGTAGCGAGCACCAGCCGAAAGCCAGGGGCCTGTGGACAACTCCACAGGCCCCTGGCGCCTTTCCGGTAGCGTTTCGCAGGTCAGGAGGTACGCGGCCGATGTAGCCGCGAGTTGTCCACAGGATTTTGGAGGCGCCGGGAACCGAAATCGCCGTTCAATCGTTGCGCCAGGAGGAAGCGCGCGGGGGGAGCGTGTGCAGCACGGTGAGCAGCCGGGGCCGAGCACCCCGACCGCGGCAGGGACGGTACCGATCGTGACTCGTCCGCCCGAGCACGCAGGGCTCGAACGCGGTGCCCCGGTCCGCCGGTGCAGCACTCCTCACAACGCCACGATCAGAACCTGACAGCACGCGACGAAGACGATCGAGGACAGCCGAACGGCACCGGCGCCAACTCGTGGGGCCGGAAGAACATGGGGCGGGAAGAACGCAGCCTCGTCCGCCGGGGATGGCGGGGATCACCGCGATCGGTGCGAACAGCCTGCCGAAGAACGCGGTAGCAGAGCCTGCAGGGTGATCGGCGGCGCGCGTGACGCAGCTCGGTTGGCGAGAGCCGGCTGTCGACTTTCGATCGGCTGGCGTGGAGATCCTGTGAAGGTTCGCGGGCTGTAGGGTCCCTGCATGGGTGTCTTCGTCACGGGTGTGCGACCGCGGTGGTCGGACATGGATGCGTTCGGCCACGTCAACCACGCGAACACGGTGACGTTGCTGGAAGAGGCCCGCATCGAGCTGCTGTTCACCGAGGCCGCCCGGCACGGCGTCAAGGAGATGGCCGAGGGCATGGTCGTGGCGCGGCTCGTCGTCGACTACCTGGCGCCGATCGTGTTCACGGGCGAGGACGTCGTGGTCGAGATGTCGGTGCGGGAGCTCAAGTCCGCGTCGTTCACGCTCGACTACGTGGTGCGCGGCAGCCGCGAGCCGAACAGTCCCGTGGTCACCAAGGCGGAGACGCTCATGGCGCCCTACAACGTGACCACCGCACGGCCTCGGCGCCTGACCGACGCCGAGCGCGATTTCCTCGCCGGGTGGCGAGCAGGGGGTAATGGTGCCTGAGCTGGTGCTGGCCGACGCGGCCGAGAGAGACGACCTCGGGGCGTTCGCGGCGCGGGCGGTGCGGCTCGACGGCCAGACCGTCGTGCGGCTGCGCAACCGCAACGAGGAACTGCTGGACGCGTGGGTCGCCACGCCGTTCGACACGCTCGCCACGCGAACCGTTGCGGGGCAAGCGAATCCGACCGACGTGACGGTGTCGGGCTCCGAGTTGCTGACGGGCCTCGCGGTCATGCGGGACGAACGCATCGACCCCGGACCCGCAAAGGACCTGATGTGGCGTTCGGCCCTGCCGCCCGCCGAGGGCTGGCTGATGGTGGACCGGCTGCCCGTCGAGGTCGTCTCGAAGCTCGCGGACGAAGGCGTCGAGGTGGCGCGGGAGAACACCGGCCCGCACGGGACGCCTCCCGCGTCGTTGCTCGACCAGACCGTGCTGACGGTCAGCGGGTCCGGGCTGGACGTGAAGATCCCGCTGCGGTGCCTGTTCGCCTTGTCGGGCATGGGTTTCCTCGGCGAGAACGGCGACGTCCGGGTCACCGCGACCGACTCGTGGCTGCGCATCGACGCCAAGTTCGGCGCCGTGGTCCGCAGAAGGCACTCGATGCTGCCGCTGATCGTCTGATCCGGGCCGCATGATCGTGGCACGATGTCGCGCGTGTCCGCCGATACGCACGAGGAGATCGAGTACCGCGTCTCCACGCTGGAGCTCTTCTTCGACCTGGTCTTCGTCTTCACGATCACGCAGCTGACCGGCAAACTGGCGGACGACACGTCGCCGCTGGGGTTCGCGCAGATCGTGATCATGCTGTTCGTGATCCTCTGGATGTACTTCGGGTACGTCTGGCTGACGAACGCCGTCCCGCCGAACACCACTCTCCGGCGGTTGCTGCTCATGGGCGGCATGGGCGGATTCCTGGTCATCGCGCTGGCGGTGCCGAACGCGTTCGGCACCGCCGGAATCGCGTTCGGCATCGGGTACCTGATCGTGAACCTGGTGCACTCCGGGCTGTTCATCTCGGCGGCCGGGCCGGGATCGGCGGCGGCCATGGCGAGGCTCGCGCCGTTCAACCTCGGGTCGGCGGGACTGGTGTTCGTCGGTGGGTTCCTGCCCAGCACGTGGCGGGCGGTGGCGTGGACCGCGGCGGTCGTGCTCATGATCCTGTCGCCGTACGTGAACCGGCGGCACGGCGAGTTCCAGATCAGGTCGGCCCACTTCGTGGAACGGCACGGGCTCGTGGTCATCGTGGCGCTCGGCGAGTCGATCATCGCCATCGGCATCGGGGCGGCGGGACTGCCGATCAACCTGCAGCTCGTCGTGGCGTCCCTGCTCGGTCTCGCATTGGTTTACCAGCTCTGGTGGTGCTACTTCGGCCGTGAGCAGGACGCGCGCGCAGAGCACAACCTCGCGAGCATGACGCCGTCCGACCGTGCACGTGCGGCGCTCTCGGCGTTCGGGTTCGCGCACGCGCCGATCCTGCTCGGCATCGTCGTCGTCGCGGTCGGGGTGAAGAAGACGATCGGGCACGCCACCGAGCACCTCTACTTCAGCGGAGCGCTGGCGCTGGGTGGCGGCGCGGCGATCTTCCTGCTGGGCGAGATCTACTTCCGGTGGCGGCTGCGGATCGGCAGCAACACGTGGCGGACCGCCGCAGTGATCGCGGCACTCGCGACCGTGCCGATCGGGTTGTGGCTCGCGATCGCCCAACTCGCCGCGCTCGTGCTCGTGTTCGGTGTACTTCTGGTGGTGGAGGGCAAACGGGCCGTGTGATACGGATCGCACTTCCGCTCCGGCGTCATGTTCCAGGCCCCCTGACGTTTTACTAAGGACGAACGACTAGCTCTGGGGGTTGACCAGTGGAGTTTCGCCTCCTCGGACCGATCGAGGTCGTCGACGGGGGCCGGGCACTGCCGGTGGGAGGGCCGAAGCCGCGGACGCTGCTCGCGGTCCTCGCGCTGTCAGCCGGCCGCACGGTGCCGGTCGACTCGCTGATCGACGCCGTCTGGGGCGAGGACCCGCCGGACACCGCGCGCGCGGCGCTGCACACGTACGTGTCGTCGATCCGCCGGTCGCTGAAGGTCGATGTCATCAGCCGGGACGCCGGCGGTTACCGGCTCGACGGAACCACTGACCACAAGAAGTTCGTCGACCTCGTGGCACGCGCACGGTCCGAGCAGAATCCCGCGCTCTACCGCGAGGCTCTCGGCCTGTGGCGGGGCGAACCGCTCGGCGGCGCCCAGGGGACGTGGGCCGACAACGAACGCGCACGGCTGGGAGAGCTGCGGTACGCGGCGATCGAGGAACGGGTCGAGGCTGAGCTTCAGCGCGGTGACGCCACCGACATCGCGGAGCTGACGAGCCTGGTCGCCGGGCAGCCGTTGCGCGAACGGTTGCGCGCCCAGCTCATGCGCGCGCTGCACCAGGCGGGACGGCAGGCCGACGCCCTCGCGGTGTACCAGGAGGGCAGGACCGTCCTCGACGAGGAGCTGGGCCTCGAACCCGGCGCGGAGCTGCGGCAGGCCCACGACCTCGTCCTCCAGGGTGACGACCACCAGCCCGAACCGGTCGAGGTGACCCGGCCGAGCCAGCTGCCGTTCGACATCGCCGACTTCACGGGGCGACGCACCGAGACCGCCGAACTGCTCAAGAAGCTCAGGCAGGAGGCGACCGGCTCACGGCTGTGCGCCGTCTACGGCAAGCCCGGCGCGGGCAAGAGCACGCTCGCCATGCACGTCGCCCACCTGCTGCGCGACGACTTCCCCGACGGCCAGCTCTACGCGTCGTTGCGGGGAGTGCAGACCGTGAGGTCCGATCCCGCCGAAGTGCTCGGTGGGTTCCTGCGCGCGCTCGGCGTCGTGGACCTGCCACAGGACATCGACGAACGCACACAGCTCTATCGCTCGTTGCTCGCCAACCGGCGCGTGCTCGTCGTACTGGACGATGCGTCGGACGAACGCCAGGTGCGGCCGTTGCTGCCGGGCGGACACACGAGCGCTGTGCTTGTCACGAGCCGAGAGCGGCTCAGCGCGCTCGAGGGCGCGACTCAGCTCGACCTCGGCGTTCTCGACGACGAAGAGGCGCTGGAGCTCCTCGACACCGTCGTCGGCAACCGGCGGGTCGGAGCCGAGCTCGACGAGGCCCGCGACATCGTGCGGCTGTGCGGACATCTGCCGCTGGCCCTTCGCATCGCGGGCGCCCGGCTCGCCGCACGGCCCCAGTGGCAGCTGCGCAGGCTCGCCGACCGGCTGCGCGTGCAGCACCGCGTCCTGCAGGAACTCACGCTGGGCGATCTCGAAGTGCGCGGCAGTCTCGCGTTGAGCTACGACGGGCTGGAGGAGACCGAACGGGCAGCGCTGCGGCGGCTCGGGTTGCTGGACGTCTCCTCGTTCGGTGGCTGGGTCGTCGGGCCGTTGCTCGGCTGCGACCGCTACGACGCCGAAGACGTCGTGCAACGGCTCGTCGACGCGCAGCTGCTGGACGACACCGGCGGCGACAGGTACCGGTTGCACGACCTGACCAGGGCGTTCGCCAGGGAGCGCGGCGAGTCCGAGGAGACGGACTTCGCCACCGCCGCCACCCGCGCCGCCGAGGCGTGGCTCGCGCTGGTCGAAACCGCGGGCAGCCGGATGCCGCACGCCACGTTCGACATCGACGTCGTGAACCCGCACCTCGACGCCGACCAGGTCGACGAGATCCTCGCCGACCCCGAGGCGTGGTTCGACGCCGAGCAGACCGGGCTCGTCGGCGTCGTGGAACGGGTCAGCGAACTGGATCTGACCGACGTCGCGACCAGGCTCGCGGCCGCGCTGTGCTCGTCGCGGTTCTCCGTGCGCAACCTGTTCGGCCAGTGGTGGCGAACGCACTCCGCGGCCCTCGAAGCCGCCCGCCGCGCCGGTGACACCGACGGTGAGGCCAGGCTGCTCGCCGGACTCGGCTGGCTGCGCTACGAGCAGGACCGCTTCGACGAGGCCGCGTCCTGCTACCAGCAGTCGCTCGCGTTGCGCGAGGACCCGAAGGTGTGGCTCGACCTCAGCACGGTGCAGCGCGAGACCGGTCAGCTGGCCGACGCACGTGCCTCCCTCGACCGCGCGCTGGCCGATCTCACCGAACCTCAGCTGCGCGCCCAGGCGTTGCACGGGCTCGGGCGCGTGCTCACCGAGCAGGACGAGCTGACCGAGGCGCTGAACGCGTGCGAGGAGGCCGTCCGCCTCTACACCGAGCTCGGTGACGACAGGGCCAGGGCCATCGCGGTCAGGTCGGTCGGCATCGTCCACCGCGCCGCCGGCAGGCTCGACGACGCCGCCCGGTGGTGCGAGGAGGCGGTCACGCTCCTGCGCGGCATGGACGACCCGCTGATGTCCGCCTACGCGGTGCAGGCGCTCGCCAAGGTTCGCATCCGGCAGGGACGCGGTGCCGAGGTGCACGAGGAGCTCCTCGCGAGCCTGACCGTGTGCAACGAGATGGGCGACGGCTTCGGCCAGGCCCTCGTCCTGCGCACCCTCGGCGAGCTGCACCTCGCGGACGGCGACTACGCCGAGGCGGTGCGACGCCTCGAGCGCTCGCTGCAGTGGTGGGAGGCGCTGGGCCTGCCCGTCTGGCGTGAGCGAACTGCCCGTGACCTGCAGGAAGCTCGTCAGGGTGAAGCTTCGCTGTCCGTTCTGAAAGTTTTCTGAAAGACCGGTCTGAGGTTTCTTTCAGCGGCGTCCCCGAGTCTTGGTCCATCGCACCGAGAGCAGATGACGAGCCGGTGAGCTACCTGGGGGTGCTCACCGCCTCGTGTGACAGCAGGGGGAACCAGTCATGATCCGCAAGACGATGACCACCGCGATCGCCGGCGTGATCCTCGCTCTCGGTGCGATTCCCGCCAGTGCGGACACCCGCACCGACGTCCGCGACCTGGCCGCGGCGAACCTCGGCAAGACGACGTGCGACACCAACAGCCTCGGTGGACGCGGCTTCATGGACAGCTGCCGCCTCCAGCACGCGTGGTGCGCGGACTTCGCCAGATGGGTCTGGGGCAACCGGAACCTCTACACGGACCGGCTGAACCCCGCGGCGGGCAGCTTCTACCTCTACGGCGAGCAGAACGGCACGATCCACAAGGACGCGTCCTACGTCCCGCAGGTCGGTGACGCGATCGTCTACGACTACTTCGGTGCCGGCAGGGCCAAGCACGTCGCCCTCGTCGACGCGGTCAACGCCGACGGCACGATCCGCGCGATCAACGGCAACTCCGGGGGCACCACCGAGATGAACTCGACCGTCCGGTACTCGACCGGGGTCGGCCGCGTCGGCCAGGTGATCAACGGTCAGACCATCTCCGCGTTCGTGAGCCCGGTCGGGGCCGGCAACGTCCGTTCCGCCGTGTCCCGCATCGGCGTCCGCTTCAACGACTCCTCGGTGCACGTCAAGGAGGGCAACCTCTACGACAGCTGGCTCAACGAGTACAGCGGCGGTGTAGTGAAGTCCGAAGTGGACGGCGACATGATCGGTGTCCTGACCACGTCCGGTGACCTGTTCGTCAAGCAGGGCAACCTCTACGAGACCTGGTACAACCAGACCGGTGGCGTCAAGGACTTCTCGCTGGAGTCGTCGAAGGGCCGCGTGGGCATCGTGCGCACCGACGGCACGGTCGCGGTGAAGGAAGGCGGCCCGCAGGGCACCTGGGTCGAGCAGATGGGCAACGCCAAGGAAGTCGAGCTCTCCGGCGACTACCTGGGTGTGGTCAGCAACGACGGCACCGCGTACGTGAAGAAGGGCAACCTCTACGAGACCTGGACGACGCAGCTCGGTGACGTCGCCGACCTGGAGATCGCGGCTGACCGGATCGGAGCGCTGCGCACCAACGGTTCGCTCACCGTCAAGGACGGCGGCCTCTACGGCTCGTGGGTCGAGCAGACCAACAACGTCAAGGACTTCGACCTCTCCGGCGACTACATCGGTGTCGTGTTCAACGACGGCCTGGCCACGGTGAAGCAGGGCACCCTCTACGCGGGCTGGATCAACCAGCTGGGCTCCGCGAAGGCCATCGAGGTCGACGCCAAGGCCGGACGCATCGGCGTCCTGACCGACAACGGCGCGCTGACCGTGAAGGAAGGCGGCCCGTACGGCTCCTGGGTCAACCAGACCAGCGGCGTCGCAGAGTTCCAGCTGACCAACTACTGATCGGGGGACGAGGGGGCCGCGGGATGCAGATCCCGCGGCCCCCTCGCGCATTCATGAACGACATCCTGCTCAGGGCCGCCAGCTGGGTCGGCGTGCCGTACAGCCAGGAAGCGCTGCACACCAACGAACACGGCACCTACCGCACCGACTGCTCCGGCTACGTCTCCATGGCGTGGGGACTGACCTGCGCCCGCGGCGGCCTCAACACCGTCGACCTCGTCGGGGTGAGCACGCCCATCACGAAGGACGAGCTCCAGCCGGGGGACGTGCTGATCGACGCGAACGGTGACCGCACCACGCGGCACGCCACGATCTTCGTGGGCTGGGCCGACGTCCGCCGCGAGTCGTACTGGGCCTTCGAGCAACGCGGCGGGTGCGGCACCACGATCAGGGTCGTGCCGTACCCGTACGACGACCGCGCCGACAACTACAAGCCCTACCGGCGGCCGCTGCTCGCGGCCGCCTCAGCCGGTCAGACGAGCCAGACCGCGGTGTCCGGGGGCAGCTGATCGCCGTCCATCGGGCCGGACGACAGCAGCACCTGCCCGGGAGGCAGCGGCACGGACGCACCCGACGTGTTCAAAGCGCAGATCAGCCCGCCACCCTTGCGGCGGAACGCGAAGCAGCCCGCCGGGGCGCCGTACCACTCGAGCTCCTCGCCGGAGAACGCCGCGTTGGACTTCCGGTGCTCCAGCGCCTCGCGGTACAGCGACAGCATGGAACCGGGGTCCTCGAGCTGGGCCTCCGCGGTGAGGTGGTCCCACTCGTTCGGCTGCGGCAGCCACGTGTTCACCGCCGTGGAGAACCCGAACGGCGGGGTCGTGCCCTCCCACGGGATCGGCACGCGGCAGCCGTCACGGCCGCGCTCGGTGTGGCCGGAACGCTCCCAGGTCGGGTCCTGCAGGGCCCAGTCCGGCAGCTCCACGTTCGGCAGGCCGAGCTCTTCGCCGTTGTAGAGGTAGATCACGCCCGGCAGCGCCAGTTCGACCAGCGTCATCGCGCGGGCCCGCTGCTCGCCCAGCGCACCGCCGCCGTAGCGGGTCACGTGCCGCACCACGTCGTGGTTGGACAGCGTCCACGTGGCGGGCGTGCCGGTGAGAGCCACGGCGCCCAGCGAGTGCTCGATGGCCGACCGCACGGCGTCGGCGTCGAAGCCCGCCTCGACCAGGCGGAAGTTGAAGCCCAGGTGCAGCTCGTCGGGACGGACGTAGGCGGCGAAGCGCTCGTCGTCCTTCACCCAGATCTCGCCGACGGCCATGGTGCCGGGGTAGCCGTCCATGACCTTGCGGATCATGCGGTGGATCTCGTGCACGCCGTCGTTGTCGAAGCGCGGGTCGTGCGCGTCGTCGGACAGCACGCCGGGGACCTGCGTGCGGATCTCCATGTCCGGCAGGCCCTCGGGCTTGGCCATGCCGTGCGCCACGTCGATGCGGAAGCCGTCGACGCCGCGGTCCAGCCAGAAGCGCAGCGTGTGCTCCAGGTCGGCGCGGACCTCCGGGTGGTCCCAGTTGAGGTCGGGCTGCTCCGGCGCGAACAGGTGCAGGTACCACTGGCCGTCGGGCACGCGGGTCCAGGCGGGGCCGCCGAAGACGGAGACCCAGTTGTTCGGCGGCTGCGAGCCGTCGAAGCCGCGGCCCTCGCGGAAGATGTAGCGCGACCGCTCCATGCTGCCGGGACCGGCCTGCAGCGCCTCCTGGAACCACTCGTGCAGGTCGCTCGTGTGGTTCGGGACCAGATCGACGGTCACCCGGATGTTGTGCTCGTGCGCGTCCGCCACCAGCCGGTCGAACGCGGCCAGGTCGCCGAAGAGCGGGTCGACGTCACGCGGGTCGGCGACGTCGTAGCCGTGGTCGGCCATCGGCGAGCGGTAGAACGGGGTGAGCCACAGGGCGTCGACCCCGAGCAGTTCCAGGTAGCCGAGGCGGGACCGGATGCCGTCGAGGTCGCCGACGCCGTCGCCGTTGGAGTCGGCGAAGGAGCGCACGTACACCTGGTAGAAGACGGCGTCACGCCACCAGGCGGCCTCTTCGGCGATCTCGGGGGTGAGGTCGGAGGATCGTCGCACGGGGGGTCATCCTGCCATTCGTATCGCTGCGAAAGGACCCGTTCGGGTGATGGGCGCTCAGGACCAGCTGTTCATCAGACTGTTCGCGGCCATCTCCAGGTAGTCCCAGAGCTGCTTGCGGTGTGCCTCGTCCAGGCCGGCCTCGTCGACGGCGATCCGCATGCAGCGCAGCCACGCGTCGCGTTCGATCGGTCCGATCTTGAACGGCACGTGACGCATCCGCAGCCTCGGGTGGCCCCGGTTCTCCGAATAGGTGTGAGGGCCGCCCCAGTACTGCATGAGGAACAGCCGTAGTCGCTCTTCCGCAGGTCCGAGGTCCTCTTCCGGGTACAGGGGGAGGAGGATCTCGTCGGCCTTCACCTCTTTGTAGAAGCGCGCGACGATGCGGTGGAACGTCTCCTCGCCACCGACCTGTTCGAAGAAGCTCACGGGGTTGCCCACACGTCCATCCTGACTCACGCGAGCCACCGCGCGCAGGCCGCCCCGGCTGTTCGCTTCGCCATAGGGGTGTGAACTGGCAGGACGCCGGGTGATCACCGTCTCGAATGGGTGTTCTAACTCACCCTGCGCCGTGCGCGGTCACTTCGCGGTGAAGCCGGCTTCCTCCAGTGCGGGCATCAGCTGAGCGCGCAGGTTGCGCTGGACCGCCCACTGACGGCCCGGCCGCGTCTTCACCGTCACCCGGAGCGTGATGCCGTCCGGGGTGAACTTCTCCACGCCGAGGACGTCCGGCTTGGCGGTGACGTCCTTGGACAGCGGCTCCGTCGCGGTGGCCTCCGCCGCCTTGTGCTCCAGAATCTTGGTCGCCTCTGCGAGGTTCGCGCCGTAGCCGAGGGGCAGGTCGACGACCGCGACCGCGAAGCCCTGCGACGAGTTGCCGACGCGCAGGATCTCGCCGTTGCGGACGTACCAGACCGTGCCGCCCGTGTCCCGGATCGTCGTGGTGCGCAGCGCGACCGCCTCGACCGTGCCGGTGATCGACGGGCCGAGGTCTACGACGTCACCGACGCCGTACTGGTCCTCCAGCAGCATGAACATGCCGGACAGGAAGTCCTTGACCAGGTTCTGGGCACCGAAACCGATGGCGACGCCGAGGATGCCGGCCGAGGTCAGCACCGGCGTGACGTCGAGCTTGATGACGATCATGATCTCGAGGAACGCGATGCCGAACACCATGATCGTGACGATCGACTTCAGCACCGAGCCGATGGTCTTCGCCCGCTGCTCGCGGCGCTCGGAGACGAGGTTCCCGAGCGCCTGCGGAGCGCGTTCTCTCAAGGGTTTGAGCAGACCCGGCTTCTTGCCTTCCTTGCCCGGCGTGGTGATCCGGTCGATGACCTTGCGGAGCATGGCCCTGATCACGAAGGCCGCGATCAGGATCAGGACGATCTTGATCGCGCCCGCCAGGATCGCGGGCCCGTACTCCTCGAAGAACTTGACCGCCTGCGCGGTCTTGTTCGCGGCGTCATCCACTGGACTCTGCGCCAACACGTGGTCGTGCCCTCCTACAACTCCATGCCAGTGGCATTCGCGAGAAACGTCAGCTGGTCCACGGCGAGAGCCACCGTCCGGCTGACCGAACGGCCCGCGTGACCGACCTCGGTCTCGCGGCGGATCAGCACGGGGTGCTTGGTCGGATCACTTGACGAAGCGTGCTGCAGTGCCGCGCACATCTTCCTGGCGTGGTTGGGGTCCACACGAGAATCCGACTCGAACACCGTGAACAACACGGAAGGGTACTCAACGTCCGTTACCACTCGGTGATAAGGCGAGTAGGAGAGCAACCAGCCCAGCTCCTCGGAAACGCTTGCGCTGCCGTACTCGTCGGCCCACAACCGTCCGAGCAGGAACTTCTCGTAGCGCACCATGTCCAGCAGTGGCGCTGAGCACACCACGGCGGCGTAGAGCTCGGGCCGCTGGGTCAGCGCGGCGCCCACGAGCAGGCCGCCGTTGGAACCGCCCATGATCGCCAGCTGCTGCGGCGTGGTCCAGCCGTCGCGCACCAGGCGTTCCGCAGCCGCGTGGAAGTCGTCGAACACGTTCTGCTTGTTGGCGCGCATGCCGGCGACGTGCCAGTCCTCGCCCTCCTCGTCGCCACCGCGCAACGACACGTGCACCCACACACCGCCCGCTTCCACCCAGGCCAGCGTGGTCGCGCTGTAGCCGGGGCCGCGGCCGATCGCGAAGCCGCCGTAGCCGGTGAGCAGCGCGGGACGGGGCAGGTCGGGCTTCTGCTCGCCGCTCACGACGAACATGCGGACGGTGGTGCCGTCCTTGGACGTGTATGCGATCTGCTGCGTCTTCACGGCCGGCAGCTCGACGCGGCCCGGCGCGGCCTCGTGCAGCACCGTTTCGCCGGTGGACGTCGAGAAGCGGTACACCGACTGCGGTGTCACGAAGTCCGTCCACCCGAACCACACCGTGTCCTGGTCGTGGCCGGTGTGCGCGTCGACGACGGACATGCCGTGCACCGAACCCGTGCCGGGCAGCGGGATCTGCCGCTTGTACGCACCGGTCGCGGCGTCGTGCAGGTGCAGCTCGGACACCGCGTGCCTGGTGCGGGCGACGACGAGGTCGCCGTCGAGCCAGCGCACACCGTCCAGCACGGAGTCCGGTTCCTCGCTTATGAGCTCGGTCCACTCGGTGGGGTTCGCCGGATCCGCGACGCAAAGGCGCTGCCGTGGCGCGTTCAGGGTGGTGTGCAGGTAGAGCCTGCCGTCGCGCGCGACGAACGCCGAGCACTGCACGCCGGCCTCGGACAGGATCACGGGCTTGAGCGCGCCGTCGCCGTGCAGGTCCGCGATCCACACGGAGTCGTGCTTCGTCGTGCTCGGTGCACCGCTCACGATCAGCCAGCGGCCGTCCTGCGAGAGGTTGAGCGTGTAGTAGAAGGTGTGCTCCAGGCCGTCGCCGTGCACGTTGAGGTCCGTGTCCGGGTCGGTGCCGACGCGATGGCGCCACACGCGCCGATGGAACAGCTTCTCGTCGTCGGGCAGCAACGCCGGGTCGACCTGGCGTACGTAGTAGAACTCCTCACCGCCCGGCAGCCAGCCGATCGCGGAGTAGCGGCACCGGTCGATGGGGCCCTCGATGAGCTCGCCGGTCTCGACGTCGATGACGTGCAGCAGCGAGTGCTCGTTGCCGCCGATCGAGACCTGGTAGGCCAGCCGCGTTCCTTCGAGACTGGGGGACCAGCCGTCCAGAGTGGTCCTGCCGGACGGGTCGAGCGCGCTGACGTCGAGCAGGACGCGTTCGGTGCCGTCGGTCTCGCGCACCACGACGACGGGGTGGTCCTGCTCGGGACCGCGGCGCGTGAAGAACGCCCTGCCCGCGCGCCAGGTCGGGGTGGACACCGAACCCGTGCGCATCAGCTCCTTCAGCCGCTCGCTCAGGCGTGCGCGGCCCGGCATCGCGTCCAGCCAGGAGCGTGCGAGCACGTCCTGCGCCTGCGACCACGCCTGCGTGCGCGGGTCCGCGGTGTCCTCGAGCCAGCGGTACGGATCGGCGACTTCGCGCCCGTGAATCTGCTCGGCGAGGTTCAGCCGCTCGGCGATCGGGTAGGTGATCGTCGCAGGCAGTGGAGTGGAAGGTGCCTCTGTCACCTTGTCAAGGGTAGCGGGCGATGAAAACCATCTCCGATAGGGAGCTGGTTCACCCCGGGTTTGATCACACATCCATGACGCGTCACTTATCACACGTGATTTTTTGCTGGTAAGTGTGGTCTCCTATGGCTGAACCGGTGGAGGTGGTCGCGTGCCAGACCGACAACCGACCCCTATCGGCGCCTCGCTGGCCGGCGAGACGGCGCCGACGGTGCCCCCATGCCGAAAACAGGCCGAACTGCGGGCAGTGCCCGATGGGGAGCGAGACGGGGGAGGTTCCGGTCAGACACCGGCGATTTTCCCCTGGGGAAGACGCAAGGTCCTGCTGCTGAACGCCACGTTCGAGCCGCTCACGGCCCTGTCACTGCGCCGGGCGGTAGTCCTGGTGGTGTGCGGCAAGGCCGAAGTCGTGCACGGAGACGCCTCCGGGCTGGTGCTGCACTCGTCGAAGTCCGAGGTGCTCGTGCCGTCCGTGATCCGGCTGAGCACCTACGTGCGGGTGCCTTATCGCGGTCGTGTGCCGATGACCCGTGCCGGGCTCATGCACCGGGACCGTTATCGCTGCGCCTACTGCGGCGGGCGGGCCGAGACGATCGACCACGTCGTGCCGCGCTCTCGTGGCGGACCTCACGCCTGGACCAACTGCGTCGCCTGCTGTGCGAAGTGCAACCACCGCAAGGCGGACAAGCTGCTGTCCGAACTGGGCTGGCGGCTGCGCGTCGTTCCCGCGGCGCCACGTGGTCCTCACTGGCGGCTGCTCGCCGGGGTGGCCGAGGCTGATCCGCAGTGGCTGCCGTACCTGGGTGAACCCGCGGCCTGATCTGGCTTTCCGGGTCAGGCCGCGAGGGAGAAGTCGTTCTGGCGCGCCGTGATGCGCACCGAGTCGTCGTGGGCCGTGATGCGGACCGAGTCGTCCATCGTGATGCGCACGGAGTCTTCACGCGCGGTGATGCGGACGCTGTCCTGCTGAGCGGTGATGCGCACGGAGTCGTCGAGCGCGGTGATCCGGACCGAGTCGTCGAGCGCCGTGATCCTGACGGAGTCGTCGTGGGCGGTGATGCGCACCGAGTCGTCCATGGTGATCCGGACCGAGTCCTCGGCGGTGATGCGCACGGAGTCGCTGGCAGTGATGCGCACGGAGTCGTCCATCGTGATGCGCACCGAGTCGGACGCCGTGATCCGGACCGAATCGTCGGCGGTGATCCGAACGGAGTCGTCCATCGTGATCCGGACGGAGTCACTTGCCGTAATACGCACTGAATCGTCCTTGTAGCTCAGAAGAGTGAAGGTCACGGCCTGGGGGCGGGTCATCGTGAACATTTTGTGTCCTCCAGGACTCTCGGGACGGGTGCGCAAGACCCGTATAGGTGAAAAGCTAAGAGGTGGGTGATCCGGGAACAAGACCCCAAACCGGCACCCGTTCGCATCCGACCGGGTGAGGACTGACCGGGTGTAACCGCTGCGCCGCACGAGAGCACTCATTGCCTCTACTGGCCGGTATCGGCACGCTGCGTAGCCTCCGAGCCAGAGGAACGTGATATGCGTCATACCCCAGAACGCGTGACCGGAGCGTGCGGCCCGCGCTCGTGACCGCATGAGCCCGTCGACCCGCCGTCACTGGTAGTTGCTGCCGCAATCACAGCCGTTCTGCACGGCCACGACCGGCGCTCTGCTCCATCCAGGTGCTCGGTCTCGCCGAACCGGTGGTTCCGCACCATGTCGCGTCCACGGCGGCCGGAGCTCTGCTAGGCGGCTCGATCGTGGGATTGATCGCGATCACGCTGGCCCGGCCGCTCACGCGCGGGTGAGTTGGGCTACCGTACCCGCCGTGACCATCGTGGAGACCGTTCTCGTCTTCGCGCTGATCCCGCTGGCGATCTACGGCGTGATCACGCTGCTGACGGTGAGGCCAAAGGCCACCCGGATTCCCCGGTACCGGCCCGGCCAGGAGTGGGGCTACGCCCCGGTGTGGTGGAGCGCGAACCCGGCCGGGTTGAGCGCGGAGCACCACAGCGCCGCCGAGCCCGCTACCTCGGGCTCGACCGCCAAGGGAGGTGCCCGTGGCAACTGGTAAGGCGATCGAGGCCGTCGACCCGTCGACGCTGCCGGTCGGTGCCGTCGTGACGAACAGCGGCCGTGTGTCCGTGGCGAAGATGTACGAGCCGCACGCGCCGGAGCTGCCGTTCACGCCGACCCAGCTCGCGCAGCTGGACGAGGCGCTGACGCTGTCGAGCCGCACGACCGGCCTCGACTTCAGCGTGTACCTGGGCGAGCTCGGCTCGTCCTCCCGCGAGCGCGCGGAGGAGCTGCACGCCTCCACCGACCGCCCGTCGCACCACGTCCTGGTGGCCGTGTCGCCGGGCGAGCGCGTCGTCGAGGTCGT
Organism: Lentzea rhizosphaerae; assembly: GCF_042649515.1. Classification (NCBI taxonomy): domain Bacteria; kingdom Bacillati; phylum Actinomycetota; class Actinomycetes; order Pseudonocardiales; family Pseudonocardiaceae; genus Lentzea; species Lentzea rhizosphaerae. The sequence goes on along the minus strand of NZ_JBHRZI010000029.1, from coordinate 123,045 downwards.
GACCGGCGAGGAGTCCCACCGCCGTCTCCCCGACCGCGGCGCCAAGCTCGCGGTGATGAGCATGGTGGCGTCCTTCAAGGAGGGCGACCTCGCGGGCGGCCTCGTGTCGGGCCTGCGCATGCTGACCGACCAGGCGGGCAACGCACCGCGTTCCTGATCTCCGTTGTGAAGGCCCCCGGTGCACGCGCCGGGGGCCTTTACGGTTTGAGCAGGATCACCACGTCGGAGACCTGGGTCCAGCCCTGGTAGCGGCCGGGCTCGGCGGTGATCACGAACCCCGTGCGCGCACCGGCTTTCCGCGCCTCGTCGACGAGCACACCGAGCACCACCTCGAACTGGCCGCTGATGTCGTGCGGAGCCGCGTCCTCGCCGTGCACGCCGATCGTGCCGGACCCGACCAGCTCGCCGTCACGGGTGATCCGCACCGAGATCACCTCGCCGCGCGTCACCGACACCGTGCAGCCCTCCGGAACCTCGGTGGGCGCGGTGAGATCGGTGCGCAGGAACTTCTCCAGCGGACCCGCGGGACGACCGCGGAGACGGGCGTAGGTGAGCACGTCGTCCACGTCGATCGTGGGGTACACGAGCCGGTCCGCGTGTTCGGTGTTGACGCTCACGTGGTAGTTCGGTGAGTCCGAACTGGCCACGACGACCTCTCCGTCCCGTCCGGGAAGCATGTTGTGCGACGGGTTGCGGGGCTTGCGGCCGATCGTCTTGCACCAGGCCTGGTACCACCGGCGCACCTGACGGGACAGCAGGAAGTGCGGGTGGTGTTCGGCCACCAGGGCCGACAGCCTGCTGTCCAGGACGCCGTACTCGTTCAGCAGCGCGAAGACGCGTTCGAAGTACGTCGGCATCGCCGCGGAGGCGACGTACCACTGGTGCCACTTCTTCAGCGTGAAGCCGGAGCGGGCGGCGAGGTGAACGCGCAGTTCGTCGAGCGTGCGGCCGAAGTGCCGGCCAGGTCCCAGCAGGGCTTCGCCGAGCGCGAGGTGGAAGCCTGGTTCGTCGGTGACGAACAGCCCCTCCATCTCGCGTTCGCCCTCGACCACGTCGTCCGGACCCAGGCCGGTGGTGTCGTCGAGGCACGCTTGTCGTGCGACCGTGCCGAGGTCCACCCACGGCTGCACGTCGGCGCGGTCGTTGCGCGCCACCACGAGGTCGGACACCTTCTCCCAGCCGAGCCGGGCGTAGAGGTGTGCGCCCTCGGCTGAGGCGAACAGCAACCCGGTCGTCGCGCCCTCTGCCACCGCCGCGTGCACCAGGGCACCCATCAGCACGCTCGCCAAGCCACGCCGCCGGTGCTCGGGCTCGGTCCAGATGCGGTGCGCCACGGCGTCTTCACCGACCACGGCCATCAGGCCGCTCGCCGCCTCCTCACCGGTCGACGACAGGATCCGCGCCTGGATCACGGACGTGCGCTCCACTTCCACCGTGTATCCGGTTGGGACGGACGGCCTCGGGTGGCCGGTGAGCGTGCACCGCATGAAGGCTTCATCCGGCCGGGCCACCACCAGTCCGGCGTTCTCCACGGCCCGGCACACCGCTTCCGGCGAGTGCGTCGGCACGCTGAGCCAGGTCGGTTCGCGCTTGAGAGCGACGCGGTGGGCCACCGCCGTCGCGTTCGCCTCGTCGGTGGCGATCCACTCGGCCCGCCGATGAGGTCGCTTGACGTCGACGACCAGATAGCCGTCCTCGTAGTGGGAAGTCAGTTGGTCAGCCGCGATCCAGCCGCGGTGCCAGCGCTCCACGAGGGTCTCAGTCCCTGCGGGCGATGACGACATCGGCGACCTCCTCCCAGCCGAGCCTGCGGTAGAGGTGCAGGCCGTCGTCCGAAGCGAACAACAGCCCGGTCGTCGTGCCGTCCGCTACGGCCTCCTGGGCGAGCACGCCCATCACGACACTGCCGAGGCCTCGGCGCCGGTGCTCCGGTGACGTCTGGATGCGGTGCGGCACAGCGTCTTCACCGACCACGGCCATCAGTCCGCTCGCCGCTGGTGCGCCGTTGTGCAACAGGCGGACTTCAATGACGTTCTCGCGCGTCACCACCACCGAGTAGCCATCGGGCGGTTGCGGAGCGGGATGATCGGCGAGCGTGCGTCGCATGAACGTCTCCGGTGCGCGCACGGTCAAACCGGCACCCTGCAAGGCTTTCGTGACGGCTTCCGGAGACCTCGTCGGCACGGTCAGCCAGTCGTCCTGACCGGTCAGAGCGGTGAGTCCGGTCACGGTGGACTCGTCGGTGACGACGCGTTCGATGCGCCGGCCCGGCCGGTCGACGCGGATCTCCAGCCACCCCGGGCCTTCGTGTCCCACCAGCCCGTCGGCCTTGGTCCAGCCCGCGCACCAGCGCTTCACGAGTTCGTTCACAACTTCCCCCAAGAGACGGGACGGCCCTGTGACGCGTCGAAGCGCCACAGGGCCGTCATCATCGAGCGATTTTCAGGAGCGGTCGAACTCCTGAGCCGCCAGAGCACGCACGATGCCGGCACGCCCCTCGGACACCAGGCGGCGCAACGCCGGCGGGTGCTCGTCGGCGAGCCACGCGTCCGCGGCCTCCACAGTGGACCTGGCGATCGACCACGCCGGGAACATGCCCACGACCATGGACTGCGCGCGCTCGGACGTGCGGCGGTCCCACACGCTCTTCACGTCGGCGAAGTAGCGCTCGACGTACGGCGCGAGCAGCTCCTTCTGTCCGGGGTGCGAGATGCCCGCGATGATCGCCTCGCTGACCGCGTTGGGCAGGTCGTCGTCGTTCACCGCGCGGTCCCAGGCCTCGTCCTTGGCCTCGATCGTCGGGCGCAGGGCACGGGCCTGCTGCGCGCGGCGGTGGCCGGTGGAGGTCGGGTCGCGCTCCTCCTCGGCGTTGATCTCCGGCAGGTCCGCCTTGCCGTGCGCGACGAGGGCCTGCAGCAGACGCCAGCGCAGGTCGGTGTCGACGTCCAGGCCTTCCAGAACCGCGCTGCCGTCGTACCAGCCGCGCAGCACGTCCAAAGTGGACTCGTCCAGCACGGACGACGACAGCGCGTTCACGAACGCCAGCTGGTGGTCCGAGCCCGGCTCGGCCGCCTGCGCCAGCTCCAGAGCCTTCGCCACGAACCGGCGCCAGCCCTCCGCGCGCCACGAGTCGTCCGCGTACGACGACAGCGAGGTCTGGGCCTGCAGCAGAAGCCGTTGCACGACACCGACCTCGGACTCCGAGTGCAGACCGCCGAGCACGAGGTTCACGAAGTCGCGGGCCTTCAGCTCGGCCTCGCGGGTCATCTCCCACGCGGCCGACCAGCACAGCGTGCGCGGCAGCGGCTCGGCGATGTCGGAGATGTGGTCGATCAGCCCGGCCAGCGAGTCCGGGTCGAGGCGCATCGTGCAGTACGTGAGGTCGTCGTCGTTGACCAGCACGATCTTGCCGCGGTGCACGCCGACCAGTTCCGGAACCTCGGTGCGGTCGCCGGTCACGTCGAGCTCGTGGCGGTGCGTGCGGACGAGTTTGCCCGAAGAGTCAGCGTCGTAGACACCGATCGCGATGCGGTGCGTGCGCAGTTCACCGGCACCGGGACGCGCGCCGCCCTGCAGCACCGCGAACTCGGTGAAGCGGCCGTCGGCGTCAACGGTGAACTTGGGACGCAACAGGTTCAGGCCGGTCGTCTCCAGCCACTGCGCGCTCCACCACGACAGGTCGCGGCCCGACGCCTCCTCCAGCGCGCCCAGCAGGTCCGCGAGCGTCGCGTTGCCCCAGGCGTGCTTGGCGAAGTAGACCCGCAGGCCCGCCAGGAAGTTCTCCAGGCCGACGTACGCGACGAGCTGCTTCAGCACGGAAGCGCCCTTGGCGTAGGTGATGCCGTCGAAGTTGACCTCGACCGCCTGCACGTCGGAGATGTCCGCGGCGACCGGGTGCGTCGACGGGAGCTGGTCCTGCCGGTACGCCCACGACTTCTCGATCTTCGCGAACGTCGTCCACGCCTGGCGGTACTCGGTGGCTTCGGCCTGCGCGAGCACGGACGCCCAGGTGGCGAACGACTCGTTCAGCCACAGGTCGTCCCACCAGCGCATGGTCACGAGGTCGCCGAACCACATGTGCGCCATCTCGTGCAGCACGGTCTCCGCGCGCCGCTCGTAGAGGTAGCGCGTGACGCGGCTGCGGAAGACGTAGTCCTCCAGGAACGTGACGCAGCCCGCGTTCTCCATCGCGCCCGCGTTGAACTCCGGCACGAAGCACTGGTCGTACTTGCCGAACGGGTACTGCACCCCGAACGCCTTGTGGAAGAACCCGAAGCCCTGCTTGGTCTCGGTGAACAGGCGCTCGGCGTCCATGTGCGGCGCGAGCGAGGCACGGCAGTAGATGCCGAGCGGGATGCGGAAGTCGCCCTCGACGAACTCGTCGCGCCACTCCGCGTACGGCCCGGCGACCAGCGCGACGATGTAGGTCGACATCGGCTTGGTGGTGGCGAACGTGTGCACGTCCGCGCCGCCCTCACCGTCCTCGGTGGCGGTGATCTCGCCGTTCGAGATGACCTTCCAGTCGTGCGGCGCCGTCACCTTCATCGAGTAGACGGACTTCAGGTCGGGCTGGTCGAAGCACGCGAACATGCGCTTGGCGTCCGCGGTCTCGAACTGCGAGTACAGGTACACACCGCCGTCGACCGGGTCGACGAACCGGTGCAGGCCCTCGCCGGTGTTCATGTACCGGCAGTCGGCCTCGATGGTGAGCTCGTTGGTCTCCGCGAGGTCCGGCAGCTTGACGCCGTCCTCCTCGCGGTAGTCGGAGACGTCCAGCTCGCCGCCGTTCAGCACAGCGCGGTGCACGGTCGCCGCCACGATGTCGATCCACGAGGAAGCACCCGGAGTCCGGCTGCGGAACACCACGGTGGTGGTGGAGCGGAACGTGTCCGTACCCGGCTTTCCGCCGCCGTCGGTCAGGTCCAGCTCGATCCGGTAGGACTCCACTTCCAGCAGCTCAGCACGTTCCTGAGCCTGGTCGCGGGTGAGGTTGGGCGCGGCCACTGGTCACCTCGTCTGCCACGCGTTTGGTTACGCGCTGACGTCGTCGGGAATGGTTATGACTCCCGCATCCAATCACGGAACCGGCGTCCGGGAAGAGATGACAGGGTGATCTGGTTGGGCTGATGGGGCGATAACCGCACCCAACGCGACAGAACGCGACTGAAGGGGCACGCATGGCCGACAAGGCGAAGGTCGACTTCTACTTCGACCCTCTTTGTCCGTTCGCCTGGATCACCTCCCGGTGGATCCTCGAGGTGGAGAAGGTCCGCGAGATCGACCTGAGCTTCCACGTGATGAGTCTTTCCGTGCTGAACGAGGGCCGCGACCTGCCCGAGCAGTACAAGGAGCTCATGACCAAGGGCTGGGGTCCGGTCCGCGTCGCCATCGCCGCCGAGCAGAAGTTCGGCAACGAGGTGCTGCCGCGCCTGTACACGGCGATGGGCACCCGGATCCACAACGAGGGCAACAAGGACTTCGACGAAGTCATCAAGCTGGCGCTGGCCGACGCCGAGCTGCCCGCCGAGCTGGCGGACGCCGCGACGTCGACCGACTTCGACGACGAGCTGAAGAAGAGCCACCACCGCGGCATGGACCCGGTCGGCATGGACGTCGGCACGCCGACCATCCACATCGACGACGTGGCGTTCTTCGGTCCGGTGCTCACGAAGATCCCGCGGGGCGAGGAGGCCGGCAAGATCTTCGACGGCGCCCGGCTGCTCGCCGGCTACCCGTACTTCTTCGAGCTGAAGCGCACGAGGTCGGGCGAGCTGGACTTCAGCTGAGTTCTTTGTCGGTGGTGCTCGCTAACGTCCTCGACCATGGCACACCACCACGTCGAAGTCGCGGTTCAGGGGCCCTGGTCGCTGGCGACGTCCCGGGCCTTCTGGGAGGGCTTCACACCATCGGCGTTGCCTGCGCGCGAAGGCGAGGCGCTGCAGGCGACGTTCCTGGTCGAGGGTGAGTGGCGTCGTGCTTCGGTCTCGGTGACCCAGCGCGGCGCCACAGCTGTTCTTTCCCTGTCCGGCGCCGGCGACCTCGACCTGGCGGCGGCGCAGGTGAGCCGGTTCCTGTCCCTGGACGTCGACGGCCGGGCCTGGACTGAGGTGGGTGCGCGCGATCCGGTGATCGCCGCCGCTCAGGCCTCGTTACCCGGCTTGCGGCCGTGCGGCTTCTACTCGCCGTACGAGGCCGCGGCCTGGTCGGTGCTGTCGCAGCGGATCCGCGTGACGCAGGCGGCCGCTCTGAAGGCCTCGCTGTCCCGTGACGGCGTGTTCCCGGCACCGGCGGAGCTGCTGGGGCTTTCTCTGGACCTGCCCGGTCGCAAGCCCGAGTACCTGCGCGCGGTGGCCGAGGCGGCTCTCGACGGCCTGCTGGACGCCGTGACGTTGCGTTCGATGAAGCCCGCGGCGGCCGTTCTGGCTGTGCAGCAGGTCAAGGGGCTGGGCCCGTTCGCCGCCGAGCTGGTCGTGCTGCGCGGGGCGAACGCGCCGGATGCCGTGCCGCACAACGAGTCCCGGCTGACCGACGAGGTGGCTCACCGGTACGGGCGGCCGTTGGCCGAGGTGTCCGAGGCGTGGCGGCCGTACCGGACGTGGGCGGCGGTGCACCTGAGGGTGCTGCGGGAGCGGCGGCTCGCGGGTCTGGTGGCGGCTTCGAGTGGGTGAGTCGCCCCTCGTGCACCGCGACCCGATGTGACACCCTGGAGGCCGTCAGTGCATCAAGTGTCACATCCGCCTGGAGGGCTCTCGTGATCGAGGTCGTCAACCCCGCCACCGAGGAAGTCGTCGGCACGCTCGCCGAGGGCACACCGGCCGACGTCGACACGGCCGTGGCCGCCGCGGTGGCCGCCTTCCCGGCGTGGTCGCAGACCTCGGTGGACGAGCGCGCGAAGATCGTCCGCACCGTCGTCGAAGGCCTCGAGGAGCGCGCGGGCGAGCTCGCCGCCACCATGACCAGCGAGATGGGCACGCCCATCACGTTCAGCCAGAAGGTCCAGGTCGCGAACCCGATCGCCATCGCGGAGGGCGTCGCGGACGTGCTGGAGAGCGGCTACTTCGAGCCCGAGGAGATCGGCAACTCGCTGATCTTCCGCGAGCCGATCGGTGTCGTCGCCGCCATCACGCCGTGGAACTTCCCGTTGCAGCAGATGGTCGCGAAGGTCGTGCCGGCGCTCGCCGCGGGCAACACCGTGGTGCTCAAGCCGAGCGAGCTCGCGCCCCGGACCGCCGACCTGCTCGCCGAGATCATCGTGGGCGCCGTGCCGGCGGGCGTGTTCCACCTCGTCCACGGCACCGGGCCGGTCGTCGGTGAGGCGCTCGCAGCGCACCCGGACGTGGACATGGTGTCGTTCACCGGCTCGACCAAGGCCGGGCGCAGGGTGTCCGCGGTGGCGTCCGAGACGGTCAAGCGGGTCGCGCTGGAGCTCGGCGGCAAGTCGGCGTGCATCGTGCTCGACGACGCCGACCTCGGCCGGGCGGTGAAGATCGCGGTCGCCAACTCGTTCATGAACAACGGCCAGGCGTGCAGCGCGTGGACCAGGCTGCTCGTGCCCGCCGACCGCCACGACGAGGCCGTCGAACTGGCGGCCCAGGCCGCGGCCAAGTACACGCCGGCCGACCCCGCGGACCCGTCCACCCGCATCGGACCGGCCGTGTCGAAGGCCCAGCGAGACCGCGTGATCGGTTACATCCGCAAGGGTGTCGAGGAGGGCGCGCGACTTGCCGCCGGTGGGCCGGAATCGCCTCTGCCGCAAGGGTTCTACGTCACGCCGACGGTGTTCGGCAACGTCACGCCGGAGATGACGATCGCCCAGGAGGAGATCTTCGGGCCGGTTCTGTCGGTCATGCCGTACGTGGACGAGGACGACGCGGTGCGGATCGCGAACTCCACCATCTACGGCTTGGCGGGCGGCGTGTTCTCCGCCGACACCGACAGGGCGTTGCGCGTGGCCAAGCGGCTGCGGACCGGTCAGGTCGACATCAACGCCGCCGCGTTCAACACCAGCGCGCCGTTCGGTGGCTACCGCCAGTCGGGCAACGGCCGCGAGTTCGGCAGGTTCGGCCTGGACGAGTTCTGCGAGATCAAGTCGGTCCAGCGGTAATTGAGCTGCGAGTCACGCCGTGGCGGCGTATCACTGCTGCCATGGCTGACTCGGCGCTGAGCATCAGGACCATCACCGAATCCGACATCCCCGAGTTCCAACGGGTGATGGCGTGGGCGTTCAACGACGACCCCCGCGGCGTGGACAGCAAGTGGCTCAAAGTGATCGAGCACGACCGCGCGCACGTGGTCCTCGACGGCGACGAGATCATCGGCACCGCCGGGATCCTGACCCGCGAGATCACCGTTCCGGGTGGTCTTCAGGCACCGGCCGGCGCGGTCACCGTCGTGACGGTCAAACCGGGCCATCGGCGCCGGGGCGTCGCGTCGTTGCTGATGAAGACCCAGCTGCACGGCCTGCACGAGTCGGGTGAGCCGATCGCGATCCTCTGGGCGTCGGAGGGCTCGATCTACCGCCGGTTCGGCTACGGCGAGCTCGCCACCAGCCTCAACCGGATGACGATGCCGACGCGGGTGGCGTTCCACCCCGGCGTCCCGGTGAGCGGCACCCGCATCCGGCAGGTGAGCCGCGAGGAGGCGATGCCGTTCATGCGCGAGATGCACGACCGGGTGCGCCGCACGCGCGTCGGCTGGCTGAACCGCGTCGAGGCGACGTGGGACGTGCAGCTCGCCGACCGCGAGGTCGACCGCGACGGACTCACCGCGTACCGCTACTGCCTGCACCCCGAGGGGTACGTCGTGTTCCGGGTCAAGGGCGGCCGCAGTCCGCGCGGGCCGCAGGACGAGCTGCACGTGCGGGAGCTGGTGTGCGAGACCGAGCAGGCGTACGCGGACCTGTACCGGTTCCTGCTCGACACCGATCTGACGGCCGAGCTCTCCTTCTACACCGCCGCCGACGACCCGATCCTGCACATGGTCGGCAACCCGCGGCAGGTGAGCCGTGACCTCGTCGATGCGCTGTGGCTGCGAATCGTCGACGTCGACCGCGCGCTGCCGCTGCGGCGCTACTCGTCCGATGTGGACAGTGTGATCGAGGTCGAGGACTCGTTCTGCCCGTGGAACTCCGGCCGCTGGCGCTTCACCGTCAAGGGTGGTGAAGCGGTCGTCACCCGCACCGAGGATCCGGCGGACGTCTCTCTCGACGCGGCCGCACTCGGCAGCGTTTTCCTCGGCGGTGTACGGCTTTCCGTGCTCAAGCGTGCACACCGCGTGGTGGAACACACGCCAGGACACGTGGACATGTTGACGTTGGCGTTCATCGGTACGGAAGAGCCGCATTGCCCTGAGGTGTTCTGACGGAACTACGCCCGTCGTTCACTCGTTGACGGTTTACCTGGTGTGGGAGGTAACCGTGGGCACCGTCGTGTGGGTTGTCGTGCTGGTACTGCTGGTCGCAGGGGTGTTCTACCTGGTCAGTCAGAGCAACGCGCGCAAGGCGCGTGAGCTCGACGACGCCAAGGCGGAGGCACGTCGGTGGGTCGAGCGGCTCGGCGGGCAGGTGATGAGCCTCACGGGCACCAACTCCGCGTCCACACAGGCGCTGGCGGACGCGTCCGAGCGCTTCACCGCGGCCGGCTCGCAGATGGAGCAGGCCCGCACGATTCCGCAGGCGCGGCTGGTCACCGAGACCGCGATGGAAGGTCTGCACTACGTGCGCGCGGCGCGTGAGGCCATGGGCATGGACCCCGGACCCGCGTTGCCGGAGAGCGCCGGGCAGCGGCAGGCGGGTGCCGTGAGCGAGGACCGCCAGGTCAGCGTCGAGGGCCACCAGTACGCCGCGTCGCCGCAGTCCGGCGCTGGCACGCCCTACTACTACCCCGGTGGCATGGTCGCTGGGCGCCCGGTGCCGCGTGGCTGGTACTCCGAGCCGTGGTGGAAGCCCGCGCTGGTGGCCGGTGCATGGGGCGTGGGCACGTTCCTGCTGATGGACGCCATGTTCTCCGGCATGCACGGAGTCGGTGACTACGGCATGGCGGACATGGGCATGGGCGACATGGGCGGTGCCGCGGACATGGGCGACGCCGGTGGCTTCGACTTCGGCGACATGGGCGGCGGGTTCGATTTTTAAGTGCTCACGAACTGAGCACTTTCCAGCCGCTCCCCGAACCACCCCACCGAACTTTTTTCAGGGCTGGCAGGCAGGGCACCAGAAGAGGTTGCGAGCTGCCAGTTCCGTGGTCATGACCTCGGTGCCGCAGATCAGGCACTGCTCACCGGCACGGCGGTAGACGTACACCTCACCGCCGTGCCGATCCACGCGCGGCGCACGGCCCATGGCCCGCGGCATGTGCTCGCGGCGGACGGTGTTGATCTGCCCGACCTTCACGCCGTCCTTCATCAGCACGACCAGGTCGTCCCACATCGCGTCCCAGAGCTCGCGGCTGACCTTGTTGCCGACCAGCAGCGGGTTCACGTTGTGCCGGAACAGCACCTCGGCGCGGTAGACGTTGCCGACGCCCGCGAGGACCTTCTGGTCCATCAGCAGCACGGCGAGCGGCTGCTTCGACCGGATGATCCGCTCGTAGGCGCGGTCGGGGTCGGCGTCCTTGCGCAACGGGTCGGGGCCGAGCCGTTCCCGGATGGCCTTGACCTCGTCTTTGTTCAGCACCTCGCACGCGGTCGGGCCGCGCAGGTCCGTCCAGTGCGTCTCGCCGGCCATCCGCATCCTGACCTGGCCGACTGGCGCCAGGACCGGCAGCGGTGACTCGGTGAACGTCCCGTACAGGCCGAGATGGACGTGCACGACCGCGTCCGGGCCGTAGACGTGGAACAGGTGCTTCCCGTGGGCCTCCGCGCGGACGAGTTTCCGTCCGTCCACGAGGGACGCCGCGAAGCGTCCCTGCGGACTGGTGACGGACACGGGCCTGCCCGCGTACCGGCGCTGGTGCAGCCGCGCGAGGCGGTGCAGCGTGTGGCCCTCAGGCATCAGGCCTTGTTCTCGTAGGCGCTGACCTTGTCGATGCGGCGCTGGTGCCGCGGCTCGCCCGAGAACGGCGTCTTGAGGAACGTCGAGACGATTGCCGTCGCCTCCTCGGTGGTGTGCTGACGGGCGCCGATGCCGACCAGGTTGGCGTCGTTGTGCTCGCGGGCGAGCTGGGCGGTGTCGGTGTTCCACGCGAGCGCGGCGCGGGCACCCTTCACCTTGTTCGCGGCGATCTGCTCGCCGTTGCCGGAGCCGCCGATGACGACGCCGAGGCTGCCGGGGTCACCGACGACCCGCTCGGCGGCGTCGGTGCAGAACGACACGTAGTCGTCCTGGGCGTCATAGGTGTGGGCGCCGACGTCGACGACCTCGTAACCCTGCTCCTTGAGAGCCGTGGACAGGTGGGACTTCAGCTCGAAGCCCGCGTGGTCTGCTGCCAGATAAACGCGCACGTCCGGGAGTCTGACACGCTGGTGGGTGTGTTCAGCCAAGCGGGGTACCAGCTGAAGCTGGAATGGGGACCCGAGGGCGTCGACGCGCTGCGGGACTGTGACGTGCTGGTCGTCGTCGACGTGCTGTCGTTCACGACGTCTGTCGACCTGGTCGTCGGCAACGGTGGTCAGGTGCGGCCGTCGCTGTGGAAGCCCACGTCGGGGAAGACGCTGCGACCAGCATCACTCGTCGGCAGCAGTGGATTGGTCGAGTTGCCGTCACCGAACGGGTCGAACCTCTGCTTCCTCGCCGCCGAGACCGGTGCGCACGTGCTCGCCGCCTGCCTGCGCAACGCCTCGGCGGTGGCGAGGCGGGCGCAGGAGCTGGGGGAGACGATCGGCGTGATCCCGGCCGGTGAACGGTGGGGGCTCGACATCCTCAACTCCGGCCCGCGGAAGTTCGGGCCGCTGCGGCCGTGCGTCGAGGACTACCTGGGTGCGGGTGCGGTGCTTTCTGCGTTGTCCGGTGACGCGTCGCCTGAGGTTCAGCTCGCGGTCGCGGCGTTCAGGAACACAGCTGTTGCGGACGCCGTGCGGAAGTGCGGGTCGGGCCGTGAGCTGGTCGAGAACGGTCACGCGGCGGACGTGGAACTGGCGGTGGAGATCGGGGTCAGTGACGCTGTCCCCGTACTGGTGGAGGGGGTACTGCGGTGATCGAGATCGCCGACGGCGTGTTCATCAAGCGGCACACCGAGCTGGACCTGACGTTGGGGTACATCACCGGATCAGGTGATTCGCTGCTCGTCGACTCGGGGATGGACTACGCGCTCGCGCAGGAGATCCGCCCGTCGCGGATCGTGTTGACGCACAACCACTTCGACCACGTGCTGGCGACGGAGGCGTTCCTGCCGTGCGAGGTGTGGGCGCACGAGGACTGCGTCGTCGACGAGGAGCTGCTCGAGAGCCGTGCCGTGTACTACTCGGAGCCGTTCGAGGGCAAGCTGATCGAGCCCACGCACACGTTCCGCGACACCGTCACGCTGGACGTCGGCGGCCGCAGGGTCGACCTGCACCACTTCGGGCCCGCGCACTCCTCGCACGACGTGATCGTGCACGTGCCGGACGTGGACGTGGTGTTCGCGGGCGATCTGGTCGAGGAGGGCGCTGAGGCCAAGGCCGGAACGGATGCCACGCCCTCGAACTGGCGCGCCGTCCTCGATCGGATCCTGGACCTGAACCCGCGGATCATCGTGCCGGGCCACGGGAAGCCGGTCGACGCGCAGTTCGTGCGGGAGATGGCGATCCCCGGGATCTAGCCAGGGGGCCAGGTGAGGCCGCGCCCGCCCAGGACGTGGCAGTGCACGTGGAAGACGGTCTGGCCGCCGTCCCTGCCGGTGTTGAACACCAGCCGGTAGCCGGACTCGTCGACGCCCTCGGACTTCGCGACCTGGTGCGCGGTGGCGAGGATCTGCCCCGCGAGCACCGGATCGACGTCGCCGATCGCCTGGTGGTGCTCCTTGGGGATCACCAGGACGTGCGTGGGCGCCTTGGGGTCGATGTCGCGGAAGGCGAGCGTGGTGTCGGTCTCCGTCACCACGGTCGCCGGGATCTCGCCCGCGACGATGCGGCAGAACAGGCAGTCAGTCACCCCTGAATGCTATTGGGTGCCGCATTGGTTCCGTTGGGCTCTGTTGTTCCCGCCCGCCGGGGATAAATCATGTCGGGATGAAAGGCGCCAAGCTGCTGGTGGTCGTGCGGTGCCTCATCAGCTTCGCGATCGGCGTGCTGCTCCTGGTCCTCGCGATCCGCTTCGGTGAGGCGCTCTGGCGGGCGGTCCAGTAGTTCGGTGAGTAGTTCCCCGGCTGTTTCCTCAGTGGACGAAGCAGAACTCGTTGCCCTCCGGGTCGCGCATGACCTGGAAGCTGCCCTTCTCGTCGGTGTGGACCACGCCCTCTCGTGACGCGCCGAGGTTGACCGCCTTCACGACCGCCGCCTCGATGTCGTCGACCTCGAAGTCGAGGTGCAGCCGGTTCTTCACGTCCTTGCGCTCGGGCACCGGCTGGAACGACATCCGCACTCCGCCGGGCGGTTCGACGTGCGCCCAGCCGTGCTCGCGGTTCACCGGCTCGCAGCCGAGCAACTCGGCCCAGAACCGGACCAGCCGGCTCGGCTCGTTGCTGTCGATGACGATCTGCTCAAGACGCATCGGTGTCCACCAGGTTCTCCCGTGCCCAGTTCTCTCGGGCCCAGTCGCAGCAGAGGTCGAGCAGTCCGAGCATCTTGCGCCCTCGCGCGGTCAGCTCGTACTCGACGCGCGGCGGGTTCTCGTCAAACGCCTCGCGCACCACCGTGCCGTCGCGCTCCATCGCCCGCAACGTCTCGGTGAGCACTTTGGGTGTCACGGAAGGCAGCCCGCCCCGCAACTCGGTGAACCGCCGCCGACCACTCTGCAGCCCGCGCAACACGTGCGCCGTCCACTTGTCACCGATGCGGTACGGCAGGCCGGCCACAGCGCCGACCACTGGGCCGCCGTGCTGGCATTCCACCTGCTCACCCCCAGTATCGTTGCGGAAACCGGACCCCCGCACCCTACCGTCGCGCTCATGGCGAAGATCGTTGTTTTCGGAGCGTCCGGCAACGCCGGACGACAGATCGTGGCGGCACTCCGCTCCCGCGGCCACGAGGTGACGGAGATCGGCCGCACCCCCGGCGTGCAGGCGGCGGCAGAGGTGGCCGCGGGCCACGACGTGGCGGTGAGCGCGGTGGTGGACCTCTCCCGCGACCCGGCCGACTTCTACCGGGAGGCGGCCCACGCCCTGGTGGCGTCCGGCGTGCCCCGGATCATCGTGATCGGCATCTACCCACTCCTGGAAACCTCCCCAGGCGTGCGAGTGGTCGATGCCCCGGACTTCCCCGCGGAGCACAGGCCGTTCTGCCTGGGCCACGCGGCGGGCGTGGAGGTGCTGGCCGACTCCAACGCGAACTGGCTGGTGATGAGCCCAGCAGGCATGTTGGGCGGCAAACCCACAGGCAGCTACCGCACATCACCGGTGAACCCGGCCAACGAACTCACCTACGAGGACTTCGCCCTGGCCGTGGCCGACGAAATCGACCACCCGACCCACCACCACACCCAAGTGGGCATCGCCTCAACGTGACCGACCTCATACCGACGCCTCAAAGAAAACGCGGAAGACACGGCCACCGCATTCTGCTGACACGCGCGGCACCGACCCACCACCAGCTATCGGAGTCCGCCCGCCCCACGAGACACGCCTCCGAATCCCGCAAACCGCTGCCACCCCACAACCACAACGGCCGCACACCACCCATCACGCAACCGGGCATCGCAACCCGCCCGCATCACGCAGGACAAAGGCCACAAGCCACCGTCATCACGCAACCGCGAAGTCCGCAGGTCACCCAGATCCCGCAACCACGGGTTGGCAGCCACTCACTTCACACAACCAAGGACCGCACCCGGTTCACTCACGCACTCCACGTGGGAACCGCGCCGGACCTAGCTCACGCAATCCACATGGGAACCGCACCCTCACGCACCCCGCCCACTCACGCAACCACCGCCGATGGGGGTCCGGGGGCAAGCCCCCGGCTGGGGGTCTGGGGGCTCGGCCCCCAGAAAAAACACGAGAGGCCGACGGGGTCTGCGCTCTCCGCAGACACACGTCGGCCTCGGCCGCGAGCGGGCGACGGGAATCGAACCCGCGTAGCTAGTTTGGAAGACTAGGGCTCTACCATTGAGCTACGCCCGCGTTGCTGTCCCTGGTAGGGGCTGCGGTGAATACCTTAGCGGAGGGCGGTAAGGTGGTTGCAACCGGGGCGTGGCGCAGTTTGGTAGCGCACCCGCTTTGGGAGCGGGGGGTCGCAGGTTCAAATCCTGTCGCCCCGATCGGTTGACGGAAGCCCTCGGCAACGGCTGTTGTCGGGGGCTTCCGGTTTCACAGGTATCTGCTGGCCCAGGCCGCGAGCACTTCTGCCACGTAGGCGGCGTCGGCGCGGTCGGTGAGCAGGTGGTCGGCGCCGTCGAGCGAGATGAACGACTTGGGGTGGCGGGCCGCGTCGAAGATGGTTCTGGCGTTGTCGACGCCGACGAGGTCGTCCTGGGGCGAGTGCATGACGAGCAGTGCGCGGTTCAGGCCGGCGATGCACGCTGCCTGGTTCTGTTCTTTGATGTCGGTCAGGAAGTGGTTGCTGATCCGGAACGGGCGTCCGGCGAGCTGCACTTCGGCCACGCCGTGTTGTTCGATCTCCGCTGTCGACGAGCCGATCAGGTGCTGGACGTGGGCGGTGTCGGCTGGTGCGCCGATGGTGACGACGGCGCGGACTTCGGGCACCTGGCGTGCGGCGGCGAGGACTGCGGCGCCGCCGAGGGAGTGTCCGATGAGGACGCTGGGGGCGCCGATGGTGTCGCGGAGGTGGCTTGCGGCGCAGACGAGGTCGTCGACGTTGGAGGTGAACGTCGTGTTGGCGAAGTCGCCGCCGGACTGGCCGAGGCCGGTGAAGTCGAACCGCAGGACCGCGACTCCGCGGGCGGCGAGTTCGCGGGAGATCCGGGTGGCGGCCACCGAGTCCTTGCCGCAGGTGAAGCAGTGTGCGAACACCGCGGTCGCGGTGATGTCTCCCGCCGGCAGTTCGAGCCGGCCTGCCAGCGACTGACCGTCGATGCCCGCGAAGACCGCTTTCCGGTTGTCCATGACCTCTATGGTGCGTCACGTGCGCTATCAGTACCTCGACGCCCGGCTCCGGCACGCGTTCGACGACGCGAAGCTCGACCGGGGGCAGCGGGCGCTGTTGCAGGGGGTGTTGCGGGCTCTCGATCCCGACGCGCACCTTGGGGAGCACGTGGCCGGGCTCAACAGCGCGTTTCTCGCCGTCACGCGTGCGCAGGTCGCTCTCGAGAGTCACGCCACCGAGGACCAGCCGCGGTGGAACCTGTTGCGGCGCATCATCACCACCTCGCTCGCGTGTGTGGACGCCGCCAAGCCCGCGTACGTCCACGGTGGCGCCAGGGAGCTCGCGCGGGCTCGCCGGGTTCTCCTCGACGTCGACGCGGCCATCGCGGCGGACGGTCAGAGGCTCGATCCGCAGGTCACGGCCGCGGCTGCCGTGAAGCTCGACCCGCGGGCGTTGGGGGACGCGGTGAAGCGGTGGATCACTCCACTGTGGAACGGGGTCGAACTTCCGTTGCGCGCCAGGATGATCGCGGAGGTCGCGGTCGTGGTGGCGGTGCACGGCAGGGACGGGCGGCAGCTGCGTGCGGATCTGTTGCGGTGGCTCAAGAAGCCCGGTGATCTCGAAGAGGTGCTCTGGCCGGAGCCGCGCCGGCACGTCGTGGCGTTGGTCGTGCGGGGTGCGCGGGTGCTGCGGCACCTGGACGAGCTGCTGCCCGAGGCGCGGCAGGAGCCGTTGCACCGCAACAGGTTGCCGAAGGACGACTTCCTCAAGGACGCCGTCAACGGGTCGTCGGTGCTGGTGCGGCTGCCGGTCAACGCCGCCGACACGCACACTGCGGCTCTAAAGGGGCGGCGGATCCTCAACGAGGTGCTCGACCAGTACGCGGCGGGGGAGCGGCTCACCGAGTTGCACGTCGCGCCCGTCTGGCAGGTCAGCGGGCCCGGCGGGCGGGTCACGCGCGGTACCGAGCACCGGCGCACGGTCGGCAACGCGTATCCGCTCACCGCGTACTGGCCGGCGGAGTTGCGCAGTGCGATGAGGGTGGCGAACCTCGCACGTCAGGTCGACGCGCCGATGGCCAGCGCCGGGCTCGCGTGGAGTGCGCTGGAGGCGACCGGGCTGGATCCGAGCAAGATCGCGTGGCTGGCCAAGGCGTGCGCGCTGCAGATGCTGCGGCAGCACCTGATCAGCCTGCACGTCCTCGTCATCAACCACGACGACGAGCTGCGCCGGCCGCTCGCCGCGCAGGTGCCGACCACCGGTGTGAAGCACCACCTGAGGTCCGTGGACGCCTGGCTGGAGGTGCTGGTCCGCAACAACCGCCCGAACGAACAGCTCGCCGCTGCCCAGGAGGCCCTCGCGGCGCTGGCCGAGGACGAGGGCGGGCTGGTGCAGGACCTGGTGGAGCTCTGGCAGGGCAGGCTCGCGGACTCGAAGGTCCTCGCGGGCTGGTTGCGGGAGCAGGAGGACACGGCCGCCGCGGTGCTGGAATGGCTCTACGTCACCAGGAACCTGGCGTTCCACGCGGGCCGGTTCGTCTCCCCGGCCGACACCCTCACCGCGCACGCCGGTCAGGCCGTCGCCGATCTGACGCTCGAGTTCCTCGGGAACTGGCGCACGGTGGAAAGACAGCGGAGCCGGCAGGAGACCTCCTCGGTGGAGATCTACCGCCGGCTCGCGCAGAGGCAGGATCAGCTGGTGGCCCGGCTCAAGCGGGCGGGATCCGTCCGCAGGCTCAGTGTCGAGGACATCTCCGGCCCCGACGAGAAGTGGTGGTCCCGCGGCAAGAGTTAAAGCCCTGAGTTACAGATCACAGTTACGGCTTTGCCTTGGTGAGCCAGTCGTCGACGCGGTCCGGGTTCGCTTCGATCCAGCGCCGCGCCGCCTCGTCCGGCGACATCTTGTACTTGGCGATGAACGACGCGACCGCGTCCTGCTCGTCGTTGCTCCACTGGAAGTTCTGGACGAGCCGGGCAGCGGGGCCGCCCTTGTCCATGAACTTCTTGGACGCGATCTTGTCGAGCTCGTAGCGCGGGTAGTCGCAGGCGACCTTGGCGGCGTCCGCGTCGCAGCCCGCCTTGTACTCGGGCAGGTCGACCTTGACCAGTTCGATGTCGAGGTGCAGCCACTGCGGCTCGAAGAAGTAGCCGATCAGTGGCGTCTTCTTCTCCTCGGCCTGGCGGAACGCCTTGATCAGGGTTTGCTCGCTGCCCGCGTAGACGACCTTGTAGTTGAGGCCCAGGTTCTTGACCAGGGCCTCGTCGTTGGTCACGTACGAGGGGTCGCCGTCGAGCACCTGGCCCTTGCCCTCGGACTGGGCGGTCTTGAACAGGTCCGCGTACTTGTTGAGGTTCTGCCAGTTCGTGATGTCCGGGTAGGTCTTCTTCATCCACGGCGGCACATACCAGCCGATCACGCCCTTGTTGCCGGACGGGCCGACCCGGACGGCGGTGCGCTTCTCGTCGATGTACTTCTGCTTCAGGTCCTCGTGACCCCAGTTCTCCAGGATCACGTCTATCTCGCCGGAGTCGAGGCCTTGCCAGGCGGTCTGTTCGTCGACTTCCTTCTTGGTCACCTTGCAACCGAGGCGCTTCTCGGCGAGGTAGCCGATGACGGCCGCATTCGCCTCGTAGCCGACCCACGGGTTGACGGCGATGGTGATGGAGTCACAGGGCTCGGTCGGCGCTGC
Organism: Lentzea rhizosphaerae; assembly: GCF_042649515.1. NCBI lineage: Bacteria > Bacillati > Actinomycetota > Actinomycetes > Pseudonocardiales > Pseudonocardiaceae > Lentzea > Lentzea rhizosphaerae. The sequence goes on along the minus strand of NZ_JBHRZI010000029.1, from coordinate 104,243 downwards.
CGAACTGGAACGCGGTGACGACGATGTCGATCCACCGCCGCATCCGGCAATCGCCAACACGAATGTCATTGCCAGAGCGATTCTGGGGGCTTGCACGAACAGCTCCTCGTCGAGGGGAACGAGCGGTGCAGGAGACCGCTCAGTTCAGCTTTTCCTCTTCGATCAGACCCAGTCAAGTCATGGGATGATTGGTTGTCCATAAAGGACTCCATTCGTCGTAACCCTTGACCGCACCCGTGTGAAGGTCGATGCTGTCGCGCATCGAGAAACGGTGTGCGCAGTCCGCAACAGGTCGGAGTGGTTTGAGCGTGGATCCCGTGATTTCGGTCAGGGACCTGTGGAAGGTGTTTGGCTCCAATGCGTCTCAAGTGGTGGCATCGGACGAGCTGAAGTCGTTGTCACGGTCGGAGCTGATGGACCGCACGGGTTCCGTTGCCGCTGTGCGCGGAGTGGACTTCGACGTCGCTCCGGGCGAGATGTTCGTGGTCATGGGCTTGTCCGGGTCGGGCAAGTCCACACTGGTCCGTTGTCTCACGAGACTGGTGGAACCGACCGCGGGCACGATCGTGTTCGAAGGCGAGAACATTCTCGAAGCGGACGCCAAACGTCTGCGCGACCTGCGCAGGAACAAGTTCTCCATGGTGTTCCAGCACTTCGGTCTGCTTCCGCACCGCACCGTTGCCGACAACGTCGGTTACGGACTGGAAATCCGTGGGGTACCGCGGGCGAAACGTGGAGAACGTTCACAGGAAGTGATCGATCTTGTAGGCCTCTCGGGCTACGAGAAGTCCTATCCGGATCAGCTGTCCGGCGGTATGCAGCAGCGCGTCGGGCTTGCGCGCGCGCTCGCCGGTGATCCAGATGTTTTGTTCTTCGATGAACCTTTCTCCGCGCTCGACCCGTTGATCCGGCGCGACATGCAGTCCGAGGTCATCAGGCTGCACCGCGAGGTCGGCAAGACGATGGTCTTCATCACCCACGACCTGAGCGAGGCGCTCAAGCTGGGTGACCGCATCCTGATCATGCGTGACGGTCAGGTCGTGCAGGTCGGCACGGGTGACGAGTTGGTCGGAGCGCCCGCGGACGACTACGTGCGGGACTTCGTGAAGGACGTTCCGCGTTCGCACGTGCTGACGTTGAAGTGGATCATGCGGCCGCCTCGTCCCGAGGACGAACTGGACGGGCCGGAGCTGTCGCCGGAGACCGTTGTGCGCGAGGCCGTGCGCAGCGTCCTGAGCGCTGACAAGCCCGTGAAAGTCGTGCGGGACGGCGAACTGCTCGGCGTGGTGGCGGACGAGGAGATCCTCGGGGTCGTAGCCGGGGAGGCGTGATGGTTGCCGTCGCCGCCCCGCGGCAACTACCGCGCAAGCCACTCATCATCGGCGGGATCGTGCTCGCCTGGCTGGTGCTGTGGTTGCTCCTGCGCAACATCGGCACGTTGCCGCTGGACGCTTCCGCGATGACGCCGCTGCACCGGTGGATCAACAGCATCAACGACGCGGTCGGTGCGTCCAGGAACTCCAACCCGCTGTTCCTCTACTTCTTCAACGAGATCCGGCTCGTCATCAACGAGTTCGTGACCTTCGTCCAAGCCCTGATCGCGCAGCCGTCGTTCGGGCGGCCGGTGCCGGTGATCGGCTGGCTCGGCGTGGTCGGGATCGCGGGGTTCGTGAGCCTCGTGGTCGCCGGCTGGCGGGTCGCGCTGCTCGCCGTCGCGGGGTTCGTGTTCCTCGGCCTGCAGGGGTTGTGGCAGGAGAGCATGGACACGCTCTCGCTGACGCTCGCCGCCGTCGTGATCTCGCTGCTCATCGGCATTCCATTGGGCATCTGGGCAGGACTGTCCGATCGGGCCAACCGGGTCATGACACCGGTGCTCGACTTCATGCAGACGATGCCGACGTTCGTCTACTTGGCACCGTTGACGCTGTTCTTCTTGATCGGTCCCGCTTCTGCGACGATCGCGACGCTGATCTACGCGGCGCCGCCCGCGATCAGGATCACCGCGCACGCCATCCGGTCGGTGCCGCGCAACACCGTCGAGGCTTCGGAGTCCCTTGGTGCGACTCGGAAACAGACGCTGGTGAAGGTGCTGCTGCCGTCCGCGCGCAAGACCATCGTGCTGGGCGTGAACCAGACGATCATGGCGGCGCTGTCCATGGTCACGATCGCCGCGCTGATCGACGCGCCCGGTCTGGGCAAGACGGTCGTGAAGGCGTTGCAGACGCTCGACGTCGGCACGGCGTTCAACGCGGGCCTCGCGATCGTGGTGCTGGCGATCGTGCTGGACCGCGTGACGACCGCCGCGACCGAACGCCGCACGCTTCCGCGCTGGGCGTTGTTCAGCGGCCTCGGCGTGACAGGTGTCACCGTCTACTTCTCCTACACCTACCTGTGGGCGGCGGAGTTCCCGTCCGAAGTGGAGATCGGCAGCTCGATCCGCAAGGGCGCGACGGCCGTGACGGAGTGGGCGCAGGACTCGCTGACGGTGCTCACGGGTGGCTTCAAGGACTTCGTCACCTGGGCGCTGATCAACCCGTTGCAGGCGCTGCTGGCCGAGTCGCCGTGGTTCCTGGTGGCGCTGGTGATCGTGGCGCTGTCGTTCCTGATCGGCGGCGTCCGGTGCGCGGTGGTCTCCGCGGCGTGCGTGGGTCTGCTCGTCGCGACCGGTCTGTGGCAGGACTCGATGATCACGCTGGCGTCCACTCTGGTCGCCACGATCATGGTGATGATCCTCGGCGTCGTGGTCGGCGTGTGGATGGGGCGCAGCAGGCGCGCGGACCGGTTCATCAGGCCGATCCTCGACGCCGGCCAGGTGATGCCCGCGTTCGTGTACCTGGTGCCGTTCCTCGCGCTGTTCGCGGCTTCGCGGTTCACCGCGATCATCGCGGCCGTGGTGTTCGCGGCACCGGTCGCCATCAAGATCATCGCGGACGGCATCCGCGCGGTCTCGCCCGCGACGGTGGAAGCTTCCACGGCTCTCGGTTCCAGCTCGTGGCAGACGATCGTGAAGGTGCAGCTCCCGATGGCGCGCGGGGCGTTGACCCTCGCCGCCAACCAGGGGCTGATCTACGTGCTCTCGATGGTCGTCGTCGGCGGTCTCGTCGGCGCAGGCGCACTCGGCTACGACGTCGTGGCCGGGTTCTCGCAGAGCAATTTGTACGGCAAGGGGCTCGCGGCAGGTGTCGCGATCGTCGTGCTGGGCGTGATGCTCGACCGCCTCACCCAGGCGGCCGCCAAGCGGTGGACCAACTAGGAGGTCTGGAAAGTGGCAAGGCACAACGTGCTGGGAGCGGTGCTCGTAGGGGCACTCGCGCTTTCAGGTTGCGGTGGCGCCAAGGTCGGTGACTCGTCCTCGGGCGCGACCGGCGACTGCGGCACGTTCAACCTCGCGGTCAACCCGTGGGTCGGCTACGAGGCGAACGCGGCGGTTCTCGCGTACGTGGCCGAGAAGGAGCTCAAGTGCAAGGTCACCAAGAAGGAGCTCAAGGAAGAGGTGGCCTGGCAGGGCTTCGGCACCGGTGAGGTCGACGCGGTGGTCGAGAACTGGGGCCACGACGACCTGCGCAAGAAGTACATCGACGAGCAGAAGACCGCCGTCAGCGCGGGTTCGACGGGCGTGAAGGGCCAGATCGGCTGGTACGTGCCGCCGTGGCTGGCCAAGGAGCACCCCGACATCCTGGACTGGAACAACCTCAACAAGTACGCCGACCAGTTCAAGACGTCCGAGTCGGGTGACAAGGGCCAGCTGCTCGACGGCGACCCGTCGTTCGTGACCAACGACGAGGCTCTGGTGAAGAACCTGAACCTCAACTACAAGGTCGTCTACGGCGGCAGCGAGACCGCGCTGATCCAGGCCTTCCGCCAGGCGGAGAAGGACAAGAAGTGGGTCATCGGCTACTTCTACTCGCCGCAGTGGCTGCTCAACGAGATCAAGCTCGAGAAGGTGAAGCTGCCCGAGTACAAGGCGGGCTGTGACGCCGACGCCGAGAAGGTCGCCTGCGACTACCCGGACTACGACCTCGACAAGATCGTGTCGAAGAAGTTCGCCGATGCCAACGGGCCGGCGTTCCAGCTGGTCAAGAACTTCAAGTGGACCAACGAGGACCAGAACACGGTCGCGAAGTACATCGCCGAGGACAAGATGAAGCCCGAGGACGCGGCCAAGAAGTGGGTCGAGGCCAACGGCGACAAGGTCAAGGCCTGGATGGCCAAGGCCTAGCCGGCAAGACCTGGTGCTGCTGTGACTGCCGGTCTTCGCCGTGTTCCGCTGGTCGGACGCGGCGGGGCCGGCAGTTCTGCGTCCGCGGCCACCGCCGTCACACCACGCAGAAGGTGGGCTTGTCGTGTCAGCCTGCCCGCTGACACGCGGAAAGGCGTCTGCAAGCACTACCGGCCCCCGAGCCGATAGTGATCGCAGACGCCCATACCCCCGGCATCACGCGGCCTGTTGCCCGTTCGGTACCTCAGGCTCGTGCCGATGCGTCATCCGGTGCCACCACGAACGCGGCTGCCCGCCGTTGCGGTAGTACTCCTGGACGCGGCGGGCGTCCTCGTGCAGGGCGGCCTGCCGGTAGTCGATCTCGGCCTTGATCGCCTCGGGCGTCCATTCCATCTGACTCACTCCTCAGTTCGCCGTGTAGATGTCACTGTCGACGAGGATGAGATTGCTCCTGAGGGGTGACGCCTCACATCCGACGATCACCTAAGGGACGGCCGCAGGACCCCTTACGCCGGGCTCTCGTAGCTGGATCAGGCGATTCCCGAGGTGCGGGTAAGGGACCACGATCGAAGGCATGACTGTCGCCCACTTACCCATGCGAGCTGCGAAGTTCTTCGATCCGACCACCGAGGTGCACTTCGACGAGGTGCTCGACACCTGGCACGTCTTCAGCCTCAGCGACGTCCAGCGCGTGCTCTTCGACGAGGAGCACTTCTCGGCGGGCTACGGCCTCACCGACGAGACGCGGCCGCTCGCCAACCCCGTCCTCAGCGGCATGTGGGCCGCGGACGGGCAACGCCACCGCGACCTGAGGGTGGCCGTCGCCGACCCGTTCAGCCCGCGCGTGATGTCCCGGCTCGAGGACCAGATCCGCGCCATCGCCACCGAGCTGATCGACGGGCTCGAGCCGTCGGGGTTCGACGTCGTGCCGCGCATCGCCCGGCCGCTGCCCACCAGGGTGATCTGCCACCTGCTCGGCCTCGACCTCAGCGCCGAGACGAAGATGACCGCCTGGATCGACGAGTGGTACCGGGCCTCGATCACGACCAGCACCGTCCCGCCGCAGAAGGAGATGGCGCGGTACTTCGCCGAGGAGATCGAGCGTCAGCGCACCGAGCCGGAAGACGGCCTGATCGCCGAACTGCTCGCCGCGCAGGCCGCCGGCTACCACGTGGACGGGCGACCTCTGTCGGACTGGGACCTCGTCGGGTACTGCGCGATGCTGCTCGGCGCCGGCGTGGACACGACGTTCGCGAGCATTCCGAACGCCGTGCTGTTCCTCACCGAACACGGGTGCTGGACCGAACTGCACGAGGACCCGTCGCTGATCCCCGGTGCCGTCGAGGAGACGATGCGGTGGTACCCGGTCTTCCCGGGCCCGCGGCGGCTGGTGGTGCGGGACGTCGTGATCGGCGGTCAGCAGCTCCGGGCGGGGCAGTGGGTGAGCGGCTGGCTCAGCGCCGCCAACCGCGACCCCGCGCGCTACCCGGACCCGAACGTGTTCGACATCCGGCGGCGGACCCGCATCATGTCGTTCGGGCACGGGCCGCACCACTGCCTCGGCGCGAACCTCGCGCGGCTGGAGCAGCGCGTTCTGCTGGAGGAGATGGTGCGCCGGCTTCCGTTGCTGCGCAGGGAAACCGGCGCACCGCTCGTGCGGCGGGAGTGGATGCTCGACAACCTCGAGACAGCCACCTTCCGCTTCGACTAGGTCTCAGGGCACTACAACTGGGCGAACGGGGCCGCTTCCTGGGGGACGGCCCTGCCGCGGCCTACTTCTGCATCGCCGTCACATCAGCCGCCCACTGCCACGGCGCCGCCGTGCCACCGGGCAGCGAGTTGAAGTACTCCCACCCGGCCACGCCACCGAAGTTGGAGTACTTGGTCTTCAACGACGTCACGGTGTTCCTGAGCGTCGAGATGCTCACGTAGCCCGACCCACCGTTGGCCGGGTTGGTCAGTGTGCCGAGCACGACCTTGTTCGCCGGGATCACCCGGCGGTTGACGATCTGGTCGTAGTTGGCGGTGCTGCCCGCGTTGCCCCAGCCGTTGTAGAACTGGCCGTTGAACCACGCGATCTTCGAGCCGTGGCTGCGGTACAGGTCCTCGTAGTTGAAGCCGGACAGGTTGCCGCCGCCCCACAACGCACTCGCCACGGGGGACAGCGTCACGATGAAGCCCGCGCCGAAGTCCGTCTTCAGCTGGTCGATCACCCGCCGGATGCCCGCGATCGACATGCGCTCCTCGACGTCGAGGTCGACGCCGTTGAGCTTGTAGGTGCGGATCACGTCCCGCAGCAACGGGTAGTACTCGGTGAACCTGGTGTCGAGCCTCGTGAACGAGCCCGGTGCGGCGCCGCCCACCATGCCGATCACGTTGACCCCGCGGGCCTGCATCGCGGCGAGGTCCCGCCACATCTGGGTGTACCGAGAGTGCGACGGCGGGTGGTCGTTGAGGTGGACCACCTTGTCCTCGTTGAGGTGGATGGCGGCGACGAGGACGTCGGTCACGCCGGTGTTGCGGTCGATCAGCGGCTTCGGCGAGACGTACGTGCCGGTCGCGCCGTTGCTGTACTGGGTCTGGTAGTAGACGACTGTGCGTTTCTGCGTGGCCGCCTGGGCCGGTGGCGCGGCGAGCGCCACCAGCAGCAGGGCCAGGAACAGCTTCTTCATGCGTTACCTCGTGAGTCGCAGGGTGATCACTTGGAACGGGCGCAGCACCACCTCTGCCGACGCGTCACCCAGAGGCCGTTCGAGCAGGTCGGTCTCCTGGATTCCCTTGTAGGCGAAGGAAGTGCTGAGCGAGGCGCGGGCTCGGCCGCCGTGCGCCTCGTAGAGCCGGACGACGACGTCGCCCGACCGGTCGTCGGCCAGTTTCACGGCCTCGACCCTGACCGCGGGGTTGTCCGTGGACACCAGGGGTTCCGGCGTCACGGAGCCGCGGACGACCTGCGGCGGCAGGTTGATGCGATATCCGGCGTCGATCGCGGCCGGGAGGTCGCCGATCACCAGGGCGTAGCGGAAGCGGTGTTCGCCCTGATCGGTTTCCGGGTCGGGAAAACGAGGTGCGCGCAGCAGGGACAGGCGCACGGTCGTGGTGGTTCCGCCGTCCTCACGGGTCGTGCGGGTGACCTCGTGGCCGTAGGTCGAGTCGTTGACCACCGCGACGCCGTAGCCGGGCTCGCCGACGTGCAGGAAGCGGTGGGCGCAGATCTCGAACTTCGCCGCCTCCCACGAGGTGTTGGTGTGCACCGGGCGGTGCAGGTGGCCGAACTGGGTCTCCGCGGTCGAGACCTCGGCGCGCAGGTCGAGCGGGAACGCGATCTTGAGCAGCTTCTCCCGTTCCTGCCAGTCGACCTCGGTTTCGAAGTCGACCTGCTTCGCGCCCTCCCGCAGCCGGATGGTCTGGGTGAGCACCGAGTTGCCGAACTTCGCTCGCACGACCACGGCGTCGGAGGTGTCGATCCGCTCGGACGGGATCAGGTCGGCCTTCCAGTTGCGGTAGAACGGGTCGATGTCCCAGGCGTCCCACTGGTTCGGGTTGTCGCGGTGCAGCTGCGGCATGCCGGCGAACCCGTGTGGTGGCAGGACCTCCCGGTCGTTCTCCAGGTCGAGGATCGACGCCACGATGCCCTCGGCATCGATCGTGACGCGCAGCCGGCCGTTGTCCAGCACGCCGTTCTCCGGCGCCACGAACGGCTTGAGCGCGTCGCCGCCGAGCACGTCGAACGTCAGTTCGTCGTCGCCGTCGCCCTTCAGAGCGTCGATGGCCTGCGCGGTCAGGGTCTTCAGCTCCGACGCCACGCGGGCGTAGGTGGCCTCGGCCTCGCGGTGCACCCAGGCGATCGAGCTGCCCGGCAGGATGTCGTGGAACTGGTGCAGCAGCACGGTCTTCCACAACCGGTCGAGGTCGTCGTACGGGTAGTCGGCGCCGGCGAGAGCGGCTGCGGTGGACCAGTGTTCGGCTTCGCGCAGCAGGTGTTCGCTGCGGCGGTTGCCCTGCTTGGTCTTGGCCTGCGTGGTGTAGGTGGCGCGGTGCTTCTCCAGGTACAGCTCGCCCGCCCACACCGGGGCGTCCGGGTACTCGTCCTGCGCGGCCTGGAAGAACTCGCGCGGCGGTTCCACGCGAACCGTCGGTGAGCCTTCGAGGTTCGCCACGCGGTGCGCGGTCTCCATCATCTCGCGGGTGGGGCCGCCACCGCCGTCGCCGTAGCCGAACGGGACCAGCGAGCGGGAAGCCTTGGCGTGCTCGGCGAACTGGCGTGACGCGCGGGCCAGCTCCTCGCCGGACAGCGACGAGTTGTAGGTGTCGACGGGCGGGAAGTGCGTGAAGATCCGCGTGCCGTCGATGCCCTCCCACCAGAACGTGTGGTGCGGGAACTTGTTGATCTGGTTCCACGACAGCTTCTGGGTGAGAAACCAGCGCGAGCCCGACAGCTTGATCAGCTGGGGGAGGGCGGCGCTGTAGCCGAACGAGTCCGGCAGCCAGACCTCCTCGGTCTCGACGCCGAAGTTGTCCAGGAAGAAGCGCTTGCCGTGCACGAGCTGGCGGGCCATCGCCTCGCCGCCGGGCATGTTCGTGTCCGACTCGACCCACATGCCGCCGACGGGCACGAACTGGCCGGCGCGGACCTTTTCGCGGACGCGGTCCCAGACGTGCGGGTGGTGTTCCTTCATCCACGCGTACTGCTGAGCCTGGGAGCACGCGAAGTAGAAGTCCGGGTAGGAGTCCATGAGCTTGGTGACGTTGGAGAACGTGCGCGCACACTTGCGGACCGTCTCGCGCAGCGGCCACAGCCACGCGGAGTCGATGTGCGCGTGGCCGATCGCCGAGATCTTGTGCGCGGAGGCGTTCGCGGGCAACGACAGCACGTGTTCCAGCTCGGCGCGGGCCAGGTCGGCGGTGGCGGCTACCTCGTTCAGGTCGAGCGCGTCCATCGCCCGGTCCAGCGCGTGCAGGACCTTGTGCCGGCGCGGGTCGTGGTCCGGCAGCTCCTTCATGAGCGACTGCAGGACCTCGATGTCGAGCATCAGGTGCCAGACCTGCGGCTGGAACACCGCGAGCTCGGCCTTGAGGATCTTGTACAACGGTTCGGTGCCCGCCGTTTCCTTGTCACCCAGCGGGGTCGGCAGGAACGGGTGGAAGTCGAGAATCGTCGGGTTGCCGGCGGCTTCGAGGTAGAAGAGGACGTCGTCACCCTCGACCGGGAGGTAGGTGTTGCGCGGCTCGATGCCCTTGATCGGCTCGCCCTGCGCGTTGTAGGCGAGGCCCTCGGACTGGAAGCCGGGCCCGGGGTGGGTGAAGCCGAGGTCCAGCACGACCTCGACCTGCTTGCCCTGCCACGCCTCGGGAACGCTGCCGGTGAGCCGGAACCAGCTCGTGCTCCAGGGCGCACCCCACGCGTCGCCGACGCTTGCTGGTGCGTAGGTGGCTTGCAGTGCTTCGGCGACTGGGACGGGCTCGTCCGGGACGTTCCAGACGGCCAGTTCCAGCGGTGCGGTCTCGCCGTAGATCGCCGGGCGGATGCGTTCCTTCAGCGTGCGGTTGAGTCGTTCTTCCAGCAGCGCGCGTTCGTCGTGCACTTCGTCGTCACCCCAGCTCGATCGAGGCCCGCACGCCGTTGCGCGCGAGAGACATCCACTCTTCGAAGAAGGCGCCACCAGGTCCCCACGAGGGCCGGTCGCCGTGCAGCGTGATCGGTGTGCGCTCGGCGGGTTCCGGTGCGGCCTCGCGCACGATCCTGGCGATCACCTCCCCGAGCGGCTTGACCTTGCGTTCCGTCGTGAGCAACCCCAACTCGTACTCGCGTTCGGGGAAGTCCACCAACGCGCGGTCGACGTCGTGCGAGCACCACCACGTGACGCCCCACAGGTTGGCGCAGGTCAGCACGTTCGCAAGCGTTTGCTCGGCGAACTGGGGTGCCTGCTCGGCGCTGATCTCGGGCTGGGCGGCGCCGACCTCCTGGAGCCACACCGGGCGCCGGGGGTCCTCGGCGTGCGCCTTGGCCAGTTCTACGAGGTACTCGGCGTGATGAACGCTCTCCGGCGAGAGAGGGCCGTAACGCTGCGCCGTGCCGTTGAATACCCACGAGTGCACGGTGGTCATCGCACCCTTGGTGGCCGCGTGCTCGGGCAGGAACGAGTGCTCGCTCTCGTACCAGACGGCGTCGTACTCGGAGTGGACGTGCGGCAGGCCCGGTGCGGCGTTGTCGCACTCCGCGAGCAGGGTGTCGATCCACGCCGCGGCCTGCTCGGGGGTGCACGGGTTCGACTCGGTGAGCAGGTTGACCTCGTTGCCCAAGGTGAAGCCGAGGAAGTTCGGCTTGTCGCGCAACGCTTCCGCGAGCGTGCGGACGTAGAACCTCTGTCCGCTGATCACATCCGCGTCGGTGAAGATGTTGCGGCGGTGCCAGGTCTGCACCCAGGACGGGTAGAAGTCGAAGCTCGACAGGTGTCCCTGCAGCACGTCGACCTGCACGTCCAGGCCGGTCTCATGGGCGGCGTCGACCACCTGGACGAGCTGCTCCACGGCGTTGGGGCGGACAAGGCCGCGGTTGGGCTGGAACACCGGCCACAGCGGGAAGACCCGCACGTGGTCGAGGCCCAGGTTCGCGATGGACTCGAAGTCGGCTTTGACGTCGTCGAGGGAGAAGTCGAGCCAGTGGTGGAACCAGCCGGTGGACGGGGTGTAGTTCACGCCGAAACGCACAGTGTTCAATTCCTCTTGGTTTCTATCCCTTGATGGCGCCTTCTCCCACACCGCGGAAGAAGTGCTTTTGCAGCAACAGGAACAGCAGGATCAGCGGGAGGACGGCGATGATCGTGCCCGCCGCCACCAGCCGCTGGTTCTGCACGAACGTGCCCTGGAGGTACGCCAGGCCGATGGTGAGCGTGTACTTCTGCTGGTCGCTGAGCACCACGAGCGGCCAGAGGAAGTCGTCCCAGCTGAACATGAACGAGAACAGCGCCACCACGACCAGCGTGCCCTTCACCGACGGCAGCGCGAGGCGGGTGAAGCGCTGCCACGCGTTGGCGCCGTCGATGACCGCGGCCTCCTCGACTTCGGCGGGGAGTGCGAGGAAGGCGTTGCGCAGCAACAGGACGTTGAGCGCGGCGATCGAGCCGGGCAGTACGACGCCGGTGAGCGTGTTGGTGAGGCCGAGTCCGCGCATCACCAGGAACAGTGAGATCAGGATCGCCTCGAACGGCACCAGGATGCTGCTCGCGAAGATCACCGCGGCGAACTTGCGGCCCTTGAACTTCAACCGGGCCAGCGCGTAGCCGGCCATGGCCGCGCCCAGGCAGTTGGTGATGACGTTGACGCTCGCCACGCCGAGCGAGTTGAGCGCGAACGTCCAGACCGGCACCACCTCGGCGACCGCGGCGTAGTTGCCGAACGTCGGGTCGTCCGGGATGAAGTCGGGGACGAAGACGTCCTCGTTCGGTCCCTTGATGCTGGTCGCGAACTGCCAGAGGAACGGTCCGATGCTGATCGCGAGGATGCTCAGGAGTCCCAGGTAGCGCAGTGCCAGTTTGTAGTGGGCCAGTTTCACAGCTGGTCCTCCCTGCGGTTGAGCTCGAGGGTGATCAGCAGCAGGCCGAGCAGGATCACGAACAGCACGAAGCTCAGCGCCGAGGCGTACCCGACCTCGCCGGTGAGGCCGCGGCCGACCGACTGGATGAGCAGCACCATCGTGGTGCTGGCCCCGCCCGGTCCGCCGGTGCCGCCGGAGAGCAGGTAAATCTCGGAGAACACGCGGAAGCCGTTGACCGCGCTCAGCGCCGCGATGAGCACCATGGTCGGCCTGAGCGCGGGCACGGTGACCGACCAGAAGCGGCGCACCGGTCCCGCACCGTCGACCATCGCGGCCTCGTGCAGGTCCTTCGGCACGTTCGCGAGCGCGGCCAGGTAGATCACCATGTAGTAGCCGAGGCCGCGCCAGACCGTGACGACCATGGAGCTGACGAGCAGCAGCGTCGAGTCGGTGAGGAACGGGATCCTCGTGCCGCCCAACGCTTCCACGACGCTGTTCACCAGGCCGCGGCTGTCGAGCAGCCACGTCCAGATGAGCCCGACCACGACCGCGGACGCGATGACCGGTGTGAAGAACGCCGTGCGGAAGATCCCGATGCCCGGCACGACCTTCTGCGCGAGCATCGCGACCAGCAGCGGCAACAGCACCAGCGGTGGGACCACGCCGGCCATGTAGAGCAGGCTGTTGCGCGCGGCGAGCCAGAACTTGGGGTCCTGTGCCATCCGCACGAAGTTGTCGACGCCGGTGAACTGGCCGCCGCCCAGCGCGCTCGCGTCCGTGAACGCGAGCACGATCATGTTCAGGAACGGGAAGATCGTGAACATGACGCAGACGGCCAGTCCTGGCAACAGGAACAGCCACGGCGTGTAGGGCCTGTGCGTCATTTTTCGGGGGTCACTTGAGGAGCCGGTTGCACTCGGCGACGGCGTCGTCGAGGGCCTGCTTGGCGGACTTCTTGCCGAGCATGGCGTCCGCGAGCTGCTGCAACAGTGCCTCGCGCATCTGGTCGCTGAACTGCACGGGCGTGTAGTTGACGGCGGTCTTGAGCTGCTTGGCCGCCGCGACGCGCACGCGTGCCTCGTCGCTGCCGTCCTCCGTGGTGAAGTACGGGTCGTCGCCGCCCTTGCTCGTGGACGGGAAGATCGAGGCGAGCTTGGCGAACTTCACCTGGTTCTCGGCGTTGGTGACGAACCGGCCGAACGCGAGCGCGGTGGCCTGGTTCCTGCTGCTCTTCGGCACGCTCACGCCGTGCAGGAACATGTTGGCGCTGCCCGTGTTCGTGATGGGCTTGGTGATGCCGATGTTCGCGTACAGGCTGGGCGCGTCGGTCTTGAACTTGCCGAGGTCGTACGCGCTGCCGGGGTTGAGCGCGGTCTGCTGCGCCATGAACTTCGCGCCGGCGCCGGTGTAGTTCTGCGTGAGCGCCTCGGGGATCAGCGCGCCCGCGTCGTACATCCGCTTGTAGCTCTCGACGAACTCGACGCCCTTGGGCTCGTTGAAGGTGAACTTGTCGTTGTCGAACACCTTGACGCCGTAGAGCCCGAAGTCGGCGATGGACGGCGTCTGGCCGAGCATCGCGACCTTCTTCTGCGCGAGCTGGAGTGCTTGCTGCTCCAGCTCCTTGAAGTTGGTCGGCGGCTTGTTCGGGTCGAGGCCGGCCTGCGTGAACAGGGCCTTGTTGTAGAAGATCGGGCCGGTGTTGAGGTACCAGGGGAAGCCGTAGCAGCCGCCCTTGCCGGGGATCTCGAACGCCTGCCAGGCGTTCTCGAGGTACTCGGGCTTGGCGTCTTCGAGGCTCTCGTCGAGGTTGACGAGCTGCCCGGCCTTGGCGAGCGGGAAGCTGAGATCCGGCGGCACGTTGATCACGTCGGGGAGGCTCCCCGCGCTCGCGTCGGCCATGACCTTCGCCAGGTACCCGTCCGCGGGCTGGTCCACCCACTTCACGGTGGTGCCCTGGTGCTGCTTCTGGAACGCGTCGATGACACCGTTGACGTAGTCGGTGTACTTGGGCTTGAGAGACCAGGTCTGGAACGTGATCTCACCGGTGACCTGGCCGGACGCCGACGAGTTGCTCGCGGTGTTGCCCGACAGACCACAGCCCGCGACGGACGACGTGATCGGGAGGGCCACCAGGCCCGCGAGGAACGTGCGCCTCTTCATTGACACCCACCTCCTTGGACGCGGACCCTAGCTAAACCGGTTTATCTCCGGCTAGCCTCCGAACGTCTAGTTGTCTTGTTCCGGACAGAGCGGGGTTGTCGTGAAGAGGCCGACGATCAAGGACATCGCGGCTGCCGCGGGCGTGTCCAAAGGGGCCGTGTCGTTGGCTCTGAACGGCCGGTCAGGGGTGTCCGAGTCGACACGAGCCCGCGTGCTGGCGGTGGCGTCGTCCCTGGGGTACCGGCCTTCGGTGACCGCGCGGGCGCTGTCGTCCGCTTCGGCCGACGCGGTGGGGCTGGTGCTGGTGCGGCCGCCACGGGCGTTGGGGGACGAGGCGTTCTTCTTCCAGCTGATCGCCGGGATGCAGTCCGCGATGTCGTCTGCGTTGTTGTTGCAGGTGGTGGAGTCGCGGGAGGCGGAGATCGAGCTGTATCGGCGGTGGTGGGCCGAGCACCGGGTGGACGGGGTGTTCCTCGTGGATCTGTTGGTGTCGGATCCTCGGGTGTCGTTGATGTCTTCGCTCGGGTTGCCCGCCGTTGTGGTGGGTGGGGCTGGGCATCACGGGGAGTTGGCTTCTGTTTGGGCTGATGACTATGCGGCGATGACTTCTGTTGTGGAGTATTTGAAGTCGTTGGGGCATCGGCGGATTGCTCGGGTGGCTGGGTTGTCCTCGTTGTTGCACACCGTGCGTCGGGATGAGGCGTTTGCTTCGTCTGTTGTGGACGGTGTGATCGTTCCTGGGGACTACACCGCTGAGTCTGGGGCTGCTGCTACTCGTGCGCTGTTGTCGTCTGGTGTTCCGCCTACGGCGATCGTTTACGACAACGATGTGATGGCGGTGGCTGGAGCTGAGGTGGCGGCTTCGTCGGGGGTTGCGGTGCCTGCGGAGTTGTCGATCGTGGCTTGGGATGACTCGGTTTTGTGTCAGCACGGGCGGTTGACTGCGTTGTCTCGGGACACGTTTGCGTTTGGGGCTCGGGCTGCTCGGGCCTTGTTGGCTGTGGTTGGCGGGGCTTTGCCCACCGATGTTGAGGATGTGTTGCCTGAGTTGGTGGTTCGGGGGTCTTCTGGGGGCGCGCCGGGTGCGTAGGTCGTCCCCCTGTTTCGTTGGCGGCTGCCGGTTTGTTGTTCGTAGGTTGGTTGCGTCGCCGTGTCGCGTTCCTGTTTCAAGCTTGGGGCTCTGCCCTTACCCCGCCAATCTGATCAAAGACCAGTCCAGCGCCGTCTGCGGGTTGATGGCACGCCTGTTGCGTTGGGCGGCGGCGGCTTGCGGTTGCGTAGGTGGGCCGGTTCGGGCGGTGTGGTCCCGTCACGAGCCGTACCAGGAGCGACAAGAGCTGTGGCACGACTCGTGACGGGACCACACCGCCGGAACCTCGCGTTTCAAGCAAGGACTGCTCGGCTTCGCCCTCACGGGGTCAGGTCAGTGAAGCCACCTGGTCGCTGACCACCTGTGCTGCTGCCGAGACCAGGGCTGTGACCGCCGGGTTCGTCGAGTTGTCCTGGCGCCAGCCGAACTGGGTGTAGACGCGGAACGTCGGCGACCAGGGGAGGCGGACCAGCCTGCCTTCCGCCAGTTCGGAGGACACGGTCACCTCCGGCATCAGGGCGATGCCGAGGCCTGAGGCCACTGCGCGCTTGGCTGCGTCCACCGAGTCCAGTTCCAGGACGGGGGCTCTGGTGTCGTCGAAGCCGAGGGCGTTCTCGAACAGTTCGTGGTACGAGGCGCCGTTCTCCGCGCGGATCAGGGTGCTGCTGGTGATGTCGTCCTCGGTGAGGGACTGGCGCTGGGCCAGCATGTGGTTGGGGCCCGCGACCATCACGAGGGGTTCGGGGCAGAGGACTGTGGTTTCGAGGCCCTCGCGGGGCTCGATGGCGCCGATGAAGAAGGCGCAGTCCAGCTGGCCGTCGCGCACCGAGTTGAGGTTGTTCAGGGCGTTGCGGGAGTGCAGGGAGAGTTGGACGGACGGGTAGCGCCAGCACATGTATTCGATGAGTGGTAACAGGCGGTAGTCGGTCAAACTCTGTGCGGAACCGATGACGAGTTTGCCGTGGGGCTCGCCGTTCATCGTTATGGCTTTTCGGGCCTTTTCGGTGAGGTTGATGATGTTTCGCGCGAACGGGAGGAGTTCCACGCCCGCCGACGTCATCTGGATACCTCGGGGGAGGCGGCGGAAAAGGACGACGCCGAGGCCCTCCTCGAGGGCCTTGATGCGGGTCGTGATGGTTGGCTGCGAGCAGTTGAGCGTGGCTGCGGCCTTGGTGAAGCTCCCTGTCTGTACCACGGTTGTGAACGCGAGAAGCTGGCGTGTCTCCATCAGGCGGATCCTCGGAGTAAAACGGTGCGACGACTTTTTCTCGTTCGTTCCCGTGGTCCTGTTACGGATGGTTCGGGAGTCGTAACGCTACCTGTCCGTCGCGACAGGATCATTGGTGCTTATGGAGTCATCTTGATCGGTCGGGAAAGGTGGCTGCCTCCGAAAGAGTGAAATTTAAACGACGCCTTTGACGGGCCGTAGTCGGATGACTCTTTTCTGTGAAGTGGTTCGGCAGGCGAACAAGAACGCCGCCGCCCGGGGGTGGGCGGCGGCGCTGGTGAGTGCGGGAGTTAGCAGGACGCGGCGGCTGCGGCCACGAGGATGCGGTAGGTCGTGTCGGCCTGGGTGATCTGCAGTTCGTAGCCGCCGCCACCGGACTCCGGGCGGCCGTCGTACTTGGCGAACTCGGGGTACGTGGAGAGCTGGGTGACGGTTGTCAGGCGGTTGACCTTCACGGTGGTGGGCATGCGGACGGTCTGCCGGGAGGTCGGCGGCATGGCGCTGGTCCAGCTCGTGAGTTCGCCCTTGATCTCGTGGAGTTCGCCGTCGGTCTGGCGCAGCCACAGGCGCGGCTTGTCCCTGTCGGTGTTGCTGAACGGCCTGCCGACCGAACAGGAGTGGTAGCGCTGGCCGAGTTTCACCACGGCGAACGGGACGTCGCGCACGTCGCCGTCCAGCAGGGAGACGAAGCCGCCGGCGATCGCGCTCGCGTTGGTCTCGCGGTGGGCGGCGATGGCGCGGAACGACTGGGTCGGCATGCCCGCGTTGTAGTCCTCGTCGGACAGGCGGATGTCCCAGCCGCGGTGGGCCTCGGTGTAGCCGGAGGCCAGCTGCGGTGCGGTCAGGTCGGCGTTCTCGGCGATCAGGCTTTCCGACGTGGTGCCGTCGGTGTAGATGTAGGCCGCGACCGTGGCCTCCGGTGGCGTTGCAGCGGTGGCCGCCGGTGCGGTGGTGGCGCCGATCAGCGCGGCGGTCGTGGCCGCCAGTGCGAGGAGTCTCGTGTGGTGACGCTTCATCGTTGTTCCCCCAACTGAGAAGAAGTCGTGTCCGGAAGCCAATCGGGGGCGGCTCACAGTCGGGTCACGGACGCGGAACCGGGGTGGCGGCGGTCACAGCGCGGGTCTCGCCTAGACTCGCTGGGAATCCGGGCGCCCCGTGTGGCGGTACCGGCTGTCTTGCACGTTCTTGTTCGTATCGAGGAGTCCACGTTGAAGAGCACCGTCGAGCACCTGAGCCCGACGAGGGTCCGGATCAACGTCGAGGTGCCGTTCGACGAGCTCAAGTCGAACTTCGACCAGGCGTACCGGAAGCTCGCGAAGCAGGTCCGCATCCCCGGCTTCCGTCCGGGCAAGGCCCCGGCCAAGGTGCTGGAGAGCCGCATCGGCCGCGCACCGGTCCTGGACGAGGTCATCCAGGAGGCCATCCCGGCCAAGTACCTGGAAGCGGTCTCCGCGGGTGAGGTCCGGACGCTCGGCCGTCCCGACTTCGAGGTCACCAAGATCGAGGACGGCGAGACGCTCGAGTTCACCGCCGAGGTCGACGTCCGTCCCGAGATCACCGTGCCCGCGTTCGGCGAGCTCGCCGTGACCGTCGACGAGCAGGAGGTCACCGACGAGGACGTGACCACCCAGCTCGACGAGCTGCGCGCCCGCTTCGGCACGCTCGCCGGCGTCACCCGCCCGGCCGAGACCGGCGACTTCGTCAGCATCGACCTGTCCGCCACGGTCGACGGCGAGGAGGTCGAGGAGGCCCGCACCGCCGGCCTGTCCTACGAGATCGGCTCCGGCCAGCTCGTCGAGGGCATCGACGACGCGCTCGTCGGCGCCTCCGAGGGTGAGACCAAGACCTTCACCACCACGCTCGTCGCGGGTGAGCACAGCGGCCGCGAGGCCGAGGTGTCCGTCGTGCTGAACTCCGTCAAGGAGCGTCAGCTGCCCGAGCTGGACGACGAGTTCGCGCAGCTCGCCAGCGAGTTCGACACGCTCGACGAGCTCAAGGACGACCTGAAGACCCGCCTCGCCCGCGTCAAGAAGATGCAGCAGGGCGTTCAGGCGCGCGACAAGGTCCTCGAGGCGCTGCTGGAGACCACCGAGGTCCCGCTGCCCGAGGGCATCGTCCAGGGCGAGATCGACGCCCGCAAGCACGACGCCGTGCACGCCTTCGACCACGACGACGCGAAGTTCGCGGCGTGGCTCGAGGAGCAGGGCCAGTCGGAGGAGGAGTTCGACACCGAGCTGCGCACGGCCGCCGAGCAGGCCGTCAAGACGCAGCTGGTGCTCGACTCGATCGCCGACGCCGAGCAGGTCACGGTGTCCGACGGCGAGCTGACCGAGCGGATCATCTACCAGGCCCAGCGCTTCGGCATCTCGCCCGACGAGTACGTCAAGCGCGCGCAGCAGTCCGGCCAGCTCGGCGCGATCTTCGCCGACGTCCGGCGCGGCAAGGCGCTGGCGAGCGTCGTGCGCCAGGCCACGGTGAGCGACACCTCGGGCACCAAGCTGGACCTCGAGGAGCTCTTCGGCGAGACCAAGTCCGAAGAGGACGCGGAGTAGTTCCCGTCACTCCCCGCGCGAGCGGGCGAGCGCCGGAAATGCAGCCCTGAGCGAACGCGGGCGGTGTCGGGCATCTGACGCCGCCCGTCTTCGTTAAGGTCGATCGCAGAGAGTTTTGGCATCCAGATTCGTTCCACCTGGAGTTAGGCAGGCAGACGTGACGCAGCACTCCTTCCCGACCCCCGAGATGCGGTCGGCCACCGCCGGGATGAACCTCAACGACTCGGTGTACGAGCGGCTGCTCCGCGAGCGGATCATCGTCCTGGGATCGCAGGTCGAAGAGGGCATCGCCAACCAGATCACCGCTCAGCTGCTGCTGCTGGCCGCTGAGGACCCCGAGAAGGACATCACCCTCTACATCAACTCGCCGGGTGGTTCCGTCACGGCGGGCATGGCCATCTACGACACGATGCAGCTCATCGAGCCGGACGTGGCCACCGTCGCGATGGGTCTCGCGGCCTCGATGGGGCAGTTCCTGCTCTCCGCGGGTGCTCCTGGCAAGCGTCAGGCGCTTCCGCACGCGCGCATCCTCATGCACCAGCCGTCGGCCGGTGTCGGCGGTACGGCCGCGGACATCGCGATCCAGGCGGACATGCTGACGCGCACCAAGCGCGAGATGGCCGAGCTGATCGCCGAGCACACCGGCCAGCCGGTCGAGCGCATCATCCAGGACTCCGACCGCGACCGCTGGTTCACCGCGCAGGAAGCGCTGGAGTACGGCTTCGTCGACAAGGTCGTTACCCGCGCGCAGCCGGTCGGCTCGAGCAACTGACGTCAGCTAGGAGATCTCGAAGTGAGCCAGTTCCACATGCCTCAGTCGCGGTACGTGCTGCCGTCGTTCGTCGAGCGCACCAGCTACGGCATGAAGGAGTCGAACCCGTACAACAAGCTGTTCGAGGAGCGCATCATCTTCCTCGGCGTGCAGGTTGACGACGCTTCGGCCAACGACGTGATGGCGCAGCTGCTGGTGCTCGAGTCCGAGGACCCCGACCGCGACATCCTGATGTACATCAACTCGCCGGGTGGCTCGTTCACCTCGCTGATGGCCATCTACGACACCATGCAGTTCGTCCGCCCGGACATCCAGACGTACTGCCTCGGCCAGGCCGCCTCGGCCGCCGCGGTGCTCCTGGCCGCCGGCACGCCCGGCAAGCGCCACGCGCTGCCGAACGCGCGAATCCTGATCCACCAGCCCTCCATGGAGGGCGCGTACGGTCAGGTGTCCGACCTGGAGATCCAGTCGAACGAGATCCAGCGCGTGCGCCGCCTGATGGAGTCGACCCTCGCGCGGCACACCAACCGGACGGCAGAGGAGGTCCGCGAGAGCATCGAGCGCGACCGGATCCTCACGGCCGACGAGGCCAAGGAGTACGGCATCGTCGACTCGGTGCTGCCCTACCGCAAGCTCTCGGCCAAGTCCTGATGTGAGTTGTTCCGAGGGCTGGGAAACTCCAGCCCTCGGAGCCGCGCACCCGTCCGACACGCCGGTGTGACCGGTTAACTGGCCTGATCGGCGCGTCGGAGGGACGCTGGTCCTCCCCTGAAACGGGGTAGGCCAGGTACCGTCAGGAGAACGGGCTCAGCACCCACAGCCAGTGGGACTGCCACAGCAAGTCAGCAGGCGCACTACAGCAGGTGTGCGCCGGAGGGGACATAGGTCAGCGGTCATGGCGCGTATCGGTGACGGCGGCGACTTGCTGAAGTGCTCTTTCTGCGGAAAGAGTCAAAAGCAGGTGAAGAAACTCATCGCCGGCCCCGGCGTCTACATCTGCGATGAGTGCATCGATCTCTGCAACGAGATCATCGAGGAGGAGCTGGCCGAAGCCGGCGACGTGAAGCTCGACGAGCTGCCGAAGCCCGCCGAGATCCACGAGTTCCTCGACCAGTACGTCATCGGCCAGAGTGATGCCAAGCGCACCCTCTCCGTCGCCGTCTACAACCACTACAAGCGCATCCAGGCGGGCGACCGCGGGCGCGAGGGTCGTGACGACGGCGTCGAGCTGGCGAAGTCGAACATTCTGATGCTCGGCCCGACGGGCTGCGGCAAGACCTACCTCGCGCAGACGCTCGCGAAGATGCTGAACGTGCCGTTCGCCATCGCCGACGCGACCGCGCTGACGGAGGCCGGCTACGTCGGTGAGGACGTCGAGAACATCCTCCTGAAGCTCATCCAGGCCGCGGACTACGACGTGAAGCGCGCCGAGACGGGCATCATCTACATCGACGAGGTCGACAAGATCGCTCGAAAGAGTGAAAACCCGTCGATCACGCGCGACGTGTCCGGTGAGGGTGTCCAGCAGGCGCTGCTCAAGATCCTGGAAGGCACCACCGCATCGGTGCCCCCGCAGGGCGGCCGCAAGCACCCGCACCAGGAGTTCATCCAGATCGACACGACGAACGTGCTGTTCATCGTGGCGGGCGCCTTCGCGGGTCTCGAGAAGATCATTCAGGACCGCGTCGGCAAGCGCGGCCTGGGCTTCGGTGCCGAGGTGCGCTCCAAGGCCGAGGTGGACGCGGCGGACTACTTCGCCGACTCCATGCCGGAGGACCTGATCAAGTTCGGTCTGATCCCCGAGTTCATCGGGCGTCTGCCGATGGTCGCCTCCGTCACGAACCTCGACAAGCCGTCGCTGGTGATGATCCTCACCGAGCCGAAGAACGCGCTGGTCAAGCAGTACCAGAAGCTCTTCGAGATGGACGGCGTCGAGCTCGAGTTCACCAAGACCGCGCTCGAAGCGGTCGCCGACCAGGCGATCCTGCGCGGCACCGGTGCTCGTGGTCTGCGCGCGATCATGGAAGAGGTCCTGCTCCCGGTGATGTACGACATCCCGAGCCGCACGGACGTCGCCAAGGTCGTCATCACCGAGCAGACGGTGAAGGAGAACGTGAACCCGACGATCGTGGCCCGGCAGCCCTCGCGCCGGGAGCGGCGGGAGAAGTCGGCCTGACATGCTCGCGGAGAGCGCTCGCCAAGGACTTCTCCCTCGTGCCAGTCGGGGGACACCCCCGAACCCCCGGGAGAAGTCGGCCTAGCTCGATCTTCAACGTGAAGGGCGTCCGGTTCCGGCCGGGCGCCCTTTCGGCGTTCTAAGGTGGAGTCATGTCGCTGCCTCACGTGCTCCTCATCCACGGCTGGACCGGCTCGGGCCCCGACCACTGGCAGAGCTGGCTCGCCCGCACGGTGTCCGAGCACGGTGGCCTCGCCGACATGCCGCACTTCAGCGACCCGGACGAGCCCGACCTGGCCACCTGGCTGCGTGAGCTCGACACCCACCTCGAAGCCGCCCCGGCCGACCGCGAACGGGTCGTCGTGGCCTACTCGCTCGGCTGCTACCTGTGGCTGCACCACGCCGCCCGTCAGGGCATCGGACACGTCGACCGCGTGCTCCTGGTGGCGCCGCCCGCCCCGGACTACCCGGAACGCGCGATCAAGTCGTTCTTCCCGGCCCCGCTCGACCCAGCGGGCCTGCGCCGCGCCGCCACCGACACCCGCCTGGTCGTGGGCGACGGTGACCCGTACTGCTCGATGACCGCCTCGAAGCAGCTCGCCGAGGCGTTGCGGATCGAGATCGACGTACTGCCGGGGGCGGCGCACATCAACACCGACGCGGGCTACGGGGAGTGGCCGTCGGTGCTCAAGTGGGTGCGGTCGAAGACGGTGCCGCTCTCACCGCGCTAGAGACTGTTGCTGGGGGGCAATGGTGATCGAGTGGCTGGCCCGCAGGCTGCCTGAACTCGTCGAGGCACACCGGCACCGGTGCGGCGGTGACCTCGTCATCGCTGTTCCAGATCGGGTCTTGCAGGAGATCTACGACCACGTCCTCGGCGAGCTGGTCGGTCTCGAGCGGGTTTCGTGCGCTGGCGGCACCACGGGCGGGCAGCGGTTCGGATCTGACAGGGGGACGGATGATCGACCTGCAGGAGCTGATCGACGAACACGGTGTCGTCGGTGCTCAAGTGGCCGTGCTGCACAACGGCGAAATCGTCGACACAGCAGCAGGTGTGCTCAACAACGTCACACGCGAGAGGGTGACGCCGGACGCGATCTTCCAGATCGGGTCGATCACCAAGATCTGGACCGCGACGCTCGTCCAGGAGCTGGTGAACGAGGGGGTGCTCGACCTCGACCGGCCGGTGCGCGACGTCGTCCCCGAGTTCCGGCTGGCCGACGAGCAGGCCGCTCGGGTCATCACGCCGCGGCAGCTCCTCAGTCACACCGCGGGTTTCGAGGGCGACCTCTACCACGACACCGGCAGTGGCGACGACATCCTGGTGAAGTACATCGAGCGCATGGCCGACACCGCGCAGACCACTCCGCCCGGCGCGCTGTACGTGTACTGCAACGCCGGCTACGTGGTGCTCGGCCGGATCGTGGAAGTGTTGCGCGGCAAGCCCTTCAACACGGTTCTGCGCGAACGTCTCATCGAACGGCTCGGCCTGACCGCCGCCACGCGCCACACCGAGTACGCCGGCCACACGTGCGCCTCGGGCCACATCGGTGCTGAGCTCAAGCCCACGGAGGAGAAGACACCCGAGGGCGACTCACCGGCCGGGTCCGTGCTCGCGATGAGCGCGCGGGACCTGCTCGCGTTCGTGCGGATGCACCTCGACACCACCGAGTTCGACGCGATGCGCGAGACCCAGGTCGTGCTGCCCGACCTCGGTTTCGGTGGCAGGCAGGGGCTCGGCTGGATGCTGCACGACTACGACGGCGGCATCACCGGCCTCGGACACACCGGTCAGACGCCGGGTTTCCAGTCGTCCCTGCGGGTCGTTCCGGAGCGCGGCCTCGCGATCGCGGTGCTCACCAACGGGGGTGCGCCCGCGCCGGTCGTGCGGGCGGTGCACGAGAAGGTGTTGGGAGAGCTGGCGAACATCAGTCTGCCGACCCGGCCGGAGCCGCCTGTCGTTCCCGTCCCGATCGACGTCGAGAAGGTGGCCGGCGTCTACCGCGCGGTGCGGGCGGATGTCCACGTCACCGCGACCGAGCGCGGCACGGTTCAGATGCGTGCTGTGCCCGATATCGGTGAGGACGTGGTCGAGGAGTACACCGGGTTCCGCGACGACGCCCTGATCGCCGTGGAGAAGGAAGGCGGGCACCACTCCGTGGTCGTCCTCTGTGGACGCGACGAGCAGGACAGGGTCAAGTGGCTGCACTACGGCCGCGTGGCCGTGCGGGTCTAGACAGCTCGCTTCGCGTACTTCGCGAGGAACTGCACGACGTCGGGGGTCACCTTGCGGTAGAACTCGTCGTCGTGCCCGCCGGGCTTCACCGTGCCGACCTCGGGCCGCACCTCGCGGATGAACCGGCGGGTGCCCTCGATGAACCGGTCGTGGTCGCCGATCCACACACCGAGCGCGGTCGGACCGGTGGAGTCCAGGTGGCGCAACGGGTCCAGCGACGTCCACTCGGCCTCGTTCTTGAACGCCTTGCGCTTGGCCATCTCCGGCCAGGTGGTGATCAGGCCGGGGGAGACGGTCGCCGCGGCCGCGATCGGGTCGCCACGCTCGGCGCGACGGCGGGCGTAGAGCAGCGCGCCGAAGCCGCCCATGGACACGCCCGTCACCGCGAACGGCTCGCCGTAGCCGCGTTCCTTGAGCCAGCTGGGGATCTCGTCGAGCAGCATGGCCATCGGGTCGTCGCCGGGGACGTTCTCGTGCCAGTAGTTGTCGCCGCCGTCGACAGCGACGAAGCCGAACGCCGGGACCGAGCCCTTCGCGACGGCAGAGGTCAGGACGCCGGCGAGGTCGCCCGCGTTGGCGTGCCGGGCGTCGCCGTGCAGGCCGTGCAGGAGGATCGACATCGGCAGGCCGCGGGTGCTCGCGCCGGTCGGGAGGTAGAAGCTGAGGGTGACCTCGCGGCGGCGTGCGGCCGAGTACACGCGTTCGAAGCGGATGGTCGGCTTGGCCGCCGGCGTCCGGCTGAGACCCTCCGCCGTCGCGACCTGCTGCTCGGTGGCGCTGGACGACGACACGTACGTCGCGACACCGGTGGCCGTCGCGACGACCGCGCCGATCGCCGCGAGGAGTGTGCGGCGGCTGTACGTCGGTTCCCCCATGCTCACCTCATCGCGTGGGCACCGTTCCTCGTTTCCTTCTCAGAGGACGGAACGCACGCGTAAGGAGGACAGTTCCTCGTCCGAAAAACCCAGCCAGCGCAACACGTGATCATTGTGCGCGCCGAGCGCGGGCACCGCACCCGGTGACCATTCGAAGCCCTCGGTCGCAGGTGGCAGCATGCGGGCCGTTCCACCGGGAACCTGCACGTCAACCCACGTGTCGAGCTGCGGGTGGGTGGGCAGTTCGGTGATCGAGCGGGTCAGGGCGGCGGGCACGTCGGCCTGGTCCAGAGCGGTCAGCAACTCGGTCGCGGTGAGGTCCGAGAAGGCCTGTTCGAGGATCTTCTGCAGCTCCGTTCGGTGCTGGACGCGGGACGCCACTGTGGCGAACCTCTCCTCCGCCGCCAGCCCGATCAGCGCGCACAACCGCTGCCACTGGCCGTCGTTCTGCACGGCCAGGTGCACGGCGCCGTCCGCGCAGGCCACCGGCCCGTACGGCGCGATGCTCGGGTGGTGCGCCCCCGACCGCGGCGCGGCGGCACCCGTCCCGGCCGCGTAGAGCATCGGCTGGTGCATCCACTCGGCCATCGCCCCGAACAGCGACAGCCGCAGCCGCGCGCCGGAACCCGTCCTGGACCGCTGCAACAACGCCGCCAGCACCGCCGCGTGCAGCTGGACACCCGCCGCGATGTCCGCGACCGAGATGCCGGCCCGCGCGACCACGTCACCCTCGCCGGTCAGCGACACCAGCCCGGCCTCGGACTGCACCAGCGCGTCGAACGCCTTGCGGTCCGCGTACGGGCCGTCCCAGCCGTAACCGGACAGCTCACCGACGATCAACGTCTCCGGCAGCTCCAGCGCGAGGCGGGACCACACGCGGGGCGACAGGTTGCACAGCAGCACGTCAGCCCGCGCGACCAGCCGTTCCAGCACCTCGCGGCCCTCGGGGTGGTTGATGTCGAGCGACACCGACTCCTTGCCGACGTTCGTCCACGCGAAGTACGACGACACCTCGCCGCACGCCGAGTCGTAGTGCCGCGCGAAGTCGCCGACACCAGGCCGTTCGATCTTGATCACGCGAGCCCCGAGATCGGCCAGCAGCCGCGTCGCGTAGGGCACGGCGACGGCCTGTTCCAGGCTCACCACCACGACCCCGTCAAGCGGTCTCAAGCACGCGCTCCCCACCGGTGTAGACGTTCATCGAGTCGCCGCGCAGGAAGCCGATGAGCGTCATGCCCTGCTCCTCGGCGAGCTCGACGGCGAGCGACGACGGCGCCGACACCGCGGCGAGCACCGGAATCCCGGCCATCGCCGCCTTCTGCACCAGCTCGAACGACGCCCGCCCGGACACCATGAGCACCGCACCGCGCAACGGCACCAGGCTCTGCAGCACCGCCCAGCCCAGCACCTTGTCGACGGCGTTGTGCCTGCCCACGTCCTCCCGCACGACCAGCAGCTCACCGTTCACGAACAGCCCGGCCGCGTGCAGCCCGCCGGTGCTCTCGAAGACCTTCTGCCGCTCCCGCAACGCGTCCGGGAACCCCGTGAGCGCTTCCGGCGTGACCTGCACGGGGTCGAGCGCGGGCGAGTGCCGCGTCTTGAGCTTCACCGCGTCCAGCGCGGCCTTCCCGCAGACCCCGCACGACGACGTGGTGTAGAAGTTCCGCTCCACCCCGGTGTCCGGCGGCGGCACCCCGTCGGCCAGCGCGACGTCCAGCACGTTGTAGGTGTTCATGCCGTCGGGCCCGGTGCCCTCGCAGAACCGGGCGATCGACACGTCCTCCGCCGACCCGATGACACCCTCGCTGAGCAGGAAGCCGTGCGCGAGCTCGACGTCCTGGCCGGGCGTGCGCATCGTGACGGCCAACGCCTTCCCGTTGACCCTCAGCTCCAGCGGCTCCTCGGCGGCGAGCGCGTCGACCCTGCGGCGCCGACCGCTCGACGACACCCGCTCGACCGCTCGGCGCACCGTCACTCGGCCCATGTGCACATCTCCTTCGGACCGCTATGTTCCCAGCGACCAGGCTACGTGGGAGGAGTCTCGGGGCATGGACGACGTCGTGATCGTGGGAGGCGGCCACAACGGGCTGGTGGCGGCCGCGTACCTGGCACGGGCGGGGAAGTCGGTCAAGGTGCTGGAGAAGCTGCCGCACGTCGGCGGGGCGGCGGTGAGCGCGTCACCGTGGGAGGGTGTCGACGCCCGGCTCTCGCGCTTCTCGTACCTCGTGTCGCTGCTGCCCGACCAGATCGTGTCCGATCTCGGGCTCAACCTGAAACTGCGGTCGCGGGCCGCGTCGTCGTACACGCCCAACGGCAAGACCGGGCTGCTGGTCGAGCGTTCGCCCGGCGAAGCGACCGTGAAGTCGTTCGAGGCCGTCTGCGGGTCGCTGGACGACTGGGAGCGGTGGCAGCGCTGGTACGCGGACCTGGAGCTGATGGCTGCTGCCCTGGCGCCGACACTCCTGGAGCCGTTGGTGTCACGGGAACACCTGCGCGTGCACGTCGACGCGGTGGCGCGCGGGCGGTTGTGGGAGCAGGTCTTCGAACGGCCGATCGGCGCGACGTTGCAGGAGCTCTTCGACAACAACCTGGTGCGCGGTGTCGTCGCCACGGACGCGTTGATCGGCACGCACTCGTCGTTGCACTCGTTGCGCGCCAACAAGTGCTTCCTCTACCACGTGATCGGCAACGGTTCCGGTGAGTGGAAGGTCCCCGTCGGCGGCATGGGCGGGGTCACCGCCGAGCTGGAACGGGTGGCGCGCGAGGCCGGCGCGCAGATCGTCACCAACGCTCAGGTGACGTCGATCGAGACGGACGGCAAGACCGCCTCCGTCACGTACGACGACACCACGGTCGAGGCGCGGTTCGTGCTGTCCAATGTGGCCCCTTCGGTGCTGGGGCGGTTGCGGGGCGAGGAAGTTCACGACACGCCCGGTTGCCAGCTGAAGATCAACATGTTGCTGCGCAGGCTGCCGGAGCTCAAGTCCGGTGTGGACGCTCGGCTCGCGTTCGCCGGCACGTTCCACCTCGACGAGTCGTACGACCAGCTGGAGACCGCGTACCTGGAGAGCGTCGCGGGGCAGGTGCCGTCGGTGCTGCCGGGCGAGATGTACTGCCACTCGCTGACCGACCCGTCGATCCTCGGGCCGTCGCTCGCGGGCCACGAGACGCTGACGCTGTTCGGCCTGCACCTGCCGGCCTCGCTGTTCGAGGGCCGCAACTCCGAACTCCGCGACGAGCTCGTCCAGCGCTACCTGAACCAGCTCAACGCACACCTGGTTGAGCCGATCCAGGACTGCCTCGCCGTCGACGCCGACGGCGATCCTTGCATCGAGGCCCGCACGCCGCTGGACCTGGAGGAAGAGCTCGGCCTGCCAGGTGGCAACATCTTCCACGGGGAGCTCGACTGGCCGTTCGCCGAGACCGACGACGAGGTCGGCAGGTGGGGCGTCGAGACCGGCGACGACAACGTCTTCGTCTGCGGCGCGGGGTCCCGGCGGGGCGGCGGGGTCAGCGGCATCGGCGGCCACAACGCGGCGCGGGCGGTTCTCGAACGAATTTAAGATATTTTTGATGACAGGTTCCGTCATCTCTGGTTACAGTTGTCGGTGTGGGGGACTTCTACGGAATCGCAGAGATCGCTGACGCCATGGGCCTCAGCCGGCAGCTGGTGGCCGTGTGGCGCAAGCGTCGCTCGCACGGCATCCCGGAGCCGGACGCCGAGCTCGCGTCCGGCCCGATCTGGCGCCGCGAGACCGTCGAGCCGTGGATCGAGCGGACCCGAGGACGGCTCGGCCTCGCCGGGGCGCGGGAGTCGGCGAGCCGGAGTCTGCGGCTGCGGACGTGTCGCCGGGTGCTGCGGCTCGCGGCGCTGATGCTGGAGGAGCCCCAGCGGCCGCGGGTGCTCAACGAGGCGGCGGACCAGTTGCGCGACCTGATCCACGAGATCGACCAGACCGCGGACGACGTGGTGGGCGCGCTGCTGCGGGAGCTCGTCGAGCCTGTGCGCGACCCGGACGTGCCCGCGGAACTGCTGCGGGTGCCGGTCATCGAGTCGTTGCCGCTGGTGACCGCCGTCGCACGGAACTCGCCAGACTGGTGACCAGCGCGGCCAGTGCCATGTCGGCGTGGGCGTCCCACATGTCGCCCTGCTGACCGTTGTAGGCCACTTCTGCCGCAGGACCGCGGTCACGCACACGCCGTACGCGAAGTGCACGGCTCAGCGGGCCACGGCGGGTCGATCCACATCACCGCGACCAGTGCTCCGAGCGCCCCCAGCAACCACCGCTGCCCCCGTGTCATGGGGGTTTTATATCTGGATTTATATATCAATGAACCTTGCTAAAGGTTTATTGATACGCGTACGGTGGTGTCATGACCGACGCTCGCATCACCGACCCCAAAGCGCTGCGCGCCCTGTCGCATCCCTTCCGGTGGAAGCTGATCAAGCTCCTCGCCGAGGAGGGGCCGCGCACCGCGACCCAGTGCTCGCAGAAGCTCGGGGAGAGTGTCGCGAGCTGCTCGTACCACCTGAACATGCTGGCCAAGTACGGGTTCGTCACCGAGGTTGAGGGGCCTGGGCGGCAGAAGCCGTGGCAGGTGGTGAGCAAGCGCCAGCAAATCTCGTCCGTCGGGCTCGGCACCGAGGCGGCGATGGCCGCGGAGGCCGCCTCGATGGCGTACCTGGATCAGGAGTTCGAGGAGATCCGGAACCGCCTGCGTCAGCGCGAGCACCTGCCTGCCGAGTGGCACGAGCCGTCCGGCACGGAAGGCGTGATCGCGTTCCTCACTGCGGCGGAGCTCGCTGAGCTCAAGGCGGAGTTGGAGAAGGTGGTCCTGAAGTACGACGACCGCCGGACGGATCCGTCGCTGCGCCCCGAGGGCGTCCGGGCGGTGCGGTTCTTCCTGGCCACGACGATCGCACCCGAATAGCAACACGAGACCGAGGGGATTTCCCGTGCTGTCACACGACCAGGCGTTTGCTATCGCGAAGCAGAAGCAGTTCGACCTCGAAGCCGACGCGGCTACGCAACGGCTCGTCAAGGCGCCCGACAACGGCGTGAAGCGCGAAGGCAAGGCCGGTGGAGGCTTACTCGCCTCAGGGTCTCGCCGCTGGAGGCTGTTCGGGCGCGTTCGACCGGCGTAACGTGTGACCTCGCCGCCGCTGAAAAGGTTTTCACCACCTTTCATCGGGAGGCATGCGTGTTCCGGAGACTCGGCCTGGCGGTGGGAGCGGCGCTGTTGGCCACGACAGTGCTCGCAGAACCAGCCCAAGCGGCGGACTTCAACGTCAAGGACTACGGGGCCGTCGGCAACGGCAGTGCCAGCGACACGGCGGCCATCGACAGGGCGATCACGGCGGCGAACGCGGCCGGTGGCGGGACGGTCCGGTTCCCGTCCGGCACCTACCGCTCGCCCAAGTCGATCCACATGAAGAGCAACGTCACGCTCCAGCTCGACGCCGGCGCGACGATCATGGGGGCGAAGGGCGCCGGCTACGACAAACCCGAGCCGAACCCCAACGACAAGTACCAGGACTACGGGCACAGCCACTTCCACAACGCGATGATCTGGGGCGACCGGCTGACCAACATCGGCTTCGTCGGCTCCGGCACGATCGACGGCGGCGGCGCGCTGATCACCGGCAACCCGGACAGCGGTGAGGCCGACAAGATCATCTCGTTGACGCGCTGCGAGAACCTCACCGTCAGCGGCATCAAGCTGCGGCGTGGCGGGCACTTCGCGATGCTGATCAACGGGTGCAGGAACGTCGTCTCCGACCGCCTGACGATCGACACCGCGAGCGACCGCGACGGCTGGAACGTCATCAGCACCACCAACGTGACGATCACCAACGGCAACTTCGCGGCCAACGACGACGCGCTCGCGTTCAAGAGCGACTACGCCCTAGGGCAGAAGCTGTCCAACGGCAACGTGAAGGTCTACGACACGAAGCTCAGTGCCAAGTGCTGCAACGCGTTGATGTTCGGCTCCGAGACGTGCGGTGACTTCACCGGCTACGACTTCCAGCGCATCGACATCAAGGGCTCCAACAAGTCCGGGCTCGGCCTCGTGTCGATGGACGGGTCGGTCATCTCCGACGTGCACTACCGGGACATCACCGTCAGCGGCGTGCGGTCGCCGATCATGCTCAAGGTCGGCGCCCGCAAACGCTGCGGCAACAGTCCCGGCGTCGGCACGATCCGCAACATCACCTACGACAACATCACCATCAACGGCGCCTCGCCGTCGTTCAGCCCGACGATCATGGGCGACGTCGACGGCCACGTCACCGACGTGACGTTCACCAACGTCAAGATCAACGTGCCCGGCGGCAACGGCACGACGTCGACGAACCCGCCGAGCAACGACCGCAAGAACTACAACCCGAACAGCATCGGCACCAGGCCCGCGTACGGCTGGTACGTCCGCTACGCCGACCGCATCAGGTTCCAGGGCGGCGGCGTCTCGTTCACCAGCGACGACGGCCGTCCTGCGGTGATCGCCAACAGCTCCAGCGACATCACGTTCGACGGCTTCGGCTGGGAGCGCGGCAGCAAGAGCCCCGCGGACTTCGTCTTCCAGAACGTCAACGGGTTCTGCGTGCGGGGGAGCGGGTCGCCGCGCGTGACGGCGACCGGCTCCACCGAGAAGTGCTAGGCAGCTTCCAGTCGCACGATGACCGACTTGGAGGTCGGCGTTCCCGAGATGTCCGCCTTGGAGTCCAGCGGCACCAAGGGGTTCGCCTCCGGGAAGTACGTGGCCACGCACCCGTGCGCGGTCGGGTAGGAGACGATCCGGAACGACTCGGCGCGGCGTTCCACGACGCCCGTCGGGTCGTCCTTCCACTCCGACACGATGTTCACCATCTGGCCGTCGGTGAACCCCAGCTCCTTGATGTCGTCGGGGTTCACGAACACCACGCGCCGCCCGTCCTTCACGCCGCGGTAGCGGTCGTCCAGGCCGTAGATCGTGGTGTTGTACTGGTCGTGGCTGCGCAGGGTCTGCATGAGCAGCCTGCCCTGCGGCACCTCGATCACGGTCAGCTC
The DNA here is from genome assembly GCF_042649515.1 of Lentzea rhizosphaerae. Lineage (NCBI taxonomy): Bacteria > Bacillati > Actinomycetota > Actinomycetes > Pseudonocardiales > Pseudonocardiaceae > Lentzea > Lentzea rhizosphaerae. The sequence goes on along the minus strand of NZ_JBHRZI010000029.1, from coordinate 72,352 downwards.
GTTGGCCGTGAAGTTCGCCTTGCCGGTCGTCGTCGCGAACTCCTGCGAGTCGCGCGGCGGGTGAGGCAGCACGAAACCGTCCGGCTGACGCACGCGCGTGTTGTAGTCCGTGCAGCCCGGCACCACATGAGAGATGTGCTCGCGGATGATGTCGTAGTCCTTCTCGAACTCCTCCCACGTCACCGGGTGCGACGAACCGAGCACCTTGCGGGCGAGCCGGCAGATGATCGAGACCTCGGACAGCAGCTGGTCGGACGCGGGCTTGAGCCGGCCGCGGGAGCGGTGCACGACCGACATCGAGTCCTCGACCGTCACGAACTGCTCGCCGGAGTGCTGCACGTCGCTTTCGGTGCGCCCCAACGCGGGCAGGATCAACGCGGTGCGGCCGTGCACCACGTGTGAGCGGTTGAGCTTCGTGGAGACGTGCACGGTCAACGAGCACTGCTCCAGCGCCTTCTCGGTCACCGGGGTGTCCGGGGTGGCGCTGACGAAGTTGCCGCCCATCGCGATGAAGACCTTGCCGCGGCCGTGGCGCATGGCGTTGATCGCGTCGACGGTGTCGAAGCCGTGCTTGCGCGGGACCGGGATGCCGAACTCGTTCTCCAGCGCCAGCAGGAACTTCTCCGGCATCTTCTCGTAGATGCCCATGGTCCGGTCGCCCTGCACGTTCGAGTGGCCGCGCACCGGGCACAGGCCCGCGCCCGGCTTGCCGATCATGCCGCGCAGGAACATGACGTTCGCGACCTCGCGGATCGTCGGCACGCTGTGCTTGTGCTGCGTCAGGCCCATGGCCCAGCAGGCGATCGTGCGCTGCGAGTCGACGAACATGCCGGCGACCCTGGTGATCTGCTCGCGGGTGAGGCCGGTCGCGGTGAGCACTCGGTCCCAGTCGAGCTCGCGCAGGCTCTCGGCGTAGGCCTCGAAGCCGTGCGTCTTGGAGGCGATGAAGTCCTTGTCGAGCTTGTCCCACGACAGCAGCAGGTGACCGATCGCCTGGAACAGCGCCTGGTCGCCGCCGACCTTGATCTGCACGAACTCGTCGCACAGCGCCGTGCCGCGGCCGAGGGCGCCCGCGACGTTCTGCGGGTTCTTGAACCGCATCAGGCCCGCTTCCGGCAGCGGGTTCACGGCGATGATCCTGGCGCCGTTCTTCTTGGCGTCCTCCAGCGCGCTGAGCATGCGCGGGTGGTTCGTGCCGGGGTTCTGGCCGATGACCACGATCAGGTCTGCGCGGTCGAAGTCCTTGATCGACACCGAGCCCTTGCCGATGCCGATGGTCTCGTTCAGCGCGGAGCCCGACGACTCGTGGCACATGTTCGAGCAGTCCGGCAGGTTGTTGGTGCCGAACGAGCGGACCAGCAGCTGGTAGAGGAACGCGGCCTCGTTGCTGGTGCGGCCCGACGTGTAGAAGATCGCCTCGTCCGGTGACGACAGGGCGTTCAGCTCGTCCGCGATCATCGTGAACGCGGCGTCCCAGCCGATCGGCTTGTAGTGCGTGGCGCCCGGCTCGAGCACCATCGGCTCGGTGAGCCGGCCCTGCTGCCCGAGCCAGTAGTCGGTCTTCGTGCGCAGGCTCTCGATCGAGTGCTCGGCGAAGAACTCCGGCCCGATCCGCCGCTTGGTGGCCTCCTCGGCGACGGCCTTGGCGCCGTTCTCGCAGAACTCCGCCATCTTGCGGTGACCCTGTGGCTCCGGCCACGCGCAACCGGGGCAGTCGAAACCTTCGCGCTGGTTGAGCAGGCGCAACGTCTTGACCGTGCGGCTCACGCCCATCTGCTCGACCGCGCGGTCGAGCGACACGAGCACACCGGGAATACCCGCTGCCCATGTCTTGGGGGTGCTGACTTCGAGCGCGGACTCGTCGACGTCGTGCTGCGGGGGCTTGCTGCTCATGGGGGACCTCCGTGAAGACCTCCACCTTAAGGCGTAGCGGGAACAGTCCCGTATTCAGGCATCACAAGATCAGGAATCCGTGACAACCCAGGCAGATGCCGAGTGACGCCAGGTGGTAGTTTGGGCCCGTTGGTCGAGGCGACTCGACCGGCCTACCGCCGGGCTTGCGGAAAGTCAGGTCTGTGGAGCTTGCGTAAGACCGTGGGCGGCACACCGTCCCTTCGCTGGTGGTTCCAGGCGGCGGCGAGCGGAGAAGCAGAAAGATCTACCCGTGAGGGTGGGATGCCGGGCGTCAGCCATGGCAGAGGTCAAGGGTTCATTCTTCGCTGAGAGAAGAAGTGATCGACGTCGGCGCCGCCAGCGCCCCCGAAGAACGCGGCGGCGTCGCCCGTCACGGGCCCCAAGGGGTTGAACGGTCCGTGACGGTCAATTGTGATCGGGGTCACTCCCGCCCGGCACCTCTGAAAGGGTGATCATTCGCAGGTGTTCTCGGTCGGCATCTGACCGTCCGTGGAGAAGTACCTGCGCCGGTCGCCCGGCAGGCCCTGGTCGGGCTTGGGCGGCTCGACGAACTGCGGTGCGAGGAAGCCCTCCCGTGCCGCCGTGCACGAGATCGAGTACTGGAAGCCTTTGGAGTCCGAGGGCCACAGCCCTTCGGGGGTGATCGCGTACGTCACCTGCTCGCGGACGGCCGCGACCATCTCCATCTGGTCGAGGAGCTTCTTCGGCTCCGGCGGCTCGAACGCGTACGCGAACACGTAGTCGGCCGTCACGGCCGGATAGCCGTCCTTCTCGCCGAGGGTCATCTTCCCGGACACGCGGATGCCGCCCGGCAGCAGTTTCGTGCCCTGCTTGAGGCGGGTGGTCCAGCCGGGCAGGTTCTTCGCGACGTGCTCGCGGACCTCCGGCGCCAGCATCGCGAGGAACCGGTCGGGCTTGTGCTCGTTGAGCATGGCCGGGTCCATCCGGGACGCGATGAGGGCCTGCCGCACCTGCTCGTACGCCGGGTTGGCGTCCGGCACGACGATGCCCTTCTCGCCCTCCGGCCACTGCTCCGCGGGCGTGCTCGCGAACGGGACCTCGACGTTCACGCCCGTGGGAGGCAGTTTCACATCGGGCAGCGAGACCTGGTCGAACCTGCCGGCCAGGTAGAACCCGGACAGCACGCCGCCGATGACGAGCAGCGCGATCCCGGACACGATCTTGCCGCCGTGCCTGCGCAGCCGTGCCTGCCGCCGCTGCCTGCGGATCTCGCGTTTCGCCCGCCTGTTGGCCGCGCGGATCCACGCCGCGTCCTTCAGATCGGGATGGTTGTCGATGTCGTACTGCACGTGCCCCCCAGGAAAGCTCCGATACGACCTCACACGTTCGCGGGCTCCTGCGGGTTGCCACCGCGTTAGCAGGTATCTCGTTTCAAGTCGATACCCCCGGCTCCGTAGACTCGTCAGCTGTGACTGAACTCGACACCGCAACCCAGCGTCCTGACCTCCCCGCCGCGTGGACTCCGGCGGAGGTAGAGGCGGAGCTGTACCAGCGGTGGGTCGACCGGGGCTACTTCGAGGCGGACGTCAAGAGCGACAAGCCGCCGTTCACCATCGTCCTGCCCCCGCCCAACGTCACCGGCAGCCTCCACATGGGCCACGCCATGAACCACAGCGTGATGGACGCGCTGACCAGGCGCCGCCGCATGCAGGGCTACGAGGTCCTGTGGCTGCCGGGCATGGACCACGCCGGCATCGCGACCCAGAACGCCGTCGAGCGCGACCTGGCCAAGCAGGGCCTGTCGCGGCACGACCTCGGGCGCGAGAAGTTCGTCGCGCGCGTCTGGGAGTGGAAAGAGGAGTACGGCGGCAAGATCCTCGACCAGATGAAGCGGCTCGGCGACGGCATCGACTGGTCGCGCGAGCGCTTCACCATGGACGAGGGGCTGTCGCGCGCCGTCCAGACGATCTTCAAGAAGATGTACGACGACGGCCTGATCTACCAGGCCGAGCGGATCATCAACTGGTGCCCGCGCTGCCAGACGGCGCTGTCGGACGTCGAGGTCGACCACAGCGACGACGACGGCGAGCTCGTCTCGATCCGCTACGGCGACGGGGAGAACTCGATCGTCGTCGCGACCACGCGCGCCGAGACGATGCTCGGTGACACCGCGGTCGCCGTCCACCCGGACGACGAGCGCTACCAGCACCTCATCGGGACCGAGGTCGAGCTGCCGCTGACCGGTCGGCGCATCCCGATCGTCGCCGACACGCACGTCGACCCGAAGTTCGGCACCGGTGCGGTCAAGGTCACGCCTGCCCACGACCCGAACGACTTCGAGATCGGTCAGCGCCACAACCTGCCGAACCTCACGATCATGGACGGCCGCGCGACCATCACCGCGCACGGCCCGTTCGAGGGGCTCGACCGGTTCGAGGCGCGTCCGGCGATCGTCGCCGCGTTGCGCGCGGAGGGCCGGATCGTCGCGGAGAAGCGGCCGTACGTCCACGCCGTCGGGCACTGCTCGCGGTGCGACACGGTCATCGAGCCGCGGCTGTCCCTGCAGTGGTGGGTCAAGGTCGAGAGCATCGCCGCCAAGGCGTCGGCCGCCGTCCGCGACGGACGCACCAAGATCCACCCGGCCGAGCTGAACAAGCGGTACTTCGACTGGACCGACAACCTGCACGACTGGTGCATCTCGCGTCAGCTGTGGTGGGGGCACCGGATCCCGGTCTGGTACGGCCCGAACGGCGAGGTCGTCTGCGTCGGACCGGACGACCAGGTTCCCTCCGGCGAGGGCTGGCGGCAGGACGAGGACGTTCTCGACACCTGGTTCTCGTCGGGCCTGTGGCCGTTCTCGACGCTGGGCTGGCCGGACTCCACCGAGGACCTGCGCAAGTTCTATCCGACGTCGGTTCTGTCGACCGGCTACGACATCCTGTTCTTCTGGGTCGTCCGGATGATGATGTTCGGCCTGTACGCGATGGACGACGTGCAGCCGTTCGACCACGTCTTCCTGCACGGCCTGATCCGGGACCAGTACGGCAAGAAGATGTCGAAGACCAAGGGCAACGGCATCGACCCGCTGGACTGGATGGAGCGCTACGGCGCGGACGCCACCCGGTTCACGTTGCTGCGCGGCACGAACCCCGGTTCGGACATGGCCGTCGCCGAGGAGTGGGCCGCCGGTTCCCGCAACTTCACCACGAAGCTGTGGAACGCCACCCGTTTCGCGCTGGCCAACGGCGCGACGGTCGCCCGTCCGCTGCCTTCACGTGACGAGCTGACCGCGGCCGACCGCTGGATCCTCGACGAGCTCGACGCGTTGGTGTCCACTGTGGACTCCAACTTCGAGGCGTTCCAGTTCTCGCGTGCCTGCGAGGCGCTGTACAGCTTCACGTGGGACGAGTTCTGCGACTGGTACCTGGAGATCGCGAAGGTCCAGATCGCGGACGGCCGCGCCGAGGCCACGCAGTCCGTCCTGGGCCACGTCCTCGACGTGCTGCTGCGCCTGCTGCACCCGTCGATCCCGTTCATCACCGAGACGCTGTGGACCGCGCTGACCGGCGAGGAGTCGCTCGTCGTCGCGGCGTGGCCGAAGGCGTCCGGTGCCGAGCGCGATCTCGACGCCCTGGCGCAGATCGAGGGCCTGAAGAAGCTGGCCACCGAGATCCGCCGGTTCCGTTCCGAGCAGGGCCTCAAGCCGGGACAGAAGGTCGTCGGCAAGGTCCGCGGCGCGTGCTGCGTCGGCCTGACCGACCAGGTTCCCGCGGTGCGTTCGCTGACGCGCCTGACCGAGCCGACTGCCGAGTTCACGGTCTCGGCGACGCTGGAGGTCGGCCTGCCCAAGGGCGCGGTGAGGGTCGAGCTGGACCTGTCCGGCGCGATCGACGTCGCGGCGGAGCGCAAGCGGCTGGCGAAGGACCTGGCCGCGGCGCAGAAGGAGCTCGAGGGCACGACGAAGAAGCTGGGCAACGAGGCGTTCCTCGCCAAGGCGCCCGCCGACGTCAAGGCCAAGATCGAGGAGCGCAAGGCCACGGCCGAGGCCGACATCGAGCGGATCAACCAGCGCCTGGCCGCGCTGCCGGAGGCGTAAGCACAGTGGACACGAACCTCGACGAGTTCCTCGACGTCGAGAACGAGCTCAACGAGCGGTGGCCCGAGACCAAGCTCGAGCCGTCGCTCGACCGGATCAAGGCGCTGGCGCACGTGCTGGGCGACCCGCAGACGAACTACCCGGTCGTTCAGCTGACGGGCACCAACGGCAAGACGTCGACGTCGCGCATGACCGATGCGTTGTTCACGCGCATCGGTCTGCGCACCGGCCGGTACACGAGCCCGCACCTGCAGCTCGCGACCGAGCGGATCAGTCTCGACAACCAGCCGATCAGCCCGGAGCGCTACGTCGAGGTCTACCGCGACATCGAGCCGTACGTCGCGATGGTCGACTCGCGGTCCGAGATCCGGATGAGCAAGTTCGAGGTGCTCACCGGCATGGCGTACGCGGCCTTCGCGGACGCGCCGGTCGACGTCGCGGTCGTCGAGGTCGGCATGGGCGGCACGTGGGACGCGACGTCCATCGCGGACGCCCGCATCGCCGTGCTGACGCCGATCGGGCTGGACCACACCGAGTACCTGGGCAACCGTCCCGAGGACATCGCGGTGGAGAAGGCCGGGATCATCAAACCGGGCTCGGTCGCGATCGTCGGCGAGCAGAAGCCCGAGGTCATGAAGGTCATCCTGGAGCGTGTGGCCTCGGTTGACGCGACGGTGGCCCGTTTCGGCGCTGAGTTCGGCGTCGTGTCGAGGTCGGTGGCGGTGGGCGGCCAGCTGATCACGTTGCAGGGCCTCGGCGGCATCTACGAGGACATCTTCCTGCCACTGCACGGCGAGCACCAGGCGGCCAACGCCGCGCTGGCGCTGGCGTCCGTCGAAGCGTTCTTCGGCGCGGGCCCGGACCGCCAGCTCGACGTGGAGGCGATCCGCGAGGGCTTCGCCACCGTGATCAACCCGGGCCGCCTGGAGCGGGTCCGGTCCGCACCGAACGTGTTCGTCGACGCCGCGCACAACCCGCACGGCGCCGCGGCTCTGGCACAGGCTCTGGAGTCGGAGTTCGGCTTCCGCAAGCTCGTCGCGGTAGTGGCCGTGATGTCCGACAAGGACGCCGAGGGCATCCTGTCGGCCCTGGAACCGGTCGTGCAGGAGCTGGTGATCACCACGAACTCGTCCCCGCGCGCCATGGACCCGGACGTCCTGGCGGGTCTGGCCGTGCCGATCTTCGGCGAGGACCGCTTCGAGGTGCGCCCGCGCCTCGTGGACGCCGTGGAGGAAGCCATCCACCTCACCGAGGACGAGCTGTCCGGCGGCGGCGTGATCGTCACCGGCTCCGTCGTCACCGCCGGCGAGGCCCGTGCGCTGTTCGGAAAGGAGCCGGCATGACCACCCCGGCCCCTCTGAAGAAGGACCCGCTCAAGGCGTTCCGGGGCATCATGGCCGGCACGTTGATCCTCGAGGTCATCGTCGTGGCCCTGGCGCTGCCGGTGATCGCGAAGCTGCACGGCGGCGTGGGCACCCTGGTGGGCTGGGTGGCGTTCGGCTTCATCGCGGTGTTCATCGCGATGTGCGCCTTCGTCCGCCGCCCGTGGGCCATCCCCGCCGTGGTGGCGCTGCACGTCCTGCTGATCGCCACGTGGTTCCTGCTGCCCGCGCTGGGCGTGATCGGCGTGATCTTCGCCCTGGTGTGGATCTACATGCTGTGGCTGCGCAAGGACTTGCTCAAGCGGATGGCGGAGGGCAGGCTGCCCGCGCAGCAGGCGGATCAGGCCTCGTCGTAGGCCATCAACGCGTCGATGGCGAGCCGCACCCGCCGCTCGGCATCGGCGTGGTCCGCAACGCCCTGCGAGTCGCGGAAATAGCGCCACAGCTCCAGGTTCCACACCGAGCCGTGGCCGGGGATCTCGACGGTGTACTGGATCCGCTCGCTGCTGTCGTCGCTCAGCTTCGCGTTGCGCGTGGCCTTCCTGCCCCGGTACTCGGTGACGTCGCCGAGCTCGTTCGGCTCGACGAACCAGTCGAATGCGGGGTTCCCGGGCTCGTAGGGCGAGAGATAAACGGAAAGGCTGTTGTAAATTCCACTCGCCTTGTGCCCACGAACCACAATTTGGCAGTAGAACTTGTCCGTGACGACCCGCGCGACGTCAGCTGATCCCAATACCCCCGCGAGAACGTCGTCTTTGAGCGCGTCACACCAGTAATAGGGACCCCACTCCAGCCCCTTGCCCGTGCCGGCGTCGTCGTTGTTGATCCGCCGCACTTCCGCGAACGAGTGAGGTTCCGGCGCCGCCCACCCCAGACACCGCGAGTCCTCCATCGCAATCACCTCGGCGCAGTCCTGCTGAGGACCGGTGCCGGGCGCAGGCGGCTTGATCTTGGGAGCCGCGACCGGCCTTGGCTCGGAGCAGGCGGCGAGCAGCATTGCGGCACTGACGAAAAGCACCAAAGAACGACGCATGCCGCACTTCGTACCCTTAGTCGTCGCAATGCCGAGGTGACACTTCGCCTGGTTCACCCGATCGTGCTTTGAAACCGGGACGAGGGCCGTGGCCTGGCGCTATGCTGCAAGGCGCACGAATCTGCAGGGGAGGCACTGGGGATGAGCGGAACCAAGGTCGATCTCGACACGCTGCGCGCGGCCATCAAGGAGTACGAGGCCATCCGCGAAGAAGTCCGGAACGCTCAGCTGACGGGTGATGCGCTCGTCAAGGTGCAGTCCGCCGGCAAGGACGTACCGAGTCAGGTGTATGCCCAGGCAGCGGTGACTGCGGGCCGAATGCACCTGAAGTCCAATCAGCAGCTGGTGGACGCCCTCACCACTCGCATCGACAACCTCACCGCCACTCTTCAGCAGTACGAGCAGACCGAAGAGGGCAACAAGGCCAATCTCACTCCGAAGGACTGAGCTGTTGCGCATCCGAACCACTGTCATCGGTATCGCGGCCGCACTCGCCGTACTGAGCGGCTGCACCGGTGGTGGCACCACCGGCACGCCCACGCAGACGTCGACGAACACGTCCTCGTCTTCAGGAGACACCACCCCGAACGGGGCGCCGAGGGTCAAGACGCCGCTGGCGTATGAGCGCTTCGAAGCCGACCCGTGCTCGGTGGTGACGGCGGCCCAGCTGGAGGCGCTGGGACTGCCGGGGATCAAGGGGGAACTCAACCCCAGTGCGCCGGGCAAGTCCTGCATCTGGCACGGCAGCAAGACCCCTAGCAAGGCGACCCCCGGCATCGTCTTCCTGCAGGGCGTCGAAGGACTCGACGCCCTGTACGGCGCGAAGGCCAACATGGAGCTGTGGGAGCCGCAGCCACCCATTCAGGGCTTTCCGGCGGTGTTGAACTCAGCCGCTGATTTGCGGGCGTCGGGCAACTGCTCGCTCGATGTCGGCATCACGGACAAGCAGGTTCTCTCGTTCCTGATCCAGACCGACAAGGGCGGCACGAGGTACTCGGAACCCTGCGCTGCCGTCACCGACTTCGCGAACCAGGTCATCACGACGATCAAGGCAGGTGCGAAATGACAGCGCCGAACTGCTACTCCGAGGACAACACACGCGCGGACGCACTGTCCGGTCACCAGATCTACTCGTTGATGACCTCCGGCCCAGGCACGACCAGCACGCAGATCGCGTCCGACAAGGCCGCTGAGCTCGAGCGCTCCTACGCCGGTGTCGAGGCTCGGCTCAAGCGCGTCGGCGAGACGCTGGGCGAGGCGTGGGTCGGCACGAGCTCAGATGCCGCCCAGGCGGCGGCGAACCCGATCCACCAGGCCATGGTGCAGATGCAGGACTCGCTCCGTCAGGCTGATCACTCGCTGTCGAACCAGGTCTACCAGTTCAACCACAACAAGTCCCAGCTCAAGAACATGCCGGGCAGCAAGCCGGACACCGGTTTCTGGGACGACGTGACGCCGTGGGACACCGACGCCGAGGACGCGGCCAACCAGTACAACAGCGACGAGTCGCACAACCGCAAGATCTACACCGAGTTCCAGGGCGCTGCCCGCACGAACAAGGGTGAACTGCCGCAGCAGTTCCCCGGCGTCACCGCCGACAACCTCGACATCGAGGTCGTCGAGAACAACGATGGCGGCGGCGTCAACAACACGAACACGAGCAACACCGGCCGCCCGTCCGGCAACACCGGCACCGGCTTCCCGAACCCGACCGGTTCCCCGCAGGGCCCGAACGGCAACGGCTGGACCCAGCCCGGCGACCTCAACGGCGGCCGCACCGACCTCAGCTGGGCCGGTGGCGGCGACGGTGGGGGCGGCGGTGGTGGCAACAAGCCGGGTGACGTCGGTGGCGTCAAGCCGCCCGCCGGCAACGTGATCGACCGGCCGCCGAACGCGGGCATTCCGCCGATCGGGGTGCCCGGTGGTCCCGGCCTGGGTGGTCAGAACACCGGTCGCGGGCCCGGTGGCGGTGGCAAGTCCGGTGGCGGGCCTGGTGGCGGTGGCAAGTTCGGTGGCGGGCCCGGTGGCGCCGGCAAGATGGGCGGGCTCGGCGGCACGGGTACCGGTAGCGGTACGAGTGCTCAGCAGCCCGGCGGCAAGTCCGGTGTGTTCGGTGGCATGGGCGAGCACGGGCCCAACGCGGGCGGTCGTGGTGCTGCCGGTGCTGCCGGTCGTGGTGGCGCTGCCGGCATGGGTGGCATGGGTGGTCAGGGGCAGAAGGGTCAGGGCGAGGACGACCTCGAGCACAAGTCCGCCGACTACCTGATCACCGAGGAGAACACGAACGAGATCATCGGTGACATGCCGATGGTCGCACCGCCGACGATCGGGGGGTGAAGTGCTGCGATCGTCCATTCAGCTGTCCGACCTCGCGTTCGACGTGCTGTGGAAGCAGGAGAAGCTGGGTGACTACCACCCGGCGCTGCACGTCGACTCGCCCGGTGAGACCGAGGACGAGCGTGCGGTCATCGAGCGCGACGTCATCGGCGAGCTGCGCAGGGTCGGGCTGGACCACCCGGACGTTCGGGGCACCCTGCACCTGATCGCCAAGGCGGACAGGGACTACTCGGCGTGGATCGCGGTCACGCCGAGTGAGACCAAGCCGGTCGTCGTCGCGGCGAACGGGCAGCACGGTGTGCTCGCCGTGCACGACAACGGGTTCGTGCAGCTGCACCCGATCCGTCCGGAGAACGCGCCGGAGGTCCTCGCGATGCAGCTGCCGGACGTGCCCGCGGGCCGGGGTGCGTCGATCAACGTGCACGCGTCCGAGATCAACGTGCACCAGCCGGGCAAGGCGTCGCCGTCGGTGTCGCTGCGCCAGCTGCTCGCCCAGCCCCGCAAGGGCACGGCGAAGCTGTACGCGGCGAAGCGCGGTGCCGAGGGCAGGCAGCGGGCCAAGACCTTCCTCACCACGATCGACTTCGAGGACGGCCGCTGGCTCGTGGTCAAGTACACCGACCAGAACCACCAGACGTGGGTGCACGCCACGCCCGCGTCGCGTCAGATCATCACGGACTGGCTCCAGCGCCTCACGTGATCGTGTGACGGTCGAAGTTCACTTGCGGTTTCAGTGCTGGTCAGACCAGCGGACTAGAAACCGCGCATGACCTTCGACCGTCGCACGTTGTTCAAGGCAGGCGCACTCGGCACGGCCGCGGCGCTGGTGCCGTCCGGCATCGGCCTCGCGCAGACCGGCCGACCGATCCTCACCCACGGCGTGCAGTCCGGCGACGTCACGCGGGACGGTGCCATCGTGTGGACCCGCGCCGACCGCCCGTCCCGGATGCTCGTCGAGGTGTCCACCGACCCGAGGTTCCGCCACGCCCGGTGCGTCCGCGGTCCGTTGCTCACGCCGGAAACCGGTGGCACCGGCCAGGTCAGGGTCACGAGCCTGCTGCCGGGCCGTCCCGCCTACTACCGCGTCACGGCAGAGGACCTCGACGGACGCACCTGCAGCGAACCCGTCACCGGCAGCTTCACCACCGCCCCGCTCGGCCGCGACGACGTGCGGTTCGTGTGGTCCGGTGACGTCGCGGGTCAGGGCTGGGGCATCAACCCCGACATCGGCGGCATGCCGATCTTCAAGGCCATGGCCGACCGCCGCCCCGACTTCTTCATCCACAGCGGCGACAGCGTCTACTCCGACGGCCCGATGAAGGAGTCCGTCACGCTCCCGGACGGCCGGATCTGGCGCAACGTCGTCACGCCGGAGAAGTCCAAAGTGGCCGAAACGCTCGACGAGTACCGCGGCCAGTTCGCCTACAACCTGCTCGACGAGAACCTCAAGCGCTTCGCCGCCCAGGTTCCCGTCTTCGCACAGTGGGACGACCACGAGGTCACCAACAACTGGTATCCCGGCGAGATCCTCGACCTGCCGCAGTACACCGAGAAGCGCGTGGACGTGTTGGCACAGAGGGCTTTCCAGGCGTTCCACGAGTGGATGCCGATCGACCGGCACAAGGCTGTCGACGGTCGCGTGTACCGGAAGTTCTCCTACGGTCGCAACGTCGAGATCTTCGTGCTCGACATGCGCACCTACAAGGACAAGAACACCTCGCCCAAGGACCAGCCGGGCGTGATTCTCGGTGCGGCACAGGCGAAGTGGCTCGTGGACGCGCTCTCCCGCAGCACCGCCACGTGGAAGATCATCGCCGCGGACCTGCCGATCGGCCTCACCGTGCCCGACGGCACCGACATCGAGGGCGTCGCGAACGGCCTGCCCGGCGCACCCAACGGTCGTGAGCACGAGATCGCGTGGGTGTTGCGGGAGCTCAAGAAGCGGCGCGTCCGCAACACCGTGTGGCTCACCGCGGACGTCCACTACACCGCCGCGCACCACTACTCGCCCGAGCGTGCGGCCGTCGGCGACTTCGACCCGTTCTGGGAGTTCGTGTCCGGCCCGCTGCACGCCGGCGCGTTCGGCCCGAACACCCTCGACCCGACGTTCGGCCCCGAGGCCGTCTTCGTGCACGCCCCGCCGGCCGCCAACACCACGCCGCTGGACGGGTTCCAGCACTTCGGCGAGGTCCAGGCGGGCCGGGACGAGCTCACGGTCTGGCTGCGTGACGCGACCGGCGCTTCGCTCTGGTCCAAAACGCTGAGGGCGGCCTGACGGTCGCAATAGGGTCGGTGCGTGCCCATCTCGTTCGACACCACCGGCTTCCGTCAGCTCGGCCAGCACACCTGGCAGCACGCCAGCGGTGACCAGGCCGAGCTGACCTACTACAACCTGGTGCCGGACCTGCCGGCCGGGCTGGACGACCTGCCCAAGCTCAGGCACGACCTCGCGCTGATCCACGGCGAGAGCGGCTGCCTGATCGAGGCGCACGTCGTCCAGCTCGCCGGAGTGCCGGCGCTGCTGCGGATCGTCAAGATGCCGCTGCCGAACCAGCCGAACGGGCAGATGTTCCTCTGCTCCTTCACCGTGCCCAAGGCGAACTGCAGCGCCGTGCTGCAGCTCGGGGCGGTGGAGCGCGGGACGACGGGCCTGCGCGAGGCGATGCTGATGGCGGAGATCGGGTTCGACCAGTGGGTGAAGCCGCACCCGTACGCGCCGGAGCTGCAGGGCGTGCTGCCGTTCCACGCGGGCGACGATCCGCGCCACGACTCGAGGTTCCCTGACCACCCGTTGTCGCGCGTGCGCGCGTGGGCGCACCACGTCGTCCGCACGGCACGGCTGGACCCGCAGTTCGCGTCGCTGCCGCCGTTCCAGGTCCAAGCGCCGCCACCGGTAGCACCAGGTCAGACCCTCGTGACGGCACTGCCCAGCCTGCCGGTCAAGGACTTCGTCGGCTTGCAGATCGGTGAGCAGACCACGTACTGGCGCATGACCGACCCGAAGCTCAAGGAGATGCTCGGCCGCGGCCTCATGGGCCGGTCGCCGCTCGCGGAGACCAGGTTCCGCGACATGCTCATGATCGACGTCGAGTCCGGCGAAGCGATGATCCCCGACCGCTTCACGACCAACGGCAACATGACCGCGCACGGCACGCATCTGGTTCAGGTCACGCTGCCCGAAGCGGATGCCCAGCTCTCCGACGACGACGTGAAGGAAGCCTTCGCGTGGGCGGGCCGGATGGCAGCGGTGGCGGCGGAACGCGGTGAGTACCTCTCCCTCGAACCGGTCGAGAACCAGGGGGAGCAGGCGAACCCGCACGTACTGCTCGCCGTGCAGCAGCACGAGGGACAGCCGGTCGTCATCGCCCAGTTCTCGCCTCCGCCGACGGAAGGACCGCTCGCGGGGTCGCCGAGCCGCAGCGCGCCCGCGACACCGGAGTCCGTCGAGGGCATCGGCCTGATCGCCGGGATGGCGGTCAACGAGTGGCGGTCGCACCCCCTCCGGATGGCGATCACTTACAGGCGCCCGGCAGGCTGATCGCAAATATTTGCAAGGCCCGACGTATTGTTTCCCGCTCTTTCTCGTGGTTTCGTGCAGCAACCCTGCAAGAAGTTGCGACAAGGAGGTCGCGATGCGTCGGGTCGTCGCCGCGCTCGCTGCATTCGTTCTGCTCCCCCTCACACCGGTCCAGGCCGTTGCCGCACCGAAGCAACGCCTCGCCGTGGGCGAGGTGGTGGACATAGCGCCCGGTGTGCGCGACGGGGACGCGAAACTCGCGTTGCCGCCCAAGCGCGACGACCTGCGAGGTGAGCGGTTCTACTTCGTGATGCCCGACCGGTTCGCGAACGGTGACCCCGGCAACGACCGCGGCCGCTCCACCGCCGCCGAGAACGGCTTCAACCCCGCTGACAAGGGCTTCTACCACGGCGGTGACCTCAAGGGCCTGCGCGGGAAGCTCGACTACCTCGACGGCATGGGCATCACGGCGATCTGGATGACGCCGATGTTCCTCAACCGCTGGGTGCAGGGCGATTCCGCCGGCTACCACGGTTACTGGACCGTCGACTTCACCAAGCTCGACCCGCACTTCGGCACGACGCAGGAGATGCGCGACCTGATCCGTGACGCGCACCGGCGCGGCATCAAGGTGTTCTTCGACATCGTCGCGAACCACACCGCCGACGTGATCAAGTACGCCGAGGGCAAGACCCAGTACGTCAGCACGGGTGCGCAGCCGTACCTGGACGCCGACGGCAAGCCGTTCGACATCGCCGAGTACGCGGGCCGCAAGGACTTCCCGAAGCTCGACGCGTCCAAGTCGTTCCCGTACACGCCGGTGAAGCAGGGCCCGACGAAGTTCCCGTTGTGGCTCAACGACTCCACGCTCTACCACAACCGCGGTGACTCGACGTTCTCCGGTGAGTCCAGCGAGCAGGGCGACTTCTCCGGTCTCGACGACCTGATGACCGAGCACCCGCGCGTGGTCAACGGCATGAAGGACATCTTCACCAGCTGGATCGACACGCTCGACATCGACGGCTACCGGGTCGACACCGTCAAGCACGTCAACCTGGAGTTCTGGCAGGCGCTCGCGCCGCACGTGAAGCAGTACGCGAACCGCAAGGGCAAGAAGGACTTCTTCGTGTTCGGCGAGGTCTTCGACTCCTCCCCGGAGAACACCTCGAAGTACACGACCGCGGGAAAGATGCAGGCCACGCTCGACTTCCCGTTCCAGAGCAGCGCGCTGAGCTTCCTGTCCGGCAAGGGTGCGCAGCGCCTCGGTGAGGTGCTGCTGGACGACGACCGCTACACCGACGCCGACTCCAACGCCTCGTCGCTGCCCACGTTCCTCGGCAACCACGACATGGGCCGCATCGCGTGGATGATCCGCAACGACCGTCCCGGCATCTCGGACGCCGAACTGCTGGAACGGCTCAAGCTCGGCAACCAGCTGATGTACCTGTGGCGCGGCAACCCGGTCGTCTACTACGGCGACGAGCAGGGTTTCGCGGGCACGGGCGGCGACAAGCTGGCACGCCAGGACATGTTCGCCTCCAAGACGCCGGAGTACGTGGCGGAGAAGCTGGTCGGGTCAGATCGAACTG
Source organism: Lentzea rhizosphaerae (assembly GCF_042649515.1). Taxonomy (NCBI): domain Bacteria; kingdom Bacillati; phylum Actinomycetota; class Actinomycetes; order Pseudonocardiales; family Pseudonocardiaceae; genus Lentzea; species Lentzea rhizosphaerae. The sequence goes on along the minus strand of NZ_JBHRZI010000029.1, from coordinate 56,523 downwards.
GTGCTCAGGACAACTTCAACACCTCGCACCCGCTGTACCAGCAGCTCAAGGCACTCGCGGCCCAGGTCGACCGCGACCCCGTGTGGCGTGACGGCAACCAGGTGCTCCGGTACGCCGACGGTGACGTGTTCGCGTTCAGCCGCATCCTCGGCCGTGAGCACCTCGTCGTCGCCAACGCGGGCACCTCGCCCGCGACCGTGACCGTGCCGGTGTCCTCGGCGGCGTTCGAGAACGCGCAGGTCCAGAACGGCCGCGTCACGGTGACCGTGCCCGCGCTGTCGACGGTGGTGCTCAAGGGAACCAGCGATGTGACGGCGTCGAAGCCGTCGCCCGTGCTGGTCGCTCCGGCGGCGGGAACCGTGCTGGACGAGCGGGTCGAGCTCCGGGCGGACGGCATCGGCGCGCCCAACGCGGCAGCCACGTTCGCGGCGCGCGTTGAAGGCACCAGCGACTGGACCGTGCTCGGCACCGACGACGCTGCCCCGTACCGGGTTTTCGCCGACCTGTCAGCACTTCCGGGCGCCGCGGTGGGCAAGCGCGTCGAGCTGCGGGTCGTGGCGAAGTCGGGGGAGATCGGTGCGGACGGCGCGTTCGTCTCGCTGGTCGCCGCGCCGCCGGTGCCGGATCCCGGCACGAAGAACCCGGACTGGCTGGTCGTGCACTACGCACGCGACAACTACGACGGCTGGGGTCTGCACGCCTGGGGTGACATCGAGACGCCGGTCGACTGGAACGCGCCGCTGCCGTTCGCGGGGGAGGACTCCTACGGGCGCTTCGCGTGGGTGAAGCTGAAGCCGGGTGCGAAGTCCGTCGGGATCATCGCGCACAAGGGCGACGAGAAGGACACGTCGGTTGACCGGTTCGTCGATCCGAGCGTGACGCCCGAGGTGTGGCTGAAGCAGGGGCAGACGCCGGTGTTCGCCTCGGAGCAGGCGGCGACGGGCAAGGCGGTCGTGCACTACGTCGGTGACGCCACCGGAGCCGTGGTGCGCGTTGCCGGACGGGCGGACGTGCCGTTCACGAACGGTGTTGCCGAGCTGCCGCCGACCACCGACTTCTCGGTGGTGCGCGGCACGACCGTGGAGGCTTCCGGCAAGTTCACGAGCGGCCACTCGTGGGTCGCGAACGGCAGGGTGCACGCCACGAAGGCCGCTGCCGAGAACCGGGCGGTGATCCACTACAACCGCGCGGACGGCGACTACACCGACTGGACGATGTACCACTGGACGGGGTCCGCGGAGCCCTCTCCGGGCTGGAACCAGTCGCGGGTGCCTGACGGGCGGGACGCGTTCGGTGTGTACTGGTCAGTGCCGCTCGCCGCGGGCGCGGCGGGACTGAGCTACATCATCCACCGCGGCGACACCAAGGACCCCGGACCCGACCAGTTCCTCGACCTGGGGCAGAAGGGGAACGAGGTGTGGCAGTTGCAGGGCAACGAGACGTACCTGCTGCCGTCGAACGCCGGTCCGGCTGCCGATGACGACCTGACCAAGGCCAAGGCGATCTGGATCTCCCGCGACAAGGTCGTGTGGGACGTGCCGTCCGTCCAGTCCGACGGCTACCGGCTCGAGTACGGCTCACGGGTGCTGCGGCTGTCTCCCACGACCGAGGAGGTGCCGGCGCAGTTCCCGCACCTGCGCGGCAAGCCGGTGTTCGCCGTGCGCGGGTTCGTCGACGAGGCGTTGCGGGACAAGCTCTCCGCCGTGCACGTCGACGCGGGCGGCGCGATCCGGCACCGCACGGGCGTGCAGATCGCGGGCGTGCTCGACGACCGTTATGCCGCTGCCGCAACGAAACTGACGTTCGGGCCGACGTTCGACCACGACCGCGCGTCGGTCCGGTTGTGGGCGCCGACCGCTCAGAACGTGAAGCTGCGGTTGTTCGACCAGCCGTCCGGCGAACCCCACAAGGTCGTGCAGCTCAAGCGCGACGACGCCTCGGGCTCGTGGACCGGTTCCGGCAACTGGAAGAACAGGTACTACCAGTTCGAGGTCACCAACTGGCAGCGCACGGTCGTGGTCACCGACCCGTACTCCGTCGCCCTGTCGGTGAACTCGACGCACTCGCAGTTCGCCGACCTCAAGGACAGCCGGTCGATGCCCGCCGGGTGGTCTCGCGATGTGGCGAAGGGCATGGGTGGTGCGATCACCGAGCTGCACGTTCGGGACTTCTCGATCAACGACCAGTCCGTTCCCGCGGCGGATCGTGGCACGTACAAGGCGTTCACGCACCGCGACTCCGTCGGCATGAAGCACCTCAAGACGCTGGCTGCCGCGGGCATGGACACCGTGCACCTGCTGCCGACGTTCGACATCGCGACGATCCCCGAGAAGCGCTCGGAGCAGGCCACTCCGGCCTGTGACCTGCCGTCGCTGCCCGCGGACTCGGACCAGCAGCAGGCCTGTGTGGGTGCGGTGGCAGCACGTGACGGCTTCAACTGGGGCTACGACCCGTTCCACTACGACGTGCCGGAGGGTTCGTACGCCACGGCGGACGCGCAGAACGGCTGGGCGCGGTCGAAGCAGTACCGCGAGATGGTGAAGTCGTTGCACGACAACGGCAACCGCGTGGTGGTGGACGTGGTCTACAACCACACAGCGGCGTTCGGCGACGCGCCGACCTCTGTGCTGGACAAGGTTGTGCCCGGCTACTACCAGCGGCTCAACCTCGACGGGTCGGTCGCGAACTCGACGTGCTGCGCGAACACGGCGACCGAGAACGCCATGATGGGCAAGCTCGTCGTGGACTCGGTGGTGCGCTGGGCGCGCAACTACAAGGTCGACGGGTTCCGGTTCGACCTGATGGGCCACCACCCGAAGGCGAACATCCTGGCAGTGCGGGCGGCTCTGGACGCGCTGACCGTGGAGAAGGACGGCGTGGACGGGCGCAGGATCGGCGTCTACGGCGAGGGCTGGGACTTCGGCGAGGTCGCCGGCAACGCCCGGTTCGAGCAGGCGACCCAGGCGAACATGGCGGGCACGGGCGTCGGCACGTTCAGCGACCGGCTGCGTGACGCCGTGCGCGGCGGTGGGCCGTTCGACGACGACCCGCGCGTGCAGGGCATCGGTTCCGGTCTGGCCGGGGACGTGAACTCCTCACCCGCCAACGGTGATGTCGCCGCACGGCTGGAGAACTACAGCGACCTCGTGAAGCTCGGCATGGCGGGCAACATGGCGTCGTACCGGTTCCAGTCGACGGCCGGGCCGGTGGTTTCGGGACGGGATGTTCGGTACAACGGCTCGCCTGCCGGGTACACCGGGCAGCCGTTGGAGGCCATCACGTACGTCGACGCGCACGACAACGAGACGTTGTTCGACGCGTTGACCTACAAGCTGAAGCCCGAGACTTCTTTGGCTGATCGGGTGAAGATGCAGACGGTGGCGCTGGCGCCGGCGCTGCTCGGGCAGGGGCGGCCGTTCGTGCACGCGGGCACCGAGTTCCTGCGCTCGAAGTCGTTGGACCGCAACAGCTACGACTCCGGCGACTGGTTCAACCCCTACGACCCGTCGTTGCGCGACAACGGTTTCGGTCGCGGGTTGCCGCCCAAGGCCGACAACGAGTCGAAGTGGCCGTACGCGAAGCCGTTGCTGGCCGGGCCGAAGCCGTCGTCAGCGGACATGAAGGCCTCGCTGGACGCGACGCTGGAGCTGCTGCGCATTCGTCAGTCGTCGCCGCTGTTCTCGCTCGGGTCGGCCGACCTGGTGCAGCAGAAGGTGTCGTTCCCGGCCGCGGCGTCCGGTGTGATCGTCATGCACGTCGACGACACGGTCGGCCCGGACGTGGACCCGGCTCGGCGCGGGCTCGTCGTGGTGATCAACCCGTACCCGACGGACCAGGCCGTCACGCTGCCCGCAGGTGACTGGAAGCCTGTGACCAGCGAGAAGCGGGCGGGGGCAGCACGTTCGGTCGTGGTGCTCGAAAGGTAGTTGGGCTCACAAATAGTTTTGCTTGCAGATTATTTGGTACCGTAGTGCTCATGGGCACGACGGGGTGTACTGACCTGATGATGCTGCTGCATCTGACGGGACACGCGCTGGAGACAGAGCTGACGGCGAGGCTCGCGGAGATCGGACTGACTCCGCGAGCCCGCTGCGTGTTGTCCAGCGCGCTGGACGCGGATCGCACGCAGTCCGAGATCGCGGACCTGGTCAGCATCGACAAGACGACCATGGTCGTGACGATGGACGCCCTGGAGTCGGCGGGATACGCCGAGCGCAAGCCGTCGCCGTCGGACCGTCGTGCGCGCGTGGTCGTGGTGACCGAGCTGGGCCGGGAGATGGTGGCGAAGGGCGACCGGGTCGTGGCCGACGTCTACGAGAGCGTCCTGGCTTCGTTGCCCTCCGACGAGCGAGATGGCCTGGTCAAGGGCTTGACGCGCCTGTTGGAGGGCCGCCTGAGCACGCCGATGCCGTGTGAGAAGCCGCCGCGCAAACGTGCTCTGCGTCATGCAGTTGGGTAATAGATAGTCCCGTACAAAACTATCTGTTACGGTTCCTCTTATGACATCAGGGGGATCGAAGACGGACTCGCGCTGGCTGGCGCTGATCGTGCTGTGCGCGGGCATGTTGATGATCGTTCTCGATCAGACGATCGTGAACGTGGCACTGCCCGCGATCGAGGAAGACCTCAAGTTCGGCCAGGCCGGGCTGGCCTGGGTCGTGAACGCGTACCTGATCGCCTACGGCGGTCTGCTGCTGCTCGCCGGGCGCTTGGGCGACCTGATCGGGCACAAGAAGGTGTTCCTGCTCGGCCTCGGCGTCTTCACGGTCGCGTCGCTGCTGTGCGGCGTGTCGTTCAGCGCGGAGATGCTGATCGTTTCTCGTTTCGTCCAGGGTGCCGGTGGCGCTCTGGCCACGTCGGTGACGCTGGGCATGGTCGTGACGATGTTCCCGGAGCCGGACGAGCAGAGGCGCGCCATCGGCGTGTTCAGCTTCGTGGCGGCGGCGGGCGCGTCCATCGGCCTGCTGCTCGGCGGCGTGCTGACCGACGCCATGTCGTGGCACTGGATCTTCTTCGTGAACATCCCGATCGGCCTCGTGGCAGCGATTGCGGCGGTGCGGCTGGTGCCTTCGTCCGTGGGGCTGGGCCTGCGCGAGGGCGCGGACGTCCTCGGCGCGCTGCTGATCGTGGCCGCGGTGATGCTCGGCGTGTACACGATCGTCAAGGCGGAGCACTACGGCTTCGGCTCGGTCCAGACGCTCGGCCTGGGCGCCGTCGCGGTGGCGTTGCTGGTGGGCTTCGTGTGGCGCCAGCGAACCGCCGTGAAGCCGTTGCTGCCGTTGCGGGTTTTTAAGTCCCGCAACGTGACCGGCGCGAACCTCGTGCAGATCTCAATGGTCGCCGGCATGTTCGGCTTGTTCTTCCTCGGCACGCTGTACATGCAGCTCGTGCTCTCGTACACGCCGTTGCAGATCGGCCTGGCGTTCATGCCCGTCGCCGGCGCGATCGCGGTGTTCTCGGTGTCGCTCTCGGCACGCCTGAACACCCGGTTCGGCGAGCGGAACATGCTGATCGTGGGCCTGCTGTTCATGCTGGTCGGCATGGTGGTGTTCACGCAGGTGCCGGTGGACGGCTCGTACGTTCCGCACATCCTGCCCGCGGTGGCACCGCTCGGCATCGGCCTGGGTCTGTCGTTCCCGGCCCTGATGTCGCTGGCGATGTCCGGTGCCTCGCACGACGAGGCAGGTTTGGCGTCGGGCCTGGTGAACACGACCGCGCAGGTGGGCGGCGCGCTCGGCCTGGCGGTGCTGGCGACCACCTCGACCACGTACACGTCGTCGCTGCTGGCGTCGGGCGTCGGCCGGCTGGAGGCGCTGACGTCGGGCTTCCACCTGGCGTTCTGGATCTCCGCCGTGCTCGTGGCGGTGGCGCTGGGCCTGGCGGTGTTCGTGCTGCGGCAGGTCTCGCCGGACCGCGAGGCCCAGCCGGTGCTGGTGCACTAGCGGCTTCGCTACCCTGTCGGCACTTCCCGTTCCTGTTTTGCAAGGAGTTGTCCGTCGTGTCCGAGCGCACCCTGGTTCTGGTCAAGCCCGATGGCGTCGAGCGTGGTCTCGTTGGCGAGGTGATCGCCCGCATCGAGCGCAAGGGCCTCAAGCTCGCCGCGTTGGAGCTGCGCACCGCTGACCGTGCCACCGCCGAGCAGCACTACGCGGAGCACGACGGCAAGTCGTTCTACAACGACCTGGTCGACTTCATCACCGGTGGCCCGCTGGTCGCGCTGGTCGTGGAGGGTGTTCGGGCCATCCCGGCGTTCCGTCAGCTCGCTGGTGGCACCGACCCGGTGGAGAAGGCGACGCCGGGGACGATTCGTGGGGACTTCGGGCTGGAGGTCCAGTACAACCTGGTGCACGGGTCGGACTCCGCCGAGTCGGCGGAGCGCGAGATCAAGATCTGGTTCCCGAACCTCTGAGGGTTTTGCTGAACGGCCTCGGCTTTGTGCCGGGGCCGTTTTGTTTTGTGCCGGGTCCGTAGGTGGTCTTGTTGTGTTGGCGGGTTTGCTCGGCTTTGCCCTCGCTGTATCAGGCGGTTCGGCGCGGGCTGCTTCCCAGTCCGCCTGCCTTAGCGCCGTTCAGCACTGTCCCCTCCGGATGTCCGAGAGGCAGGTACATGTCCACCGCGTCCCACCGTTCGTTGCCCACCGCGATCGCGTTCGGCATTCGCCCGTACTCCCGGAAACCCAGGCTTTCGTAGAGCTCGATGGCGCCGTGGTTGTTGCCGCGCACGCCCAGCATGACGATCTCGATGCCTGCCTCGCGGGCTCGGTCGATCAGGCCCGCGACCACCAGTTTGCCCAGGCCCAGGCCCCGCGCTCTGGGGTGGGCCATGATCTGTTGGATCTCGGCGCGGTGCTGGAAGACGGCGGTGCCTCCGCGTCGCCACAGGCCCACTGCGCGCACCACGCCGTCGACCGTGGCGGTGGCGAAGGCGGCGTCGTGGTCGCGGACCTGCTTCAGGACGCCGTCCAGCCACAGCGAGATGCGTTCCAGGGTTGGGGGCTCGTGGTAGCCGACGGCGCCGCCTGAGGCGACCACGTCGTGCACGACGGTGTGAATTTCGGAGCGCAGACGGTCGTCGGCTTCCGAAAGCCACCGCAGTTCGATACCCATGCGACGCATTCTGGCCTTATGCGTCCCAAGGTTGCCGGACATCCCATCAGGCGAGAGGCCGACTCTCGTCACGGGTGGACTGTCACCAGTTCTGTGTTGGCGGTGGTGTCGCCGTTGACGTTCTTCAGTGCGTTTCTGGTGTTCTACGCGTGGTCGCGGGAGCGGGCGTTGCTGTACGAGTTCGGACTCAGCGGGATGTCGTCGCGGCCTCCGTTGGACTATCTCCTGAGCACCGGTGTGACGGTGTGGTTGTGGTCGAGCGGCGGAGTCGTGCTGATTCTCGTCACGCTCCTGCTGATCTGCCTTGCCGAGGTAGCGGCGGTGAGTGCGAGGCGGCGGTGGTGGGCGCGCAGGGCTGGTGCCTTGGTCGCGTTGGGGGCGCTTGGTGTGCTGGCGCTTGGTGGTGGGGGACGTGCTCATCCGCTGACGATGTTCACGGCGATGGTGGTGCTGTGGGGATGTTGGTTGGTCCACCGGAGGGTTCGGCTTTCTGAGCGGGTGTACGCAGCAGGGCCTTTGCCGATGCGGATGTACGCAGTCGATGCGACGTTGGCTTTGATGATGGTGTTCGTGCTGGTGGGGCACGGATTCGCGACTGCCAGCAGAGACGGCAACGCCAATGCCGAGCTGATTGCAACGCACGGCACGTGGGTCTCGGTGCACAGCACACAGCCGTTGTTGTTGGACAGGAAAGTGCACGGTCGGTTTTGCGAGCGCGAGGACAGCGCCGGCGCCGGGTACCGGTTCCACTACGAGGGGTTCCGGCTGATCTGGACGAACGGCAGCCGGCTCTACGTGCTCAGCGCCGTGGGGGATCGGCGGACCGCGGTCGAGCTGGACACCGGTGCGGTGCGGGTCGAGTACCGCAACGGCAACGGCACGGAGCGACCGGACTGTCTCGGACGGTAATTGCGTCGAAAATTGTCGGACCCCTTGGCTAACGTCGGGTGGGTGGAGAACCTCGTCGAGGCCAAGGCGCTGACCAAGCACTTCGGGACGTTCGAAGCCGTGCGCGGCATCGACGTCGAGGTGCGGCGCGGGGAGGCTTTCGGGTTTCTCGGGCCCAACGGGGCGGGGAAGTCGTCGACCATGCGAATGATCTCGTGCGTGTCCGGGCGCACGGGTGGTCAGTTGAAGGTTCTCGGCATGGATCCGGACGTCGACGGGCCCAAGATCCGGGCGCGGCTCGGGGTGGTGCCGCAGCTGGACAATTTGGACACCGAGCTCACGGTCCGGCAGAACCTCCAGGTCTACGGGCGGTACTTCGGGATGTCGCGGCAGAAGTGTCGCGAGAAGGCGACGGAGCTGCTGGAGTTCGCGCAGCTCTCGGACCGGGCCGATCACGAGGTCGAGCCGCTCAGCGGTGGGATGAAGCGACGGCTGACGATCGCGCGGTCGTTGGTCAACGACCCCGAGCTGCTGCTGCTCGACGAACCGACGACGGGGTTGGATCCGCAGGCGCGGCACCTGTTGTGGGACAGGCTGTTCCGGCTCAAGCAGGACGGCGTCACGCTCATCATCACCACGCACTACATGGACGAGGCCGAGCAGCTCTGCGACCGGCTCGTGGTCATGGACGGCGGGCGGATCGCGGCCGAGGGGTCGCCCGCCGAGCTGATCGGGCGGTACTCCACCAGGGAGGTGCTGGAGCTGCGGTTCCAGCCGGGGGCGCCCAAGCCCGACCTCGAGCGGTTCGCCGAGCGGGTCGAAGTGCTGCCGGACCGGTTGCTGCTCTACACGCAGGACGGTGAACACACGCTCGGCAAGGTTCACGAGGCCGGGGTGCAGCCGGTGCAGAGCCTGGTTCGGCGGAGTTCACTGGAGGACGTGTTCCTCAAGCTCACCGGCCGGACGTTGGTGGACTGATGCAGACGTTGAGGGCCTCCTGGTTCGGCTTCGAGAAGCACTGGACGTGGTACCGGCGCAACTGGCGGGCCACGGTGGTGACGAGCTTCCTCACGCCGGTGCTGTTCCTGCTGGCGCTCGGGATCGGGTTCGGCTCGCAGGTGCAGTCGACGGCGCTCATCGGGGGCGTGCCCTACCTGCAGTACATCGCGCCGGCGTTGGTGGTGGTCACGGCGTTGCAGGGGGCCACGTTCGAGTCGACGTACGCGATCATGTCGGCGTTCCTGTGGCAGAAGACGTACGTCGGCATGGTGGCCACGCCGATCACGCCCGCACAGGTGCTCTACGGGCAGGTGTTGTGGATCGGGTCGCAGTTGTTCGCGCGCTCGGCGGTCTTCGTGGTCATCGCGGCGCTGCTGGGAGCGGCGGCCGGGCCGGGACTGCTGCTGTCGGTTCCACTCGGGACGCTGGCGGGGCTCGCGTTCGCCTGTCCGTTGATCGCCTACAGCGCGCGGCTGGACAAACCGGACAGCTTCACCACCATCTTCCGGTTCGTGCTCATGCCGATGATGTTGTTCACCGGCGCGTACTTCCCGGTCAGCCAGCTGCCTGACTGGCTGTTGCCGCTGGTGTGGCTGACGCCGGCATGGCACGGCATCGAGCTCGCGCGCGGCACCGCGTTCGGCACGTTGGACCTCTTACCGGCGTTGGGGCACATCGCGTTCCTCACGGCGATGACGGCCGCGGGCATCGCCCTCGCGGTGAAGACCTTCCACCGAAGGCTGGCGGTATGACGCAGACCCTCGATCGAGAGAAGGCCGCGCCCGCGAGCGTCGGGTTGTTGTGGCGCGTGATCCCGCCGGGGCTGTACGGCGGGAAGGCCAGCATGCTCGTGGAACGGGCCGCGCTGGTGAACCGGCGGGCCTGGTTCGTGCTGGTTGGTGGGGCGTTCGAGCCACTGCTGTTCCTGTGGTCGCTCGGGCTCGGTTTCGGTCAGATGGTGAGCTCGGTGGCCGGGCCGGACGGGCGGCCGATCAGCTACGCGGCGTTCGTGGCGCCCGCGCTGCTGGCGGCGAGCGCGATGAACGGGGCCGTGTACGACGCGACGTTCAACGTGTTCTTCAAGTTCAAGTACGTGAAGCTGTACGACGCGATGCTCACGACGCCGATGGGGCCGATGGACATCGCGATCGGGGAGATCTCCTGGGCGTTGCTGCGCGGTGGGCTGTACTCGGCCGGGTTCCTCGCGGTGATGCTCGGGATGGGGCTCATCGCCTCGCCGTGGGCGTTGCTCGCGTTGCCGGTGGCGCTGCTGGTGGCGTTCGCGTTCGCGGCGGTGGGCATGGCGGCGACGACGTTCATGCGGTCCTGGCAGGACTTCGACCTCGTGCAGCTCGCGGTGCTGCCGCTGTTCCTGTTCTCGACGACGTTCTACCCGCTGTCGGTCTACCCCGGCTGGTTGCAGGCGGTGGTCAGCTGGACGCCGCTCTACCACGCGATCGAGCTGATGCGCGGGCTCACGCTGGGCGTTGTCGGCTGGGGCATGCTCGGTCACGTCGCGTACTTCGTGGTGATGGCGGCCGTGGGAACGGTGGTGGCGGCGAGGCGCCTGGGGACGTTGTTGCTGGACTGACCGCGATTCGGCGCCCTGTGCCGCGATCGGCAACCTTTGCCGTGTCTTCGGCGCTCAGCAGGGCGCCTCGCGGCACCGGCCCCACGTCCACAGCCAACCAGGATGAGGACGTGGGGCCGGCACCGCGATGCACCCGTCTGACCACCGAATACGGGGCAAAGGCTGCCGATCGCGGCACTGGCACAGGGCCCGTTACTCTGGAAGCGTGAGTGTCGAGTCTGTTTTCCCCAGGTTGGAGCCACTGCTGCCGCGGATCTCCAAGCCGGTGCAGTACGTCGGCGGGGAGCTCAACGCGACCGTCAAGGACTGGGACGCGGCGTCCGTGCGCTGGGCTTTGATGTACCCCGACGCGTACGAGGTCGGCCTGCCCAACCAGGGCGTCATGATCCTCTACGAGATCCTCAACGAGCTGCCGGACGTGCTCGCCGAGCGCACGTACGCCGTGTGGCCGGACCTCGAGAAGCTCATGCGTGAGCACGACGTCCCGCAGTTCACGGTGGACGGGCACCGGCCGTTGAAGGCGTTCGACCTGATGGGCATCAGCTTCGCGACGGAGCTGGGCTACACGAACATGCTCACGGCCCTGGACCTCGCGGGCATCCCGATCCACGCCGCCGACCGCACCGAGGACGACCCGATCGTGGTCGCCGGTGGCCACGCGGCGTTCAACCCGGAGCCGATCGCGGACTTCGTCGACGCGGCGGTGCTCGGCGACGGTGAGGAAGCCGTCCTCGAGATCACCGAGATCGTGAGGACGTGGAAGGCCGAGGGCTGCCCCGGCGGCCGCGACGAGGTGCTGACCAGGCTCGCCGAGACCGGTGGCGTCTACATCCCGCGCTTCTACGACGTGGAGTACCTGCCGGACGGCCGCATCCAGCGCGTTGTGCCGAACCGCGACCGTGTGCCGTACCGCGTGTTCAAGCGCACCACGATGGACCTCGACGCGTGGCCGTACCCGAAGCAGCCGCTGGTGCCGCTCGCCGAGAGCGTGCACGAGCGGATGAGCGTCGAGATCTTCCGCGGCTGCACCCGCGGTTGCCGCTTCTGCCAGGCGGGCATGATCACCCGCCCGGTGCGTGAACGGTCCATCGAGGGCATCGGCGCCATGGTCCAGAAGGGACTGGAGGCGACCGGCTTCGAGGAGGTCGGACTCCTCAGCCTGTCCAGCGCCGACCACAGCGAGATCGCCGAGATCACCAAGGGCCTCGCGGACCGCTACGAGGGCACGAACACGGGCCTGAGCCTGCCGAGCACGCGCGTCGACGCGTTCAACATCGATCTCGCGAACGAGTTGTCCCGCAACGGAAGGCGCTCCGGTCTCACCTTCGCGCCCGAGGGCGGCAGCGAGCGGATGCGGCGCGTCATCAACAAGATGGTGTCCGAAGAGGACCTCATCAGGACGGTGTCGGCGGCGTTCTCCAACGGGTGGCGCCAGGTGAAGCTGTACTTCATGTGCGGCCTGCCCACCGAGGAGGACGAGGACGTCCTGCAGATCGCGGAGATGGCGAAGAACGTCATCCGCGCCGGACGCCAGGCCAGCGGCCGCAACGACGTCCGCTGCACGATCTCCATCGGCGGTTTCGTGCCCAAGCCGCACACGCCGTTCCAGTGGGCCCCGCAGTGCGACCCGGACACGGTCGACGACAGGCTCCGCAAGCTCCGCGAGGCCGTCAACGCCGACCGCAGCCTCGGCCGCAACATCGGCATGCGCTACCACGACGGCAAGCCGAGCCTCATCGAAGGCCTGCTCAGCCGCGGTGACCGCCGCATCGGCAAGGTCATCGAGGCCGTGTGGCGCGACGGCGGCCGGTTCGACGGCTGGAGCGAGCACTTCTCCTACGACCGCTGGACCACCATGGCCGCGCGGGAGCTGGAGCCGCTCGGCGTCGACCTCGCCTGGTTCACCACCCGCGAGCGCGAGGAGCTGGAGGTCCTGCCCTGGGACCACCTCGACTCGGGCCTCGACAAGGAATGGCTCTGGGCCGACTGGCAGGACGCGCTCGACGAGCGCGAGCAGGACGACTGCCGCTGGACGCCGTGCTTCGACTGCGGTGTCTGCCCGGCGATGGGCACGGACATCGAGGTCGGCCCGACGGGCCGCAAGCTGCTGCCGATCTCCCCGGTCGGCGTCGGCTCGCCGGTGAAGAACCCGTCGCTCACCTCATAGCTCTCAGCTGACGGCACGCGGGGCCCTTTCGTGCGGCCAGAGCGAACGAAAGCTCCCCGCGTGCACTTCGTACGAGCGTTGGCGGCTTATTTCGTGACGGCGGCCAACGCGTCCACGAGCCCGTGCCCGTAGAACGAGTTGTACTCCGAGTACCCGGTGCAGAACGCGTCCTGCACCCCGGTCCCGTTCAGGTCGTAGTCGGCCGGACACGCCAACGTCTCCGCCTGCGCGTTCAGCATGCGCCCCAGCGACAGCGCGTCGGTGTCCGGATGCGTCGACGCGATCAGCGCCGCCACCCCGGCCGCGTGCGGGGTCGCCATCGACGTCCCGCACGAGTAGTCGTAGCCGGACGGCACGGTCGACAGCACGCACCCGCCCTGCGTCCGCGAGTCGCCGCCCGGCGCCGTCACGTCGATCGCGCCGAGTCCGTACGAGCTGTAGCCCGCCTTGGTCTTGGTCGACTCCACCGCCGACACGCCGACCACGTTCTTGAGTTGCGCGGGCAGCACCACGCAGGTCGAGTCGACCGGACGCGTCTGCGCGTCGCCGTTCGTCGGCGACACCGAGTCACGGCCCGGCCTGGACAGGTCCGCCGCGTTGTTGCCCGCCGCGGCGACCGTGAGCACGTTGCGGGAGGTGGCGTAGTCGACGGCACGACGCACGGCCTCGTACACGACGCGCTGACCAGGCGCGCTCTGGCACGTGAACAGGTACGGGTCGATGAAGTAGCTGTTGTTGGTGATGGTCATGCCCTGTGCGGCGGCCCACATGAAGCCGCACACCGCGTATTCGGGGTAGATGAAGCCGTCGTCGTCGACGACCTTCACGGACGCGATGCGCACGCCCGGTGCGACGCCCGTGGTGCCGCGGCCGTCGTCAGCCGCGGCGATGGTGCCGGCGACGTGCGTGCCGTGGGCGGAGGTCGTCGGGGCCCACGCGCCGGGTGACGTGTCCGGTTTGCCGGTCAGGCAGCCCGCGGACAGCTCCGGGGCCAGCGCCTGGACCAGGTCGGGGTGACGCGGGTCGACACCGGAGTCCAGCACGCCCACGACCACGGACTTCGAACCCGTGCTGATCTCGTGCGCGGCCGGTGCCTTGATGAGATCCATGTCCCACTGTTCGCCGGAGCGGACACCGGACGGCCTCAGCAGCTCGGTGTCGTCCTTCTTCCGCTTCACCGACTTCCTGACGCTCTCGGCCTGGGCGCTGTACGCGCGCTGCGGGCCGATCATCTTGAGGAATCCCGGGTCGGGTGACGTGGCCACCGCGACGCCGATCTCCGGGTAGTAGACGGTCGTGGTGCCGCACGCTTCCGTGATCTCGGCGTTCGCCACCTCAGGGGTCGTGAACTGCGAGAACACCACGAGGTAGCGCAGCAGCGGGCCCGGCTGGATGCACGAGGAGACCGCCGGCTCCGCGCCGGCGGGAAGTGACGCCGCCAAACACCCGGCAGCGAGCAGCGCGGACAGAGCCGCCGCCCGTGCGCGGTGGAGCAGAGGCACCAGGGACCTCCAGGTTGGCAAGGCGTCCAGTCAGCCGGACCGTAACCACGCGCAACGATCTAGACAAGCTGAACGTTCTGAATCGGGTTCACGGTACCGTCCTACCGGACGAACAGCCTGCGCCGATGGGACCGCTCACCCGTCGGAACACCTCTCGGGAGCACCACTGAGCCGCCACCAGCCCAACAACCCGTCTGCCGCAGCCGTGCAGAAACTGCGCCTCCGCTACACCAAGCGGGGGAGGTTGCGTTTCACCTCGCACCGCGACATCGCTCGTACGTTCGAACGTGCGCTGCGCAGGGCAGGCGTACCCATGGCGTACTCGCAGGGCTTCAGCCCTCACCCGAAGGTGTCGTGGGTCGGTGCCGCGCCAACCGGTGTCGCCAGCGAGGCGGAGTACGTCGAGGTGTCGGTGGTCGAACGGGTCGACCCGCAGGCGCTGAAGATCGCGCTCGACGAGGCCCTGCCGCCCGGCATCGACGTCGTCGACATCGTGCAGGCGCACGGTGGCAACCTCACCGAGCGCATCGACGCGAGCGAGTGGCGGATCGAGCTCGACGGGGTCGAGCCCGCTGAGCTCGCGAAAGCGGTGAGCGTCCTCCTCGCGGCGGAGTCCGTCGAAGTCGAACGGCTCACCAAGAGCGGCACGAAGATGCTCGACGTGCGGCCCGCCGTCGTGTCAGCGCTGGTCGAACCACGTTCGAGCGACGCCGGACACGATGAGGCCGGATTGTCACAACCGTGTGGGATACTCATGACGGTCGTTCGGCAGGTAACGCCTACCGTCCGACCCGACGACGTGCTGAATGCGCTTCGTGTCGTCGCCGATCTCGTGCCGCCGGTACCTGCGAGAGCAACCCGGATGGCGCAGGGACGGCTCGACGACGAAGGCAGGCTGGTGGACCCGCTCCAACAGGACAGAGAGTCCTGACGAGCGCAGACGGTGTCTGATTGGTCCTCGCCAGCCGCGACGCAAACAGGAGGAGCGGCGCTGACAGCGGCGTCGTCGTGGGACCTGCGCAAGCGTGCGCCCGGTTTGGCGCCACGCCACTGCGCGCGAGGCAAGGATTCCCGCCGCGAGCAGCGGTGGAGAGAGACAAGAGAGGCCCCTGCGCGGCCGCGTCCTCACGGGACGCGCCCGGGGGTGGAGGAGCTGCATGTCGAACACGGAAAAGCCTGCCGGTGGCACCGGCGGGCAGGGTGTGGTTGCCGCACGCCCTGAGCTGGCGGACCTGCCGGACAAGCTGCGGGTGCACGCGTTGGCGAAGCTGCTGGACGTCAGCAGCAAGGACGTGATGACGGCGCTGGCCGACCTCGGTGAGGTCGCCCGCAGCGCGCAGTCGAGCGTGAGCCGCGACGTCGCGCTGAAGGTCGCCGAGACCCTGGTGGACTGGGACGACGTCGTCACCGGTGAGGTCACCGAGGACTACGAACCGCCCGCGGTCCCCGCCTTCGAGGCGCCGGCGCTCGCGCCGATCTTCGCGGCACCGACGGCGGTCTTCATGCCGCCGCAGCCGATCGAACGGCCGAAGGCGGCGGCGTCGCCCTTCGTCGTCGAGGAGGAGCCGGCGCAGGACGAGAAGTCCGTCGGTGAGATCGCCGCGGACGAGCTCGACGCCGCGGAGGCGGAAGCGGAGGCCGAGGGCGAGGACGAGGGCGACAGCCGTCGCCGCCGTCGTCGTGGCCGCCGCGGCCGTGGCCGCGGGAAGGGCACGGACGCCGAGGCGGGTGGCGAGGAGACCGACGAGGCCGAGGACGCCGAGGCCACCTCGGAGACCGAAGCCGCCGACGAAACCGACGAGGAGGGCGACGAGAGCTCGACCCGTCGCCGCCGCCGTCGCCGCCGCCGCAAGACCGGCGCGGACGACGACGTGACGTCCGAGGACGACCCGCCGAACACGGTGGTGCACGTCCGCGAGTCGCGCGACGCGCGTGACGACAAGGCCGACTCCGAGGCCGCGCAGAGCGAGGTGCGCAGCATCCGAGGCTCGACGCGCCTCGAGGCCAAGCGCCAGCGCCGCCGTGACGGTCGCGAGGCCGGCCGCCGCCGTGCCCCGGTGCTGACCGAGGCCGAGTTCCTGGCCCGCCGCGAGGCCGTGGCCCGCACGATGGTCGTCCGCGAGCGCGGCGACCGCACCCAGATCGGCGTGCTGGAAGACGGCGTGCTGGTCGAGCACTTCGTCACGTCGTCGGGCAGCGGCTCGATCGTGGGCAACGTCTACCTCGGCCGCGTGCAGAACGTGCTGCCGAGCATGGAGGCCGCGTTCATCGACATCGGCCGCGGCCGCAACGCCGTGCTGTACGCCGGTGAGGTCGACTGGGACGCCGCCGGTCTCGAGGGCAAGTCCCGCAAGATCGAGCAGGCGCTGTCGAGCGGCGACTCCGTGCTCGTCCAGGTCACCAAGGACCCGGTCGGCCACAAGGGCGCGCGCCTCACGACCCAGATCAGCCTGCCCGGCCGCTTCCTGGTCTACGTGCCGGGCGGCGGTGCGACGGGCATCAGCCGCAAGCTGCCGGACAACGAGCGCAAGCGCCTCAAGGACATCCTCAAGCGGGTCGTCCCCGAGGACGCCGGCGTGATCATCCGCACCGCCTCGGAGGGCATTTCCGAGGAGGAGCTGGCGCGCGACGTCACGCGTCTGCAGGCGCAGTGGAAGGTCATCAAGGAGAAGTCCGAGAGCACCTCCACCAAGGCGCCGACGCTGCTCTACGAAGAGCCGGACCTGCTGGTGAAGGTCGTCCGCGACCTGTTCACCGAGGACTTCGCCCAGCTCGTCGTCCAGGGCGACGAGGCGTGGGACGTCATCGACGGCTACGTCCGCCACGTGGCGCCGGACCTGCAGGACCGCCTGAAGAAGCACGTCGGCAACAACGACGCGTTCGTCGAGTACCGCATCGACGAGCAGCTGATGAAGGCGCTCGACCGCAAGGTCTGGCTGCCCTCGGGCGGCTACCTGATCATCGACCGCACCGAGGCGATGACGGTCATCGACGTCAACACCGGCAAGTTCACCGGATCGGGTGGCAATCTCGAAGAGACGGTGACTCGCAACAACCTGGAGTCGGCCGAGGAGATCGTCCGCCAGCTCCGGCTGCGCGACATCGGCGGCATCATCGTCATCGACTTCATCGACATGGTCCTGGAGTCGAACCGCGACCTGGTGCTGCGCCGCCTGACCGAGTGCCTGGGCCGTGACCGCACGCGCCACCAGGTCGCCGAGGTCACCTCGCTGGGCCTGGTGCAGATGACCCGCAAGCGGGTCGGCACCGGCCTGCTCGAGGCGTTCAGCCAGACGTGTGAGCACTGCCGCGGCCGCGGCGTCGTCGTGTCCACCGAGCCCGTGCACTCGCACGGCGGTGGCAACGGCGGCGGCCAGCAGCAGCCGCAGGGCGGTGGCCGCAAGTCGCGCCGCAACAAGGGCGGTTCGGAGCAGGCGGCCGAGGTGGTCGAGGCGGCCGTCGAGGCGCCGGTCGAGCCTGAGACTCCCGAGGTCGTCGAGCCGGGCGAGCCCGAGGACGTCTCCGAGGGCGTGGTCGCCGCGGACCAGGAGCACGACAGCCACGGCGGTCGTCGCCGTCGTCGCCGTCGCCGCGACAAGGAGCCGCAGGCGGTCGTCGACGCGGTCGTGGTCGAGGAGCAGGCGGTCAACGGCACCGTGCCGCACGAGGTCGCGGAGGACCCGGCCCCGGTCGAGGTCGAGCCGGTCGTCGAGAGCCCGGCGGAGGAGCCTGCCGCCGAGGTGATCGAGGAGTCGGCCGAGGAGCTCGTCGAGCCGGTGGCCTCGGAGCCCGAGCGTCCGCTGGTGACCGGCCGGATCGGCGCGCAGCAGCCCGCCGTGACGGGCCGCATCGGTGCGCAGCAGCCCAAGCCCGTCGACGAGCCCGTGCAGGCGCCCGTCGTGACCGGTCGCATCGGCGCACAGCTGCCCAAGCCGGTCGAGGAGCCCGCGCAGGAGCCCGTGGCGGCTCCCGAGCCGGTCGCCGCGCCCGAACCCGTGGCCCAGGCCCCTGTGGCGCCCGTGGAGCCTCCTGCGGCCCGTCCGCGGCGTCGTGCGGCCAAGCGCGCCGCCGGTGCCCCGGTCGCGCACGAGGCGCCCGCTCCGGTGGTCGTCGAGGTGCCGAAGCAGCCCGAGGTCCAGATGCCCGCACCGGTGGTCACCACCACCCGCAGGCGCCGCGCCGTGTCGCGGCCCGCGGGACCGCCGGTCCAGGAGGACTGAGCTGCCAGGGAAGTGGAACCGGGGTCGCCTGCGGGCGGCCCCGGTTTTGCCTTGTGAGGGACCGCACAGCCTGCGGGAACGCGATCAGGGCACCCCGGTTTGCTCCGGCAGTACCCACTCCCGTAACCTTGTCGACGGCCCGCCATCCGACGGGTCCTGTCGTGTGCCCCCTCTGGTGAACTTCCCAGATGGGTTGGCGCATGGCCCGTCACCATCGAGTAGCAGGAGACTTCCGTCCTGATGTACGCGATCGTCAAGACCGGCGGCAAGCAGTACAAGGTCGCTGTCGGCGACATCGTCGAGGTCGAGAAGCTCGAGGGCGAGCCGGGCACCGAAATCTCCCTCCAGACGCTGCTCGTGGTCGACGGCACTGACGTCACCGCTGACGCGGCGGCCCTGGAGAAGTTCTCGGTGACCGGCAAGGTCGTCGAGCACACCAAGGGCCCGAAGATTCGCATCCACAAGTTCAAGAACAAGACCGGCTACCACAAGCGCCAGGGTCACCGCCAGAAGCTGACCCGCGTCGAGGTCACCGGCATCACCGGTAAGTGAGGACCTGACTTCTCATGGCACACAAAAAGGGTGCGTCCAGTTCCCGCAACGGCCGTGACTCCAACCCCCAGTACCTGGGTGTGAAGCGGTTCGGCGGTCAGGTCGTCAAGGCCGGCGAGATCCTGATCCGCCAGCGCGGCACCAAGTTCCACCCCGGCGTCGGCGTCGGCATCGGCAAGGACGACACGTTGTTCGCCCTGCTGCCGGGTGCGGTGGAGTTCGGTATGAAGCGCGGTCGCAAGACCGTCAACATCGTTCCGGTCGCGGTCTGAGGACCGTTTCCGCAACGTAGTTAGACCTCGACGAGGGGCGGGACCGGTCTTCCGGCACCGCCCCTTGTTGCTTGTTCAAGACTCTTGAGAGGACGTAGTTCCGTGGCTCGTTTTGTTGACCGGGTGGTGATCCACGCTGCCGCCGGCAACGGGGGCAACGGCTGCGCTTCCGTGCATCGCGAGAAGTTCAAGCCGCTCGGCGGCCCGGACGGCGGCAACGGTGGCAGCGGCGGCAACGTCGTGCTCGTCGTCGACTCGCAGGTGCACACCCTGCTGGACTTCCACTTCCGCCCGCACGCCTCCGCCACCAGCGGCAAGGCCGGTGCCGGTGCGAACCGTGACGGCGCGAACGGCGAGGACCTGGTCCTGCGCGTCCCGGACGGCACCGTGGTGCTGACCGAGGACGGCGAGATCGTCGCGGACCTCGTCGGCGAGGGCACCCAGCTCATCGCCGCCGCCGGTGGCCGCGGTGGCCTGGGCAACGCCGCTCTGGCGTCCAAGGCCCGCAAGGCCCCCGGTTTCGCGTTGCTCGGTGAGCCGGGCGAGACGCGGGACCTGGTGCTGGAGCTCAAGTCCGTCGCGGACGTCGGCCTGCTCGGGTTCCCGTCCGCAGGCAAGTCGTCGCTGATCTCGGTGCTCTCCGCCGCGAAGCCGAAGATCGCCGACTACCCGTTCACCACGCTGGTGCCGAACCTCGGCGTGATCACCGCGGGCGAGACCATCTTCACGATGGCCGACGTCCCCGGCCTGATCCCCGGCGCGTCGCAGGGCAAGGGCCTCGGCCTCGACTTCCTGCGCCACATCGAGCGCACCGCCGTGCTCGCTCACGTCGTCGACTGCGCGACCTACGAGCCCGGCCGCGACCCGATCGCGGACATCGACGCGCTGGAGAACGAGCTGGCGCAGTACACGCCGTCGCTCGGCGGCAACCTGGCCGACCGGCCGCGCGTGGTGATCCTCAACAAGATCGACATCCCGGACGCCAAGGACCTGGCCGACATCGTCCGCCCCGAGATCGAGGCCCGCGGCCTGCCGGTCTTCGAGGTGTCGACGGTGTCCCGCGAGGGACTGCGCGAGCTCTCCTTCAAGCTCGCCGAGGTGGTGCGCGAGTACCGCGCCGCCCAGCCGAAGAAGGAATCGACCCGCATCGTGCTGCGGCCGACCGCCGTGGACGACGAAGGGTTCACCGTGACCGAGGACCCCTCGGTCGAGGGTGGCTTCATCGTCAAGGGCGACCGCCCGGAGCGCTGGATCCGCCAGACCGACTTCTCCAACGACGAAGCCGTCGGTTACCTCGCGGACCGCCTGAGCAGGCTGGGTGTCGAGGACAAGCTCGTGAAGATGGGCGCCATCCCGGGCTGCCAGGTCACCATCGGCGACCTGGTGTTCGACTGGGAGCCGACCACGCCGGCCGGTATCGCGATGACGATGACCGGACGTGGCACGGACGCCCGCCTCGAGCGCAACGACCGCATCGGCGCCCACGAGCGCAAGGCCCTGAAGAAGGCCCGCCGCGCGCCCGGCGACTACGGCGACGACTTCGACGAGGAGTAAACCGTGACGGCCCCCGCGGTCTCACAAGCGCGCACCGCGGTCGCTTCGGCGAACCGCATCGTGGTGAAGGTCGGTTCTTCCTCTCTGACGACGGCCGAGGGCGGCCTCGACCCGGCGCGCCTCGACGCGCTGGTCGACGCCCTCGCCGCCCGGTGCGCCGCGGGCAGCCAGGTCGTGCTGGTGTCCTCCGGTGCGATCGCCGCGGGCCTGGCGCCGTTGAAGATCTCCCGCCGCCCGCGCGACCTCGCCACCCAGCAGGCCGCGGCGAGCGTCGGGCAGCTGACGCTGGCGCACGCGTACGCGAACTCGTTCGGCCGCTACAACCTCACCGTCGGACAGGTCCTGCTGACCGCCGACGACGTGGTGCGCCGTGCCCACTACCGCAACGCCCAGCGCACGTTCTCGCGCCTGCTTGCCCTGGGCGCCGTTCCGGTCGTGAACGAGAACGACACCGTTGCCACCGAAGAGATCCGCTTCGGCGACAACGACCGCCTGGCCGCACTGGTGGCACATCTGGTGGGCGCCGACGCGTTGTTCCTGCTGTCCGACGTGGACGCCCTCTACTCGGGCGACCCGCGCAAGCCCGGCGCCGTCCGCATCTCCGAGGTGGCCTCGGCGTCCGATGTGGACGGTGTGCAGGCGGGAACGGTGGGCGCTTCAGGATTGGGCACCGGCGGCATGGCCTCCAAACTCGCCGCCGCCCGCCTGGCTTCTTCCGCAGGCATCCCGGTCCTGCTGACCAGCGCCACCGAAGCACACCGCGCACTGACCTCCGCCGATGTGGGAACCGCCTTCGCCGCAACGGGTTCCCGCCTGACCGCCCGCCGCTTCTGGCTCGGCTACGCGACCGACGCGAACGGCCGCCTGCACCTCGACGACGGCGCGGTAGCCGCGGTGGTGGGCAGGCGCCGCTCGTTGCTGGCGGCCGGAATCACGGGCGTGGACGGCGACTTCGAAGCAGGCGACGTCGTGGAGCTGGTCAGCCTCGCGGGCGAGGTCGTGGCCCGCGGCGTGGTCGGCTACGACTCGGCGGAGCTGCCGTCGTTGATCGGCCGCAAGACCCACGACCTGCCGGAGGAGCAGCGCCGCGAGGTCGTGCACGCGGATGACCTGGTGCCGCTGCACCGCTGACCGCGGCTCGGTTTCCCAGATCAGCTCGAACTGGCTGACGTGGCGCCGCTCGCCCAGTCCTGGCAGCGGCGCCAGCCACTCCGACCACGAGCTTCAAGATCACGGCGGACGGCACGCCCCTCCCACCCAGGGGGCCAGACCGGCCACTACGTCAGAGCCTAGCTGCGAAAACGGCTTGTCAACCCACCGCTCGGCGATCTGTGGACAAGTCCCGCAGCCCTCCCGCCTTGCGCGCAGCGACGCCGGCCGAGCACGCGCGCCACCTCGACCTCGGTGCGTCGGTGGTGAGCCGCGACGGCGACGGGTTCGTGCTGGCCGACCCCGAGGGCAACGAGTTCTGCCTCAGCTCAACTGAACACCCTTTGTCTCCGGAAGCGTCAGCACCACCAGGAACGTGATCACCGCGGCCACCGCGACGTACCAGAAGAACACCGTCCCGCCGACGGCCTGGATGACCAGCGGAGCGGTGCCGCCGAACAGCGCGACCGTCAGGTTGTACCAGGCGCCGATGCCGAGCCCGCGCAGTTCCGTCGGGAACAGCTCGCTCATGATCGCCGGCGCGATCGACGTCAGCGCGGTGTAGAGCCCGAGGCCGACGCAGAACACGATCACCAGGTTCGCGAGGCCCGGTTTGACCAGCGTGGACAGCGGCACGACCAGCAACGCCATCGCCGCCGACCACCCGAGCATCTGCGGTTTGCGGCCGTAGCGGTCCGCCATCCACCCCATCGGGTACTGCAACGCGATGAACACGACGGTGCCGATCGACAACGCCAGGAACACGTCGATGTCGTTGGCGCCCTTGGTCTTCACCGCGAACGGCGTCAGCGCCGAGAAGAACGTGTAGAAGCTCAGCGTCGAGAGCAACGTGATGCCGATGAGCTGCCCGACGGCTTTCGGGTGCTCCTTGAGCGTCATCACCAGCGGGTTGCGCAGGCTCTGCGCCTTGGCCTTGTTGTCCTCGAACTGCTCGGTCTCCTTGAGCTCGCGCCGCAGCCACAACCCGATCAGGCCGAGCACGCCGCCGATCAGGAACGGCACGCGCCACCCGTAGGAGGCCATCGCGGCCTTGTCGAGGTTGCGGGACAGGAAGAACCCGAGCAGCGACGCGATCAGCACCGCGGCGCCCGTCGAGATGTAGAAGAACGACGAGTAGCGCCCGCGGTGGTCCGCCGGTGCGATCTCCGCGAGGTATGCCGACGCGTTGGAGACCTCACCGCCGAGCGCCATGCCCTGCGCGATGCGGGCGAGCACGAGCAGCACCGGTGAGAGCCAGCCGACCTGCTCGAACGTCGGCAACAGTCCGATCGCGACGGAACCGCCGGACATGAGCACGATCGTCAGCAGCATCGCGGTGCGACGTCCTTTGAGGTCCGCGAACCTCCCCAGCAGATAGCCGCCCAAGGGCCGGAAGAAGAACGCGAGCGCGAACGTGGCGAACGTGCTGAGCAGCGCGGCGGTTTCGTTGCCCGCCGGGAAGATCTGGGTGGCGAAGTAGATGCTGAAGGCCGTGTAGATGCCCCAGTCGTACCACTCCACGGCGTTTCCGGCGCTTGATGCGACCAGCGTCCGGACGGGCAGTCGATGCGTCTCCGATGTAACCGCCATGGACGCACCCTGACACACTCAGTGGTGTGCGATCTATGGCTTTGGTGACCTTGGTTGTCCGCGACTACGACGAGGCGATCCGCTTCTACGTGGAAGGACTCGGATTCACGCTGGTCGAGGACACGCCGCAAGGCGAGAAGCGCTGGGTCGTGGTGTCGGCCGGTGAGGGCGCGTCGCTGCTGCTGGCCCAGGCCGACACGAAGCAGCAGGCCGCACGGGTCGGTGACCAGACCGGCGGCCGCGTCGGGTTCTTCCTCAACACCGACGACTTCGATCGCGACCACGCCCGCATGACCGCGTTCGGCGTGCGCTTCCTGGAGACCCCGCGTGAGGAGGTCTACGGCAAGGTCGCCGTGTTCGAGGACCTCTACGGCAATCGCTGGGACCTGCTTCAGCCCGCGCGCGCCTGACCCGGAGACACCCCGACGATCCGTTTGAACGCACGGCTGAACGCCGCCTCCGACTCGTAGCCGAGGCCACGGGCGATCTCGCTGACTGTGGTGTCACGGTCCCGTAGGCGGTTCATCGCCACGTGCATGCGCCACCGCGTGACGTAGCGCATGGCCGGTTCGCCGACGAGATCGGTGAACCGTGCCGCGAACGCCGACCGCGACATCGACGTCTGGTGCGCCAGGCGTTCGACAGTCCACGGCTGGGCGGGATCGCGGTGGATCAACGCCAGCGCCTGCCCGATCTGCTGGTCCTGCAACGCGCCCAGCCAACCGGTGCGCGCGGCCGGATCGTTGGCGAGCCACGAGCGGATCGTCTGGATCACCAGCACGTCCGCGAGTCTCGTGATGACCGCTTCGCCGCCGGGGCGCAGGGTTCTCGCCTCGACGGCCATGAGGTCGATCGTGGCGCGCATGTCGTCGGCGCGACGTACGTACAGAACGTGCGGCAACACGTTGATGAGGTGCTTCGCGGCGGGATGGTCGAAGCGCACCGCACCACACACGAGGTGCGTCACGGCACCACCGTCGCCGTGTCGGAGGATTGCGTAGTTGTCGGTTTCGAACGTGTGCGGCAACGTCGTGACGAGTGGTGTCTCGGCGTTGGGAGCGCTGAACAACCGGTGGCCTTCGCCGCCCGGCACGAGCAGCACGTCGCCGGGTTCGAGCTCGGTGACCTCGCCGTCGACCTCGATCTCGCAGCGGCCGCTGGTGAGCACGTGGAACCACAGGCAGTCGGCCATGTCGGGCATCGTGAGGCCCCACGGCTCGGTGAGCTCCGTCCGGCAGTAGAAGGTGCCGGACATCCTCATCAGGTGCAGGGCTTCACCCAGCGCGTCCGTCATGCACCCAGTCTGGACGAACGAGCAAGTCTGCGCGATGAACTGTCATTGAGAGTCCGGCGGTGAGGCGACAGAGTGAACGCCATGGGGACAATCACGCTGATCGCAGCCGCCGCGTCCGGTCTGGTGGCCGGTCTGTTCTTCGCCTTCTCCACCGCCGTCATGCCCGGTCTCGCCGACCTGCCGGCCGAGGACGCCCGTGCGGCCATGCGCCGGATCAACGTCCGCATCCAGAACCCGCTGTTCCTGCTGGTCTTCCTCGGCAACGTCGTTCTGTGCGGCATCGAGGTCTTCCAGGGCAGGGTCGTGGGCGGCCTGCTCTACATCGTCGGGTCGTTCCTTCTGACGATGTTCGTCAACGTGCCGATGAACAACCGTCTCGAGAGGACCGACGACGCGTACTGGCCCGCCTACCTGCGCACGTGGACGCTCTGGAACCACGTGCGCGGCGTCGCCTGCCTCGCCTCGACGGTCACCCTGCTGCTCGGATTCTGAGGCCGTGCTTGGGGCGCATCGCGGCGACGCCGGTGGGGGTGATGCGCTGGTTCAGCAGTTCCGGCT
Organism: Lentzea rhizosphaerae; assembly: GCF_042649515.1. Classification (NCBI taxonomy): domain Bacteria; kingdom Bacillati; phylum Actinomycetota; class Actinomycetes; order Pseudonocardiales; family Pseudonocardiaceae; genus Lentzea; species Lentzea rhizosphaerae. The sequence continues at coordinate 31,081 of NZ_JBHRZI010000029.1, read as the reverse complement.
TCGGCCGTCGCAGCAACGCTTTCAGCATCACGGTGAGCTCGGTCGTCGCGAGCCCGGCGCCGATGCACCGGTGCGGACCGCCGCCGAACGGCAGGAACTCGTGCGGGGCGGGCTTGCGTTCCCAGCGGTCCGGGTCGAACCGCAGCGGATCCGGCCACACCTCGGCCAGCCGATGCGTGACGTACGGGCTGTACAGCAGGAACGTGCCTTCCTTGATCCGTTTCCCGGCGAACTCGAACGGCTGCGCCGCCACCCGTGCCGAAACCACCGCTGGTGGGTAGAGCCTCAACGTCTCGTTCACGACGTTCGCCAGATAGTCGTCGTCCTCGCAGGCGCGCTCCCACACGCCGTTGTGCCGCAACAGGTTGAAGATGGCCCACGCCATCGCACCGCTGGTGGTCTCGTATCCGGCGGCGATGAGCGTCACGACCTGATCGCGCACTTCGAGGTCACTCAGCCCATCGCTGTGCACGAGAGAGGTGAGCACGTCACCGGTCGTCTTGCCTTGACGTGTCTCCTCGATCGCCTTGTACACCCGCGCGTCGACGGCTCGGCGCGCCCTCATCGCGTTGCGCCACGCCGGGGCTTTCGTCCGTCTGAGCAACGTGACCACCGCGGGGTTGCGGTCGATCAGGTTGATCAGCACCTGCAGGTGCGCCCCGAAGAAGTCCGCTTCCCGCGCCAGTTCTTCGCCGAACAACGCGTGGATCGTGCTGCGCCGGATCGCCCGGCGGAACTCCTGGTAGGCGTCCACGACCTCCCCCGGCCGCCACGCGTCGAGCGCTGCCTCCGCGTTGGCCTCCATGACCGGCACGTAGTTCGCGATCTGCCGGTGCACCAGCGCGGGCTGCACGAGCCGCCGCCGTCGCTTGTGGTCCTCACCGTCGCTGACGATCAACGACGTGGGCCCGTCGACCGGCACCAGTACCTGGAACGCCCGCTCCACCTCGAAGAGCTCGGAGTTGGCGAACACGAACCTGTTCGCCTCCGGCCCGAGCAGGTAGGTGTACGGGCCCATCCGCACGACCGGCCCGAACCGCCGGTGCAGAGCGGAGAGGAGATCGGCCTGCCGGAACCGCACGACGTCCGGAATCATGGCCACGACACTGCCACACCGCGATGGTGGCGGACCTGGCGTCCGATCGGCTCACTTCGCGTGGCGTTCGGGTGAAGGTCGTGCCGTGCCGAACTTCGGTGCGAGATCCTTTCGCCGGGTCGGGGCCCCACTGCGCGGAAGGCACCGCCGTGTCCCGAGCCAGGCTCGCGATGGCGCTCACCATCGGTTTGACGGGCGCAACCCTCGTGTTCGCCCCACCGGCACTCGCCGACCACTTCGTGTCGAAGACGTTCCACCCGACCGGCGGCGAACAGACCTACACGATCCCCGCGGGCGTCACGAAGCTCCGCGTGGTCACCATCGGCGGACGTGGCGGCAAGGGCGCCGACGGCGGCGACAACTCGGCCCCGAGCGGCAGACCGGGCTTCCGCGCCACGGCGGACCTGGCCGTTCCTGCAGGTGTGACGCAACTCGTGGTCGCGGTCGGCCAGAACGGCGGCGACGGCAGCGGCGCGAACGGCGGAGAACCCGGCTTCGGCGGCGGCGCGTCCGGTGGCCTCGGCACCCCGTTCGCGGGCGGTGCCGGTGGCGGCGCGAGCCACGTGCGGCTCTGTGCGGGCTGCGAAAGGGTGGTCGTCGCCCCTGGTGGCGGTGGCGGGGGAGGCCGCTGTTTCGCGATCGGCTGCATCTCGGGCAGCAACGGTGGCAACGCGGGCGAGAACAACGGCGGCTCGCCGGGCATCCCCGGACCCGGTGGCTTCCCCGGCTTCCCCGGCGTTTTCGGGCTCGGCGGCGTGGGTGCGCCCGGCAATCCCGCGACCGCCGGTGGTGGCGGCGGGGGAGGAGGTGGCGGTGGCTGGTTCGGTGGCGGAGGCGGCGCGTCCGGCTTCCCGGCACCGACCCCGTTGATCGTCGCGGTCGACGGTGGAGACGGCGGCAACGGCTCCGGGCACGCCGGTGCCGGAGTGTCGGGCTTCGCGCTCGAGGAGACCACCGACGAGCCGTCGGTGACCATCAGCTACCTCGTCGAGTCCACGACGATCACCTACACCGGTCCCGCTTCCGGCTTCACCGGCGAACCGGTGACGCTGTCCGCGCGCCTCACCGCGGCGAGCGGACCGGTGCCGAACGCCCCGCTCGTGTTCCGCCTCAACGCCACCGAAACGTGTGTCGGCACGACGAACTCCAACGGCGTCGCGTCCTGCTCGATCACGCCGGACGAGGTCGCGGGCATCTACCCGTTGGCGATCGGCTTCGGCGGCGACGTGACGCACCAGCCGTCGGGCACCGAGGTCCGGTTCGAGGTGACGCGCAAACCGACCACGCTCACCTACACCGGCGCCCTGACCGGCGACTTCCACGACCCCGCAACGGTGTCCGCCCGCCTGACGGTCCTCGGTGCACCCGTTGCCTCCCAGCCTGTCGCGTTCAAGCTCAACAACGCCGAGACCTGCACCGGCACCACCAACGCCGACGGCGTGGCGTCCTGCGCTCTCACGCCGGGTGAACCCGCCGGCACGTATCCGTTGACCGCGGCCTTCGCGGGCACCAAGGGCCTGCTGCCGTCGGATGTCGGCGTCGATTTCGTTGTCACCAGAGAAGAAACCAGTCTGATCTACGCCGGTGACGCCACGGTCGCCAACGCCGAACCAGCCCGGCTCGCCGCCAAGCTGATCGAGGACGACGGCACACCCGTCGCCGGACGCAGCGTCCAGCTCGGCCTCGGCGGCGCGCAGTCCTGTGTGGACACCACGGACGCCCAGGGCACGGCGGAGTGCACCATCACGTCCGTCGACCAACCCCTGAACGCGGCCGGAACCCTGCCCGTGACGGCGACCTTCGCCGGCGACCAGTTCTACGAGCCGAGCCAGACGTCCGCCGCGGTGGGCCTGCGACACATGACCGGCCGCGGCTTCGGCGTCTCCGGACGAGCCCTCGGCCTTATGGTGGCACCGACCCCCGACACCGGCGAAGTCCGCGTCGCCCGAGCCACGACCACCGCACCACCGTGCACCGCGACCGTCTCGGCACCGCTGAACGCCTGGGCGCTGTGCACGTCGGTGATCACGACCCTGGCACCCGGCACCTCGACCACACGCACGTCGGTCGCGGAACTCGGCATCGGCGTCGTCGCCCTGCGAGACGTCGTGGCAACGTCACGCAGCACGTGCGGCGGCGCGACCGGCACCGTCACGATCGGCGCGCTCACCGTGGCGGGCCTCCCGGTCACCGTCACGACGGCGCCCAACACCACGATCCCGCTGCCCGGCGGCAAGATCGTGATCAACGAACAGGTACCGACTCCCGGCGGCCTCAAGGTCAACGGCGCGCACATCACCCTGCCCGGCGTGGACCTCGTGGTGTCGGCCGCGACGTCCGGCGTCCACAACTGCTAGCGGGGACCAGGCCACCACGACGCGTCGGTGCGCAACGGATACCCGCGCACCGGCGCGAACTCCCGCCGCGAAGCACGCACCAGCCTCCAGAGCCAGACCAGCCCGACCACCGAGATCAACGCGAGCCCGAGCCACGTGAAGGCAGTGAACAGCTGCACCTGCACCGCCGTCGGCTGTGGCATGTAACCGGCCTCGAGGGCCTGCTCCTGCCACGGCTGGTCGGTCAGCACCATGGTGATCAGGACGGCGATGCTGTTCATCGAGTCCCACAACGCGTGCAGCAACGACACACCGAGGTAGGCCCAGAACAGCCGCCCGGTCAACATGAAGTGCTCGCGAGCACTGCGCGAGAACAACACGCCACCGAGGATCGCCGTCCACAACCCGTGCCCGAACGGAGCGAGGAACCCGCGCAACAACTCCGTCGTCACCAGGTCGATCAGCGACAACCCGTTCTCGGTGATCGTGGCCGTGAGCGCGTACCCGGCCGACTCGAACGCCGCGAACCCGAACCCGACGCTCGCCCCGAGCACCAGCCCGTCACGACACGACTTGTGAGCCAGGTGCCGCGTCAGCAACGCCAGCGCCGCGAGCTTGACCATCTCCTCGATCAACCCGACACCGACGAACAGCAGTGGCGACGGATGCAGCAGATACGTCTCCAGCAACGACGCGCCCAGCACGCCCAGCACACCACCGACCGCGAACGTCCGGAACACCAGCTCGCCGGTGACCTCACCGGAGTGGCTGTGCTCGAACGCCCAGGTCACGAACGTTCCCGGAACCAGGAAGCTGCCCAGCAGCACGATGGTCGGGATCAGGTTGGCGTTGCCGGTGATGTAGGTGATCACCACCGTCGCGACCCACAGAGCCGATCCGACGAAGAACATCCGCAACCACGACCTGCGAGGGCGCGTGGTGGGTACCGGCATCACCATGGGGCGGAGTTTCTCGTGCGGTGCCGATCAGGACAACTCGGTGCCAGCCGGCCTCTCACCTGCTCCACGTGCCCGAACCCGACATCGAACTGGTGCTCGCGATGTTGTTGCCAGGAGCCTCGTGCCGTGGTTGCGGCGCCCTCGGACCCGACCCGGTGCTCAGTTCGTGACGGCCAACGCGAACGGCAGAACCGATGGCACCCCCTCCTTCCTGAGCATCCGAGCGGCCACGGTCATCGTCCAGCCGGTGTCGATGTGGTCGTCCACCAACAGGACCGGACCGTCCACACCGGACAGATCCGGTGTCTCGCCCGATCGAACGAGCCCTGCCAGCCGCTGAGCGCTGTTGGCACGGTGCGTCGACTCGCCGAGCCACACGGTGCCGAGCAGGGGCAGCCGGCCGATGGACGCGATCTTCTGGCCGAAGCTGCCGACCAGAGCGGGCCGCCGCCGTGAACCGACGGTCACCACGCCGACCGGCCGCTCGTCCCAGCCCCACGCCGACAGCACCTTCACGCAGGCCGCGAACACGTCGTCCGGGATCTCCTGGTCGACCCCGTCGGCGAGCACGTCGCGCAGGCGGTTGCCCCAGCCGATGTCGGTGAGCCTGCCCAGGGCCCTGCCCGTGGCCGCGACCTCCGACGGCCCGATCTTGCCCGACAGCGAGACGCCGATCGCGGCCATGCCCGTCGGCCACATCTTGCGCGGGGCCACGTCCACGCCCGGTCGCAACAGCCGTTCGCGAGCAGCGCCGGCCGCGGTCTCGGACACCTCGACCGACAACCGCTCTCCGGTGCAGTTGTCGCAGCGGCCGCACTCGCGCGCGGTCGGGTCGTCGAGCTGGTCCTGCAGGAACTTCATCCGGCACGAGCCGGTGCGGAGGTACTCGATCATCACCTGCTGCTCGGCCCTGCGCGCCTCCGCGATGCGCGCGTACCGCTCGCCGTCGTACTCCCACGGCCGCCCGGTCGACTCCCAGCCGCCACGCACGCGCCGCACCGCGCCGTCGACGTCCAGCACCTTCAGGACGACCTCGAGCCTGCTGCGCGACAGCTCGACCATCGGCTCCAGCGCCGCCGTCGACAGCGGCCTGCCCGCACCGTCGAGCGCGGACAGCACCTGCCTCACCACAACCTCCGCGGGGAAGGCGAGCGAGGCGAAGTACGCCCAGATGTCGCGGTCCTCGTGGCCCGGCAGCAGCACCACCTCGGCGCGTTCGACGCCGCGGCCCGCGCGCCCGATCTGCTGGTAGTACGCGATGGGGGAGGAGGGCGCGCCGACGTGGACGACGAACCCCAGGTCCGGCTTGTCGAAACCCATGCCCAGCGCAGAGGTGGCGACGAGCGCTTTGACCCGGTTGTTCAGCAGGTCCTCCTCGGCGCGTTCGCGTTCGGCGGGCTCGGTCTTGCCCGAGTACGCGGCCACCGCGAAGCCCCGTGACGCGAGGAACGCCGCGATGTCGTCCGCCGCCGCGACCGTGAGGGTGTAGATGATCCCGGAACCGGGCAGCCGGTCGAGCTGCTCCGCGAGCCACCCGAGGCGCGACTCCGCGGTGGGCAGCAGCGCGACCGAGAGACGCAGGCTGTCGCGGTCCAGCGGCCCGCGCAGGACCAGGGTGCCCTCGTCGGCGCCGAGCCCCAGCTGCTCGGTGACGTCGTGCACCACCCGGTCGTTCGCCGTCGCCGTCGTCGCCAGCACCGGCACGCCCGGTGGCAGCTCCGTCAGCAACGTCCGCAGCCTGCGGTAGTCCGGCCGGAAGTCGTGCCCCCAGTCCGAGATGCAGTGCGCCTCGTCGACGACGAGCATGCCCGCGGACGCCGTCAGGGAAGGAAGCACCGCGTCCCGGAAATCGGGGTTGTTCAGCCGTTCCGGACTCACCAGCAGCACGTCGACGTCGCCGGCCGCGACCTGCTCCTGTACGGCGTCCCACTCGTCGGTGTTCGCCGAGTTGATCGTCACCGCGTGCACACCCGCCCGTGCCGCCGCGTCGATCTGGTTGCGCATCAACGCGAGCAGTGGCGACACGATGACCGTGGGTCCCTCACCGAGCTGACGCAGCAACGCCGTCGCGATGAAGTACACGGCCGACTTGCCCCAGCCGGTGCGCTGGACGACGAGCGCTCTGCGGCGCTGGGCCACGAGGGTGTGGATCGCGGTCCACTGGTCCTCGCGCAGCACGGCCTCAGGGCCTGCCAGTGCCCGGAGCCGCTCCTCCGCCAGTTCTCGCAGTGCGATGTCGTCCATGGGGAGCAAGCTTGCCAGGCAGGTCTGACAGTTTCAGATTGCCGCTGCTCCGCAGACGGCGGCGAGTTCGCCCTCGGTCGGTCGTCCGGCCACCGCTTCGGCCCGAATCGCCTTCGGCGGTTGCCCCGAAGAGGTGACCGGACGACCGACGCGAACTCGCGGTCCGGGAAACCCGTTCTCTGCTGTCCACACACGGGTCGTAATGTGTGAAGGGTGACTGATGACCTGCGCGACCAGGTGCACGCGGCAGCTCGCCGCGCCCGCGTCGCCGCCGACGAACTCGTCCTCGCCACCCGCGAGCGCAAGGACGCCGCGCTCCAGGAGATGGCCGCCGCGCTCCGCCAGCGCGCGCCAGAGATCATCGAGGCCAACCAGAAGGACCTCGAAGCGGGCAGGGCAGCGGGTCTCCCGGAGAACATCCTCGACCGTCTCACCCTCACCGAGGCCCGGATCGAAGGCGTCGCCAAGGGCCTCGAAACCGTTGCGGGACAGAACGACCCGGTCGGCGAGGTCATCCAGGGCGGCATCCTCCCGAACGGTCTGGAGCTCAAGCAGGTCCGCGTCCCGATGGGCGTCGTCGGCATGGTCTACGAGGGCCGTCCGAACGTCACGGTCGACGCCGCCGGTCTCGCGCTGAAGTCGGGCAACGCCGCGTTGCTGCGCGGTTCCTCGACCGCCGAGCACTCCAACACCACGCTCGTCGCCGTCCTGCGCGACGCACTCGAAAGCGTGAACCTGCCGGCCGACTGCGTGCAGCTGCTGCCGTGCCACGACCGCGCGTCCGTCACGCACCTCATCACCGCGCGCGGCCTGGTCGACCTGGTGATTCCGCGCGGTGGCGCCGGTCTGATCAACGCGGTCGTCGAGCAGGCGACGGTTCCCACGATCGAGACCGGCGTCGGCAACTGCCACGTCTACGTGGACTCGCACGCCGACCTCGACATGGCCGAGGCCATCGTCCTCAACGCCAAGACGCGCCGCACGAGCGTGTGCAACGCCGCGGAGTCGCTGCTGGTGCACAAAGACGTCGCGGCGGAGTTCGTCCCGCGCATCACCAAGGCGTTGCAGCAGGAGAGCGTGACCATCCACGGCGACGAGCAGTTCGCTCAGCAGCCGCATGTCGAAAAGGCGACCGACGACGACTGGGGCACCGAGTACCTGAGCCTCGACATCGCGGCGAAGGTTGTCGACTCTCTCGACGACGCGGTGAAGCACATTGCGACGTACGGCTCCGGCCACAGCGAAGCGATCGTGACGAACGACGTCGCAGCAGCACGCAGGTTCACGGCCCGTGTGGACGCGGCGGCGGTGTTCGTCAACGCCTCCACGGCGTTCACCGACGGCGCGGAGTTCGGCATGGGCGCGGAGATCGGCATCTCCACGCAGAAGCTGCACGCGCGCGGCCCGATGGGCCTAACCGAGCTGACGTCCTCTAAATGGGTCGTGTGGGGCGAAGGACACACCCGCCCGAAGGCGTAGCTCTACCTTCGGAGACATGGCTCCCACGTATCCGTTCTCCGAACCCGACGGCCTGACCCTCGATCCGACCTACGAACGTTTACGGCGTGAGGAACCCGTCTCGCGCGTGACGTTCCCGTTCGGCGGCGAGGGTTGGCTCGTCACGTCCTACGAAGAGACGAAGTTCGTCCTCGGCGACCCGAGGTTCAGCCGAGCGCGAACGGTCAACCAGGACGTGCCGAGGATGCAGCCCCTCATCGCACCGGGCGAGTCCATCCTCACGCACGACGGCGCGGACCACGCGCGCATGCGCCGGTTGGTGTCGAAGGCGTTCACGGTGCGTCGGATCGAGGAGCTGCGGCCGCGCGCGCAGCAGATCACCGACGAGCTGCTCGACCGCCTGGACAACCCCGGCGACCTGGTCGAGGGCTTCACGATGCCGTTCCCGATCACGATCATCTGCGAGCTGCTCGGCGTGCCGTTCGAGGACCGCGCCGAGTTCCGCACGTGGTCGAACCAGGTGTTGTCCACGATCGGTGGCCACACGCCCGAAGAGGCGATGCACGGCATGATGAGCCTCTATGGCTACTTCACCGACCTCGTCGCCAAACGCCGTGCGCAGCCCACGAACGACCTGATGGGTGCGCTCGTTGCGGCTCGTGACAACGACGACCGCCTCAGTGAGGACGAACTGGTCCGTTTCGGCATCACGTTGCTGGTGGCCGGCCACGAGACGACGGCGAACATGCTCGCGAACAGCGTCATCACGTTGTTCGAGCACCCGGACGCCATGAAACGCCTGCGCGAGAACCCGGAGACGCTGCCCAACGCGATCGAGGAGCTGCTGCGGTTCATCCCGCTCGGCAGCGCCGCCGGCTTCACCCGCATCGCCACCGAGGACGTCCAGGTCGGCAACGCGCTGGTGAAGGAAGGCGACGCCGTGCTGGTGGTCCTGTCGTCGGCGAACCACGACAAGTCGATCTATCCCAACGCCGACGAACTGGACGTGGAGCGCGAGGTGGGCCAGCACCTCCAGTTCGGGCACGGCATCCACTTCTGCCTCGGTTCGCAGCTCGCACGGATGGAGCTGCAGGTCGCGCTCGGTGCGATCCTGCGCAGGATGCCGGGTCTGCGGCTCGCGGAACCCGTCGAGTTTCGCAAGGGTTCGCTGGTCAGGGGCCCTGTGCGGCTCGTCGTGGCCTGGTGAGGAAAATCTTGGCCGAGTCGCGTAATGGGGGACGGACGCGTGCGTTCCTCCATCACGCGGCTCTGCTTCGGGGTGGGCCGCGACCCGAACGGCCCGTCCTCCCTCAGGGCCGTGCGGTGTGATCAGCACGACCGGCGCCGGGCCACGGGAGCGGCCCGGCGCCGGTCTACGCTGTTTTGATGCGCATCGGCGTCATGGGTGGCACGTTCGACCCCATCCACCACGGCCACCTCGTGGCCGCCAGCGAGGTGCAGGCCAGGTTCGACCTGGACCGCGTGATCTTCGTGCCGACGGGAAAGCCCTGGCAGAAGGCATCGCGAGAGGTCTCCGCCGCCGAGGACCGCTACCTGATGACCGTGATCGCCACCGCGTCCAACCCCCGCTTCTCCGTCAGCCGGGTCGACATCGACCGCGAAGGCCCCACGTACACCGTTGACACCCTCACGGACCTGAAGAAGCAGTACCCCGACGCGGAGCTGTTCTTCATCACCGGCGCCGACGCGCTGGAGCAGATCCTGTCGTGGAAGCGCGCCGCCGACGCGTTCGAGCTCGCCCACTTCATCGGGGTCACCCGTCCGGGCTACACGCTGGACGACCATCACCTGCCGCCAGGAGCCGTCTCGCTCATCGAGGTCCCGGCCATGGCCATCTCGTCCACCGGGTGCCGCGCACGCACTGCTTCCGGCCAGCCGGTTTGGTATTTGGTCCCAGACGGTGTGGTCCAGTACATCGCCAAAACGGGCTTGTACTCCGAGTCGTGACCACGTTCGAGTGGATTTCGCGTGCATCCGTGGTCTCGGGGAGCAACAATCATCGCGTTGTTGCTGGTTCGTGGAAGGCAAGACTTTGGCTACAGGCACCGTGAAGTGGTTCAACGCCGAGAAGGGGTTCGGCTTCATCGCCCCCGACGACGGCTCGGCTGACGTCTTCGTGCACTACTCGGAGATTCAGTCCAAGGGGTTCCGCTCGCTCGAGGAGAACCAGAAGGTCGAGTTCGAGGTCGGACAGGGCCAGAAGGGGCCGCAGGCCCAGCAGGTCCGCCCGCTCTAAGCTTCGGCGGCACGTGAAGGCCACCTCAGGGCGCTGAGGTGGCCTTCGTCATGCTTGGGCGCGAAGTACCCGTTGGCGCTCGCCGGTACCCTCAGTAACTCGTGTGGGCGTATCGACGCTCGCCGGAAGTCAGAGGAGTGACGTGGCAGCCACCGACGAGGCACGACGGCTGGCGCTGGTCGCGGCGAACGCAGCGGCCGACAAGAAGGCGCACGACGTGACGGTGCTCGACGTCTCCGACCAGCTCGTGATCACGGACGTGTTTGTGATCGCGTCCGCTCCGAACGAGCGGCAGGTCGGCGCGATCGTCGACAACATCGAGGAGAAGCTGCGGGAGGCCGGCACGAAGCCGGTGCGCCGCGAAGGGGCCCGCGAGGGCCGGTGGGTTCTGCTGGACTTCGTCGACGTCGTGGTGCACGTGCAGCACGTCGAGGAGCGCAGCTTCTACGGCCTGGAGCGGCTGTGGAAGGACTGCCCGCGCATCGAGTTCGAAGCGGACGTCCCCGCCGACTCCACGGCTGAATGAGGTAGCAGATGGCCCTGAGCCGGCTCGTGCTGTGGCGGCACGGTGAGACCGACTACAACGCGACAGGTCGCCTGCAGGGTCATCTGGACTCGGCGCTCACCGAGACCGGCCTGAACCAGGCCAGGTTCGCCGTGCCGGTGCTCGCCGGGTTCGAACCGGAGATCGTCGTGGCGTCCGACCTGCAACGCGCGCGCAACACCGCCGGGGTGTTCACGTCGTCGACGGAGATCCCGCTGCGGATCGACGAACGGCTGCGCGAGACGCATCTGGGCAAGTGGCAGGGGCTGAACGTCGCTGAGGTGGAGCAGGAGTGGCCAGGTCAGGTCACCATCTGGCGCACCGATCCCACCTTCACACCGCCGGACGGCGAGTCGCGCGTCGAGGTGGCCGAGCGAGCCATCCAGGTCGTGCAGGAAGTGGACGCGGAGTTCTCCGGGACCGTCATGTTGTGCGCGCACGGTGGCCTGATCAGCGCGTTGACCGGGCGCCTGCTGGACCTGCCGGTGCAGACCTGGTCGCAGCTCGGCGGCATCTCGAACTGCCACTGGACCGTGTTCACCCGCCGCAACGACCGGTGGCGGCTGACGTCGTACAACGCGGGCACCACGCGTTGAGACTGCTCGTCCTCGGGGACTCGCTGTCGTTCTTCGGGCCGTCCGGGCCGTTACCCGCTGATCATCCTCGGCTGTGGCACAACATCTGCGCCGCGGAGCTGGGTGGTTCGGCGGAGCTGGCGGCCGGGTTCGGGTGGACGGCACGCGATGCCTGGTGGGCGTTGACCGGGGATCCGCGGATCTGGTCGTTGCTGCCTCGTACGGACGTGCTGGTGTTCGCGGTGGGCAGCATGGACACGCTGCCCTCGCCGTTGCCCACGTATCTGCGCGAGGGGCTGCGTTATGTGCGGCCGGACTGGCTGCGGCGGTGGGTTCGTGAGTGCTACAAGACGGCTCAACCGCTGTTGGCGCCCTACGCGCGCGCGGCGCTGCCTCCTGCACTGACCGCGCGCTATTTGCGGGACATGCTGCAGTCGGTGCGCAACCTCCAGTACACGATGCCGACGATCGGGATCGTGCCGTCGGTGCACCGCGCGGAAACGTACGCGTCCGCGCATCAGGGACACGCGGCTGCGGTTGCGGCCGTGCGCGGGTGGGCCTCACGTGCGGAGGTGCCGTTGCTGGACCTGCCGGCTGTGATCGGGGAGCACGTGCGGTCAGGTGCCGGGAATCCGGACGGGATGCACTGGGGCTGGGAGGGGCACGAGCTCGTCGGCAAGGCGATGGCCGCGCTGATCTCGTCCGTGGCGTTGAGTCCCTCGGAGGAGTGAGCCCCGTAGGCTCGTCGCTCGTGCGCATCTCCATCGTCACCGACTCCACGGCATACCTGCCCGAGGGGTTCGCGAAGCGCCATTCGATCACCGTGGTGCCGCTGCACGTGGCCGTGGACGGCGCCGGACGTCTCGACGGCGTGGACTTCGGCCCGTTCGAGCTGGCCGCCGCCCTGGCCGAGCACCGCCGGGTGACCACGTCGCGTCCCACACCGGGCGAGATGGCTGACGTGTACCGGGACGTGCTGTCGTCGTCCGATGCGGTCGTGTCGATCCATCTCTCTCGTGAGCTGTCCGGCACGTGGGAGGCCGCACGGCTGGCGGCCGAGGAGATCGACCCGTCTCGCATCCGCGTGGTCGACTCGCGTTCGACGGGCATGGGGCTCGGGTTCTCGGTGCTGCGCGCCTGTGCCGCTGTCACCGCCGGGCGATCGCACGCCGAGGTCGAGGAGGCCGCGTCGTCCGCTGCCCGGGAGAGCCGGATGTTCTTCTGCCTCGAGACGCTGGAGCACCTGCGCCGGGGCGGGCGGATCGGCACGGCGGCGGCGCTGGTGGGGACCGCGCTGGCCGTGAAGCCGTTGCTGCACATGGACGACGGCCGGATCGTGCCGTTGGAGAAGGTGCGCACGATGAGCCGGGCCGTGGGCCGTCTGGTCGACCTTGCGGCGGCCGCGGCGGGTGACGGGCCGGTGGGCCTGGCCGTGCACCACCTGGCCGCTCCCGAACGCGCCGCGGAACTGGCGACGCGCCTGGACGAGCGCCTGCCCGGCTCCACGGGATGCGTGATCTCCGAGGTCGGCGCGGTGATCGGCGCTCACACGGGCCCAGGGGTGCTGGGCGTGGTGGTGCTGCCGGGAGGACCCGACAGCCTCCCACAGACCCCCGACAATTCCCCGTCCCCGAGCCGTGAGTGATCGCGACCTGTCCACAACCAGCGAGTAATCCACAGCCCCGCAACTCGCCCCACCTCCCCACCCCTCCCGCTCCGTAACGTCCCCCGCATGTTCCCCCGCCCCCATCCGGACGACCGCCCGAGCGAACGCCTGGCCGCCCTGGCCGACAGAGTGAGAGCCGACCCGACCCTGGTCTTCGCGCGCTCGGAGGACTCCGACGAGCACGGCCCACCCCGCCGCCGTCTCCGCCTGCCGCGTCTCCCGCGCCGAGGCCTCCTCGCTCTCGGCATAGCCGTCGCGTGCACCGTGATCGGCCTGGGCAGCTGGTGGCAGAGCCCCGCCGCGGAGCAGGCGCCCGTCCTGGCTCTGGTGAGCACCACGGCCCAGGCCCCCGAACTGGTCGTGAACGTGATCGGCGAGGTCGCCACCCCAGGTCTGGTGACGGTGACGTCAGGCGCCCGAGTGGCCGACGCCGTCCGCCTGGCTGGCGGCCCAAAACCGGGCACCGACCTCCACGACCTGAACCTCGCCCGCAAACTCACCGACGGCGAACAGGTCGCGGTAGGCGTCCCACCTCAGGCCCCAGCAGGCGCCGTCCCGTCGAAGCTGAACCTGAACTCCGCCACCGCGACAGAACTGGACGCCCTCCCCGGTGTGGGCCCGGTGACGGCCCAACGCATCGTGGACCGCCGCACACGCAAGGGCCCGTTCGCCTCAGTGGACGACCTCCGCGACGTGGAAGGCATAGGCGACTCGAAGCTGGCCAAGCTGGCCGACCTGGTCCACACATGACCCTCGCCACCACAGCCCTGGCCCTCTACGCCCGCACCAAAGCCCACCTCCACCACCTGACCGTGACCACGGCCGTGGCCCACTACACCCGCACGAGAGCCCAGTTCCACCACCTGACCCGGCCCACAACCCTCCACACCGACCACAACCACCCCCACGCCGTAAGCCTCGACTTCCCCCTCCACCGCCCCGCCACCCCGAGACGCCGCCGCCCCAGCCTCCTGACAACCGCAGTCCGCCGCCTGCTGACCGCCTACCAGCCACCCTCGCTCCCGCCGCCTTACCCACTCCCTCTGGCGCCGGAGCGTCCGCGGTGCCGCTTGTGTGATGCAACCTCCTAACCCTGCTCGTCGGGAGCCCGTCAATCCGTCCGCCTCACCTACGTGCGCCGCTTCAAGATCGTCGATCATCCCGCAGCCGTCTGCCGGCCGTCGCCCGTCGTCCTTCGCCTGCTGACCGCTCATGCGGGCCAGCCCCGCCCCACCCAGACAACCCCTAGTTCCCCTCATCAGGAGCCACTCATGTCCGTTCACCTCCCCACCCAGCCCCGCCACGACCCCACCGGCCACTCCGCGACCAATCAGCCCAAAGCCACCCACCACAACCAGACCCCGAGCCCTCCCCAACCCCGGCAAGGCAGCCCAACCCCTGATCCCAGCGCCACCCAGGGGAGGCCCGGATGGTCCGCAAACACCAGATAGCCCACGACCACCGCCTGGTCCCGGCCGCAGCATCCGTCTGGACCACCGCCGCGACCGGCCTGTTCCTCAGCTGGCAAGCGGCAGTCCTGACCGGACTGACAGCCGGAGCGATCGGCTTCGTCGGGTGGCGCAGAGCGTGGTGGACCAGAACCTGCGCGATAGCCCTTCTGATCTCCGGACCGGTAGCAGCAGCCTGGGTCGGCGGTCACGTCCTCAGGGCCGAAACCCACCCGCTTCGCCTGGCCGCCAACGAAGGCCGCAGCACCACCCTGACCGTCGAGCTCAGCACCAGACCGCGCGGCATCCGGGCCGAGGGCTTCGGCGGCCACCAGGCCGGTGTCGATCACGTCGTCATCACCGCGACCGCGAACGGGGCCCAGCTCGTGCTGCTCGCACCGGCGGCGAAGTGGCGGGATCTGTTGCCAGGCCAGGAAGTCACGGTCAAAGGCACACTCGCTCCACCCCGGGGCGGTGACCTGGCCTCGGCGATGCTGAGGGTCCGCGGCCCGCCGATCGACCCTCAGCCGCCTCCGGTCTGGCAGAGCTGGGCGGATGAGCTCCGCGACGGCCTGCGACGAGCCAGTGGCGTTCTCGGCGACGAGGAGGCCGGGCTGTTGCCGGCGCTCGTGGTGGGCGACACCGAGCAGATGGTGCCGCGCATCGTGGATGAGTTCCGGACCGCGGGCCTGGCTCACCTGCTGGCGGTGAGCGGCGCGAACCTCGCCATCGTGTGCGGGGCGGTCTACCTGCTGCTGCGACGTCTCGGGCCGCGGAAGGCGGCCGTTGCGGCGATGGTGGCGCTCGTCGGGTTCGTGGTCCTGGCAGGGCCAGAGCCCAGCGTCCTCAGGGCCGCGGTCATGGGTGCCGTTGCCTTGCTGGCGTTGGTGCTGGGGCGGGAGCGGTCCACGTTGCCGAGTCTCGCGGCGGCCGTGCTGGTGCTGGTGTTCGTTGATCCGGCGCTGGGTGGTGATCCGGGGTTCGCGTTGTCGGTGGTCGCGACGGCGGCGTTGGTGCTCGTTGCGCCGAAGTGGGCGCGGGCGCTCAAGCAACGCGGTGTGCCGAACGGACTGGCCGAGGCGATCGTGGTGCCGACGGCCGCGAGTCTCGCCACGGCTCCCGTGGTGGCCGGGCTGTCCGGTCAGGTGAGCCTCGTGTCGGTGGTGGCCAACCTGGTCGCCGGGCCGGTGGTCGCGCCGGCGACGGTGCTGGGCGTGGTGGCGGCGGTGACAGCGCCGCTCTGGCCCGGAGCTGCGGAGCTGGTGGCCCACGTCGCCGGGCCCGCGGTGACCTGGCTGATCCAGGTCGGGCGGCAGGCGGCGGCCGTGCCCGGTGCGTCGGTCAGCTGGCCCGAGGGGTGGGTCGGGGCGATCGCGTTGGTCGCTGTCGTGGCGGCAACAGTGTTGTTGCTGCGGCTGAAGAAGACGCGGACGTTGGTCGTCGCGGTGCTCGTTGGCGGGTTCGTGGTGCTGGTGCCGTTGAAGGTCGTGGCGCCGGTCTGGCCGCCGGACGGGTGGAAGGCCGTCAGCTGCGATGTCGGGCAGGGCGACGCGCTCGTTCTCGCCACTGACGACGCGGACCGAGCGGTCGTCGTGGACACCGGGCCCGATCCCGGTGCGGTCGACCGGTGCCTGAAGACGTTGGGAATCAAGAGGATTCCGCTCGTGGTGCTGACGCATCTGCACGCGGATCACGTCGGCGGTCTCGCCGCGGTGCTCACCGGGCGTGCGGTGGGTGCGGTGGCGGTGGGTCCGCTCAAGGAGCCCGCGTGGGCGTGGAGGGAGGTCAGCGAGCAGGCCCGCACACACGGTGTGCGGGTGGTGGAACCGAAGGCGGACGAGCGGTTCGCCTTGCCAGGACTGGAGTTGGAGGTGCTCGGACCGCGGCGGCCACCGGTCGCCCAGGACACCAACACGATGGTGAACGACTACTCGCTGGTGCTCAAAGCGCACACCAGAGCGGGTCGCGTGCTGCTCACCGGTGACGTCGAGCTGGCCGGCCAGGCGGCGTTGCTGGGGGAGCGGGATCTCGCGGCCGAGGTGCTCAAGGTGCCGCACCACGGCTCGCGGTACTCGCTGCCCGCGTTCCTCAAGGCCGTGCGGCCACGAGTGGCGCTGGTGAGCGTCGGCACGGGCAACAGGTACGGCCATCCGAGCCCGCACGTGCTCGACGTGTTGCGGGCGGGAGGCGCCCTGGTGCTGCGCACGGACAAGGACGGCGACCTGGCGGTGTTGCCAGGAAACCGAATCGTACGAAGGAGAAGAGATGAACGACGTCTGGGTCAGGCTGTTCAACGGGCGCTACCCGATCCCCGGTGGCACACCGGGGCTCGCGTGGGCGCTGTGGCAGATGAACTACTCCGCCACGCCGTGGCCGCACGAAGAGCTGAAACCCGATTTCGGTTTCTACATCTGCGAAACGCTCGAAGACGGCACGCGCGCGCTCACGTACAAGGCGATCACCACACACGTGCTGCCGCCCACGAAGGCCGCGAAACCGGAGGAGGCTTACGACCTCATGTCGGAGTACGTGTTCGACGACGACCTGAGGATCACGCCGCAGGCCTGGCACGACTACCACTACAACGCGCTCAAGGCGGAATGCCCGTGGCCGCAACGGATCGTGGCGTGGCGCGCGGAGGCGAGCCCGGTCGGACCGCACGTGATGGAGGGCCTGCAACGCTTTCCGCGCACCGGTTGGCTCAGGACCGACGCGATTTCCTTCTGACACAACGCGGTCCGGGGACGTGTGAGCGTCCCCGGACCGGAAGGAGGTGATTTAGCCCAGCGCCTTGATGACGGCCTCGGCCGACGGTGGAACCGTCGCGCGCGGGCCGATCGTGTCGCCGAGCGCGTCGAGGGTCTTGAGGCCGTCGCCGGTGATGAGCAGCACGGTCTCGCCGTCCGGGTCGAGCTGGCCCGCCTCGATCAGCTTCTTCGCCGTCGCCACGGTCACGCCGCCGGCGGTCTCGGCGAAGATGCCCTCGGTGCGGGCGAGGAGCTTGATGCCCTCGACGACCTCTTCGTCGGTCACGTCCTCGATGGCACCGTTGGTGCGGCGCACCGCGTCGAGGACGTAGGGGCCGTCGGCCGGGGCGCCGATCGCCAGCGAGCGGGCGATGGTGTCCGGGCGGACCGGGCGGATGACGTCGTGGCCTTCCTTGTACGCGGCGGAGACCGGGCTGCAGCCGGTGGCCTGGGCGCCGAACACGCGGTACGGGGTGGCCTCGACGAGGTCGAGCTGGCCGAGCTCGCGGAACGCCTTGTCGACCTTGGTGAGCTGCGAGCCGGACGCGATCGGCACCACGATCTGGTCGGGCAGGCGCCAGCCCAGCTGCTCGGCGACCTCGTAGCCGAGGGTCTTCGAGCCCTCCGCGTAGTACGGGCGGACGTTGACGTTCACGAACGCCCAGTCCTCGTGCTCCGCGGCGAGTTCCTGGGCCAGGCGGTTCACGTCGTCGTAGTTGCCGTCGACGGCGATCAGGGCGCCTTCGTAGACCGCGCTCATCAGGATCTTGGCGCGCTCGAGAGAGGAGGGAACCAGCACGACCGACTGCCAGCCCGCGCGGGCGGCGGCCGCGGCGACGGCGTTCGCCAGGTTGCCGGTGGACGGGCAGGCCAGGACCTTGAAGCCGAGCTCACGGGCCGCGGCGAGGGCCACGCCGACCACGCGGTCCTTGAACGAGTGGGTGGGGTTGCCGGTGTCGTCCTTCACCCAGACCTTGCGGACGCCCAGGGCCTTGGCGAGGTTGTCGGCCTTGACCAGGCGGGTGCCGCCGGGGTCGGTGTTCGGGTGCTGTTCCACAGTGGACGGAACGGGGAGAAGGCCGCGGTAGCGCCAGATCGACTTGGGGCCGGCCTCGATGTCCTCGCGCCGGATCCTGCCGAAGTCGTAGGCCACTTCCAGCGGCCCGAAACATTCCAGACAGGCGTACTCAGCAGCGAGAGGGGTCTCATTTCCGCACTCACGGCACAGCAGTGCACGGGCGGGGCCGAGGTCGAAGGTCGTGCTCGTGGGCACAGTGACAGCAGTCATCGCGAGGTATCTCCTCATCTTTCCCGCGAAATCGAACGGGTCGGAATTGGCACCGTGATCGTCCGCGCGCAGTGATGCACTGCTGCTGACGCCGGTTGCCGGGGCTTCTTCGGGCCGGTCCCTCTGCCCCTCTGGATGAGCGGTGTTCAGTTGTGGCCACCAAGCTACGGCAACAGTCCGCGGCTCAGCCACCGACGTCCACGATCCGGGACGTGGGAGGATGCGGAGCGTGAGCGCACCGGAGTCACTGCACCTCGTCGTCGGCGAGGAGGAGTTGCTGGTCGAACGTGCTGTTCGGGCGGCGCTCGAGGCCGCACGCGAGGTCGATCCGAACGCCGATCTGACCCGTGTGCAGGTGACTGACCTCACTCCTCCCGAGCTGGCCGAGCTGGTGAGCCCGTCGCTGTTCGCGGAGGGGCGCGTGATCGTCCTGCAGAGCGCGCAGGACATCACCAAGGAGATCGCCGAGACGGTGCTCTCCTACGTCAAGGCGCCCGCGGACGGAGTCACGCTCGTCGTCGTGCACACGGGCGGTGGTCGCAGCAAGGCGGCCAAGGACCTGCCCGGACAGCTGAAGAAGGCCGGTGCCGCGGTCACCGAGTGCGCCAAGATCACCAAGCCCGGTGAGCGGGAGGCGTTCGTGCGCAACGAGGTGCGGCGGGCGGGCGGCAAGATCGATCCGGAGGCCGTCGCCACGCTCATCGACGCCGTGGGCACGAACCTGCGCGAGCTCGCCGCCGCGGCGTCACAGCTCGTGTCGGACACCGACGGCAAGGTGACGGTCGACGAGATCCGCCGCTACCACCAGGGCAAGGCCGAGGTGACCGGGTTCGCGGTCGCGGAGAAGGCCGTGACCGGTGACCGTGCGGGAGCCATGGAGGCGTTGCGCTGGGCCATGCAGCTCGGCGTGCCGCACGTGCTGGTCGCGGACGCGCTCGCGGACGCGGTGCGCACGGTCGCGCGGGTGTCCGCGGTGGGCCGTGCCGACCCGTTCAGCCTGGCGGGTCCGCTCGGCATGCCGCCGTGGAAGATCAAGAAGGCGCAGGCCCAGGCGCGCGGCTGGGACCAGTCCGGTCTCGCCGACGCGATGCAGGTGGTCGCGGGGCTCAACGCCGACGTGAAGGGTGTGGCGGCCGACGCCGACTACGCGCTGGAGCGTGCCGTGCTCAGGATCGTGGCCGCTCACGGCCGTCGTTGAGCGGTGTCGATCATGAACCGCTGATCGCACGCACCGACGAGTGCCTCGGCGCTCTCGCCCGTGCCCGCGATGCCGACGCAGCCGCGGCCTTCGACGCGCAGGGTGTACTCGGCCTCCGAGTGTTCGAGGGTGAAGGGCGTGGCTTTGGTGCAGTCGTCCCACGGCTCCAGCAGACCGTCCTCCAGCACCTTCAGACATCCCTTGCCGAACTGCGGGTGGTGCCACGCGATGCGGTACGCGCCGGAACCGAGTGGTTCGAGCGTGGTCGTTTGCGGTGCCACGGCGGAACACGGTCGTTGCACGGCCACTAGCGGGCCGTAGCGGCCGTCGCGCACGTGTCCGTCGGTCAGGCACAGGTCCGGCGCGGCGACCGGCCTGATCCGCACCGGTGAGGTCGGGACCGAGGTGCCGGCGGGCGCGTCCCGGCCACCGGACACCGCGAACCAGGTGCCCGCCGCGGCGACGACCACCAGCGCGGAAGCCGCCGACCACCACACCGAACGACGTCGCTGGACCGCCGGTGTCGCAGCGGGTTCGGCGATCGAGGCGCGGGCCTGCTGCCACGAGTCGACCTGGTCACCTTCACCGCACGCGTGCACGAACGCGTCCAGCACGTCCGGTGCCGGTAGCCGCTTTCCCGCGAGCACGTCGGCCAGAGTGCTGCGCGCCAGCACCTTTCCCCGCTCGGCGGCGCGTTTCTCCAACTGGCGATAGGTGAGGCCGGACCGTTGTTTCAGCTCGCGCAACGACGCGATGAACTCCCCCTGGCTGTTCACGTCTCCCGATCATGCCGTCCGGAGGCGCCCCTGACCAGGCCGGACAAGGTCGGACTGACCGGACGGCCGCATCCACTTGTACGACCGCCGCTGATCTCGGAAAGCTCAGTCCCGCCCCGGCCGGGTGCCTCAACGAATCGGAATCCAACACAAAACGAGGGGTGGCTGACGTGCGTGGAATTCGCGCTGCGTTGACCGGTTTGGCACTGGTGGGCTTGTCGTTGTCCGGCGCCGCGACGGCGAACGCGGAGGGCATGTCCGCGATGGGTGGCTGCGGCGAGGTCAAGAACCCGAAGACGTCCGGTGCCAAGGCGCACTGGGAGCTGAGCTGCCGGGACGGCAAGATCCGCGTGAGCGGCTGGGTCGAGGACACCGACGCGGACGGCCAGTGCGCGAAGGTGAAGGCGGTGTTCGCGAGCGGCAACACGGAGTTCAGCAGGGCGGCGTGCCCGAAGGGCAAGCGCATCCCGTTCGACTGGGCGCATCCCGGCTCGGTCGCGAGCGTCTACCTCTTCGAGTACGACGCGTGATGGCAGGCCTGGTCAGGCTCTGCGCCGCCGTGCTGGCGGCCATGTTCATCGCCACCGGTATCGCGCAGGCGGTGCCTCCCGAACCGGTGCTGCAGGTGCAGGCGGGCGCGCCGTGCTTCGTGTCCGGCTACAGCCTGCACGCCCAGGAGCAGATGGCGGCGCGACGCATCACGTCCGACCACGTCGAGAACGTCGTGCACGACACCTGCAACCGCGCCAAGAAGCAGAGCAACGGCACGTGGAAGTACACGGATCGCAAGATCACCGTCGTTGCCAACAACAACGGCTACGTTGTGACGGTATGGCGCAACTAGTCAGCTGGGACCGTTCGGTGAACGCCGCCTACATCGGGTTCCGCGAGATCGGGCCCGGCGAGGCCGCGAAGCAGGTCACCGTCACCGATGAGGACGGCAGCATCGCTGTCGTGCTCGACTTCGGAGCCGACGGGGAGCTGCTCGGCATCGAACTGCTCGACGCCGAGCGCCAGCTGCCGAGGGAACTGCGCGACTGACGACGAAGGGGTCTCACTCCACGCGGGTGAGGCCCCTTCCGCCGTCTCACCGTCGCGGAATCCCGATCAGGTACTGGGCGCCTGTGAAGCCGGGTTCGACGCCGATCGTCCAGCCGAACGACTCGGTGCGGTCCAGGCCGTCGACCATCCGCCGCAGCTCACCGCGTCCGTACATGCGCAGGAACGACACGACGCTGTCGAAGAACATCATGAACGGCAGCACCGGCACGACGTAGGTGAGCACCAGCCGCAGCAGGTAACGCGGCAGGGGATTGCGCTGGAACGGCGCCGACACCAGCACGGCCAGCGTGAGCAGGAACGGGAAGAGCAACATATACAGGAACGACCGTTTGGTGTCCACGACGACGATCGGCTGTCTTGCGTCGACGGCGTTCTGCAGCATCCGTTGAGCGAGCGGCGGCGGGAAGTGGTGGAACGCGCCGTAAATCGTGCGCGTGCCCTCGATCCGGCAGGCCGTGGCATCGACCGAAGAAGACACGTAGTCCAGGGAGCAACACGAGTCAGGCAGCCGACGACGGTTCTCCGCCTGCACACGCTCGAACGCGCGCACGTTCGGCACCAGGTCCGTCAGCGTCACGTGTGTGTGGACGCCCTCCTTGTGCAGTCGCCGCTGGATCAACGGCACAGGCCCGCCCGAACCCGAGCAAAGGTCGACGATCCGGCTGTCCGCGCCCGTGCGCAGAGCCAGCGCCAACGGCCGCGAGTACTCCCGCGCGGCATCCGTGAGCCGGTAGATGAACGCGATGGACTCGGTGTGCAGGGTCCGCAGCACGGCCGGGGTGCGGTCGAGGTCGTGGAGCTCGATGAAGTCGATCCGCGGAAGCGATTCCATGGATCTACGCCTACCGTGCAGGCACACCGGCTGGGAACAGCGAGAAGGGCCCGCTCACCGGAGCGGGCCCTTCTCAGCAAAGCTCTACAGCGGAATCAGCCCTCGAGCTGGTTCGCGCGCAGCGCCATCGCCGACTTCTTGTTGGCGGCCTGGTTGGCGTGGATAACGCCCTTGGTGGCGGCCTTGTCGAGCTTGCGGGACGCGTCCTGCAGCAGCTCCAGGGCCTTCGCCTTGTCACCGGCCTCGGCAGCCTCGCGGAACTTGCGGATGGCCGTCTTCAGGGACGACTTGACCGACTTGTTGCGCAGGCGCGCCTTCTCGTTGGTCTTGATCCGCTTGAGCTGGGACTTGATGTTCGCCATGCGACATCACCCTTCTTGTCGAAACCGGAGTTCGTGATGCGCTTCGTCGGCACCAGCCTGAGCTGGCTCTCCTCCACGGCGGAGTGCCGCGCGTTCACGACGACGAAGGATATCAGGCCTGCTCAGCGCACCGTGAACGTGGCCTTCTCCGCGCCCACCACGGCCTCGTAACCGCCCCGCGCGACCTCACGCCGCCCGTCGCCGTCCACGTCGCCGACCGTCAGCGCCAGCTGCGAGAGCTTGAACGACACCTCGACCTGCTCCGACTGTCCCGCAGCGAGTTCCACACGACTCCAGCCCACCAGGCGCTGGTCGGGCGTGAGCACCGGTGAGGCCGGCTGCCGCACGTAGACCGGCACCACCACGGTGCCAGCGCGCGCGCCGGTGTTCGCCACCGTGAACTTCACCACGCCCGTGGAGCGGTCAACGGACACGGAGGTGCCCGACGTCGCGAACGACGTGTATGACAGGCCGTGTCCGAACGGGTACAGCGGGTCGTACTTGGCAGAAGCCGACGTGTTCGCGCCCGGCAGCTGGTCGTAGGTCAGCGTCGGGTCACCCAGTGCCTTGGGCCACGACACCGACAGCTTGCCGCTCGGGTTCACCGCGCCGAACAGCACGTCGGCGATCGCCCGGCCGCCCTCGCTGCCCGGCAACCAGCCCGCGACCAGCGCGTTCGCGTCCGCCGCACCGCCGAGCACCTGCGGACGCGCGGTCAGCAGCACCACGACCACGGGCTTGCCGGTCGCCTGCACCGCGTCCACCCACGCCTGCTGCTCGGCGGTCAGCGCCGGGTTCTCCGTGTCGGCAGGGCCCTCCGCACCGGGCTTCTCACCCAGGACGACGACGACCGCGTCCGCACCAGCTGCCTCGGCAACAGCAGCCGCAGGCGTCGCAGCGTGCACAACGGACGCACCGGGAACGGCCTCGCGGACACCGGTCAGCACGGTCGCGGTCGGCGGCAACGGCGAGTCGTCCGGCACGCCCTGCCACTCCACGGTCCAGCCACCGAGCTGACGGCGCACGTCGTCCGCGGTCTCCCCGGTCACGACGATCTTCTTGGCGGCGTTCGACAACGGCAGCACGCCGTCGTTCTTCAGCAGCACCGTGCCCTCGGCGGCCGCCTGCCGCGCCAGGTCCCGGTCCACGCCGACGACAGCCGCATCCGCCTTGGCGGGGTCGACGTACGGCTTCTCGAACAGCCCCAGGTCGAACTTGAGCTTGAGCACCCGCCGCACGGCCTGGTCGATCCGCCCGCGCGACACCGAACCGTCGCGCACGTTCGCCAGCAGCAGCGACGTGAACTCCGCCGCGTTCGACGGCTCCATCGCCATGTCCACACCGGCGTTGACGCTCATCGCGATCGCCGTCTTGTAGTCGGGCGCGACCTTGTGCCGGTCCACCAGGTACTTCATGTCCTGCCAGTCCGACACCGCGACGCCCTTGAAACCCATGCGCTGCCGCAGCTGCGTCTGCAACATGTACTTCGACGCGTGCACCGGCACCCCGTTGAGCGAGCCGGAGTTGATCATCACCGTGCGCACGCCCGCGTCGAACTGCGCCTGGAACGACGGCAGCACCACGTCCTGCAGCTGCCGGATCGGAATCTGCGCGGCCGCGCGGTCGTGCCCGTTCGCCGGTGCCGAGTAACCGGCGAAGTGCTTCGCCGTCGCCGTCAGCTGCGCGGTGTCGTCCACCTTGGACTGCTGCCCGCGGACATTCGCCGCGGCGAGCTGCCCCGCGAGGAACGAGTCCTCGCTGTACGTCTCGTAGTAACGGCCCCAACGGGTGTCACGCGCGATGTCCGACACAGGGGCGAAATTCCAGAAGACACCCGTTGCGCGCAACGCCTTCGATGCGGACACACCGATCTTCTCCTGCAGACCGGGGTTCCACGTCGCGCCGAGCCCGATCTGGTGCGGGAACATCGTCGCGGAGATGACGTTGTTGTGCCCGTGCACGCCGTCCGCGCCGTAGATGATCGGGATCTTCAACCTGTTGTGCTCCAACGCATAGCGCTGAATCGCGTTGTTCATCTCGGCCCACGCCCTGGGCGTGTTCTCGACCGGTGCGTCACCACCGCCGGACAGGATCGAACCGACGTGCGCGTCGGAGAGCACCGCCTTCAGGCAGGACTCGACCAACGGACCGTTGGCGTTGTTGCAGTCACCGCGCAGCTTCCCGACGCGGATCTGCGCCATCTGCCCGATCTTCTCCTCGAGCGTCATCCTCCGCAGCAGGTCCTCGACCCGTCGCTCCGTCGACGCCCGAGCGTCCAAATAGATCTCTTTGCCCGCCGCCAGACCACCAGCCGGTGTCAGTGACGCGATCAGCACAGCAACGCCCAGCACGCCGAGACCGGCGCGCCTGCGGGAAAACAAAGACAAGACTCCTCCACGCTCCCGTGCGCCCGCCGCACACGATCGCGTGGAGGAGCAGGGCGGAACACCCGCCGAACGGGGGAACTCCGTGAGAGCGGTTTCATGCTGGTGAAACGCCTGTTCAGCCTCCTGCGCTGAAACAAGGAATGATGCCATTCATGACATTGCCCGCACTCCCGGAAGAGTTCCAGCGCGTGCTCTGCGTCGTCGCGCACCCCGACGACATGGAGTACGGCGTGTCCTCCGCCGTCGCCCGCTGGACCGCCAACGGCATCGAGGTCGGCTACCTCCTGCTCACCCGAGGCGAGGCCGGCATGCCGAACCCTCCGGAGGAGACGGCCCGCCTGCGCCTGGCCGAGCAGCAGGCCGCCTGCGCCGCGGTCGGCGTCGAGCACCTGACCGTTCTCGACCACCCGGACGGCGTCCTCGTCTACGGACTCGACCTGCGCCGGGACATCTGCCGCGAGATCCGCCGGTTCAAGCCCGACGTCGTGCTCGGCAGCAGCTTCGAGGTCGAGACGCCGTACGGGTTCGACCAGGCGGACCACCGCGCGGCCGGACTCGCGACCCTCGACGCGATCAGGGACGCGGGCAACCGCTGGGTCTTCCCCGACCAGACCGAGGAACCGCACTCGCCGCGCTGGTACCTCCAGCCGGCGTTCGCCAACCCGACCCACGGCGTCGACGTGACGGGCGAACCGTTGCGGCGCGGCGTGGCCTCTCTCGAAGCCCACGCCGCGTACCTGGCCGCACTTCCCGGCCATCCCGCCCCCGCGGACTTCATCCCGAAGATCGCCGCGATGGGCGGCCAGGCGATGGGCGTCGAGCACGCTGTGCTGTTCCGCGCCCACGACCTGCAGGCACGACCGGAGCTCTAGCGCCTGTATCGAAGTCCGATCCGCGATAGCCGGGCCCGAGGCGGCCCCTGGCGGCACGGCCGGACGACCCACATACAACACCGGTATGCGGGTCGTCCGGCCGCACCACCAGGAACCACCTCAAGCTCGACTCTCATCGAACCGGACTTCGATACAGGCGCTAGTCGGGCTCGGCCTTCTTCGGCGGCCTGCCCCGGCGAGGCATGTTCTTCGCGTCGCCGGGCAGCCGGCCCGCGTCCGACAGTGCGCGCCGCAGCAGGAACTCGATCTGCGCGTTGGTGCTGCGCAGCTCGTCGTTCGCCCACCTGCTCAACGCGTCGTGCACGGCCGGATCGAGCCTGAGCAGAACGCTTTTGCGCTCAGCCATCAGGTGTACAGCGACCCGGTGTTCACCACGGGCTGAGTGGAGCGGTCACCGCACAGGACGACGAGCAGGTTCGAGACCATCGCGGCCTTGCGCTCCTCGTCGAGCTCGACGACGTCCTGCTCGGCGAGCCGCTGCAACGCGAGCTCGACCATGCCGACGGCGCCTTCCACGATCCGGGTCCGTGCCGCCACGACCGCGCCCGCCTGCTGCCGCTGCAACATGGCGTGGGCGATCTCCGGCGCGTATGCGAGGTGCGTGAGCCGTGACTCGATCACCTTCACGCCTGCGGACTGCACGCGTGCCGAGATCTCGATGGCGAGCGTCTCGGTGATCTCGTCCGCGTTCTCCCGCAGCGACAGACCGGCCTCGTCGTGGTTGTCGTACGGATAGCTGGTCGCGATGTGCCGTACGGCGGTCTCCGTCTGGATGCCGACGAACCGCACGAAGTCGTCCACCTCGAACCGTGCGCGCGCAGTGTCTTCCACCTGCCAGACGACGACGGCGGCGATTTCGATCGGGTTGCCGTCCGCGTCGTTGACCTTGAGCGTCGCCGTCTCGTGGTTGCGGATCCGAGTCGAGATCTTCTGCCGCGTGGTGAACGGGTTCGCCCACCGCAGACCGTCTGTGCGGACCGTGCCGACGTAACGGCCGAGGAACTGCAACACGCGCGCCTCGCCGGGCGCGACGGTGAAGAGCCCTCTCATGATCAGTGCCGCGGCCAGGAACAACAGCACCGCGGCGATGAGGAGCCCCGCCGGCGGGTTGCCGCCGGTCTCCTCCGCCTTCATGACCCCCAGCACGAACATCCACACACCCACGGCCAACACCACCAGTCCAGCGAAGAACATCGGCAGACCGGGCAGCTCCCGTGCGTGCTTCTCACGCACGACAGGCGCCGGCATGTGCACTGTCGCGTCGATCGTCGCGCTCATCCGAACCCCCTATCGAAGTAGTAGCTAAGTGATATCACTTTTTGCGGGTGATCGCCAGTTAGGCTGATCCGCATGAGGGTGAAGAAGCAGCGCGTGGCCGCGTACGGGGTCTGCATCAACGACGACGACGAGATCCTGCTGGCGCGCTGGCTCGGCCCGAACGGCAAGCGCTGGATCCTGCCCGGCGGTGGCATCGACCACGGGGAGCACCCGCACGACGCGGTCATCCGGGAGTTCGAGGAGGAGACCGGGTTCGAGGTCGAGGTGCTGCGGCTGATCGGCATCGACTCCGAGCTCCGCGAGGAGGCCGACCGCGACTACCACGCGTTGAGGATCATGTACGAGGTCCGGATCGTGGGTGGTGAGCTGCGGTACGAGGTGGACGGCACGACCGACCTCGCGCAGTGGTTCCCCGTCGCAGACATCGGACAACTCGACAGGGTGCCCTCGGTCGATACGGCCCTCGGTTTGCACCGAACTGCCCCACCTGCCGGAATCTTGCGCTAGTTTGGCCCTACCGCCGCCAGCTTCCCATCCCTGGAGTTGGCGAATGATCCGATCACTGGCCGCTGTCGGCGCGGCCGCCCTGCTGTCGTCCTTCGTCCACGTCCCCGCCTTCGCGGCGGTCGTCACCGTGTCGAGCGCGTCCTCCCTGCAGGCCGCGATCGACTCCGCCCGGCCCGGTCAGCGCCTCGTGCTCGCCGGCGGTGTGCACGACGGGTCCGTCAAGGTCACCAGGTCCGGCATCACGATCGCCGCGCAGACCGTCGGCGGCACCGTGTTCACCAGCGGCGGGTTCGAGCTCGGCGCCGTCAGGAACGTGACCGTCGAGGGCTTCGTCTTCGACGGCACGAGCAAGCTGGACGTGCCCGCCGAGGCGCAGGCGACCCGCATCACCCGCAACACCTACAACGGCAACAAGAGCGGCGCCTCGCTCAGCGTCAGCGCCGACGACGTGCAGGTCGACCACAACACGTTCTCCAACCGCACCAACGAGGGCGTGTACCTGCAGGTCACCGGTCCCGGCAGCGACATCGCCAAACGGACCTGGATCCACCACAACTACTTCTACAACCACCAGTTCAGCGGCGCGAACGGCGGCGAGTCGATCCGGCTCGGCTACAGCCACAAGCAGTCGAAGTCCGCGAACGCGATCATCGAGCACAACCTGTTCGAGAAGGCGGACGGCGACGCCGAGGCGATCTCGGTGAAGTCCTCGGACAACACCGTCCGCTACAACACGATCCGCAACAGCAAGGGCTACATCGTCCTGCGCCACGGCAACCGCACCACCGTCGAGGGCAACCTGCTGTTCAACAGCGGCATCCGGTTCCACGGCAACGACCACAAGATCTACAACAACTACGTGGAGAGCACCCGCGACCGCGCGATCGTGTTCGGTTCCGGCAAGGAAGCCGACAGCGGCCCCACCTCGAAGCTGCACGACCGGCCGGACCGCGTGACGGTCGCGTTCAACACGCTGATCGGCACCGGCGCGGTGGTCGACAGCGACGGAGGTGACTTCAAGCCGAAGGACTGCGTGCTCGCGAACAACGTCATCAAGGGCTCGTCGGGTGGCGTCGTCTCCATGCACAGCGGCTCGGTCGTGAAGTACGAGGGCAACGTCATCTGGGGCGGCAACGGCGGAAGCATGCCCTCGTCCGGTTACCGCTCCATCGACCCAAAGCTCGTGAAGGACGCCAACGGGCTGTTCCGTCTCACGGCCGGTAGCCCGGCCATCGACGCGTCAGTCGGCACCTACTCCTACGTGACGCGTGACTTCGACCCGCAGGCACGTTCCGGCAAGCCGGACGTCGGAGCGGACGAGTACAGCACGTCGGCGATCCGCAAGGCCCTGACCAAGGCCGACGTGGGGCCGTCAGCGCCGTAGCTTGCCCCTGAGGGCAGACATCGGATCCATCCCTGCTGGACGGGGCAAGCGGCCCCGGCCGAACTGCCCCGTCCGCAGGAACTCCGCACTACGTTCGGTCCACCGTCGCCGCTGGGCCACCACAGGAGTTGGCAAATGATCCGATCACTGGCCGCAGTGGGTGCGGCCGCCCTGCTGTCGTCCCTCGTCCAGGCGCCCGCGCACGCCGCGGTCGTCAGCGTGCCGAACGTGACCGCCCTGCAGGCCGCGATCAACTCAGCGAGAGCAGGTCAGCGCATCGTGCTCGCCAACGGCGTGCACCGCGCCGACAAGCCGATCAAGATCACGAGGTCGAAGATCACCATCGCGGCCAAGCAGGCCGGCGGCGCCGTGTTCAACGCCGGTGGCTTCGAGTTCGGTGCGGTCCGCGGCGTGACGATCGAGGGCTTCGTCTTCAACGGCACGAGCACCCTGTCCGTGCCGGCGGAGGCGGAGGCGACCCGCATCACCCGCACCACGTTCAACGGCGACAAGAACGGTGACTCGCTCACCGTCAGCGCCAACGACGTGGAGGTCGACCACAACACGTTCTCGAACCGCTCGAACCAGGGCGTGTACCTGCAGATCGCGGGACCTGACGGCAAGATCGCCCAAAGGACGAAGGTCCACCACAACTACTTCTACAACCACAGCTACACCGGGGACAACGGCGGCGAGTCGATCCGGCTCGGTTACAGCTACAAGCAGCAGCTCTCCGCCTACGCGGTCATCGAGAACAACCTCTTCGACAAGGCCAACGGTGATTCCGAGGCCATCTCGGTGAAGGCATCGGACAACACGATCCGCTTCAACACGATCCGCAACAGCAAGGGCTACATCGTCCTGCGTCACGGCCACCGCAGCACGGTCGAGGGCAACCTGCTGTTCGGCAGCGGCATCCGGTTCCACGGGAACGACCACAAGGTGTTCAACAACTACGTGGAGAACTCGGGTGACCGGGCGATCGTGTTCGGCAGGGGCTCCGAGGCCGACAGCGGCCCCACCTCGAAGCTGCACGACCGGCCGGACCGCGTGACCGTCGCGTTCAACACTCTGATCGGAACGGGCGCCGTGGTCGACAACGACACCGATACCTACGCGCCCAAGGACTGCGTGTTCGCGAACAACATCATCAAGGGCTCGTCGTCGAGGTTCATCGAGATGATGAGCGGCTCGACGGTGAAGTACGAGGGCAACATCATCTGGGGTGGGACTGCCGGCATCTCGTCGGGCTACCGCTCGGTCGACCCGAAGCTGGTGGGTGACGCGAACGGTCTGCTGCGTCTGTCGTCGGACAGCCCTGCGATCGAGACCTCCGCGGGTACGTACTCGTACGTGACGCGTGACTTCGACCCGCAGTCCCGCGTCGGCAAGCCCGATGTGGGGGCGGACGAGTACAGCTCGTCGGCGATCCGGAAGCCGCTCACGAGTGCCGATGTCGGGGTCTCCGCGCCCTGACACGAGCGTTTGTCCTGGTGATCGCACGTTTCGCGGTCACCAGGACCCCCCGATTTGGAGATCGAAACAGGCCCGTGTAATGTTCTCTCTGCCAGCGCGGAACGGGCCGGAAATCAAAACCGGAACGAGCGGGGCAAAGCCGGAAGACAAAGAGCCTCTGAGAGGCCGATTTGACACCGGCGAGCAACACCAAATAAGCTTCAGCAACACAAGCCCCGAGTGAAAGTCTCCGGAAACGGAGATCGGATCCGGTGAGCGCGTGTTCTTTGAGAACTCAACAGCGTGCCGAAACACAGCCAGTAATATGA
>NZ_JBHRZI010000028.1:57556-101767 GCF_042649515.1 Lentzea rhizosphaerae | reverse complement strand
CAGGCAAGACGGACTTCCGCAAACGGTTGCCGGGCACCGTGTTCGCGCTGGGCACGGTCAGCCTGCTCACCGACATCTCGGCAGAGATGATCACCGCGTTCCTGCCGGTGTACCTGCTCTTCACGCTGCAGCTGGGCTACGCGCAGTTCGGTCTGCTGGACGGCATCTACACGGGCGCCACGGCGGTGCTGCGGCTGGTCGGCGGTGCCGTGTCCGACAAGTTCCGCAGGCCCAAGGCCGTCGCGGCGGCCGGGTACGGTTTGTCGGCCGCCACCAAGGTGTTCTTCCCGCTGGTCGGCGCCTCCCCGTTCGGCATCGGCGCGCTGATGGCCGCCGACCGGGCGGGCAAGGGCATCCGGACCGCGCCGCGCGACGCGATGATCTCGCTCGCCACGCCCGAGGACCGGCTGGGCGCGGCGTTCGGCGTGCACCGGAGCATGGACACGTTCGGCGCGCTGCTCGGCCCGCTGGTGACGTTCCTCCTGCTCGCCCAGATCGGCATGGTGCCGGGGCCGATCTTCGCGGTGTCCGCGGCGTTCGCGGTCATCGGCCTGATCGTGCTGGTCTCCTTCGTGCGCGAGAGGCCTTTGGACAAGAAGGTGGAAGGACCGCGACCGTCGTTCAAGGCGGGACTCGGCCTGCTCACCGACCGGCCGTTCCGCCGGACCACCATCTCCGCCGGCCTGCTGGGGCTCGCGACGATCTCGGACGCGTTCGTCTACGTGCTGGTGCAGAAGGCCACGAACATCTCGCTCGGCTTCCTGCCCCTGCTCCCGCTCGGCACGGCGGTCGTCTTCCTCACGGCCGCCGCGCCGCTCGGGAAGCTGTCGGACCGGATGGGCCGCTGGCGGATGTTCCTCGTCGGCCACGGGCTGCTGCTGGGCGTGTACGCGCTGCTGTTCATCCCGGAGGGCGGGAAGGGCGTCGCGATCGCGGCGCTGCTGCTGCACGGGTTGTTCTACGCGGCCACGGACGGTGTGCTGTCGGCCAAGGTGAGCGAGTCGGCACCGGAGTCGCTGCGGGCGTCGGGACTGTCGGTCGTGCAGACCGGTCAGGCGCTGGGCCGTCTCGTTTCGTCCGTCGCTTTTGGACTGCTGTTGCAGTACTCGAGTCTGGAGACGGGCGTCACGGTGGCGCTCGCAGCACTCACCGTGACGCTCGTCATCAGTTACGGAATCAACCGCGAGCGGCCAGCTTCTGTTTGATGGCCTCGAAGCCACCCTTGCCGAGCACCTTCATGGCCGCGTTCTTCGCCGCCACACGTCCGGAGTCGCGCACGAACCGCACCGGCTGCGACACCAGACGGTCCTGCGCCACCGCTCTGGCACCGGGCGCGGTGACGTCGTCGAGCGAGTTGCCGAACGAAGCCTTGTACGGCTCGGGAGACACCAACCGGCCGCGTGTGCGGTTCGACACGTTGCCACCGTGCACGACCTGCAGCCAGCCCGGCGCGCCACCCAGCTCGACGACCGGGAAGTGCAGGTGCATGTGGTTGTGCCAGTGCGCCCAGCACGTCACCGGCTCGTCCCAGGTCTCGCGGACCGAGACGAACGCGTTGTGCCGGTCCACCCGGTGGTACAACCCGCCCGGCGACTTGATCAGGCCGTTGACCAGGTAGTACGCCGCCGTGGTGGTCGGTCGGGGAGCCGCGCAGAGACGTTCGACGAAGTCCGTGGCGAGGCCGTCGTCGTTGTCGAGGTTCGTGGTGATGAGCTCGTCACCGGTCTCGGAGTACAGCGACCGGATGTCCGACCTCAGCTCTTCGCGCGAGACCTCCGCGCGGAAAACGGGCGTGTACGCGTCACCGTGTTCGGCGATTTTGTCCTTGAGCCAACTCGGTGATTCGGGGTCGAAGTAGATGAGCCACCGCGTCCGTTTGTCCGTCTGGGCAACGACAGATGGCAGGCAGTAGCGCTCGAACAGAGCAACGCGCTCGGTCAGCCATCCTTCCTTTGCCCGGACGTAACTTTCGGCGCCCTTCGACGGCAGGTTGAAGCGCGTCAGGATGACGTGGTCCATGACTCCCCTTACTCCGGTCACCACTACATCGTCCGACGGGCCCAAAACGTTGCGGGGCTAACGAAAGCGGGACAGAAACGATAACCAGGTTGTGCCAACGCTTCCCACAGTGGACGTCGTGATCCCCTGTTACAACTACGCCCACTTCCTGCCCGCCTGTGTCCGCAGCGTCCTAGACCAGCCCGGCGTGGACGTGCGGGTGCTTGTGATCGACGACACGTCCTCGGACAACACACCCGAGGTGATGGCCGAACTGATGGCCGCCGACAAGCGCGTCGAGGGCCGCCGGCACGAGGTGAACAAGGGGCACATCGCCACCTACAACGAGGGTCTGCTGGAATGGGCGAGCGCCGACTACACGGTGCTGCTGTCCGCCGACGACCTGCTGGCGCCCGGAGCGTTGCAGCGCGCGGCCTCGGTGTTCGAGCAGAACCCGGACGTGGGCATGGTGTACGGCCGAGTCGTGTACTACAACGACCACAACGCGTTGCCCCGCGTGTTCGAGCTGCCGACGACATCCCGCGTCTGGCGCGGCGACGAGTGGATCGAGAACCGCTTCCGCAGCAGCCGCAACGTGATCTCCTCGCCGGAGGTCGTCGTGCGCACCAAGATCCAGCAGAAGGTGGGCGGCTACCGGGCCGACCTGCCGCACGCGGGCGACCTGGAGATGTGGCTGCGGATCGCGGCCGTGTCGGACATCGGGTACGTGAGCGGCAAGCCCGGCGCGTACTACCGGGTGCACGAGAACTCCATGATGCGCACGACGTTCAAGTCGGTGTTCGCCGATCTGGAGCAGCGTCGGGACGTGTTCGACCTGGTGCTGGCCGAGAACCCCGGGCTGCCGGCGCGGTTGGGGACGTTGGCGCGCAAGGCGATCGCCGGGGATGCGTTGTGGCGTGCCGTTCGGTTGCACGACCGGGACCAGTTGGACGGCACGGAGAAGGAGCTGCTGGACTTCGCCCGGGAGACTTACTCCGCGTTGGAGGAGCTGCCGGAGTACCGGGCTTTGGTGCGGAGGCAGCGGTTCAGCCCGGCGTTGTTGAACCGGACTCAGTTGTTCTTGGCGCCGCACGCGGTGAAGAGGGCGAAGTTGTGGGTGGGCACGCAGCGCTGGAAGTGGCGGGGCGAGTGGTGACGGCGGGCAGCAGCTCTTCGGACGAGCCCGGCCAGGTGGCAACCGCCCCCGCGCCACCAGGACCAGGCCTGGAAGGCAAGGTCTCCAGCGCCATCCGCTGGAGCGCCATCAACTCCCTCCTCCAACGCCTCGCCGCCGTAGGCATCAGCGTCCTGCTGGCCCGCCTGATCGCCCCCGAGCAGTTCGGCGTCTTCGCGGTGGCCCTGGTCGTCCTCAACATCGTCCTGAGCGTCTCCGAACTCGGTGTCAGCGCCGCCCTGGTCCGCACCAACGACCCGGTCGAGGAGATGGCGCCGACCGTCACGACCCTGTCGCTGGCGTCCGGCACCCTCCTGGCGTTGATCTGCGTCGTCGGCGCGCCTTGGTTCTCCAACGCGATGGACGCCCCGGAAGCCACCGGCGTCATCCAGCTGATGTCCGTCGCCCTCGTCATCGCGGGCGCGACGGCGGTGCCGGGCGCGATGATGCAGCGCAACTTCCGGCAGGACCACAAGTTCTACGCCGACACGGCAGCCTTCCTCGCAGGCACCGCAGTCGCCGTCGTGCTGGCGATCATGGGCTTCGGCGCGTGGAGCCTCGCGTGGCAGCGGATCGCGCAGAACCTCAGTGCGGCCGTCATCATGTTCTGGCTCACCAAGGACAGGTTCCGGCCGGGCTGGAATCAAAAGCAGGCCAAGGAACTCCTCGCCTTCGGCCTGCCGCTCGCCGGGTCGAGCCTGCTGATCTTCGGCGTGATGAACGTCGACTACATCGTGGCCGGCGCGATGCTCGGCACGGTCCAGCTCGGCTTCTACCTGCTGGCGTTCAACCTCGCGAGCTGGCCCGTGGCGGCGTTCTCCGCACCAGTGCGCAGCGTCTCCCTCGCAGCCTTCTCGAAGGTTCGTGAAGATCCCGAGCTGTTCCAGAAGTCGTTCGGGCGCGCACTCGGACTGCTGGCGCTCGTCACGGTGCCCGCGTGCGTGCTGCTGGCCGCGCTGGCCGAGCCGCTGATCCGGGTCGTCTACGGCGAGCGCTGGGCTCCCGCGGCGGCCGCGCTGGCGTTGCTGGTCCTCCTGGGCGCGGTCAGGGTGGCGCTCGAACTCGGGTACGACTTCCTCGCGTCCGCCGGCAGGTCGCGGGCCATCCTGTGGATCCACCTGGTCTGGCTTGCCGCATTGGTGCCGTTGCTGGCGTTGGGCGCGAAACTCGACGGCATCAGAGGGGTCGCGGCGGCGCACGTGATCGTCGCTGTGCTGGTCATCACGCCCGCGTACCTGTTGGCGTTCAAGCCTTACGGCGTCAAGGCGGGCGCTCTGGGCGCGCGGCTGCTCAGGCCGTTCCTCGGGGGCGTGCTGATGGTCGCGGTCGTGCTCGGAATCAGAAACGTGATCGACAGCGAACTCCTCCAGATCCTCGTGGGCGGCACGCTGTCGTGCCTCGCCTACGCGCTCGTGGTGTTCCCGATGAGACACGAAATCCTTGGCGTGCTGCGGAGGAAGGCGTCATGAGGCGGCTCAGACAGGTCACGAAGATCGTCCGCGAGCAAGGGGCGAAGCAGCTCGGCGTGCGGTTGCTCACGGCGGCGACGAGGAGGCTCGGGGCCGAGGGCGAAGAGCTGCCGGTGCGGCTGGAGGACGTGCGCAAGGCCGACGTCGAAAACCACCGACCGGTCGTGATCCCGCCGATCCCCGACACAGGCCGGCTCACGATCAACTGGGTCACCACTCCCCCGTCCAAGGGGTCGGGTGGGCACACCACGATGTTCCGGCTCATCCGTCACCTCGAGTCGCTCGGCCACGAGTGCCGGCTGTACCTGTACGAGACGTTCGGCAACGCCGTCGCCGACCTCGAACCCGGCATCCGGGAAGCGTTCCCGTTCTTCAAGGGCTCGATCCACGACGTCACGGACGGCATGGCGGACGCGCACGCGGTGTTCGCCACGGCGTGGATCACCGCGTACCCGGCGTTCAACGACCCGTGTGCGGGCAAGAGGTTCTACCTCGTGCAGGACTACGAGCCGTGGTTCTACCCGTCCGGCGGGCTCCACGCGCTGGCGGAGAACACGTATCGGATGGGCATGCACGGCTTCACCGCCGGACGGTTCCTCGCCGACAAGGTCCGCGACGAGCACGGCATGCCCGCCGACCACTTCGACTTCGGCTGTGACGCGGACAGGTACAAGCTCGGCGACGAGAAGCGCGACGGCATCGTCTTCTACGCGCGGCGCAAGGCACCGCGCCGGGCGTTCGAGCTCGGCGTGCTCGCGTTGGAGGTGTTCGCCGAGAAGCACCCCGACATCAAGATCCACGTCTACGGCGAGAAGATCGGACAGCTCGGGCCGCAGTTCCACGACCACGGCCTCGTCACGCCCGACGACCTCAACGCCATCTACAACCGGTGCTTCGCCGGGTTGTCGCTGTCGATGACGAACGTTTCTCTGGTGCCGCACGAGATGCTCGCCGCCGGATGCATCCCGGTGGTGAACGACGCGCACTTCAACCGCGTAGTCCTGGACAACGACCACGTCCGGTACGCGGCACCCACCCCGCACTCGCTGGCACGTGCTTTGTCCGAAGTGGTCACTACGCCGGACTTCGACGCGACCGCACGCGCGGCCGCGTCCAGTGTGGAGGGACGTTCCTGGGATGCGGCAGGACACGAGCTGGAGAAGGTGCTCCGCCGCGAGCTCTCCACGTGACTCGCGGGGGCGTTCCTCACGTCACGGGAGAGGGCGAAGTGGCGTCGGGGATCAGGACCTTCGCGGGCTGCGAACCGTCCGAGGGAACGACGTGAACCGCGGGCAGCTTGGCGTCCTTGGGCACCGCGGCGAACGCGAGCTCGGACTCGCCCAGCCACGTCGCCTGGTCGTCGACGCCCGCCGTGCCGGGCAGCCGCTTCTCCTCGTTGGTCGCGAGGTCGAGCACCGCGAGATCCCACGGGCCGAGGCGGCCGATGCGCTTCTTGTAGGCGACCTTCGTGCCGTCCGGCGACAGCGACGGGCACTCGGCGTCGCGGCGCAGCGACGTGACGGTCTTGGCGGCGAGATCGCCCTTCACGAGCCACGTGAAGCCACCGCTCGCGAGGGTCGCGTAGAAGGTGCGGTCGTCCGAACCGACGGTCAGACCCCAGTAGTTGATGTCACGCGCTGTGAGCACGGAACCCTCGACAGTGGCGGTGAAGTGTTCGAGCGACTCGACGGTCTCGCCGGTCCGCACGTCGTAGAAACCCGTCCGGGTGGAGAACCCGCCGGGCACCGAGTACGAGTCGCCCGTGACGAAACTCGTCCACGAGACCACGTTCCCGGACCGGGACACCTTCGCCCTGCTCGGGATGCCGGGCAGCGCCACGGACCTGACCTGCTTGCCGTCCCGGCGGACCTCGGCCGAGTAGGACGGGCCGGGACCGGACAGCCGCAGGCACACGCTCGTGCTCACGGAGGTGAAGAACCGCTGGCAGGCGAGGTCGGTCTGGGTGCGCGCACCGCCCTCGGCGAGCTTCTCGACCCGGTTCTGACCACCGGCGAGATCGACGAACAGAAGATCGCCGGTCTGGGCCTGCGACACCTGCTCGGCGGTGCCCGCCGGCGGGTTCGCGTCGCCGGCCGCCGAGACGACGTAAGCCGCTGTCCCGCCGACGACCACGAGAATGGCCGCGACGGTCACGGTCAGTCGTCCTGCACGCATGCTGCCTCCTGGATTCCCTTCCTTCATCGCCGCATTGCTACCGGCTGTAACAGTTGGCGGCTCACTCCGATTTTCCAGGCAGGCGATACCCTACGAACATTGGGTTCGCAAGACCGAGCCGCAGAGCGGGGATTTTGATGGACTTCTGGGGAACCGTACGAGTGCTGCGGCGGCGGTGGTACATCGCCCTGCCCGCAGTGCTGCTCACCGGTGTCCTCGCCCTGTACGTCTACATCACGGTGCCGACCCGCTACGAGTCGAGCGGCGTGCTGGTCCTCACCTCCCCCGCGGCCGGTGGCAAGTACTCGGAGAAGACCAAGCCGGAGGACGTCGTCAGGGTCAACCCGCTGTTGCAGTTCGACGGCAGCCTCACGACCACGGCGCAGATCCTCACCCAGGTGCTGGGCGACCCGAAGACGGCGGAAGAGCTGGCGGGCAAGAAGTCCACGGCGACCTACACCGCGAACACCGGCCCGGTCGGCGGCCCGCTGCTGTTCATCTCCACGGAGGCGGACTCTCCCGAGGCGGCGGAGGGTCTGGTCGGCAAGGTGCTCGACAAGACGGTGGCCGAGCTCGCGTCGCAGCAGAAGGCGCTGAACGCTCCTGAGCAGACGTTCATCACGGCGCAGATCCTGGTGAAGCCGACCACCGCGTCGGCCAAGATCGGCGGCAAGGTCCGGTACGTCGGCGCGGCCACTGTCGTGTTGCTGCTGTTGACGATCGCCTCGACGTTCGCGGCCGACTCGATCATGCTGAAGGCCAAACGCCGCAAGGACAAGGAGTCCGGCGCGGCACCGTCCGAGAAGGACGCTGCCCCGCCGCCCCCGCCCTCTGCCGCTCCCCCGGCCCGGCCCGGCCCGCAGAGCAACGGCAACGGCGCCCCGCCGCAGCCGGTTCAGCACCCGCAGCACCCGCAACGGCCACCGACGAACCACGGCATCCCCAACGCGCACCAGAAGACCGTCATCATCCAAGCGCCCAAGCCACCGAACCCGGCATGGCCGACCAAGGAAGACTGACCCAGCAGCGTGCCGACGGCGCCACGCTGCTGATCTTCTACATCCTGGCGCTGCTCGTCGTCCCTGCCAGGTTCACGATCGCGTTCGTCCCGATCACGCTGCCGCCCGCGTTGTTCGTGGCGCTGTGCCTCGCGGTGCTGTGGCTCGCCGCGCACCTCGTCGACCACCTGTCGATGGCCAAGGGCCGCAACGCCGTGCGCACCCTGCTCGCGGTCTACGTGATCCTGCACCTGACGACGTACGCCATCGCCACCCGCCGCTACCTGCCCGCCGACGAACTGTCGGTGTCGGACTCGGCGCTGATCCGGATCGTGGCGATGTCCGCGCTCGCCGTGTTCGTGTGCGACGCGGTCCGCAGCGGCGAACGCCTGAGCCGCGTGCTCAAGGTCATGGTGGGCTGCCTGACGTTCGGCGCGTTCATCGGCCTGATCCAGTTCGGTCTGGGCCTCGACCTCGCGTCGTACGTGACGCTGCCGGGCCTGCGCGTGCAGGACAACGGCTACTCGGCGCTGGAGTCGCGGTCGATCTTCTTCCGCCCGGCCGGCACGGTGAACCACCCGATCGAGTTCGGCCTGGTCTGCGTGCTGGGCGTGCCGTTCGCCGCGCACTTCGTGTTCCAGGCGAAGGACCGCGGTGAGCCCGTCGGCCGCTGGTGGACCGCGCTGTCGCTGCTGAGCCTGATGGCGATCCTGTCGTTGTCCCGCACGGCGATCATCGGCCTGGTGGTGACGGGCATCGTGCTCGGCGTGCTGCTCCCCCGCCGCCGCGGCCTGCCGCTGCTGGGTGTGGGCGCGGTGTTCCTGGGCGGTGCGTCGGCCGTCGTGCCCGGGCTTTTCGGCACCGTGACGTCGATGTTCTCCAACATCGAGGACGACCCGTCGTTCCAGGGCCGCACCAAGGACTACGACGGCGCGTGGCTGGAGATCGCCAAACACCCGTGGCTCGGCCGCGGCTTCGGCACGTTCCTGCCGTCCAAGTACACGATCCTCGACAACCAGTACCTGCTGACGATGATCGAGAACGGCTACCTGGGCCTGCTGGCGTACGTGCTGCTGTTCCTCGGCGGCATCTACGCGGCGCTGCGGGCCCGGTCGCTGTCGAAGGACGAGAGCGTTCGCGGCATCGCCGTGTGCCTGGTGGGCGCGATGCTGACGTCCGCGCTGGGCGCCGCGACGTTCGACCAGCTCAGCTTCAGCGTGGCGACCGGGATGTCGTTCCTGCTGATCGGCGTGTCCGGTGCGTTGCTG
This sequence comes from Lentzea rhizosphaerae, assembly GCF_042649515.1. Lineage (NCBI taxonomy): Bacteria > Bacillati > Actinomycetota > Actinomycetes > Pseudonocardiales > Pseudonocardiaceae > Lentzea > Lentzea rhizosphaerae. The sequence continues at coordinate 92,685 of NZ_JBHRZI010000028.1, read as the reverse complement.
CGGATCGCCAAGCAGGAGGCCGAATCACGGCGAAACGAGCCAACCGACCAGGTTGCGCCAGGCAGGGGCTGAGAACGCGAGGACGTCGCCGCTCGCGTTCTTCGAGTCCCGGACCAAGGCGTTGTGGGCCAGCGAGACCTCCACGCACTCGCCGTTGCCATCACCGTTGCTGTGGCTGCTCTTACGCCAAGTCCGTTCGCGGGTCATCGTCGTCCTCTCGAAGTCCGCTGACGTACTCCGCCAGCTTCCTCCGAGATTGTTCCTCATCCAACGCGATCGCATCCAAATGCTCGAAGAGCTTCCTGCTTCGCGTGATGGCAGCGGTGTCCTGCGCAAAAACGTTGGCCAGGTCGGACTCGGTGTAGGCGACCGGCGAGACCTTGTCGAACTCGAACAACGTGCACTTCGAGTGGAAAGCGGCACCTTTGGCCTCCGCCGGCACGATCCGCAGGGCGTGGGAGCGGAGGAGCAGGCGCCGACACTGCTCCGCCATGATCCGCGGAGTGCCCAGGCGCATCTGGAGGGCGAGTTCGTGCACGTAGAAGGTGCATTCCGGTGGGTACGGACGCCGCAGGACCGCCTGTCGCTCCATCCTTAGCCTGACGAACTCTTCGATCTCCTCCGCAGCATTGCGCCCGCTCTCCGTGAGCAACGCACGCGCGTAGGACTCCGTCTGCGCGAGGCCGTGCACGGTGAGGATGTCGTACGAGGTGATCTTCGTTGCCGCCGACTCGGCCATGGCGATGGTGCGGAGGTTGTCCGATACCTGCGCGAAGTACGTGTCGAAGGCGTGGCGGTACCGGTTGCCGAAGTCCTGGAGGTAGTCGAGGTCCTTGCCGCACGTCGCCAGGTACTGGGCCAGGTCGACGTCGCTCGCACGGGCTTTGCCGGTCTCGATGTTCGACACCTTGCTCGGGTCCCACCCGAGCTGGGCGGCCATCGCGCGGCCGCCGAAACTGGTGCAGGCCTCTCGTATCCTGCGCAGTTCGTCGCCCAGATCCCGGCTGTACGCGGTGGAGATGATCGCGGTCATGCTCTTGCACGCTAACCGTTGAAGTAACTCCAATGAACGGCTCGTTAGGGTGAAGCCTTCCCGCGTTCCCCCGATCGTGTAATGGCATTCGAACGCGTGTTCACGCCACAGTGGAGACATGCCGGCCCTCGAACTTTCCTCCCCGCTCGAGCTCCTCGACGAGCTCAAGCGGAAAGTCCGTGCGCTGCAACGACTCCAGTTCCAGGTACTGCAGATCGTCGGCGCGCTCGACCAGCAGGGCGCGGCGGTGACGTTGGGATACAAGGACCTCGTCGAGGTCTTCAAACACGCGCTGCGCTGGGATCCCAAGGTCTCCCGCCGCAAACTCGCCCAGGCCAAGGCCTTGTGCCCCACCACCACACCCACCGGTTCCAGGATCGAACCCGCACTACCCGTGACAGCGGCCGCGATGGCCGACGGCGCACTGTCCGAAGACCACGTCGACGTGGTGGTCGCCGCGATGGCCGAACTGCCCGCTGTGGTCGAAGACCACGTCGTCGAGTACGCGCTCCTGCACGAACCCCGCTCGGCGAAGGAGTTCTGCAAGGATCTCGCCTACCGCCTCGACCAGGACGGTCCCGAACCCAAAGATCCGGAACCGGTGGCGCCGCGCAACGTGCTGCGGCGGCAGTGGAAAGGCGGCCGGTACCACCTCTCCGCCGACGTCGACGCGGAAACCGGCGCGAAGCTGGACGCGCTGATCGACCCGCTCGCCAAGCCCGAGCCCGGTGACGTGCGGTTCGCGCCGGAACGGGAAGGCGACGCGTTCTGCGAGGTCGTCAGCCTCGCCCTGCGCGCGGACCACCACCGCGTCCAGGGCGGCGAGCGCGTCCAGCTCACCATCACCGTCGACTACGACAACCTCCGCACCGCCATCGGCACCGGCCGCCTCGACAACGGCGAACACGTCCCGATGAACCAGATCCGCAAAATCGCCTGCGACAGCGGCGTCATTCCGATGGTGCTCGGCAGCCGCTCCCAGATCTACGACGTGGGCCACAAGACCAGAACCATCAATGCCGGCCTGCGCCGCATCCTCATCGCCCGCGACAAGGGCTGCACCTTCCCCGGCTGCACCAGACCACCCTCACACTGCGAAGCCCACCACATCGAACACTGGAGCAACGGCGGCCAAACCAATCTGGGCAACCTCGCCCTGCTCTGTCGCCGCCATCACGACCTCGTCCACCATTCCGACTGGCAGCTCCGCATGACCAACGGCCTGCCGCACTTCCACCCGCCCACCTTCATCGACCCGCAACGCCGACCACGAACCAACCAACTGCACGCCGCCCACACCTCACCGCGGCCGGTCCCAGCACCGCGACCCCTTCTGGTGGAGTTGTCCCGTTCACCGCGTGACCGTCTGCGGCCAGTACGTGGCGCTGCCGTCGCCGGGACCGACAACCAGAGATGTCGCGCCGCCCCTCGCAGGTGACCGCGAGGGCGGCGTAGATCGGCCGGGTGGCGAGCAGCTGCGCGACGAGCTGCTCGTCAGGACGTGCGAGCGTCGTAGTTCTCACGGTGTGCGGAGACCTCGTCCATGTTGGTCTGCGCCCAGCCCCTGATCCCGCGCGTCAGTTCGTGCAGCGAGAGTCCGGGGGTCGGTCAGCTCGTAGGTGACCGTCACCGGAACTGTCGGCGTCACGGTGCGGGCGAGCAGGCCGTCGCGTTCCAGCGACCGCAGCGTCTGGGTGAGCATCTTCTGGCTGACCCCGGCCAGCAGGCGGGCAAGCTCGGAGTACCGCATCGCCTTCGGCGGGCCGTCGTCACCGCCCAGCGCGCACAAGATCAGGACGACCCAACGGCACCTGGGCCCTCGGCGACCTGACGGTCACCCGGTTCGGCTACGGCACCGTGCAGCTGGCCGGGCCCTGGGTCATGGGTCCGCCGGCCGACCGCGACGGCGCTCAGGCCGTTCTGCGGGAGGTCGTTGCACCCCCTATCCCGAGTCGCTGCACATCGCGACCAAGGTCGGCGCGACCCGGGACAACCCGGGCGGCTGGCCTCTCGCCCGCCGCCCGGAAGATCTGCGCCGCCAGGTCCACGACAACCCATCCTGCTCATTCCCAGCACGTCGTCAACGACGCACCTGCGCGAGTACCTCGCGGGCGCTGGGCTTTCCCTGTCCCAGGAGGATTTGGACGCGTTGGACGACATGAGCCGCTGAAGCGCGAAGGCCGCCGGAGCCACGAACCGGGCTCCGGCGGCCGCAAGCCAAAAAGGCCAAAGCGCGTTACAGCGCCTTCAGGCCGTCCGGGGTCTCCTCGTGCCGCGTACCGCACTCCTGGCACGCCAGGTCGCCGGCGAGCCGGGCGCCGCACGCACAGACCCAGCCCTTCACCACGGCCGGGTTGCCCGCCACGAACGCGTGCGCAGGCACCGACTTCGTGATCACCGAACCGGCCGCGGCGAACGCGTGCTCGCCGATCTCCGTGCCGCACACCACGACCGTGCCGGCGCCCAAGGTCGCCCCGCGCCGGACCAGCGTGGTCTCCAGGGCGTCGCCGGTCTTCTTGACGTGCGCGCGGGGGCGCAGGTCGTTGGTGAACAACACGTTCGGGCCGAGGAACACGTCGTCCTCGCACGTCACGCCGTCGAAGACCAATGTGCTGTTCTTGACCGTCACGTTGTTGCCCAGCACCGCGCGTGACTCGACGAACGCGCCGTCGCAGATGTTGCAGTCACGACCGATGCGCGCGCCTGGCAGCACGTGCGCGAACGCCCACACGCGCGTGCCCTCGCCTACGTCGTCGGACTCGCACAGTCCCTGGGGGTGCACCCGCACGCCGCTCATCGCAATGCCTCCGTCAGCGCTTCGACGACCCGAGCCTGCTGCGACTCGGTGATCTCCGGGAACAACGGTAGCGACAACAGCTCCGCGGCCGACGACTCGGCGACCGGGAACGAGCCGTCCAACGACGCGAACGCGCCGGTCTTGTGCAGGGGCGTCGGGTAGTGGATGCCCGCGCCGATCCCGGCGGCGTGCAACGACGACAGCACGCGGTCGCGGTCCGGCACGCGCACGACGTACAGGTGCCACACCGGGAGGTTGCCGTCCAGCACGACCGGAACCCGCACGCGCTCGACGTCGGCGAGCATCTCGCTGTAGCGCTGGGCGGCGGCGCGGCGGGCCTGGTTCCAGCCCTCCAGCCGGCGCAGCTTCGCGGACAGCACCACGGCCTGGAGCGTGTCGAGGCGGCTGTTGAACCCGAGCACCGGGTGCTCGTACTTGCGCGGCGAACCGTGCTCGCGCAGCAGCTTCACCGACTCGGCGATCGCGTCCGACGTGGTGAGCACCGCGCCGCCGTCGCCGTACGCGCCGAGGTTCTTGCCGGGGTAGAACGAGGTGGCGGCGGCGACGCCGAGGCCGCCGACGGCGACACCGTTGCGGCGCGCGCCCTGGGCCTGGGCGGCGTCCTCGACGACCGGGAGGCCGGTGGGCAGCAGCTCGACCGGCGCGGCCTGGCCGTACAGGTGCACGGGCACAACGGCCTTCGTGCGGGAAGTGACCACAGAGGACACTTGCGAGTGGTCGATCAGCAGCGTGTCGTCGACGCAGTCCACGAGCACCGGCGTCGCGCCGCAGCGGGCGACGGCCTCGGCCGTCGCGATGAACGTGTTGGCGGGCAGGACGACCTCGTCACCGTGGCCGACGCCCAGCGCACGCAGCGCGAGCTCGATCGCGTCGGTGCCGTTGCCGACACCGATGGCGTGCGGAACTTCCTGGTAGGCAGCGAATTCCGACTCGAAGCGGGCGACCTGCGGGCCGTTGATGAAGGCTGTCGTCTTGAGCACCTCTGCCCAGCCGTCGGCCACCTCGTCGGCCACCTGTTCGTGCTGGGCACGCAGGTCCACCAGCGGAATCTCGATCACGCGCTCTCCCCACGCAACGGGCGGGCCGGTACACCGGCCCACGTCTCTCCTGCCGGAACGTCCTGCAGGACAACGGCTCCCATGCCAACCACCGCACCGGAGCCGATCTTCACACCCTCGCGCACCATGGCTCCCTGTCCCAGGTACGCGGATTCCCCGACGTGCACCGAACCCCCGAGCGAGGCACGGCCGGCGAAAGTAACGCCGTCGGAGACGACGTCGTCGTGAGTGATCAGCACGTGGGGCATGGCCACCACGTGCCGTCCAACGGAAAGCGGGGTCGTGATCACGACACCCGCGAGAAGAACCGTGCCGCAGCCCAGGGTCGCGCCGGAGGTCACGGCCGCCGGGTGCACGATCGTCGCCCACCGAGAGTCCGGCAGGCCGAGTCGTGACACCAGCGAGAGGCGGGACAACGGCCGCCGCGCGTTGGCGATGCACGCCACGACGGCCGCGTCCGGATGATCATTCAAGGAGGCGAGCCCGCCCAGCACGGGCACCCCGTCGATCAGGGTGCCGTGCAGGGCGGTGGAGTCGTCCAGAGCCCCGACGGGGTTCCAGAGCTCCGGGAGGAGGCGGACCGCCGCGATCACCTCGCGAGCGAGTCCACCTGCCCCGATGAACAGCAGTGGTCGTGCCGTCACTGACGTGTCACTGGAACACCACGTCCACCCAGTAGTTGCCACCGTTGTAGGTCGAGGTCGGGAACCCGGACCCGCCGGTGAACACACCGGCCGACGGCGAGGCGGCGAGCGGCGGCGAGGTCACCGAACCGAAGTAGCCGGCGTTCACCGCGTAGCGACCCGTGGTGGTCGTGTACGAGGCCACGTAAGTGGTTCCCGCCGTGATCGACACCGGCGACGAGAACGTCAGCGTCTGCCAGCCCGACTCGGTCTCGTTCGAGAACGTGCCGGTCGCCAGACGGGTGCCGTCCGCGGACCAGAGCGATCCGGTGTGGGTGCCGGTGTTGCCGGCGCCCTTGTAGAACTTCACACCGGTGATCTGGCCGTTGGCCGTGGACGTGAACTTCACGCCCAGCTCGTACGCGCCGGTGTCGTCAGCGGAGGTGACGGAAGGCACCGTCGCCGCGCTGAACAACGAACACGGACAGGTCTGCGTCGTCGCCGAGGTGAACGACCACGTGACCGGGTTCGCCATCATGTTGCCGAACGTGTCCGCGATCTTCGCGCTCACCGAGTACACAGTGGACGCCGCGAACCTGGCGGCAGGTGTGAACGTGACCATCCTGCCGTCCGGCGAGAGCGCCAGCGTGCCGCCGATCTTCGCGCCACCGGGGTCCGTGACCGAGAACTGCGCCGTGCTCAGGTCGACCGCTTCGTCGAACGACACCGTGATCGGCGACGTCAGGTCCACCTGGGACGCACCGGACAGCGGCGTGTGCGACTGCGCGACCGGTGCCGTGTTGTCCGCGTTCGGCTGGTAGACGACGTCGACCCAGTAGTTGCCGGAGCCGTACGTCATCGTCGGGAACCCGGAACCCGGCACGAAGACACCGTTCTGGTCCTGCGGTGCCGTCAGCGGCGGCGAGTTCACCCCACCGGTCGAGAAGTACCCGCCGTTCACCGCGTAGTGGCCGGTGGTGGTCGTGTACGACGCGGTGTAGGTCTGCCCGGCGCTGACGATCACCGGCTGCGAGAACGTCAGCGTCTGCCAACCGGTCGCGGTCTCGTTGCCGAACGTGCCGGTCGCGAGACGCTGACCGGAAGCGCTCCACAGCGAGCCCGTGTGCGTGCCGGTGTTGCCCGCGCCCTTGTAGAAGCGGACACCGGTGATCTGGCCGGACTGCGACGGGCTGAACCGCACGCCGAGCTCGTACGCCCCGGCGTCGTCAGCCGAAGTCACCGCCGGCACCGTCGCCGTGCTGAACAGCGAGCACGGGCAGGTCGGCGTGGTCGTGGTGGTGAAGCCCCACTCCGCGGGCGTCGGCATGGCGATGCCGTTGACGTCCGCGATGCCCACGCGCGCCTGGTACCGCGTGCCGGCGACGAGCTTGCCGGACGGTGTCCACGTGACCGTCTTCTGGTCACCGGACAGCGAGATCGAGCCGGAGAGCTTGCCACCCTTGGGATCGGTCAGCCAGATCTGTGCCGACGCCGGGTCGACCGGTTCGTTGAACGTCGCCGTCAGGGTGGTCTGCAGGCCCACGTTCGTCGCGTCGACGGCCGGCGTGCGGTTCGTCAGCGACGGCGGCGTGGTGTCGCCGTTGAGACCGTTGCGGTAGATGACGTCGACCCAGTAGTTCGTGGCGTTGTACGACGAGTTCGGGAACCCGCCTCCGCTGCCGTAGCGGTAGACGCCGTTGCCGCCGTCCTGGCCGTTCTGCAGCGCGTGCAGCGACTGGTAGTCCGCGCCCTGACCGTTGAAGTAGCCGGAGCTGACGGAGTACCGGCCGTTCGGGGCGTAGTACGACACGACGTAGGTCGTGTTCGCCTGCACCGCCACCGGCGAGTTGAACATCAGCTTCTGCCAGCCGGACGTGGTCTCACCGGTGAACGTGCCCTGGGCCAGCAGCTGACCGGAGGAGGTCCACAGCGAGCCGGTGTGCGTGCCGGTGTTGCCGGTGCCCTTGTAGAAGCGGACGCCGAGCACCTCGCCCTTGCCGTCGAAGCGGACCTTGGTGCCGACCTCGACCTGGTTCGTGTCACCGGCGTCGATCACCGCCGGTGCCGCGAAGTCGTCCCAGATCGTGCACGGGCAGGCCGCAGGGCGCGGCGAGCCGGTCGTGAACGTCCAGTTCGACTGCGACGACATGTTGTTCGACGCGTCCGCGGCCTTCATCGTGACCGTGTAGGACGTGGCGGCCGCCAGCGGTGCCGACGGCGTGAACGTCACCGTGCGAGCGTCGGCCGACAGCGACTTCGTGCCGGTGACCGCACCGGACGGGCCGGTCACCGTGACGACGGCCGAGTTCAGCGTGACGTTCTCGTCGAACGTGCCGGACACCGTGGTGTTGAGCGCGACCGAACCGGCGTTGGACACCGGGGACATCGCGGTCTGGATCGGCGCGCGGGTGTCGGGACCGGGGTCCGGCGCCCACACCACGTCTACCCAGTAGTTGGTGTTGTCGAACGTGCTGTTCGGGAAGCCGGCGCCGAAGCGGAACACGCCGTTCGGTCCGTCCACACCGGACTTCAGGCCGGTGACGGGTTCCATGTACGCCTGCTGGTTGTAGAACCCGCCGGAGTCGTACGCGAAGTGCCCTGTCGGCGTGAAGTACGACACGATGTAGGTCGTGTTGCCGGTCACCGCGATCGGCGACGGGAAGAGCAGCGTCTGCCAGCCCGTCGGCGACTCGTTGGTGAACGTGCCGGTGGCGAGCAGGTCACCGTTGGCGGACCAGAGCGAACCGGTGTGCGTGCCGGTGTTGCCCGTGCCCTTGTAGAACTTCACACCGCGGACGTAGCCGTTGCTCGCGGCGCGGAACTTCACGCCGAGCTCCAGCTGCGAGGCGTCGTCGGCGGAGGTGACCTTCGGGACCTCCTGGCCGGAGAACATGCCGCACGGACAGGTGCGGGCGGCCACGTTCGGCGAGGCCTGCACCGGGGTGGACAGGTTCAGCGAGTCGTCCACCGCGCGGACCCTCAGCCCCGCGGCACCGGACTGCGACGGCGTGTAGGTGTAGCTCCACGTCGTCTGGCCGGCCTGCCAGTTGGCGTAGTGCCAGCGGTTGCCGCCGTCGGTCGAGACCTCGACGCCCGCCACGCGGCCGGACGCGTCGATCACCGTGCCGCTGAACGTGTAGGGCTGACCGACCGTCGACTGCGACGGCAGGTCCGTGATCTGCACGCCGGGCGCGGCGTTGTCGTTGATGGCACCGGAGATGACGAGCTGGTCCGCTCCCCACAGCTGGTAGGGCTGCACGCCCATGTCCGCGAGGAAGTTGACCGTCGCCTGCTTGATCCGCTTGTCCGAGGTCGGCGTGTTGGTGAGGAACGCGTGTTCGTCGTCCACGCCCCACGCCCACTGCACCGTGCCGGCGCCGAACACCAGCGCACCGGAAGGCGCGCGGTAGTAGGTGATCGCGTGCGTCTCGCTGCTCGAACCGTACTCGTCGCCGTAGTTCTTCAGCGCGTAGTAGCCGTCGAGCTGCACGGTCGTGCGGGACATCTGAGCCACACCGGCGGGCTGGAAGCCGTTGTCGTACACGGTGTTCCACTCGTATCCCAGCGTGCCGGGCTGGAACGTGTACGTCGTGCCGGAGGTCATGTTCTGCAGGTCGGTGTTGCGCCAGAGCCGCATCTTGCCGTACGCCGCCGGCACCTGCAGCGAGTCGTCACGACGGCCGTTGACGGTGAACATGTTGCCCAGCAACGCGTTCTCCGGCCTGCCGCCGTCCTGTGGCGGGCTGTAGCGCGGGTCGCGCCACGTGCCGGTCCAGTCGTTCAGGCCGTCGTTCTGGGTGCCCTTGGTCTCCTTGAAGCAGGCGATGGTGCGCCAGTCCGTCTGCGAGGAGTCGATGCTCTTCTCGTAGCGGGTCTTCCAGAAGATCTCGTTGCCGGTCAGGAACGCCATGTGCACGCCCGCGTCACGGGCGGCCATCACGTTGTTCCACTGCTCGTTCGACCAGTACTCGTCGTGGCCGACCGCCATGAACACCTTGTGGTTCTTGATCAGGTGCCCGCGCCGCGCGGAGTCCACATCGGTCGTGTAGCTCATGTCGTACCCGTTGCGCTCCAGGAACCTCAGCATCGGGTACTCGGCGTTGAAGATGAAGTTCTCGTCGCCGTCGCCGCCGGTGTACGGGCGGTTGTAGCTGACCTTGTACGAGCTGCCGCCCTGGCCGGGGCCGTCACCGAAGTAGAGGCTGTTGCCGCCGTAGCGGTTGTAGGCGACCCAGGTGGCGTCGGAGGTCTGGAAGAAGATCTTCGACTGGGAGCTGTCGTCACGGACGACGAACGCCATCTCGTTCTGCGCGCCGGTGTCGTTGCGCGTCATGCGCACGTAGTAGATGCCGGAGACCGCATTGGACGGGATGTTCCAGGTGAGCGACACGGCCCAGTTGCCGCAGTCGATGAGCGCGGTCGGCCCGTCCCGCAGACATGGTGGCTGGTTCTGCGGGGTGTTCCGGCTGACCGTGCCCATGTACCGGGCGCCCTTGCCGTTGTACCAACCCATCCGGTAGATGTCGAGCTTGTACGACGACGCGGACGTCAGCATCTTGAAGCTGACGGTCTGGCCGACGTTGTAGCTGATGTCCGTCGTGTACCCGAGGATCGCGTCGTCCCGGTACTGCGCCTGCCAGTTGTCCGCGCCGGGCTGCGTGTTCTCACACGCGACCTTGTTCGTGACCGGGAAGTCACACGGAGCGGCGTGGGCGTTCGGGGCGTTGAAGACGCCCAGGACGAACATCGTGGATGCGACTAACGCTGTGATCACAAGCACCCGCACGAGACGCGACTGCTGAGCCACCATTGGTTTTCACCTCTCGGACGGAGTTACCGTGTGTGATCCGCGCACTACGCTGGACAGCACAGGGCTGCTACTCCGAACGTCGGCGATCTCTCGAAAACTGTTACGTGTCAACACAAAAATGTTCCGGTACAACCCGAATCTTTATCTTTCAACCACGCACGGTCAGATGAGGTGTGTGGAGAGTTTCCGACAACGCTGACACGACCTGGTCCTGTTCGGACTCCGTCATGTCGTGGAACAGCGGGAGAATCAGCGTCCGGGCCGTGAAGGCCTCCGTCACCGGCAGTGCAGCGCTGGGGTGACCCTCGTAGGCGGGTTCGAGGTGTGACGCCATGATTCCGCGCCGTGCCGAGACTCCGCGTTCGGCAAGGCCCGCAAGGACTTCCTGACGATCCGGCGCGTCTTCCGGCAGCCAGACCCAGAACGACTGGTAGTTGGTCGTGCCGTACTCCGGGTCACGGACGGCGGTGACGCCCGTGCCTTCCAGCAACTCGTGGTAACGCGCGGCCAACTCACGGCGACGAGCGATGATCGCGTCCAGTTTGGACAGCTGCACCAGGCCGACGGCGGCCTGGATGTCGGTCATCCGGTAGTTGAACGCGGTCTCGAGGTACTGCTCGATGACCGCTGCGCCGCCGTGGTGACGGTCGGCCGCGGACACGCTCATCCCGTGTTCCCGCAACCGCTTGAGCCGAACGGCCCAGTCGGGGTCGTCCGTTGTGACCATGCCGCCCTCACCGGTGGTGAGGAGCTTGCGCGGGTGGAACGACCAGGCGGCGAGGAGTGCGTTGGTGCCGACGGGCTTGCCCTTGTAGGTGGAGCCGGCCGCGCAGGCCGCGTCCTCGATCACCGCGATGCCCTTGGGCTCGCAGAGGGCCTTGAGCTCGTCGACGTCAGCGGGCACGCCGGCCTGGTGCACGACCATGACCGCACGGGTCCTGTCGGTGAGGACCGGTTCCACAGTGGACGCGCTGAGGTTGCCGGTGGTGGCGTCGACGTCGGCGAACACCGGCGTCGCACCGGTGTAGCGCACGGCGTTGGCGGTCGCGATGAACGACAGCGACGGCACGACGACCTCGTCGCCGGGACCGACGCCGAGCAGGTGCACGGCGAGGTGCAGGCCCGTGGTGCAGGAGGAGACGGCGACACCGTGCTGCGCGCCGACCGACGCGGCGAAGGCTTCCTCGAACTCGCGGACCCGCGGGCCCTGCGCCACCCACCCGGACCGCACGGCCTCGGCGGCGGCGAGCGCCTCTTCCTCACCGAGCAACGGCCGCATAACCGGAATCACTGCTACTGCCCTTCTCTGTTCGGCGCGAAAAGCACGTTCGGGCCATCTAGCGGCCCGAACGTGCTTTTCGCGCCAAAGGAAACTGGGGTGCGGCCGCGGCGCCGTCCGGCCTGGGGGTGTCCGGCGGCGCCGCAGCCGCGGCTTCTGGGAGCGATGAACGGAACCTTCATCCACCTGAGGTGGATGAAGGTTCCGTTCATCCTGAAACGGCGTTCTTCTCGGCGCGCCACCACGCGACCAGGTCGCGCAGCCCGCCGTCCATCTCGATCTCGGGCTTCCACCCGAGGTCCTTGGCCGCAGCGCTGATGTCGGCGAGCCGGCGCGTCACGCCGTTCACCTTGCGCTCGGGGCCGTGCTCCAGCGGCAGGTCGGAGTCCATCGCGGCAAGCAGCGCGAGGGCGAGCTCCTTGAGCGAGGTCTCCTTCGAGGACGCGATGTTGTACACCGTGTCCGTGACCGGCGACTGAGCCGCCAGGATGTTCGCGCGGGCGATGTCGTGCACGTGCACGAAGTCCATCGTCTGCGCCCCGTCACCGAAGATCAGCGGCGACTTGCCGTCGACGATGCGTTCCATCCAGCGGATGAGCACCTCGGTGTACAGGCCGTGGACGTCCATCCGCGGGCCGTACACGTTGAAGTAGCGCAGTGCCACGTAGTCGAGGTCGTACATGGCCTTGAAGCTGCGCAGCATTCCCTCGTTGAACGCCTTCGCGGCGCCGTAGAAGGTGTCGTTGTTGTACGGGTGGTGCCGTTCGTTGGTCGGGAACGACTCCGCGAGGCCGTAGACCGAGGCCGACGACGACGCGATGACCTTCTTCACGCCGGCGGCCGCGGCGGCCTCCAGGATCGTGAACGTGCCGTCGACCAGACACTCCAGCGCGAGGCGCGGTTCCTCCGCGCACTGGGTGATGCGGATGGCGGCGAGGTGGAAGACGAGGTCCATGCCCTCGGTCAGTGACGCGACCAGGGCCTTGTCGTTGATGTCGCCTTCGACGATGCGCACGACACCGGACTTCAGGGCAGAAGCCAGGTTCTCGCGGCGGCCACGCACGAAGTTGTCCAGCACGACGACCTCGGCCGCACCGGCCTCGACGAGCTGGTCCACCACCGACGACCCGATCGTGCCCGCGCCACCCGTGACGAGTGCGCGCTGCCCCGAAATGGGCTGTGCCGACATCAAGACACCTTGCTTTCCACTTGTTGAACGGGAACGAACACTCCGCCGGAGCGCAGCGACTCCGACGCCGCCTCCAGCACCGCGAGGACGCGCAGGCCCGCGCGGCCGTCGGTCAGGGGCGGGCGCTTCTCGGTGATGGACGCCGCGAACTCGGCCATCATCGTGCGCAGCGCCTCGCGTTCCACCAGTGCCGGCGCGACCATGTCGCCGGTGCGGTAGGAGATCTTCTGCTGTTCCTCGGAACGGTCGACGCCGCGGTCGTAGATCGACAGCCGCTGCGCCGGGTTGTTGTCGTCCCACACGACCGTGCGCTGCGAACCGCCGATGACCATCGTGCGGATCTTGGTCGGCGACAGCCAGTTCACGTGCACGTGCGTGATTGCCTCGTTGGACAGTCGCACCGTCAGGTGGCCGACGCACGCGACGCCCGCACCGATCGGGTCCGAGCCGTGCGCCGCGACCTCCACCGGGTGGACGTCGTCGGGCAGGATCGCCTCGAAGATCGACAGGTCGTGCGGGGCGAGGTCCCACAGCACGTCCACGTCCGGCTGCACCAGACCGAGGTTGATGCGCACCGAGTCGATGTACTGGATGTCGCCGATCTCGCCGCCGCGAATGATCTTGCGCAGGTGCTGCACGGCGGAGGTGTAGGCGAACGTGTGGTCCAGCATCAGGGTCAGGCCGCGCTGTTCGGCGGTCTCGACGAGCTTGCGGCCGTCTTCGAAGTTCGCCGCGAGCGGCTTCTCGACCAGAACGTGCTTGCCGGCTTCCAGTGCCGCCAGAGCGACGGGCAGGTGCGTGGCGGCCGGGGTGGCGATCGCGACCGCCTGCACCTCGGGGTCGGCGAGCACCTCGTCGAGCGACGCCGTGGCGCGCACCGTCGAGTACTCCCCCAGCACGCGCTGAGCCTTCTCCACGTCGAGGTCGCACAGGTGACGCAGGCGCAACGAGGGCGTGGCCTGCGCGTTGCGGACGAGGTTCGGGCCCCAGTACCCGGCGCCGATGACAGCAATGCCAATCACAGGAGACTTCTCCATCAGTAGGCCCCCTGACCGCCGAAGACGGCGCGGAAGGTCTTCCACAAGATCACGGCGTCGAGCGCGAGCGACCAGTCCTCGACGTAGCGCAGGTCGAGGCGGATCGACTCCTCCCACGACAGGTCGCTGCGTCCGCTCACCTGCCAGAGACCGGTCAGACCGGGCTTCACGAGCAGGCGGCGCCGCACGTCCGAGGAGTACTTCGCGGTCTCCTCCGGCAGCGGCGGGCGTGGACCGACGAGCGACATGCTGCCCGCGAGGACGTTGAACAGCTGGGGCAGCTCGTCGATCGAGTACCGGCGCAGGAACGTGCCGACCCTGGTGATGCGCGGGTCCTTCTTCATCTTGAACAGCAGACCGTGCCCCTCGTTCGCGGCGGCCAGCCTGGTGCGCAAGGCGTCGGCGTTGGTGACCATGGTGCGGAACTTGATGATCGTGAACGGCACCCCGCCCTTGCCGACCCGCTTCTGGCGGTAGAACACGGGTCCACGGCTGTCGATCATCACGAACGCGGCGACGGCGAACATCAGCGGCGCCAGCAGGATCAGCAGGAAGAACGCTCCGACGCGGTCGACGACGTCCTTGACCAGGCGGCGGAACCCGCTCAACGCGGGCTCGCTGACCCGCAGCAGCGGCATGCCGAGGACTGCGCTCATGTGCAACCGAGGGCCCGCGACCTCCATCAGGCCGGGCGAGACGACCATCTCGGCACCGGAACCCTCCAGGGCCCAGGCGAGCTGCTGGAGCCGGCGGGGCGTCCAGTAGGCGTCGGGAGTGACGGCGACGATGCGGTAACCGCCGCGGCGGACGTGGTCGGCGAGCTCGCGCAGCTGACCGACGACGGGCACGCCGTCGACCTCCGTGCCGGAGCGGCCGCGACCGTCGATCGTGCAGATCGCGTCGACGCGCCAGCCCAGGTGGGCGACTCGCTTGGTGCGGTGGATCAGGTCCTCGACGGTGTCCAGGTTGCCGGCGGCGAGGACGGAGAGCAGGAAACGGCCTTCACTGCGGCCGCGGTGCAGCGGGCGGCGCAGCAGATAACGCATGGGGAACGCGACCAGGGCGATCGCGGGTACCACGACGAAGACCCACAGGCGTGCGCCGGGGATGTCGACGGCGAGCGCTCCGAGGCCGAGCGCTACGACGGCACCGAACAAACCCCGGCCCAGTCTTCGGAACTCCTCGGCCCCCTGACCGAGAACGGTCGGCGTCCACACCCGGTTGATCGCGAGCGATCCGGCGACGACGACCACTGTGAGTATGTCCAGCAGGGCAAGAGAAAGCGGCCCGAAGGCCGTGTGACGGATGCTCATGACGGCGCCGGTGGCGATGACGACCAGGGCAACGGTCAGCACATCGGCCGTGATCACGGCGTAGCGGTAGCGACTTTCCCACCGGGCGACAGGTGGGTGAGTCTGTCTGTGTTCGGACAGCGGATTGAGCGTGGAGCGCAGCCCGTCGACATCACGGGCGGCGCGGACCTGCTCACTCATCGTTTCTGACTCCCCGGCTCAGCGGCGATTCCGGACGTGCACGTACGCAGGTCACCCCGAGGACCTTGGAACCTGGATCTGTCGCGATCTCCGGCAACGCCTCTTTCAGGCTCGGCGCCCGAAGCTCGCAACCGGTGATTCGCGCGTCCCGGCATCCGCGTTACAGGCCGCGGAAAAATCTTTCCCGGATGGCCCGAATATGGGAGTGACGCGCGTCTCACCGTCTCGAAACCCTGCCCGCGCAAGACGATTCCTCGTGTCCACATGAGACATAAAGGTTACGTATGCCAAGCGGGAATGGTTCAGAACAAGGTCTTCGGACCCTAGTCGGATCGACTGCGATTGTGCATGTTCTTACCGCTGAACGGAGTAATGTCTTACCTCCGAACGGAAATGCGAACCTCGTCGCCCTCGACGACCACCACGTCGCCGTCGCGCAGCTGGGCACCGCGCCGCAGCTCCACAGAGCCGTTGACGTGGACTTCCCCGTCCTCGATGAGCTCCTTCGCGTGCCCGCCGTCCTCGGCGAGCTGAGCCAGCTTGAGGAACTGTCCTAGCCTGATCGGCTCTTCGGAGATCTCCACCGTCCGCATGAGCCCATCATCCCAGTAGGGCGCACCCCAGTGCTTGCTCGGGGGCACACACCAGCGCGTTCGGGTGAAGTCGTTGACAGGCTTGAACGCATGAAAACTTCGAGGGGACACATCGCCTGGTTGGCGGTGTCCGGAGTGGTCTGCGTCGCGATAACGATCTTCGCCGCGAGCGCGTACGTCACTCTGGACATGGCTCAGGCGCGGCCCGCGTTGCGCGGCCCGGTCCATTACGGCCTGCTCGTCACCCACATCTTCACCGGAACGGTCGCCGTCCTGGCGGGTGTCTCGCAGTTCTGGCCAGGTCTGCGCGCGAAGCATCCGCGCGTGCACCGGGTGCTGGGACGCGTGTACTTCGCCGGCGTGCTGCCGTCGTCGGTGCTCGGTGTCGTCGTCGCTCAGCTCTCGCTGTACGGCCTTGCCACGTCAGGACCGCTGACGGTGCTGTCGGTGCTCTGGTTCGCCAGTGCGGTCCAGGGCCTGCGGACGGCCCGGCGGCGCCAGTTCGGCGAACACCGCATCTGGATGATCCGCGGTTTCGCACTGACCACCGCCGCCGTGACCGGCCGGCTGTGGGGACTGCTGCTCGGCGCACTGCTCAACCCTGCCGACGACGCTGCCGGGCTGATGGTCTTCGCCACCGCGAACTGGCTGTCGTTCGTGGTGAACCTGCTGGTCGCCGAGTGGTGGATCCAGTCGCGGGGTTACACCCGCGCCTTGCCCTCCTCGGCGCTCAGGCCGAGCATCTCGAGCAGGTCAGCGCAGTCGAGCGCGTCCGTGGCGTGACAGGCCACGGTCCGTGCCGCCTTGCTGTTCTGAATCGTGCTGTGCTCCTTCTCCAGAGCTTTGGCCTCGGCGAAGGTGCCGGTTTCGGGCTCGGCGATCGCGGGACGCGCCCAAGTCATGTCGTGCCTGCTTCCGCATCGGGGGATGCGGTCATCATGACAACGGGATCACCGAAACACCAGAACTTGTGCTTTCCGTAATCGATCACCCACGCTGCGTGCCACCGGTGGGAGCGCTTTCTTCGTTCGCATTTCAAACGATTTTCGCCTGTTTTATCGGCCGTACCTCAGCACCGACTCCACTTCGGTCACAAATGCAACCAGCCGTTCGTCGTCGACGTCGTCCGGCGTGGGGCCGTCCACCGCGAGCCGTTGCAGCGCAACGGAAGTGGTGGCGCTCTCCCGCGCCAGGCGGCGGAACCCGAACGTCGCCTCGTAGAGCGACACCGCGGTGGCCAGTGCGGCCAAAGTCGTTGCGGCGAAACCCCACACGGCCCTGCGCGGCCCGTCGGCCATCCCCACCGCGGCGGCGGCAGCGGCGGCGATGAAGAGGGCGGCCGCGATCGCGACAGTCCACGTCCGCGCGCTGGAGTACCGCTTGCGCGCGCGTTCGAAGTGGTCGAGGCGGTCCTGGAAACGGTGCCGCAGATAGGCTTCGACGAACTGGGCCTGGCGTTGCTTGTCGCTCATGTCCTGACCACCTCGTGCTTGCGGTCGCTGACCGCGGCCTCCAGGTCCGCCACCTTGTCCTGGCGGGCTTCCTCCGTGCCCGGCGCGGGCGACGCGAGGTGCGCGAAGTACAGCGCTCGCAGGCGTTCCGCGCGCGAACGGGCGGTGAGGTACTTGTCGAGCGACTCGCGCTTGCGGGCCACGATCGTGATGGTCGCGGCGAACGCACCGCCCGCAACGACGAGCACACCGGGCCACGGCGTGTCCTTGAGCCACGTCTGCAACGCGGCGAACACCGTCGTCGTCAGGCCGCCCGCGATCGCGAGCACGGCCGTGAGACGGTACCGGTTCTGCTCGACCTCGGCCTGCGCGTCGAGCTCCTGGAACGCCGGCGCGACGACCTGGTTGGCGTCGTGGATGGCGTCCGCGAGCATCGGGTACGCGACGACGAAACCGGGGTCGACCAACGGCCGCGCTTCCGGTGCACGGTAACGGACCTCTGGCCAGATCCTCGGCGGCTTGACGGGCTTCTCCTTGCCCAGCAACCGGTCCAGCGCGGTGACGACCTTGCCGGCACCTTCGTCGACGTGGACGATGAAGATCTTCCCGCTGCGCACCAGGACCGCGAGGTCGCCGGAGAGGTCACCGGTCGCGATGCGGTCGGCGAGGCCACCTGTGCCCGCGATCACCAGCAGCGGCCTGTCCGCGCTGAGGTGGTCGACGACCTCCTTCTCGTTCTCGCCTCCGACGACGAGAGCGATCACCGGCTTCTTGTGCCGGACGGCGTCGATCGTGCGGAACAGCACCGGTGTCGCGTCCGTCCACTCCGAACCCGGGACGATGACGGCGACGCTGTGGTTGGGTTCCAGCGCGATCTGACCGTTGGTGGAGGTTTCGGTGAGGTCGTGGACCTTGCTGCTCGGTGCGACACCGACGACGACGGGCCAGCGCTGCTCGCAGGCCTGCAAAGCCATGCCCAGCAAGTGGACAACGCCTCTGTCGGTGCCTTCGGTGACGAACACGGCACTGTTGCGCGCCGCGGTCACGACGACGGATCTGAGCACCGGCAACAACTTCGCGGCGAGATCCGTCTCGATGTCTTCGGTGGAGCCGAAGACCGAGATCACCGTCCGCCCTCGGGGCAAGCCGAGGGCCTTGGGTTTGATGTCGGCGTCCGGCTGGGACAGCCGTTTGACTGTCGGGCCGCCTGCTGTGGGCATGCCGCGCACGATAACGCCGTGATCGATGCCAGACCAGAGCCCGTTAGATCTCATCCTCCTCGTCCACGGGCACTTCCTGCTGCTGCTCGTAGGCGTCGGCCTCGTTCGCCTCCAGCGGCGGCTCCGGCGTCTCGACCGGCTCCCGCGGGACGACCTCCCGCTGCTGCTCCTGCACGTCGGCGTCGGGTGCTTCGGGGTTCATGCCGTGCGGTTTCCCTGGGAGGAGGTCTTCCACACCTGCCTGATCAGCTCGTCGAGGTCGCTCAGATCGTTGACGACGACCTCGGCACCAGCCGCCCGGAGCTCGTCCTCGGTGTTGCGCCCCGTGGCCACAGCCACCAGCCGCACTCCCGCAGTCAGCGCGGCGTGGACGTCGTGCGGGGTGTCACCGATGAGCACGACCTCGTCGGGGGTGAACGGCCGGAGGTGCCGCGCGCGTTCACGGGCGAAGGTCACGAGTTCGGCGCGGTCGAGATGATCATCGCCGAACGCGCTCACGTCCCAGTCGACGAGGTGCGCCAGCCCGAACACCTCCATCTTGAGGAGCGCGACGCTGCGCAGGTTCCCGGTCAGCACGCCCTGGTGCACGCGCGGCTCGTTCGCGAAGTGCTCGAGCGCCTGGAGGGCACCGGGCAGCACCTCGGCGTGCACCGGGTAGTCCTCGCGACGGGCGTGGAACGCGTTCGCCAGCGCGGTGGCGAGGAGCTGGGACGCCTCGTCCGTGTGTTCGATGTCGTGCTGGCGCAGGACCTCGGCGATGACGTCCAGCTCGGTGCGTCCGCCGAAGTCGACCGGGCCGTTCAGCGCCCTGCCGAACGCGCCGAGGAACGCCTCGTCGTACATCAGTTTGCCGAAGCCGCGCGCCGTGATCAGCGTGTTGTCGATGTCCCACAGCACCAGCAGTTCGGGCCCGGTCACCGGACCACCACCCCTCCACCCGTAAAATGCCTGCTCATGACCTCGATCGACCCCGCAGAGCTGGAAGTCTGCCTGCGCGTGCTTGCCCAGGTCGAGGACCTGCCCGCGGAGCACGAGGACGCGGTGCGCGTCCGCCGGGCCACCGCGAAGATCTTCAAGGCCGCGAAGAAGTTCCGGAAGTCCGAGCGCAAGGCTGCCATCACGGCCAACGACCGGGCTGTGACGGCGCTCACCGCCACAGGGTCGCCGGACCGCATCGACGACGAGACGCAGGGCCTGCCCCTGGTGTCGAACGCTGTCGGAGCTTCCGCCGGCACGTTGATGCGCGCCCGGTCCTGCTACACGTGCCGCAAGCGGTTCGTCGAGGTAGACGCCTTCTACCACAACCTGTGTCCGTCGTGTGCCGCGTTCAACCACAGCAAGCGCGACGCCCGCACGGACCTGACCGGCCGCAACGCGCTGCTGACCGGTGGCCGCGCGAAGATCGGCATGTACATCGCGCTGCGGCTGCTGCGTGACGGCGCGCACACCACGATCACGACCCGGTTCCCGAAGGACGCCGCGCGCCGGTTCGCCTCGATGCCGGACTCCCCCGAGTGGATCGACCGGCTCAAGATCGTGGGCATCGACCTGCGCGACCCGGCCCAGGTGCTGGCGCTCGCGGACGAGGTGGCCGCGCACGGCCCGTTGGACGTGCTCATCAACAACGCCGCACAGACGGTCCGCCGCTCTGCCGGTGCCTACGCGCCCCTGGCGTCCGCCGAGCACGAGGCGCTGACCGGTGACGCGCGGCGTCCCGAGCTGATCTCGTTCGGCGGCCACGGCCAGCTTGCACTGCCCGGCACCGCGGTTCCCGAAGCGCACTCGGTGACGACGCTCGCGTTGATGGCGGGCTCGAAGGACATCGACGCGGGCGGCCTGGTGCCGGACACCGCCGCGGTCAACTCGTGGATCCAGAACGTCGACGAGGTGGACCCGGTGGAGCTGCTCGAGGTGCAGCTGTGCAACTCGACCGCGCCGTTCCTGCTGATCTCGCGCCTGCGTTCGGCGATGGCCAAGTCGTCGTTCCGGCGCAAGTACGTGGTGAACGTGTCCGCAATGGAGGGTCAGTTCTCCCGCGCCTACAAGGGTTCCGGGCACCCGCACACGAACATGGCCAAGGCCGCGCTGAACATGTTGACGCGCACGAGCGCCGAGGAGATGCTGCAGACCGACGGCATCCTGATGACGGCCGTCGACACGGGCTGGATCACCGACGAGCGCCCGCACCCGTTGAAGATGCGGCTCGCCGACGAGGGCTTCCACGCCCCGTTGGACCTGGTGGACGGCGCGGCGCGGGTGTACGACCCGATCGTGCGCGGTGAGGCGGGCGAGGACCTGTACGGCTGCTTCCTGAAGGACTACGCGCCAGCCGCCTGGTAGGCCCCCCGCGCGGGATGAACGGCGCATTTGTGCACCTGAGGTGGACAAATGCGCCGTTCATCCGTTGACGCACGTGTCCGAGGTACCCGTCGGACGCACCCGAACGAGCCCTTTCGTCACCGGTCAGGCCTATTCGACCACCTGTTCGAGTACTCATTTGTCATGAGGACTGTGTGGCGGGGAGCACTCCGGTTCGGGATGACGACGATGACGGTGCGGCTGGTGTCGGCGGCCACCGAGCACCGCAGCAGGGTGCACCTGGTGCACCGCGAGGACAGCGGGCGCGTCCGCCATCAGCAGGTGTGCGGCGAGTGCTCGTTGCGGCTGACGCCGGAGGACATCGGGCGGGGCTACGAGCTCGACGACGGGCGCATCGTGCAGATCGACCCCGGCGACCTGCCGGCGCCCGAGGACGGCGTGATCGACGTGCAGCAGTTCGCGCCGCAGGTCGACCTCGACCCGGTGGCGCTGCACCGCCCGTACTACGTCGAACCGGACGACCTGTCGGTGCGGTCGTACGTGCTGCTACGGGAGACGCTGGAGCGCACCAAGACGGCGGCGATCGTGAAGTTCGGGTTGCGGGGCAAGGACACGCTGGCCGCGCTGAGGCCGCAGCACGGGGTGATCGTGCTGCACACGTTGCTGTGGCCGGACGAGGTGCGGGAGCCGCACTTCGCGTTCCTGCACCGCGACACGGAGGTGCGGACCGGGGAACTGGCGGCCGCGGCGGCGCTGGTGCGGGCGCAGACCCGTCCGTTCAAGCCGCACGACTACCCGAACACGCACCAGGAGGCGTTGCTGCACCTGGTGGAGGCGAACGTCTAGCTGCGTCGCGCCACCAGCTCCTGAGGGTGCGGGCGGACGACGCGCGTACCGGGGATGAACGCGGGTCGTCCGCCCGTGCTCCCAGGGGCACTACTATCGGCGACCATGCTCGCCGGCCCGTCCGACCTCGTCGACCTGCTCGAATGCGAGCACCGCAGCTACCTCGGCCGAGCCGACCGGCAAGGCGACCCGGACGCGCTGCACGCCGAGGCCGAGCGCACGGCCGCCGAGATGCGGGCCGGCAAGGACCTCGTCGAGAACGCCGTGTTCTTCGACGGCGTCTTCCACTGCACGGCGCAAACCCTCGTGCTCACCCCGGACGGCTACGAGCCGTGCGACGAAGCACAGGAGGCCACTCCCCTGGCCGTCCTGTCGCTGACCGCCGCGGCGCAGGCATGCGGGGCCGCTCGCGCACACCTGATCGTCGACGGTCGGCGCACGACGTTCCGCATCGCCGACTTCACGCCGTTGCTGAGTCGGCTGAAAACCCGGCTCGCGAAGCCCCCACCTGCACCGAAGCGGTCGTGGGGCGATGTCAGGGCCGCGTGCAACGGCTGCCGTTTCGCTCGTCACTGCGCCGCCGGACGTGAGGAGGCGCGTGACCTCTCGCTCGTGGCGGGCCTGCGGGCCGACCAGCGACGGAAGCTGGTTTCAGCCGGCATTGACACGATCGACGCCCTTGCGGCCACCGAGGAACGGCCGACCACCCTGTCCCCCGCGAGCTTCACCGCGCTGACCGCGCAGGCCCGACTCCAGGTGCAGCAGGAACGCACCGGCGTGACCAGCTACGAGGTCGTCGCCCCGGAAGCGCTGCAGAACCTGCCCGACCCGGCCGACCACGACGTCTTCCTCGAAGTCGACGGCGACACGTTCCGGACGCCGGGCTGGGAGGGCACGTTCGCGGAGTTCGTCGAGCGCACGCCGTCCGGCACGGTCTACCACTTCACGCCGCACGACCTCGCCGGCCGCGCCGCGCGGTCCGCGACCATGGAGTCCGAAGTGGACGAACTGGTGCGGAGGTGCGTCGACCTCGGCGCGTTGACGCGGCGGGTGCTGCGGGTGTCCACGCGGGAGTACACGCTCCAGGCGCTGAAACCGTTGCTGGACGACGAGAATCCGACCCGAGGTGTTCGCGATCTGCTGGAGCGGATCAAGCGCGAGCACGAAATCGAGACCGCGCCGCCGCAGGAGCAGGACGAGGCGGCGCGTGAGAAGGCCGCCGAGCGGGCACGGCGGATGGCCGCGCTGACCGAGCCGTTGATCGCCGAGGGGCACGCGTTGTTCGCGGCGACGGTCGGCTACCACCGGCGTGAGGCGAGTCCGGCGTGGGGTGACTTCTTCCGCCAGGCCAGCGCACCCATCTCCGATCTCGAGACCGACTCCAACTGCGCGGTGCCGATCACGTTGCGCGCCGAGGACTGGGTGCCGCCGAGCGGGCGGGTGCGCACGCACAAACGTCAGGTACACGCGCGGATCGACCCGGAGCGGCCGCACCCGTTCGGCGCGGGCGAGCAG
The DNA here is from genome assembly GCF_042649515.1 of Lentzea rhizosphaerae. Taxonomy (NCBI): domain Bacteria; kingdom Bacillati; phylum Actinomycetota; class Actinomycetes; order Pseudonocardiales; family Pseudonocardiaceae; genus Lentzea; species Lentzea rhizosphaerae. Next base: position 69,401 of record NZ_JBHRZI010000028.1, on the reverse strand, counting down.
GTCCGGCTGCTCTACCCCGGCAACGTCACGCGCAACGCCGTGGTGGCGGACGACAACCCGTACGAGCTCGTGCTGACCGAGAGCAACGCGCAGGAGCACTCCGAACTGCCCGTCGCCGTGCTGCCGGGCAGCCCGGTGCCCGCCGCGCCCAAGGACGAGGCCGTCGCGGAACTGGCCGAGCAGGCGATCCACCTGCTGCCGCTGCTCCCCCGCAACCCCGGCATCGACCTGCTGCTGCGCACCCCGCCGGGGGCGTTGCCGCAGCACGACGACGTGGTGCAGGCCGTGATCAAGGCCGTCGACCAGCTCGACGGCGGCACGCTGGCCGTGCAGGGACCGCCCGGCGCCGGCAAGACCTACCTCGCGACCAAGCTCGTGAAGCACCTGATCGACCAGGGCAAGACCGTCGCGGTGACGTCCACGTCGCACAAGGCCGTCGAGAACGTGCTGTCCAGTGCGGACCCGAGCATCCCGATGGCCAAGCGCCCCAAGGGAAAGCCCGAGGAGGGCCTGCCCTGGGACCAGCCCAGGGACAACGGCGCGCTGGCACGGTGGCGCGAGGAACACCCGCAGGGGCACCTGGTCGGCGGCACCGCGTGGACGTTCTCCAACGCCGTGATCAAGGCGCAGCCGTTCGACGTGATGATCATCGACGAGGCCGGCCAGTTCGCACTGGCCGACGCGGTCGCGGTCGCCACGGCCGCCAAGAACCTCGTGCTGCTGGGAGATCCGCAGCAGCTGCCGCAGGTCGTGCAGGGCGTGCACCCGCCCGGCTCGGACGCCTCCGCGCTCGGCCACCTGCTCGGCGACGCGGACGTGATCCCCGAGCACCTCGGCTACTTCCTCGCCGAGACGCGCCGGATGCACCCGGCCGTGTGCCGGCCGGTGTCCGACCTCTCCTACGCCGGACTGCTCCATTCGCACGAAACCGCCGCCCACCGGTGGATCGACGGCATCGAGCCCGGCATCTACCTGCGCGAGGTCGATCACCGCCACAACATCACGTCGTCGACCGAGGAGGCGGACGCGGTGGTGGACACCGTCCGCGCGCTCGTCGGTCGTACGTGGACGGACAACGGCAAAACGCGCGAACTGACCGATGGGGACATCCTCGTCGTGGCGCCGTACAACCTGCAGGTCAGAGTGATCAGGCGCAGGCTCGCCGATGCGGGCTTCGACGAGACGCGGGTGGGCACAGTGGACCGCTTCCAGGGCCAGGAGGCACCCGCGGTCATCATGTCGATGACGTCGTCGTCCACCGTGGACCTACCCCGTGGCCTGGACTTTCTTTTGTCACGTAACAGATTGAACGTGGCACTGTCCCGTGCCCAGGCGCTCGCCGTGATGATCTGCTCGCCTCGGCTGCTGGACGCCGACGTCCGCGGCGTGGACCAGATGCGGCTGGTGGCCGGGATGCTCGGCCTGCTCGAAAAGATGAAGAAATTCCCCATTTGACGATGCAAGTGTTGTCGGACAGTGACCTTTCCACCTCTCTGTGTTGCTAGCGTGGCGCGGTTCACCCGGTCGGGTGATCAAGAAAGTGAATGCGCTCGTCCCCCCGTGCACAACCAGAGCAGGAGACATCCGTTGGCAAGTAGAGTTCTCGGCGCGTTCGTGGTGGCTGGCACCGCGGTTCTGACCTCGCTGGCGCTCGCCACCCCGGCGTTCGCACACACCCCGACGGTGAACGTCGACTGTGACGAGGCGGCCAAGCAGTCCGTGCTGAGCGTGGAACTCAGGGACTACAACACCCGCAAGGGCCAGAACACCCTGACCGTCGAGATCGACGGGAAGCAGGTCGAGCAGATCAAGTTCGACAACGGCCTGCCGACCAAGAAGTGGCCGACCACCAGCACGGAGGACCACACCTACAAGGTGACGGTCCGGGCCTCTGACGACCCCGACATCGAGAACCAGAACCCGTACTGGAGCAGGGTCTTCACCCTCGACAACAAGAAGTGCGTGAAGACGCCGCCGGCCACGACGACGAAGCCGGTCAAGCAGGTCACCACGACCACGGAGGCGCCCTCGACCTCCGCGCCGTCGTCGACGACGCCGACTGCGCCGGCTCCCGGTGGCAGCACGCCGGAACCGCCGCTCGCCGCGACCGGTGCGTCCCCGATGTGGCTGCTGCTCTCGGGTCTGGGCCTCGTCGGTGCCGGTGCCGGCACCCTGCTGTTCCTGCGCCGCCGCCGCAGCGCGTGATGCTGTTTTGAAGTCACGCGGGAGTCCTGCGTTACCTTCAGAGGAACGCGGGGCCCCCGCGTGCGGTCAGATCAGAGGGGCAGGGTGGTTTCCGGGGCGTGGCCCTCGCGGATGAACCACTCGGTGCCGAACGCGAAGGCGAACGTCTCGTCGTCCATCGCCAGGAAGAACGACTGCTCCGGGATCTGCGAGGCGTGCGCGCGCATCGCGGCCCGCTTCACGTCCAGGTACTTCGTCACGTCGACCCGTGCGGTGATCGCCGCTTCCGGCGTGCCCGCCTCTTCCGGCGACTCGAGGTTCTCGACACCGACGCGCCGGAACGCTTCTCGCATGTTCTCGCGGCTCATCGTCGCCTGGTAGACGGCCGGGGTGCCCGCGATCTCCGCGGCCCGCTTGCCCACCCGGTGGACCTGGATGTGGTCCGGGTGGCCGTAGCCGCCGAAGCTGTCGTAGATCGTGAGGACCTGCGCGTCCTCGTCGGCGAGGATCGCCGCCAGTTTCTGGGCCGCCTCCTCGACGTCCGCGGTCCAGAACGACCCCGGCTGGTCGTTGAGCTCGTCCCCCATCATCCCGGAATCCCTGTACCCCAGGAACTCCACGCGTGCGACGCCCAGCAGGTCGGCCGACGCGTGCGTCTCCACCACTCGCCGCTGCCAGAGTTCCTCGTTCTCCTCCAGGAAGTCCGGGATCTCTCCTGCCTCGCCACGGGTCGCCACGACGAGCACGACCCGGTGCCCCTCCTCGAACGCCTTCCGCATCACGCCACCCGTCACGATGCACTCGTCGTCGGGATGCGCGTGGAACGTCACCAGTGTGGCCATGCCGACGACGTTACCCGCCAAGGGACTTCGGCAATCCCCAACGCATGTGAAAGGGCGGCGCCTCCCCCAGAACACCAGGTCTGGAAGGCGCCGCCCCTCGGCGAACAGGTGGAGCTATCGCAGGGTCAGGTTCCAGGCGTTGATGTACCCGGTGTCACCGGAGTACACGTCCTGGACCCGCAGCTTCCACGTGCCCGCCGCGACCTCGGACGAGGCGTTGACCGTGTAGGTCGCCACCACGTTGTCGGCACTGTCCGAAGAGGACGAGTTCTTCAGCCGGTAGGCGGTGCCGTCCGGCGCGATGAGGTCGATCACCAGGTCACCGCGGTAGGTGTGGACGATGTCCACGCCGACCTTGGTGGTGGAGGAGGCGTTGCCCGTCACCGTGGAGGTGATCGACGACGTGACCGTGCCCATGTCCGTGATCGCGACGTCGGTCGTGTTCTCCAGGCCACCGCTGGGCGGCGGCGTGGTGTCCACGGCGTTGACGGCCTTGGTCGCGTCCGCGAGACCGGCGCCGCAGCCGCCCGAGCAGGTGCCGGGAAGCGGACGGGCGTTGGTCTTGATCAGGTCCTTGACCTGGGCCGGGGTGAGCGACGGCTTCTTGGCCACCAGCAGTGCCGCGAGGCCCGCGATGTGCGGAGCGGCCATCGACGTGCCCTGGTAGGGCTTGTAGTTCTCGGCACCGGGGGTGGTGGTGCCCGCGTTCAGCGTCGACCAGATGCCGTTCTCCGGCGTGGTGATCGTGCCGGGGGTGTCGGTGCCGCGACGGGTCTCGCCGCCGGGCGCCGCGATGTCGATGCGGGTGCCGAAGTTCGAGTAGAACGCCTTGTTGCCCTCACGACCGGTGGCCGCGACGGTGATGACACCGGAGCAGTTGGCCGGGGTGAAGTTCGCGACGTTCATGTTCGAGTTGCCGGCTGCGACGACGACCGTGGTGCCGCGGTTGATGGCACCGTTGATCGCGTTCTGGTAGGTCGTCGAGCAGGACGACTGACCGCCCAGCGACATGTTGATGACCTTGGCGGGCGTGGCGTTCGCGGGAACACCGCTCACCGTGCCGCCGGACGCCCAGGTGATCGCGTCGGCGATGTCCGAGGTCGCGCCACCGCACTTGGCGAGCACGCGCAACGGCTGGATCTTGGCGTCGTAGGCGATGCCCGCGATGCCCTTGCTGTTGTTCGTGGACGCGGCGATGGTGCCGGCCACGTGGGTGCCGTGCCAGGACGAGCCCTGGTCGGCGGCGGGCACCGGGTTGCCGCTGGCATCGGTGCCGCACTCACCGCGGGCGACCCAGTCGCCCTCGTCGGCCGGGTTGGCGTCACGGCCGTTGTTGTCACGGGCGCGCGCGGCGTCCGACACGAAGTCGTAGCCCGCGACGACCCTGGCCGACAGGTCGCTGTGCGCGACGTAGCCGGTGTCGATCACGGCGACGGTCACGCCGGCGCCGGTGGTGCTGGACCACGCACCGGGCACGTTCATGCCCGCGGTGGCTTCGAACAGGTCCCACTGCCGGGAGTACTCGGTGTCGTTCGGGTCGGCGAACGGCTGCATCAGCAGGTCCGGCTCGACGTAGGCGACATCGGGGTCGTTCTTGAACGCCTGGATCGTGTTGTCCGCGTTCGCGGTCTTCGAGCCGAGGTCGACGACGACGGCACCGCTCGACATGCGGCGGTGCACGGACTTGCCCTTGCTCTTCACGTCGTCCGAGGCAGCGGAGTCGGACGAGGCTTCAGCGGTGCCGGGCTTGTAGCCGACGATCAGCCGCTCGAAGGGACGGTTCACCTGGGTCGAGTCCGGCTGGGACTGAACCGGGGCGGGGGCCGCGTTGACTGGTGAGACAACGCTGAGCACAGCGGCGGAGACTGCCGCGGCGCACAGGCTCGTGCGTCGCAATCCGTTCACGAGACGGGTCCTTCCACACAGGGCCTTCGCGTGCCGTTGAGGGCGTCAGGGATCTGAACCGGCTGCGGAGGTGACGAGGACCGTAAGTCGCGGCAAACCTGCGAAAACAGGTCTAGCGGAGTCCGAATAACGACACTGGCGTGTTCACGACACGGCCACTGCTCTGAATGGCGCACAATATGGCCGTGTTCGGACACTTGGGCGTCTCATCGGAGCTGTCGGCCGTCTACGAGCTCCTGGTAACGGGCGGCAGCCGCACCACCGAGGAGATCGGCGTCGCGCGCGAGCTGCTGGAGCAGATGGTGGAGCTGGGCATGGTCCGCCACCTGCCGGGAGACGTGTGGCAGGCGGTCGCGCCGGACCTCGCCGTCGAGGCGCTCATCGCCACCCGCGAGGAGCAGAACCGCAGGGCGCGCGCGGACGTCGGCCCGTTGATGGAGCTGTACCTGCGCAACCGCGACGAGGAGCTCGCGGACAACGCGTTCGTCGACGTGGTCTCCGGCGCCGGCGCGGTGCGCGAGCTGTGGCACACCCTGCTGCGCGGCGCCCGCGAGGAGGTCTGCGTGCTGGACCAGCCGCCGTACGTGACGCCGCTGGGCGAACACGTGGCGCTGGAAGACGAAACGCGCGAACGGGACGTGCAGTGGCGCGTGGTCTACGACCGGTCCGCTGTGGACATCCCCGGCCGCGTCACCGAGATCATCGAACTGGTCGCGGCCGGCGAACGGGCCCGCGTCACCCCGACGCTGCCGTTCAAGCTCGCCGTGATCGACACGCACGCGGCCGTCCTGCCCGTGGCGAACGGCGACGTGGTGGACAAGGTCCTGCTGATCCGGCCGTCGGCGTTGCTGGACGTGCTGCGCTCGACGTTCGAACTGTACTGGGACAAGGGAATCCCGTTCAGTCCAGGCGGGATCTACGCGGCGGCCGCGGACGTGGACCCGAACCTGCTCGGGCTGCTCGCCGCCGGGTTGACGGACGAGTCCATCGCACGGCAGCTGGGGCTCGCGCCGCGGACTGTGCAGCGGCGGGTGCGGCAGCTGATGGACCGGTGCGGGGCGCAGACGCGGTTCCAGGCCGGGGTGCAGGCGATGCGGCGAGGCTGGTTGTAAGACACCGAAAGACTCGTGCAACCTCACGTGATCTTCGTGGCGTCTCCCCTTGTGCAAGCAAAAAACCACTGCATGGGGGAAACATGCGCAAAGCATTGGCCGCTGTCCTGACGGGCGCGGCACTCGTCGGTCTCGCGAGCACGGCCTCCGCCGCTGACCAGACCGACTTCCCGTGGCCGCCGAAGGACATCACGCCGGTCCACAAGACCAAGGCGGAACTGCAGAAGCAGGCCGAGGAGTTCTCCGCACACCAGCGGCAGAGCTTCCCCGCGATCTTCCCCGGCGCCCAGTACGTCACGCCGGGCCTCTGGGGCGGCGAGCGCGGCGGACAGTTCGAAGAAGGCATGCAGTACATGGCCAACCAGGTCTTCTTCAGGCAGCACGGCGAGAAGACCAGTGTGATCATGCAGGTCAACGCTCCCGGCCTCTTCTCCCGCTCGCCGAAGGAGTTCTGCGAGCAGACGACCTGCGTCGGCACGGTCAGCGACGGCCAGGGCGGCGTGATCGTCTTCTCCGAGGACGAGCGCTACCACAACGACAGGGACGCGCACAACTTCCGCCCGAACGGCGAGGTGGTCTGGATCCAGGGTGACAAGAGCGACGATCTGGCTGTGCTGGGAGCGGTGGCCTCCGACCGCGCCTACACGTTCACGCGTTAGCGAAAACTCGTGTGCAACCTCTGGTGATCTTGAAGCGTCTCCTCCTGTGCAAGCAAGAACTCGCCATTGGGGGATCAATGCGCAAGGTAATGGCGGCTGCCCTGACGGGCCTCGCACTCGTCGCTCTCGCGGGCACCGCGTCGGCACAGTCCACAACGGCTGACTACCCGTGGCCGCCGAAGGACGTCACGCCGGTCCACAAGACCAAGGCGGAGCTGCAGAAGCAGGCCGACGGCTTCTCCGCACGTCAGAAGCAGACCTACCCGCGGGCCTTCCGGGGCGCGCAGAACGTCGAGCCGGGCCCGTGGGGCGGCGAGGCGGCGGGCGTGTTCGACGACATGCAGTACATGGGCAACACCGTGACGTTCGACTACAAGGGACAGAACGTCATGACGTACACGCAGGTCAACGCGCCTGGCTTCCACCAGTGGTCGCCGAAGGAGTACTGCGAGAAGTACGCCAAGTGCACCGGCAGCACGAGCGACCACCGCGGTGGTCTGACCGTGTTCAGCAAGGACGAGCAGTTCGGCATCACGTCGGCCCGCAACTGGCGGCCGAACGGTGAGGTCGTCTGGGTCCAGAGCTGGACGCCGGGCACCGAGGCGCAGCTGGCGGTTCTGGCCGCCGACCGCGCCTTCACGTTCACCAGGTAGGGCAACAGGAGCGGGCGCTTCCGGTCGTGGAGTCACCGGAAGCGCCCGTTCTGTCAACTGGCGACCTTGCGCGCGGCCACCAGCTGTCCGTCCGCGAACCCCTCGACGCGCACCTCGCGTCCGGTCGCGGTCAACGTGGCGGTGTGCGCGCCGTCGGTCACGTCCAGAGAGGTGGCCGGGCGGCCGTCCACGTAGATGTCCACCCGGTCGAGGTTCACGGTGTCCAGCGAGACGGTCGTTCCCGCGACCGCCACTCCGAGCCGGCGCACCGGCAGCGCGGCGAGCAGCGAGCCCGCCCGCGCGAGCAGATCCACGTTGCCCTGCAACAGATCCGCGCGCGTCACCTGGTGCTGGTGCGTCGGGCGCACGCCGAGGTCCTCCACCGGAGTGCCGGCGAGCTTGCCGACGCGCAACGTGCGGCGGATCGACACGCGCATGTTCGCCTTGTTGGGCAACGGCTTGTACGGCGACTCGGGGTCGAGCGGCGCCGGGATCTTCAGCAGCGTCGCCAGCAACCCGTGCGTCCACACGTTCGCACCACCGGCACCGGTGTTGTCGTCCACGCCGAGGATCGGGCCCAGCTCGTGGTCGGCCCAGCCCGCGGCGAAGATGTCGGTGGCGGAGTAGCACCGCGCGTCGGTGATCAGCACGACCGGGCCGTGGTAGGTCTGGCCCACGGCGTTCGCGCCGTCGGCCGGTGTGATCGTGTGCGCGCAGGAGAACGCCTGGCCGGTCTCGGTCGAGGAGTCGAGCGACGGGAACCACGGGCCGAGGTCGATCTGCCCGGTCGGGTCGTCCGCGTGACGCCGGCAGATCCGCAGGTTCAGCGGCGTGCTGAGGAACTGCACGGGTTCCGGGTCGATGCGGCGCGGCGTCATGGTCTGCAGCAGGAACTCCGACGCGAAGATGTGACCGCCGCCGTTGTCGCGGACGTCGACGATGAGTCCGTTCTGCGGCAACAAGGCTGCGAGCCGGACGAACTCGGCGAGGAACGCCTCCGGGTCTTCCACGCTGAACGTGAAGATCCGCAGGTGTCCGAACTCGCCGGACGGCGTGGTGACCGGACGCGCGCGGAACACACCGGGCATGGTCGTCGGCACGTCCTGCGCCGCCATCGCGACGGCGCCACCGGCCGCTTCCGCCTGGACGACCTTGGGCGCGTGCAACAACTTCTTGGCGCGGGACTTCTCGTCCGAGTCCAGGTCGACGCCCTGCGCGGCCGCGGCCGGGCTCAGTGAGTCGACGTCGGTCATCGGCGGCAGGTTGTCGGTGACCTGCCAGTCGACCCGGATCTCCTCCTGGGCGCCGTTTTCGTTGCGGTAGCTGACGATCACCCAGTCCTCGTCGGGCGGGAGCTGGATCACCAAGGGGCGCAACGTGAGCGACTCGAGGCCGCGGGCGAGGTTCGCGGCGGTGTTGCTGCCCGCGAAGATCGCGCCGTTGAGCGCCACGGCCCGCGCGATCGGGGTGCCGTTCCAGTGCGTCACCTCGGCGCCGACCGAAAGACCGTTGAAGTTCGCGACCGTGCGAGCCACGAGGTAGTGCTCGGTGCCGTCGTCGGCGAAGCAGCGCTCCAGCTGGAACGGCAGGAAGGCGATCTTGCCCGCGAACGGCGCGGGCAGCAGGTAGTTCGTGTGCAGGTCGCGCACCGAGTGGAACGTGCTCGACAGCTCGCGGTGGAACTGCCACTCCGGCTCGGCGGTGGCGTCGGTCTGCCGTTCGAGTCTGGCTCTGAGCACCCTGAGTCTCTGCACGGGGTTCACCGCGTGCATCGCGACCTTCAGAGGCAGGTGCGCGTAGTTCTGCTCGAGCAACACCAATGCCTGATCGACGATCAGCTTGCGCTGCGCCAGGGTGAGCGTGCCCGCCGTGGCGAGGAACTCGGCGAGTCCGACCGAGTTCACGACATTCGGGTGAGCGGTTGCGGTCATGGTGGGGCCTCCTTGCCAAGTAGAGGCTTTCCAGGGCCGCTGGATACACCTTTTTCACCCGTTCGGCCGCTAACCGGAGCAGTTTCGAGGACGACAACTGGAGTAAAGGGAGGGCGGCGATGAGTCCACGGACCCTGGAACTGCGCATCCACGGTGTCAACAACACGCCGCCGTACGCGATGCTGGCCCTCCCCGACCACGCGGTCGAACAGTTCCGCGGCGATCGTTTCGGCAGTTTCTGGCGCCCGAAGCCGGACAAGCTCGCCGAACTGCCGGCCGACCACGCCGGGCAGGTGGCGCAGGACGTGCGGCGCGAGGCGTACTCGTGGGGCGGCATGGCGCGCAGCAGCCCAGGCGTGCCGGGCAGCGGGGTGCCGTCGGTGCTCGCGAACGTGCTGGGGCGCATCGGCTGGGCGTTGCTGCTCCCGTTCGGCCTGGCGAACGTCGCCTACTGGTCGCGCAGGCTGCCCGACGACTCGATTCCTACGACCAAGCGCATGGTGTGGTGGAACGCGGGGCGTGGCGCCGCCTCGACCCGGCTGTTCGGGCTGGGGCTCACGGTGTTGCTGGTGCTCGCGGTGTGCGAGGTGGCGATCGACGTCTACGCGATCCAGTGCTCGTTGCCCGGCGTCACGTGCAAGCAGCTCCCGGAGTTCATGGACCTGCTCGGCGATCCGCCGCGGCACGTCCGGGTGCTCGCCGCGTCCGCCGTGCCGGTGCTGCTGTTGCTCGGGCTGCTGGCGCTGACCTCGTTGTCGCGCAGCAGGTACGAGATGACGACGATGCGCCGCGCTCCCGTGCGGCGGCCGGGGGTGATGCTCAGCCGGTCGTCGATGTGGGAGGGCAGTCCGCGGATCCGCCGGCTCACCCGCCTGCACATCGCGGCGGGGTGCTGCGTGGTGGTGCTGGCGACGAGCACCCAGTTGTGGCAGCACGGGTTCTTCCTGGTGCTCACCGCGTTGGCGGGCGGAGTTCTGGCGTTCGTGACGGCACGCGTGGTGGTGACCGCGACCGACTGCCCGGACGTGCCGTCGACCGAGAAGGGCGGCCTGTGGTCGTGGCTGCTGATGATCTCGGCGGTGATCGTGCTGGTGGCGCACGGGTTCGCGCTGTACGCGATCGCGCCGGCCTTCGACGGGCCGCTGTGGCTGACGTCGTGGGGACCGCCGGTGGTCACCGTGGCGCTGGTCGGGTCGGTGCTGGCGGCGTGGTCGTGGCGACGCAACGACGCCAAGGGGCCGCTCGTTCTGCTGGTGCTGTTCGTGGCGTTCATGGTTGCCACGTACTGGATCCCGCTCACCTGGGTGGGCGCTCTCGTGTTCGGCGGTGCGCTGGCGTGGCGGGCCAGGCCGCGTGCCGGTGACGAGTGGCAGGCCTGGCGTGGCGCGGGACCCGGTGTGCTGCTGGGGTTGTCGCTGACGTCGTCGGTGATGCTGTCGGCGGTGCTGGTGCTGACGTTCCGCGGCTGGGTCGGCACGGGTCTGCGGGTGCCGTCGTTCTACTCGTGGTTCAGCGCGGCCTTCGCGTGCGCGCTGGTTCCGCTGGTGCTGCTGGTGATCGCGCAGGCCTTCGTGCTGCTCTCCAGGGTTGCGCGGCCTTCTGTGCTGGATGACGAGGCCGCGGTGCTCGTGGTGCGGGTGCGGCACGTCGTCGCCGTGACGCATCGCGCGGAGAACGTCGCCGGTGTGCTGTCGACGCTCGGTGTGCTCGCGCTGGTGCTGACGTGCTACCTGACGTTCGCGTCGCCGGCGTGGACTGCCTCGTGGGGCGTGACGTGGGTGGTGGACAAGGGCGACTGGGTGACCGGGCTCGCCGGGGTGGCGGTGATCGGGTCGTTCGTGGGCGCGGGGATGCTGACCAACCGCAGGCCGCTCGGGCTGCTGTGGGACCTGATGTGCTTCCTGCCGCGCACGGCCCACCCGTTCGCACCGCCGTGCTACGCCGAGCGCGCGGTGCCGGAGATCGCCGACCGCGCCCGCGAGTTCCTCGACTCCGGGCGTGATCACCGTGTCGTGCTGTCCGCGCACAGCCTCGGCGCGGTGCTGGCGGTGGCGGCGCTGTTCGCGTTGCCGGAGGGGTATTTGGGGCGCGTTCAGCTGCTGACGTACGGCGTGCAGCTGCGGCCGTACTTCGGGCGGATCTTCCCCGAACTGCTCGGTCCCGCCGTCCTGGGCACGCCGGAGGTGCGGGCGGGTGCGATGTTCTCGTGTGACCCGTGGCGCCGGGAGCCCGGCGCGACACCGGATCGCGGCCTGTCGGTGCTGCTCGGCGCGAACTGGATCAACCTGTGGCGCCGCACCGACTACCTGGGCTTTCCGGTGCACGGCTGGGAACCGAACTCCGTCGACCGCCGCGCGTCCGAGACCGACGGGTCTCCGGACAAGGTGGAGACCCACGGCGACTACCACTGCAGCGCGGCATATCGGCAGGCGTTCACCGACCTGGTTGCGCGTGACCTGGGCTAACCCCTGCACCAAGTCAAGCATTTCACTCAAACCAGACATACTTTTTTGGCGCGAAAAGCACGTTCGGGCCATCTATCGGCCCGAACGTGCTTTT
>NZ_JBHRZI010000028.1:0-57548 GCF_042649515.1 Lentzea rhizosphaerae | reverse complement strand
GCCAAAACAGCAGGCGCTCGGTGCCGGCCTCTACACAGCCGCCTAACAGGGCCAGGTCAGGGCCACACCTCCGGAGAAGTGCGGCCCTGACACCGGTTCCCGCACCGCCGCGCGCACGAGGTTGAGCACCTCGTATCGGGGTCCGGCGCGGCGGACCAGCCCGCGCACGCTCAGCGCGTGCGCGTCGTCGTGGCACTCCTGGTCGATCATGCGGTTCAGTGTTGCGCGCTGCTGTTCGTCCAACGTGGACAGCGAACGCCGCAACGAGTCGCGCAGGTGGGCCGAAGTCGGGTCCATCGGGTTGGAGCGCAACCGTTCCAGCAGGTGCTGCGGCGAGTAGACCATGAACCAGCCCGCGGCGAACTCGAGCGCGGACGGCAGCCCGTCCAGCTCGCGCACGAGACCGGCGAGCGCGGCCTGGTTCGACGGCTCTGGGCGGAAGCCGGGCCGCACCCGGTGCACGAGCGTGAGCAGGAGGCTCAGCGCCGCGTCGTCGGCGAGCGGTCCGAGCGGGAACACGTGCTCGCTGGGCAGTCCGGTGGGGGCGAGCGCCGTGACGACGACGCGCAGCCTCGGGTGGGCGGTGAGCAGGCGGGGGTCGGGCCGGTGGTCGGTGACGAGGAGGGTGTCCTGGTCGTCGTCGACCGACGGGCGCGCTTGTGGGTACCAGAGCACGGACCAGCCGCGGCGGAAGTGGAGGTCGCCGGCGACCTCGAGGGCCAGGCGGGTCTTGCCGGAGCCGCTGACGCCGGTGATCGTGACGAGGCGGTGGGGGACGCGGGCCGGGCCGGTGGTGGTGTCGGACTCCCCCCGGCTGCCAGGTGCGAGGTTCGAGGTCAGGCGCTGCCTTCCCACGAACGAGCCCGCGCTCACCGAACCCGACCCGGCCCCCGAACCACCCGGACCAGGCAGGCACCGCTCCTCCCCCACACCACCGACGGACGCCCCTGCCCCCTCCACCAGCAGCGCCCCCAACGCCGCCGCCTCCGCCTCGCGCCCCACGATCGCCATCATGGGTGCGGGCGGTGCCACCGGCATGCGGCCCGAAGTCCGGCCGCCCGCCTGTTGCAGGTCGGCTCGGCTGCCCTCGTCCAGGCGCAGGCCGTCTGCGAGCAACCGGACCGTCTCCGCGCGTGGTGAGCGGGTTCTGCCGCACTCCAGGTCGCGGATCGCGCGCACGCTCACCATCGCGAAGTCGGCCAGCTGTTGCTGGGTCAGGCCCGCGTGGATGCGGTGCGTGCGCAGTAGTTCCCCGAACTCCCTCATGCCCGTTCCCTCCTCGGTGACACGAGTCTCGGGGCGATCGGGCCGCGGAACATGGGGACGAAACCCCCATATTCACGTCCGCCGCAAATCTGGGGGACCGGTACCCATGTGCCGGCTCGCCCGCGCGTGCGAGGTTGTGTCCCGTGACCTCAGCGGCCGAGACCACCACGGGTGAGAGCTGGACAGCTGCCTTCGCCCACGCCCTGCGTCCGCTGATCGACGCCGCGCGCACCGAGGTGGCGCCGCCGTTCGACGCGTCGTTCGCCGAGCAGCTCGGACGCAAACTCGTCGCCATCGCCACCCGCACGCTGGTGCTGGAGCTGCACGAGGCGCGCGGCACGCTGCAAGGCCACACCAGCGAAGAGCGGTTCACCGAGTTCACGCGGACCCTCGACCTGACGGCGCTCTTCCACCGCTACCCCGTGCTGGCGCGGCTGCTCGCGCAGGCCTGTGAGCAGGCCGTTTCCACGCACCACGAGCTGTCGTCTCGGTTCACGCGCGACCGCGGCGAGATCGTGCGGACGGTGTTCGGCGGGCTCGACCCCGGTGCGCTGACCTCGATCGAGATGGGGCAGGGCGACGCGCACCAGCAGGGGCGCACGGTGGCGGTGCTGACCTTCGACTCCGGGGCGAAGCTCATCTACCGGCCGCGCGCGACGGCACTGCACGTGCGGTTCGTCGCCCAGCTGAGATGGCTTTCCAAGCGAACTGGAATCACCTTCCGGTCGCCGTGCCTGCTGCCCCGCGACGGCTACGGGTGGATCGAGCACATCGAGCACCGGCCGTGCGCGGACGTCGCCGGGGTCGCCGAGTTCTACCGGCGGCTCGGGGCGCTGCTGGCCCTGCTCTACGCGGTCGACGGCACGGACATGCACTACGAGAACCTCATCGCGTGCGGCGACCAGCCCGTGCTCGTGGACGTCGAGACGCTGTTCCACCCGACGCTCACACCGGACACCGACCCCGCCGTGCTGGCCCTCGTGCGGTCGGTGCACCGCACGGCTCTGCTCCCCCACGTGCTGCTCGGCGACAACGGCGTCGCGGACGTGTCCGGTGTGGGGGGTGACCGTGGCGTGCTGTCGCCGCTGGACGTCGTCGACTGGGCCGACGCCGGGACCGACCGGATGCGGCTCGTGCGGCGGCCGAGGGAGACGTCGGGGGCGCACAACCGGCCGTTGCTCGGTGACAAAACCGCCGAGCCCGCCGACTACCAGGACTCGCTGCTGGCCGGGTTCCGCGCGGGCTACGACGCGATCGTGGCTCATCGGGACGAGCTGCTGCAGCTCGTCCGTACATGTGCCGACGACGAGGTGCGGTTCATCGCCCGTGCGACGCGTCAGTACGCACGGTTGCTCGACGAGTCGACGCACCCGTCGGTGCTCGCCGACGCGCTGGACCGCGACCTCGCGTTCGGGGTGCTGGTGGTCGACGATCCGCTGCTCGACCGGCTGGTGCCGTTCGAGGTCTCCGACCTGTGGCGCGGTGACGTGCCGTTGTTCACGTGCCGTCCGGGGTCGGCCGACCTGTGGACGGCGTCCGGGCTCCGGCTGCCGGGGATGCTGCCGGAGCCCGGACTGCTCGCCGTCGAACGCAAGATCGCGGCGATGAGCGAGGTCGACCGGCACGACCAGCAGTGGGTGATCACGGCCCTGCTGGCGTCACGGCCGCGGCCGGTGTCGCACCACAGCGGTGACGCACTGCCGGGGCACGTCGCCGCGGTCGACCCGGACCCGGCGCGGTTGCTGGTCGCCGCGTGCGGAATCGCCGACCAGATCCTCGCGCACGCCGTCACCGGCAGGAACCGCGTCAACTGGCTCGGCCTCGAGCTCGTCGACGACCAGCACTGGACCGTGCAGGCACTCGGCGCCGGTCTGTCCAACGGTTACACGGGCGTGGCGCTGTTCCTGGCCGAGCTCGGCGCGTTGACCGGCGCGGCCAGGTACGTCGACTTCGCCCACGACGCGCTGCGCCCGTTGCCCGCGCTGCTCGAGATGTTCGCCGCGGAACCAGAACTCGTCGAGGCGGCGGGCGGCGGGGTGCACGGCCTGGGCGGCATCTGTTACGGCCTCAAGCGTCTGACCACGCTGCTCGGCCTCGACCCGTCGCTGCTGGAACGCGCGGTGTCGGTGATGCCGCGCGAGGACTCGGTCCCCGGCGTCGTGGACGGCCTCGCGGGGTCGCTGGCCGCCATGCTCGCCGTCGGCACGCCCGCGTCACTCGCCCTCGCGGACCACTACGCCGCCGTTCTGCGCACCGCCCGGTGCAGCGCGAACGGCTTCGCGCGCGGCCAGTCCGGAATCGGATGGGCCCTGCGGCGTTACGCGGCAACGGTTCGCGACGAGTTAACGGGTGTGGCAGCAGAAGCGTTCCTGGAGAGCGACGCCATCGACCCGACGGATGCCGGGTGGTGCGCGGGGCTCTCGGGTGCTGCACTGGCACGCGACGACGAACGACTGGCCGGTCTGCTGGCGTCACGGGAACCGTTGCGGGACATGAGTCTCTGCCACGGTGAACTGGGCGTCGTCGAAGCACTGGCCGCCCACCACCCCAGCGCCGCGACCCGCCGCACGGCGTTGTTGCTGGGAGCACTGGACGAGCACGGCGCACGGTGCGCCACACCGGGTGGCGTTGCGTCGCCCGGCCTGCTCACGGGTCTGGCCGGCATCGGCCACGGCCTGCTGCGCCAGGGCTTTCCGGTGCCTTCAGTCCTGCAGCTCGAACCCGATCCGACACACTGAGGAGTGCACCCGATGAACGAGTCCCTGCACCGCACGGCCGCCCAGCCCGAGCCGGCCGAGCACGTGATCGGGGAGATGGAGCTCGCCCCGAAGACCCGCGCGGGAGCGAGGGCGCGAGCGTTGATGGGCCTGACCCTCGCGATGAGCGCGGTCTCGGCGATCACGCCCACGCTGGCCGAGACGACCGTCAGCGCCAGGTGATCCATTCGGCCTGAATGCGTCTGTGCAGCCGACACGGAGGGCTTCACACGGCCGTTAGGGTCCAGGAATGCAGACCCGAGCGCCCCACGTGGTCGGCCGCGACCGAGAGGTCGCGGCCATCACCGGGGCACTCGGACACATCCGTGAATCCCGTGGTGGCGCCCTCTTCCTGACGGGTGAGGCCGGCATCGGCAAATCCAGGCTCGCGCGGTACGCGGCGGGCCAGGCGTTCGACGAGGGCATGCGGGTGCTCAAGGGACGCGGCACGACGATCGGGCCGATGGTGCCGTTTCGTCCAATCGCGGAAGCCCTTCTGGGTCTCTTCCGCGGCGAACCACCGGACGACTCCGCGCTCGGGCCCTACAAACCCGTGCTGGGCACGCTGATCCCGGAGTGGCACGACCACCGGTCCACCACGGAGTCGGTCGTGGTGCTCGCCGAGGCGGTGCTGCGGCTGCTCGCGTCCGTCGCGCGCAAGACGCCGTGCCTGCTCGTCCTCGAAGACCTGCACGAGGCGGACGCCGAGACGCTCGCCGTCGTCGAGTACCTCGCGGACAACCTGGAGGACCAGCCGGTCCTGCTGCTCGCGACGATCCGCACCGAACCCGGCCACGCGTGGGAGCTCGTCCAGCGGATCGTGCAGCGCGGTTCCGCCGTCCTGCTCGAACTGCACCGGCTCTCGCAGGCCGAGGTCGGGCAGATGACCGCCGCCTGTCTGGAGAGCGCGCAGGTCCCGCGGGAGCTGACCGATCGCTTGTGGACGGACAGCGCCGGAAACCCGTTCCTGGTCGAGGAACTGCTGCACAGCATGGTGAGCAGCGGGCTCCTGCTGTCCGGCGAGCACGGCTGGCAGGTGCTCGGCGAGCTCAAGCTGCCGGTGCCGGCGGCGTTCGTGCGCAGCGTCGCGCACCGCACGGACAGGCTCGGTCCGCAGGGCCGCGAGGTGCTGTCGATCGCCGCGGTGCTGGGCCACCGCTTCCCGCTCTCGGTGGTGCAGAAGGTGACCGGCACCGACGACCGCCGCCTGCTCAGCCACCTGCACGCGGGTGTCGCCGCTCAGCTCGTGACGCCGGACGAGCCCGCTCCCGACTGGTACGCGTTCCGGCACCCGCTCACCGCGGATGCGTTGCTCGCCCAGCTGACGCCCGCCGAACGTGCGGACCTGTCCCAGCGCACCGCCGACGTGATCGAGGAACTGCACCCCGGACTGCCCAGCGACTGGTGCCCGCTCGTCGCGAAGCTGCGGTCCGACGCCGGATCCCCCACCCAGGCAGGCCTTCTGTTCGCCGAGGCGGGCAAACGGGCGCTGGCGGGCGGCGCGGCGGGCTCGGCCGTCACGTTGCTCGACCGCGCGCAACGCCTGCTGGCGGACGACATCACCGCACGCGCGGACGTCCTGGACACGCTCCTTCCCGCGCTGGCCGAGACGGGCGACTTCGAACGGGCGTTCGCGCTGGACGTGCCCGGGCTGCACGGCCTGGAGGGCTCACGCCGCGCCAGGCTCCACACGCGACTCGCCCGCGTCGCCCACATCGCCGGGTGGTTCACCGAAGGCGTGGAACAGGTGCGCATCGCCCGCACGCTGCTCGGACCGGACGCGCCCGACGAGCTGACCGCGCAGCTCGACGTGAACTCGGCCTACCTCACGCTGAACATCCCGAGCCCCGACCGGATCTCCTCGGCAGCGGGACTCGCGCGGCAGGCTGCTCTCGCGGCGGACCGGGCGCACCTGCCGGCGGTCGCGTGCGAGGCGTGGCAGCTCCTCGGGGTCATCGCACGCGAACAGGACCTCCACGAGGCCAACGCGTGCTTCGGCAAGGCACTCGCGCTCGCGGACACCCACCGGATGCCGATCCAGCACGTCTACGCGCTGGTGCGCCTGGCGGGCAACGACTGGCTCGAACACGGCAGCACCGCAGCGCTGGGCCGCACGCACGCCGAGGCGTACCGGGCGGGTGCGATCACGGTGGCGCACAACGTGGACGCGATCCTGGCGTTGCAGTCCGTGCTCACCGGCGACTACGCGGTGGCCGCCGAGCAGATCGACCGGTGCCTGCACACGACCACGCGCCTGCGGCTGCACGTCCTGACCCGGTACCTGTTGATGGCGAAGGCGACGCTGGCCGCGCACCGCGGCGACCGCGCCGGAACCGATGACGCCATCAGGGAGTTCGAAGCGGTCGCGAAGAGCGGCACGCAGGAGTTCCCGCTCTGCTACGGACTCGCGAGCGCGTTCTGCGCCCTCCTCGAAGAGAACCACGCGCTGGCAACGCAGGAGCTCGACCGGGCGCGCGCCCTGGAGTCGCAGAACCCCACGACGTTCCACCTCTCCGGCACGCACGGCATGGACGTGCTCCTCGGGGTGCTCGACGGCCGGTTCGACTGGCACGACTACGTCGTGCTGGCCAAGGGTTCGCCCGCCGGCATGCGGTGGAACCGGCAGTTCGCCGAACTCGCGCACGCCGTGTTGCTCGGCCGCGACAACCGGTGCAGCGAGGCCCTGGAGGCCTTCCAGCGCGCCCAGGACGCCGCGGCCATCTACCCGATGGCACGGCACCTCGGCCTGCGGCTGGTCGCACCGGAGGCCGCCGCGTGGGGCGATCCGGTGTCCTGGCTGCGTTCGGCCGAGGAGTACTTCCACCAGGCGTCGATCCCCGCGGTGGCGTCGGCGTGCCGGGGCCTGCTCAGGCAGGCCGGCGCACCCGTCCAGCAACGCCGCACCGGCACCGAACAGGTGCCGCAGCAGCTGCGCGGGCACGGCGTGACGGTGCGCGAGTTCGAGGTGTTCGTGCTGCTGGCGGACCGGATGGGCAACAAGGCCATCGGGACCCGGCTGCACATCTCGCCGCGCACGGTGGAGAAGCACGTCGCGTCGCTGATCGCCAAGACGGGTCAGCCCGACCGGGAGTCCCTCTCCGCGTACGCCGCCGCGCTGAGCCGCTGACGTTCGCGCTTGAGCCGTGCCTCGTACTCGTGGCGCCTGCCGTTGCCCAGGGCCTCCCGCGTCGCGCGTTCCACGTCACGGAAGACGTCGTAGTAGGTGTCGTCGTACTGCTCGACAACTTCGAACGTCCACCGCCCCGGCAGCACGTTGCGGCCGAGCAGCTCCCGTTGCACCCGGTCCGCGTGCTCGTGGTGGCCCGCCTCGCGCAGTGCCTCGATCGCCTCGTCCAGCATGAAGTCGGCCGATCCGGTGAGCTGGTGGAACGAGTAGAGGTGGCCGCGCGCCCGTTCGGTGGTCTCCAGCGCCTTGCTCAGCTTGCCCAGGGCTTCGATCGTCTGGTCGTCCATGCCGGAACGAATACCCCGCGGGCGTTTGCCCCTACCCTTCCCGGGTAGCCGGTGATCGACCACGTCACGACCAAACCACGAGGTGAGTTCGATGGTCGACGTCACCACCCGCACGCGGGTCCAGCAGGCCGCACTCGTCGTCGCAGCGGTGTTCGCGCTGGTCGGCGTGCTCGGATTCATCCCGGGCATCACGACGGACTACGACCAGATGACCTTCGCGGGTCACGAGTCCGGCGCGATGCTCCTCGGCGTCTTCATGGTGTCGATCCTGCACAACATCGTGCACCTCCTGTTCGGCGTCGCGGGCTTCCTGGCCGCGCGCACACCGGCGGGCGCACGGGCGTTCCTGATCGGCGGCGGCGCGATCTACCTCGTGCTGTGGCTGTACGGACTCGTGATCGACAAGACGAGCGACGCGAACTTCGTGCCGCTCAACTCCGCGGACGACTGGCTGCACTTCGTCCTCGGCCTCGGCATGATCGGACTGGGAGTCGCACTTGGCCGACGTGCCGCAGTGCGCTGACACCGTTGGCGTAGAAGAAGAGTTCCTTCTCGTCGACACGGCGTCCGGACGCACCTCGGTGCGGGCGGACGCCGTGCTGGCGCGTGTCCAGGACAGCGAGCTCACCAGGTTCCACGCCGAGCTCGCGGGCACGCAGGTCGAGGCGGCGACCGGTCCGTGCACCTCGGTCGCCGACCTGGGCGAGGCGTTGCGGCAGGCCCGCACGGCGCTCGAGAAGGCGGCCGAGGAGGTCGGTCTGGGGCTGCTTTCCCGCGGCACACCGCAGAAACCGTCGAAGCGGGAGATCGTCAGCCGCGGCAACCCGCGGTTCCGCCACGTGCTGGACACCTACGCGGGAGTCGTCGAGCACTACGAGGCCTGCGGGTGCCACGTTCACGTCGGTGTGCCCGACCGCGAGACCGGCGTGCGTGTGCTGAACCACGTCCGGCCGTGGCTGCCGACGCTGCTCGCCTTGTCCGCCAACTCACCGGACAACGGCTACGCGAGCTGGCGGATGGTGGAGCAGTCGCGCTTCCCCGGTTCCGGCGTGCCTCCGGTCTTCTCCGGCGCCGCCGAGTACGACGCCGCCGTCGCCAGGATGGTCGCTTGCGGAACGCTCGTGGACCGCGCCCAGTCGTTCTGGCTCGCCCGCCTGTCGCCGAAGCTGCCGACCGTGGAGTTCCGCGCGGCGGACGCGGCGGCGACGGTCGAGGACGCGGTCCTGCAAGCGGCCCTGTCGCGCGCTCTGGTGCACACGGCGTGCCACGGGGTGGAGTCACCCCCGGTGCGGGACGACGTGTGCGCAGCGGCCGTCTGGGCGGCTTCCCGGTACGGTCTGGACGGTGCGGCGGTCGATCCGTGGCGGGAGTGCCGGGTGCCGGCGACCGCTCTGCTCGAACGCCTGGTGGAGCACGTGACACCGGCGCTGGAGGACCGCGGCGAGCTCGCGCTCGTGCATGACCTCGTCGACCGGCGGGTATGACACCGTGGTGAAGCTTCCCCCGCCCCGAGGCCCGCTCTCGGAGACCGTCATCAGCACGCTGAGCGGCGACCCGGACGGCCGCCCGATCCCGTTCACCGACGCCGACCCTTACGGCGAGGACCTGACCATCGCGCTGCACGTGCTGTACGAGCTGCACTACTGCGGTTTCGACGGCGTGCACCCCGCCTGGGAGTGGGATCCGCAGCTGCTCGCCCTGCGCGCCCAGGCCGAGATCGTCTTCCTCGCCGCGCTGCGGTCCGATGTGGACGGCGGAGAGGACCTCGACGCGGAGTTGGACGCGTTGCTGGTCGAACACGTGCCCGGCAGCGGGGTGTCGCACCACCTGCGGGACAACGGGACCTGGGACGAGATGCGCGAGTACTTCGCGCACAGGTCTGTGTACCACCACAAGGAAGCCGACCCGCACGCGTGGGTGATCCCGAGGCTGCGCGGCAGGGCCAAGGCGGCGCTGGTGGCGGTGGAGTTCGACGAGTTCGGCGGCGGCAAGGCCGACCGGATGCACTCGCGCCTCTACGCCGACCTGCTCGAAGGCGCCGGAATGTCGTCGGGCTACCTGCACTACCTCGACGACGTGCCGGCACCGGCCATCGCGATCGTCAACATGATGTCGTTGTTCGGCCTGCACCGGTCGTTGCGCGGCGCGCTGGTCGGCCACTTCGCCGCCGCGGAGATCACCACGGCACCGAGCGCGCAACGGATGGCGCAGGCGTTGGACCGGCTCGGCGCCGATCCGCGGTGCGTCGAGTTCTTCACCGAGCACATCGAGGCCGACGCCGTGCACGAGCAGATCATGCGCCGCGACGTCATCGGGTCACTGCTGGAGCAGGAGCCGGAGCTCAAGGGGGACGTGGTGTTCGGCATCCAGGCCACGGAACTGCTGGAGGCGCGGCTCGCGGATCATCTGCTGTCGAGCTGGCGTTCCGGCGAGTCGTCGCTGCGCACGCGCTTGCGGTGGCTGGTGTCGCAGAACGGGTAGCGCTTGCTGCGGCGGCACGCGCACACCGCGACCACGAACCGGTCGCTGGTGTGCGTCACACCGTCGTCGGTGACGAGCTCGACCGGACCCTCAACGAGCACCGGACCGTTCGGCACCACCGTCACCCTGCGGGCGTTCTGGCCGGTCACCGCGGATCACCACCAGTTCCTCTTGCCGCTGACCGGGCGCGATCAGCCCGTGCCTCTCGAGAAAGTCGATCCTGCCGTTCATCACCGGGCCGAACGGCACCCAG
This sequence comes from Lentzea rhizosphaerae, assembly GCF_042649515.1. Lineage (NCBI taxonomy): Bacteria > Bacillati > Actinomycetota > Actinomycetes > Pseudonocardiales > Pseudonocardiaceae > Lentzea > Lentzea rhizosphaerae. The sequence continues at coordinate 47,318 of NZ_JBHRZI010000028.1, read as the reverse complement.
CGCCGTTGCACGACCGCCGCTTTCAGGCCGTTGTCCCGCAGCTGCCGCACCGTCGTGTCCACTCCGCACAGTGCCGAGTGGACGATCAGCACGACCCCTCCCGGCACCAGGAGGTCGAACGTCCTGGCGCACAAAGGGTCCAGCAGCTGACGTCCGTCCACACCCGCGTCCCACGCCCGTGCCGGACCGCTCGCCGCGCAAGGGTTGGCAGCAGGCACGTAGGGCGGATTGGCGAGCACCAGGTCGAAACGCTCGTCCGCGATGACGTCCAGCGCGTTGCCGAGCCGGACCCGCATCGGCAGCCGGTGCAGGGCGGCGTTGATCCGTGCGGTCCACACCGCACGCCGGGAGACGTCCACCCCGGTCACCTCGGCGGCTCCGGCGCGGATCGCGGCGATGGCCAGCGCACCGGTGCCGGTGCCGATGTCGAGCACGCGGACACCCGCCGGGATCGCCGCGGCGCGCATCGCCTCGACGAGGAGCGCGGTGTCGTCCTGGGGCGCGTACACGCCCGGAGCTCTGAGCAGCCTCACCCCGTGAGAATCCCCCGCCGGAAGACCTTGAAACACGGCGTTTTTCCAGGCTTTTCGCGGGTACACGGGGATGTGCTGACGACTGTCTTCCGCCTGCTCGCCAAGGCCAGGCACGACCGCGCCCTGCACCCGCGGGGCCTCCAGACGACCGGCGAGCTGAGCGGCACCGACCCCTTCCCCCACAACGCCACCGTGACCGTGCGGCTCTCCAAGGGCGCGGGCACACCGCCCGGCAAGCCGGACGTGCTCGGCATCGCGCTGCGCGTGCCCACCGAGTCGGGCGACTGGGACCTGCTGATGTCCAGCACCGGCACGGGCGAGCGGACTCGGATGCTGCCGAAGTTCGTGCGGCACTGGCGCGACGCCCGGCTCGGCACGCTGGCGCCGTACCGCTACCGCGGCGAGCTGGTGTGGTTCATGGCCGTGCCGGACGACGGCGAGCCGCCGGCGCGGTTCACGATCCACTCGTCCGGGAAGGACGCCGACTGGCGCGAGGTCGCCACCGTGTCGCTGAACCCTCCGAACGGTGACTCCGCGCCGCTGGCGTTCAACCCCGTCCACAACCGGCACGCGGAGATGGAGCTGGCGCCGCGCTGGCTCGCCCTGCTGCGCGAGCAGGCCTACGAGGGGAGCAGGCGCGGCCGCCAGGAGTCATGACTTCAGCTTGTCGTACGCCAGGTTCAGCGCGTCCGAGGCCGCGACGGCGGTCAACGCGGTCGCGACGAGACGGGTGACCCTCGGTGCGAACACGAGACCGGCGGTGAGCCCGCTCGCGATCCACACCCCCGCGCAGAACGGGCACGTGAGCAGCTCGCCCACCGCGTGCTGCGCCGGGTGGTCGTCGCGAGGGCTCTCCTTGAGCTCCGCGTGGCCCGCCGGTGCCTCGTACCGGGTGAACGGAGCCCGCAGCGGACTCGTCACCGCCTCCTTGGTCAGCAACCGGCTCGCCTTGTGCGTCGCCACGCCGACGAGCGCGGTGTCGCGCAGCGAGAACCGCTCGGGCAGCCGGACGCCGGTGAGGCGCCCGGCCACCGAAACGGCGCCGGCCAGAGCCGCGTAGCTGCCGATGGCGAGGAGGTAGCCGGGCAGCGGCCTGCCCTCGCCGTAGGCCTGCCAGATCTTCCTCACGCCTTCGTTACCTCCGCGCTGACAGCGTTCGGGCCGTTGTAGTCGCGCTCCGGCAGACGCTCCAGCGCCGCCAGCACGTCCTCGCCCGCGCCGTTCTCACTGGCCTTGTCCAGCAGGTTCTGCTTGGTCACCGGGTAGTCCACGCCGGAGAGGTACTTCTGGATCTCGATGGGGTTCGGTTGGCTCATGGCGCGCGAGTACCCGTCAGGAGTCGGCTGAACCGGGCTCGGTCATGGTGCGCATCATCTTCGCCTTCACCGGATCCGGTGCGACCTTGCCCGCGACCGCCTGGACCTTGTTCTTCAGCGAACCCGCGACCACGTGGTCGTCGCCCTTCATCAGCGCGTCGAAGCCCTGCTGCGCCACCTTCGCCGGGTCGTCCTTGTCCCCCGTGGCGACCTTGGTGTCCTGCATGCCCGCACGCTCGAAGAACTCGGTGTCCGTCGGACCCGGCATGAGCGTCGTGACGGTGACGCCGGTGTCGCGCAGCTCCTCGCGCAGGCCCTGGGCGAACGACGCCAGGAACGCCTTCGAGGCCGCGTAGACCGAGTGGAACGGGCCGGGCGCGGTGGCGGCGATCGACGAGGTGAACAGGACCTTGCCCTCCTTGCGGTCCACCATGTCGCTGATCAGGCGGTGCGCGAGGTGCACGGCGGAGCGGACGTTCAGGTCCACGATCTCCAGGTTGTCGTCCACCGACGTGTCGCGCACGAAATCGCCGCCGACGCCGACGCCCGCGTTGATCGCGAGCACGTCCACCGGCCGTCCCATCGCCCGGACGTGGGCCACGAGCGCCTCCACGCCGTCATAACCACGCAGGTCGACGCGCACCGGTTCCACCCGCACGCCACCGCTGCGCAGGCTCAGCTGCGCGGCCGCGTCGGCGATCTTCTCGTTCTCCGCGGCGACGACGACGTCGAAGCCGTTGTCCGCGAGGACTTTCGCGAGTTCGTAACCTATTCCACTCGAAGCACCGGTTACGACGGCAAGCGCATTCACAGGTCTTCTCCTTCCGGTCAACACACCGGATACCCGTGGCCACCAGGTCGATGCGACATCGGCCGAAAGTCCGATGCAACCTCCCGGACCGATCAGGTGTCCTTATCGGTAGGTTGGTTGAAACGACATGGGGGACATTCGTGCGCAAAATCGTTCTCGCGCCGCTGTGCGCGCTGGTCACGGTCGCCGTGGCGGCGTGCAGTCCGTCAGGTCCGGAGAAGACCAACCCGGAGCTGGCACCGCGCGGCACCCAGATGACCAAGGTCAAGCCGACCAAGCAGGACCTGACGACGAAGCTCAGCATCTCCGGCAAGGTCGAGATGAACCCGACGTTCGGCCTCGTCGCGCCGGTCGCGGGCCAGGTGCGGTACTTCGACGTCCCGACGCCCAACGGCACGCCCACCAAGCCCATCCGGGTCGCGACGGTGTGGAAGGACGGGGCGCCGAACTACGTGGAGGCGCCGGCCGGTTCGACGTTCAGCGGACGTCTGGTCGACGACAAGGCGACGGTGACGGCGGGCATGCCGCTCGCGACGGCCAAGCACGTCGGCTACGCGATCGTCGGCGACATCGACGGCCAGCAGGCGTACAAGATCAGCGGTGCCCTGACCGACGTGACCGTACAGATCAAGAACGGTCCCGGCCCGTTCCCGTGCACCGTGCTCGGCACGATCGCCGCGCTGCCACAGGGCACGATCCCGGAGAAGCCGCCGGTCACGCCGGACAACAAGGACCAGAAGGATCCGAAGGACCAGCCGCAGCAGCCCAAGGACCAGCCGCAGACGCCGAGCTCGGCGACGGGCCTGCGCATCGTGTGCACCGCGCCCGCGGACGTGCAGATGATCAACGGCGCCAGCGCGTCGATCGAGGTCACCACCGGCAAGTCGGCGCAGGCGCTGGTCGTTCCCGTCGAAGCCGTGGCCGGTCAGCAGGGCAAGGGCAAGGTCGACGTGATGCAGCCCGACGGTTCGCGCCGCACCACCGAGGTGACCCTCGGCCTCACCGACGGCAAGGTCATCGAGATCAAGTCGGGTCTCACCGGTGACGAGGAGCTCGCGGTGCCCGGCCCGAACCTGCCGGAAGGCCAGCAGCAGGGCGGCGAGCCGAGCCAGAAGCCGACGGGACCGTGATGACCGCACCACAGGTTCAGGTCCAGGCGCCGCTGCTCCAGCTCAACGGCATCACGAAAGTCTTGAAGGGCCAAGAGGAACCGCGCACGATCCTGTCCGGGGTGGACCTGACCGTCCACCCCGGACAGAGCGTGGCGATCCTCGGCAGGTCCGGCTCCGGCAAGTCGACGCTGCTGAGCCTCATCGGGCTCTTCGACCGTGCCGACGAAGGCCAGTACTTCCTGCACGGCAACGACATCACGCGACTGCCGGAACGCAGGGCCGCCGCACTGCGCAGCGCCGAGTTCGGGTTCGTGTTCCAGCGGTTCTTCCTGCTCAAGCACCTCACCGCGGCGCAGAACGTGGCGATGGCGCTGGTGAACGGCCAGGGCTGGTCGGCCCGCCGCAAGCGCAAGCAGCAGGTGATGGAGGCGCTGGAACAGGTCGGCATCGCGCACCTCGCGAAGTCCAAGCCCGCCAGGCTCTCCGGCGGTGAGCAGCAGCGCGTCGCGATCGCCCGCGCGCTCGTCCGGCAACCGCGGGTGATCCTCGCCGACGAGCCGACCGGTGCGCTCGACACGGAGACGGGCAACCTCGTCGTCGAGGTGCTGCTCAACACGACCAGGCAGGGCTGCGGCCTCGTGCTGGTCACGCACGACCACGACCACGCGCGCAAGATGGGCCGCGTGCTGGAGCTGCGCGACGGGCGGTTCAACTGATGTTCTCCGGCAAGTTGCGGTCCGCCCTCGTCATCGGCGGACAGGGCATCCGCGCCCGCAAGCTGCGCACGTTCCTGTCGATGGTGTCGCTGTTCCTGGGCGTGCTCGCCGTCGTGACGGTGCAGGCCGGGGCCGAGATCGCCGAACGCGCGATGCTCACCGACGTCGAGCTCCAGGAGGGCAAGGACGGCACGGTCATGGGTTACATCCCCGGTGAGAAGGGCGCGCCGGGGATCGTGGAGGCCACGCTGAAAGGCCGCAGCGACGCGGTCGCGATGATCAGCTCGAAGGCGGTCATCGGCGAGCCCGGCGTGCGGCCGATCAACGAGGGCGGCATGCCGTTCGAGTACGCGGGCCAGGGCGGCGGCTACTACGGCCCCGAGGTGTACTGCGATTCCAGCGGTGTGTGCCAGGAGCAGAAGAAACCGGAGAAGAAGCCCGACGGCCAGGCGATCGAGGTCAGCATGGTCGCACTGACTGGCGACATCCGGCCGTTCAAGCCGTTCCGCCCGGTCTCCGGAAGCTGGCTCGACTTCACCACGGCGCCTTCCCTCGCACCCAGGATCGTGCTCAACGAGGAGGCCGCCAAGGGCCTCGACCGGTACCGGATCCCCGGCGAAATGATGATCGAGGGCGCCACCCACCACCTGACACCGCAGATCGTCGGCGTGGTCCAGGACGGCAACTTCCAGCCGCGCATCTACATGCGCCTCGACGAGCTCCGCACGTGGATGCCGACCGCGGTCGCGGCCAGCGAGACCGACAGGTTCCGCGGCGGCGGCACCAGCCTCGAGCTCTACCTGCAGCCGGGTTCGGACGATCTCCAGCAGCTGCTGAAGGCCAAGCTCGTCGGCGCCGGCGTCGACCAGAACCAGCTCAACTTCCGCACGGTGAACTCCAAGGAGCGCATGGAGTCCCAGCTGAAGATCATGCGGCTGATCTTCCTCGGCATGGCGTTCCTGGTGCTGCTGATCGGCGTCGCGGGCATCCTGAACGTCGGCCTCGCCACCGTCGGTGAGCGCGTCGAGGAGTTCGCCCTGCGCCGCGCGGTGGGCATGTCGCGCATGCTGCTCGCGGGCATCGTGCTCGCCGAGACGTTGCTGACGGGCCTGCTGACCGCCGCGCTGGCGATCGGCGCGGGCGCGGCGGGGCTGCAGGTGGCGCTGATGATGTTCGGCCACCGGTTCCCGTCGTTGCTGGGCACCGTTTTCCCGTGGGAGGCGGGCATGGCCGGTGTCATCGCCGGTCTGATCGCCGGTGTGCTCGGTGGCCTCATCCCGGCCATCCGGGCGGCACGGATCCCGATCGCCACAGTCATGCGGGCCTGAGTCCTTGGCCCGTTGCCGGCGAAGCCCCGGACCGCGAGAGAGGCGGGCCGGGGCTTCGTACTTCCTCAGGCCTGGTTGAACTCGTCCGGGTTCGGGCCGATGCGGCCACCGCGGTCCAGAGTGGACAGCGCGGCGATCTCCTCGTCCGACAGCTCGAAGTCGAACACCGCGATGTTCTCCCGGATCCGCGCCGGCGTCACGGACTTCGGGATCACGATCGTGCCGAGCTGCACGTGCCAGCGCAGCACGACCTGGGCCGCGGACCGCTGGTGGCGTGCGGCGATCTCGGTGACCACCGGGTCGTTCAGCAGCTCGCCGCCCTGACCCAGCGGTGACCAGGCCTCGGTCTCGATGCCGTGCTGGGCGTGGAAGACGCGCAGGTCGCTCTGCTGCAGGTACGGGTGCAGCTCGACCTGGTTGACCGCGGGCACGACGCCGGTCTCGTCGATCAGGCGGCGCAGGTGCGCGGGCTGGAAGTTGGAGACGCCGATCGCGCGGACGCGGCCCTCCTTCTGCAGCTGCACGAACGCCTTCCACGTGTCGACGTAGAGGTCGCGCGCGGGCGTCGGCCAGTGGATCAGGTAGAGGTCGAGCACGTCGAGCTTGAGCTTCTTCAACGACTCGTCGAACGCGCGCAACGTCGAGTCGTAGCCCTGGTCGGTGTTCCACAGCTTGGTGGTGACGAAGACGTCGTCACGGTCCACACCGGACTGTGCGATGGCCTCACCGACACCGCCCTCGTTGCCGTAGGCGGCCGCGGTGTCGATGCTGCGGTACCCGGCCTTCAGCGCCTCCGCGACGGCGGGCGTGGCCTCGGCGTCCGGCACCTGCCAGACACCGAAACCGAGCTGGGGCATGATGACGCCGTTGTTGAGCTTCAGGGTGTTCAAAACCAGTTCCTAACTCGTGTTACGGGATCAGCGTCGGAGCGGTGCCGCCGTCGACGCGCAACGCGGCCGAGGAGGAAACGACCACCGGCGAAGCAGTGCGAGGAGCGGGGGTTCGCCCCGAGGGCGAAAGACCGTCGTGTAGGCTCGATCAGCCGGTGCGGGGCGAAAACCAAGCCACGTACCGGCCTACCGCCGGGCTGGCGGGACGTGAAGTCTGTGGAGCTTGTGTAAGACCGATGGTCGGTACTCCGGCCCTCGCCGTGAAAGCGGGTCGGCAACGGGTGGTGAAGCAGAAAGCTCAACCCGCGAGGGGCGAATCTCCCTGCTTCAGCTGGGAGAGAAGTCAAGCCGTAGTGGACCATCTCAGTATGGGCGTGGACACGGACGACTCCCTGCTCACGAAGGTCACCCGGCACTACACGCCTCGCTCGACCATGCGGGGCGTGTAGTGCCGTGCGAGCCGCACGCCGGACATGACGTTGGTGTCGAAGAACCGCTGCCACTCGGCGTCCTCGATCTCGAACACCGGCTGGGCTCCGTAGATCCCCATGTTGTTGACGAGCACATCCACGTCCGGCAGCTGCTCGACCATCTCGGCCGCGCCTTCGGCGGTCGCGATGTCGGCCGCGATGCCGCGCACGTCACCGTGACCGCTCAGCTTGCCGACCGCCTCGGCCACGCGCTCCTCGGTGCGACCGCTGACGACCACCGACGCACCCGCCTTCAGCAGCGCCTCCGCCGTGGCGAAGCCGATGCCGGAGGTGGAGCCCGTCACGAGGGCCGTGCGTCCCGACAGATCCATGTCTCTCCCCGGTAGACTTGTTCAAGACGATTACAAGCGTACGCAATAGTTGCAGACGCTGTCTATTCGAGAAGGGTTGACCTATGTCACTGGACGACGACGCCGTCCAGGCGCGCGCGCAAGGCTGGCGCACGCTCGCGGCGTTGCACGCACGCATCGAGGACCGCCTCGAGAGAGCCCTGCAGAAGGCTCACGAACTCTCGGTCAGCGAGTACACCGTTCTGGACGTGCTCAACCGCCAGGACGGCTTCCACCTCCGGATGAACCAGCTCTCCAACGCCGTGGTGCTCAGCCAGTCGGCGACGACGCGCCTGGTCACGCGCCTGGAGGACCGCGGCCTGCTCGCCCGCTACCTCTGCCCCACCGACCGTCGCGGCATCTACACCGAGGTCACCGAGAAGGGCTGCGAACTGCTCGCGCTCGCCCGTCCGACCCACGACGAGGTGCTCTCCGCGTCGCTGGAGGAGGCATCCGGAACTCCGGAGCTCAAGCCACTCGTTGAGGCGCTCGCCAAGCTGTAGCGCGCTCGGCAAGATCACGCGCATGGATCTCCACGCCCTGATCCGCGCCGAAGCGTCCCCGGCCGAGCAGCAGCGCGCACTCACCGAACCGGTGGTGACAGCGCTCGTCGACGCCGGCGTGCACCGCCTGATCGCCCCGAAGCGCTACGGCGGCGCCGAACTGGGCCTGCCCGAGTGGAACCGCGAGATCCAGGAGCTCTCCCGGTCCGACGCCTCGACGGGCTGGACCGCGATGACGACCACGATCTCGTCGTCGCTGGCCTGGTACCTGCCCGTCGACGCCGCCGACGAGGTCTTCGGCGACCCGCGCGCGTTGATCGCGGGCACCGCCGCGCCGTTGGGGAAGGCTGTCGAGACCGACGGCGGTTACCTCGTGACGGGCCGTTGGGGCTGGGGCAGCGCCGTCACGCATTGCTCGTGGGTCATCGGTGGCACTCTCACGCCCGTTGGCCCGCGTCTGGCCGTGTATCCACGTTCGGACGTGACGATCCACGACACGTGGCACGCTGCTGGCCTGCGTGCCACGAGTTCGCACGACTTCTCTCTTGAGAACGCCTTCCTGCCGTTGCGCCGTGCCGTGTGGCCGATCGGCGTCACGCCCGGCATCGAGGGTCCGATCACGGTGTTCCCGTACTTCAGCTTCCTGGCCGCGGGCGTCGCGTCCGTGTGCCTGGGCGCGGCCCGTCGCGCGATCGACGAGATCGAGGCGCTGGCCGTGTCCAAGACCCCGCAGTACGCGACATCTCGCCTCGCCGAACAGACCGGTGTGCAGATCGAGCTCGCGGTGATGGAGGCACGGCTGTCGTCCGCGACGGCGTTCCTGAACGACGCGTTGAGCACCACCTGGGACTTCGCGCTGAACGGCTCCCCCGCACCGGATCCGGTGAAGGCGCGGCTGCGGCTGGCCTGCTCGTTCGCGGCGGGTGAGGCCACCGAGGTCGCGCAGAAGGCGTTCGCGGCGGGTGGCGGCAGCTCGGTGTTCGAGTCGTCGGTCCTGCAGCGCTGCCTGCGCGACGTGCACGTGGCCGCCCAGCACACGGTGGTGTCGCGGCGGATGTTGGAGACGTACTCGATGCTCAAGCTGGGCCTGGCCCCGGACATGTCGAGGTTCTGATGGACGCCCTCGAAGCGATCATGACCACGCGGGCGATCCGCCGGTTCACCGACGAGCCCGTCGCGGACGACGACCTGTGGACGTGCCTGCGCGCGGCCCAGCAGGCGCCGTCGGGCGGCAACGTCCAGCCGACCCGCTACCTGGTCGTCACGGAGCCTGCCCTGCGTGCCTCACTCGGTGAGCTGTATCGCCGTGCGTTCGCCCGCTACACCGAGGCGTCGCCTGACCGCCGTGACGACGCGGTCACCCGGCGCATCGGCCGTTCCGCGCAGCACCTCGCCGACAACCTCGCGTCCGTGCCGGTGATCGTGTTCTTCCTCATGCCGCGCCTCCCGTCGCTGGTGGAGGGCATCGACATCGGCCCGGTGCACGCCTCGGTCTACCCGGCGGTGCAGAACTTCTGCGTGGCGGCACGCGCGTTGGGGCTCGGCACCACGCTGACCACGGTGATCAGGGTGCACCAGGCCGAGGTGCTGGAGCTGCTGGGCGTACCTGACCGGTGGGAGATCGCCGCGATGGTGCCGCTCGGCCACCCCGCCGAGAGGTTCTCCGTGGCCGTCCGACACGACGTGGCGGATCTGACTTCGTTCAACCGCTGGAGCTAGGGTGCGTGCATGCCCGACACGCAGTACGAAGACCTGCTCCGCCACGTCCTGAAGGAGGGCGTGCACAAGGAGGACCGCACCGGCACCGGCACGCGGTCGATCTTCGGCCACCAGCTGCGCTACCCGCTCGCCGCGGGCTTCCCGCTGATCACGACGAAGAAGGTGCACTTCAAGTCGATCGCGTACGAGCTGCTGTGGTTCCTGCGCGGTGACAGCAACGTCCGCTGGCTCCAGGAGCACGGCGTGACGATCTGGGACGAGTGGGCCCCTTCGGACGGCGAGCTCGGCCCGATCTACGGCGTCCAGTGGCGCTCGTGGCCCACCCCGGACGGCGGTCACGTCGACCAGATCGCCGAGGTGCTGCGGACGTTGCGGGAGAACCCGGACTCGCGCCGCATCATCGTCTCGGCCTGGAACGTCGGCGAGATCCCGCAGATGGCGCTACCCCCGTGCCACGCGTTCTTCCAGTTCTACGTCGCCGACGGCAAGCTCTCCTGCCAGCTCTACCAGCGCAGCGCGGACCTGTTCCTCGGCGTGCCGTTCAACATCGCGTCCTACGCCCTGCTGACCCACATGATCGCCGCCCAGACCGGCCTCGGCGTCGGCGACTTCATCTGGACCGGCGGCGACTGCCACATCTACGACAACCACGTGGAGCAGGTCGAACTGCAGCTCAGCCGCGAGGCGCGCCCGTTCCCGTCGCTGCGCTTGGCCCCTGCTTCCTCGTTGTTCGACTACAGGTTCGAGGACTTCGAGATCGTCGGCTACGACCCGCACCCCGGCATCAAGGCCCCGGTGGCGGTGTGATCGGCCTGATCTGGGCGCAGGCCCCCGGTCGCGTGATCGGCCGCGACAACGCGATCCCGTGGCGCATCCCGGAGGACATGAAACACTTCCGTGAGATCACCGCGGGCTCGGCGGTCCTGATGGGCCGCCGCACCTGGGAGTCGCTGCCTCCGCGCTTCCGCCCCCTGCCGGGCCGCCGCAACCTGGTGCTCTCGCGCACGCCGCAGGAGGGCGCCGAGACGTTCTCCTCGCTGGAGAAGGCCCTGGCGGACGTGACCGGCGACGTGTGGGTGATGGGCGGGTCGGCGGTGTACGCGGCAACGCTGCCGTTCGCGGACCGGGTCGAGGTGACCGAGGTCCGTGAGACGTTCGAAGGGGACACGTACGCGCCGGTGGTGGACCGTGAGCCGGTCAGCGTCGGCGAATGGCTGGAGTCCAGTTCGGGCCTGCACTACCGGTTCGTCAGCTACTAGCCGGACCTGCATCGAAGCCAAGCGGGTCAGGCATACCGGACATACTTTTTTGGCGCGAAAAGCACGTTCGGGCCGATAGATGGCCCGAACGTGCTTTTCGCGCCAAAAAAGCGGGCGCTCACCAGCATCAGCGGCGTCTGGCGCGGGCGTGCCAGGCCTCCACGATCAGCTCCTCCAGCTCCCCCACCCCGATGTGCTCCAGCCGCACCAGGATCGCCGGATACCCGTTGAAGTGCGGCGTCGTGAAGTAGACCGAGTCGTCGGAGGCGAGCAACGCTTCCTTGGCCCCGAGGTCCGGCACCCGCGCCGCCAGGATCGGCCCCGACGGCGCCGCCGCACCCAGTGCCGCCAGGTCGAGCTTGCGCAGCGGCCGTTCCCACACGAAGAGCTTCTCCTTGACCCTCCAGTCGACGACGCCCTCCCGCACCCCCTCCGTCACGTCCGGCATGGAGGTGGCGATCCTGCGCACGTCGTCCCAGGTGGCCATCGCTCGCTCCTACAGGTGGTCCGGCGGACGCTGCTGCTCGGCCAGGAACCGTTCGAACTCGGCACCCAGCTCGTCCGCGCTGGGGAGGTCGGTGTTCCCGACAGTCTGGATGAACGCGTCGTACTGCCGCTCGAGCGCTTCCACCACCTGCGCGACCTCCTCGGACTCCGCGACCTGGCGGTGGATCTCGGCGTCGGCGGCCTGGGCCGCGTCGATCAGCGAGCCGATCGGCAACGCGAGGCCCGTCGAGCGCGCTACGGCGTCCAGCAGGGTCACCGCTGCGGTCGGGTACTGGGACTGCGCCAGGTAGTGCGGCACCTGGGCGGCGAAGCCCATCGCGTCGTGGCCCGCTTGGCCGAGGCGGAACTCCAGCAGGCCGGAGACGTTGCCCGGCACCTGCACGCGGTTGAAGAACGGCTGGTACTCGGACACCAGCTCGGGGCGTGTGGCGTGGCCGATGACGTTCAACGGCCGTGTGTGCGGCACGCCCATGGGGATGCCGTGGAAGCCCACGGTCAGACGCACGCCCCAGCGGTCGATGAGCGAGCGCACGGCGAGGATGAACGCCTCCCAGCCGCGGTCCGGCTCCGGGCCGGTGAGCAGCAGGAACGGGTGGCCGGCGCTGTCCCACAGCAGGTGCACGACCAGTTGCGGGGCGGCATAGTCCTCCCAGTGGTCGGTCGCGTAGGTCATCAGCGGGCGGCGCGAGCGGTAGTCGATCAGGCCGTCGATGTCGAAGCGCGCGACGACGCGGCTCTCCAGGGTCTCCAGCAGGTGCTCGGAGAGCAGGCGGCCGGCGGCGCCCGCGTCCATGAAACCCTCGAAGTGGTGCAGCAACACCGCGCCTGTCAGGTCCGGCACCTCCGAGTCCACCTCGTACAGGTTCTCCGGGTCCACCGCACTCCTCCTGAACAATCGTTCCTGTCTCGTCCAAAGCCAACCATGTGGACACGGGACTGATTCCGCACGGGTCGATTAGCCCATACAGACCGTGTGAGCGCATCACCTCACGGGTACCACAACGCCGTGGACAGGCGCTGGGTGATGCGTGGAGCTTTGGTCGCGGCCGTCTTCATTCTCCTCGGCGCGGCGGTGTACGTCTTCGGCCAGTTCAGGCCCTTCGGTGACGAGTCGATCGACCGCAGCCAGCCCGCGATGCTGAAGTCGGTGCGGGACCTCAGCCAGTACCACGCCGCGGCAGGCGAGTTCCAGGTCGTGCTGGACATCGAGAACGACGTCAAGTGGGTGCCTTCGGCGCTGGCGGGCGAGCGGACGTTGTTCGTCGCCGCCGGTTCGGTCAACGCCTACGTCGACCTGGGCAGCCTGAAGGACGACGGGCTGGTCGTGTCACCGGACGGGAAGACCGTGGAGCTGCGGCTGCCGAAACCGCAGCTGGACAAGCCGAACCTGCACCACGACCGGTCGTACGTCTTCAGCCAGGAGCGCGGGCTGATCAACGATCTGCAGGCCCTGGCGGGACCTCCCGACACGCAGCGGTTCTACGTGGCCGCCGAGGCGAAGCTGACCGAGGCGGCGAAGCAGTCGGAGTTGCTGAGACGGGCCGAGGACAACACCCGCGTGATGCTGACCGGAATGCTGCAGTCGTTGGGATTCCAGGTGAAGGTGATCGGCGACTGAGACCCGAACCGTCATCGCTTCCTCGACGAACGTCCAGCGGTGAGCCGACCTCACCGGGATAGGATCCGTTGGTGGAAGACGATCTGATGGCCTGGGCGCCCGCCACCGGTGCCGCGCCGGCACCCGCGATCGCGTTGCCGGGCTACAGCGGTTTCCGCGTGATCGCGCAGGGCGGCGAGGGCACGATCTACCGCGCCCGCCAGGACGGGCTGGGTCGTGACGTCGCGGTCAAGGTGCTCCAGGTGACCGACCCGGCGACGCTGAGCCGCTTCCGCCGCGAGCTGGAGATCACCGTCGAGCTCGGCCGTCAGCACCCGCACATCGTCACCGTGCTGGACACGGGCACGCTCCCGGACGGCCGCCCTTGCATCGTCATGGAGTTCTACGAACGTGGTTCGCTGCACGACCGTTTGCGCGCCATGGGTCCGTTGCCCGTGCCGGACGTCGTGGCGGCGGGCATCGCGGTGGCGGACGCGCTGGCGTTCGCGCACGGCCAGGGCATCCTGCACCGGGACGTGAAGCCGCAGAACGTCCTGGTGCTCCCGACTTCCTACGTCCTGGCCGACTTCGGCATCGCCCGCGGCGCCGACGCGGGCCACTCGGCGTCGTTGCAGATGGTCAGCTACCGGCACGCGGCGCCGCAGATGCTGGAAGGCATCGCGCCCGCGTTCGCCGACGACATCTGGTCGCTCGGCTCGACCCTGTTCACGTTGCTGGAGGGCAAACCGCCGTTCGCCTCGGACAACCCGGACGAGGACACGCTGCTCTCCTACATCGGCCGCGTCAGCAACGCCGAACCGCGGTCGCTGACGCGGTTCGACGTGCCCGCGCCGCTCGTGGCCGTCATCAACCGCTGTCTGCGCAAGGACCGCGCGGAACGGTTCGCATCCGCCCTCGAACTCCGCGACGCTCTCATGGCGGTGAGCTCGGGCACCGCACTGTCCGTTGTGGACCCCGAGGCGACGTCGATGCTGGGCGAGCGCACGTTCTTCATCCCCGACGGCCCGACGGAGGCGCCCGGTTTCGGCCCGCGCGGGTTCGTTCCCGAACCGGAACCAGAACCGGAACCCGAACAGGAGCCGGACGATTCCTGGCGGGGCAGACTCGAGGACCTGACCTACCGGCAGCACGACTTCGTGCCGCCACCACCTCCCCGCCCGCAGCCGGTGGCAGTGCTGCCGACCGTCGACCTGCCTCCCGCCGAGCCGATGACCGCCCCTGTGCGCAAAAAGGGGCGGGGCGGTGTGCTCGCGCTGCTGGCCGTGCTCGCGGTGGTGGCCGGGCTCGTCGTGGGAATGGTGCTGAACCGCAAGGAGGACCAGCAGGTCCAGGCGCCGGTGCCGACGACGCTGCCCGTGCCGACCTCGGACTCCACCGACGCGGGCCCGCCGCCCAACTCGGACCCGAAGTTCATCCCGGTGCTCAAGCGCGCCGAGTACAAGGGCAAGGCGATCGAGCTGGAGTGGAGCGATCCGAGCGGCGGTCAGGCCGAGTTCGTCGTGATCGACGTGACCGGTGCCAAGCCGTTCGCCGTGACTCGGGTGACCGGTGGTGGCACCAAGTACGTGATCGAGGACGGCGGCGGTGTCCGGCGTTGCTTCCAGATCGGGGCGATCGGCTACAACGGCGGCCGCGGCAGCTCCGCGAAGGTCTGCGCCGCCAAGAACTAGGGCCTGTATTTGCCCGGCGGACTGGCGTACGGTCCCCCGGTGCAAAGCGTTCGTCATGCAGGCCAACCGTTGTTCGCTCGTGGACGCAACCGCCGCACACTCGTGGCGTGGGCGGCCGTCCCGCTCGTCGTCGGCATCGGGATCGGCGTGCTCATCGGTGGCAACCTGCGGCCACCGACCCCCGTCGACGATTCGCCCGCGAGAACGGATGAGCCCGTGCGGCTCGACTACACCGACATGCCGTGCGACCCGGGCTCGTCCGTCCTCGTCCTGCACTCGCTGGAGGGCGCGATGCGCGTGGAGGACGTCAAAACGTTGGTGGACTACGAAACCATGTGGGTGAAGCACCGCGAGAACGAGAATCCCGCTCTGCGCGGCCAAACCGCGTTGCTGAGCAGACGCGACGACGTCTGCGACGCCATCGTGCCGGAGGACTCGCGGTTCACCCAGTTCGTGTGGGTCGGCCCGTTCCAGTCGGACATCGCACCGTCGCTGTGCGCGGCGTTGCTCAAGGTCACCTGGGAGAACTGCATTCCCGCCCAGGTGGTGCGCTGATCGTCAGCGCCGGAACAACGGTCGCGGGTCGATCGCCCACACCACCTTGCGCCACCAGGAAGCCTTGCGCCGCACCGCTTTCCTGATGTCGCGAGCGAACCGCCAGCCGTGTTGTTGCGGCGTGCTGGGCGGCGGTGCGAACGCGGCCTGGTCCACCATCACCGCGAGGTGTGTCCCGGCTTCTCCCCACTCGCGGGCGATGTCGGGCACGGTCCGGCTGGGTTTCGGTCTCAACCCCGCGAGCTGCAACGAGTCCAGCACCTCGTTCCACGCCCCCACCGGCCCTGCCGCCCTGTGCCGCAACCGTCGCGACGTCCGTGCCGCGTACAACCCGATCAGCAGCAACACCGGTGCGAACGCCCAGAGCGGAAAGCCTTGCCGCACCTCGGGAGCAGCCACGGCGTCCGGCTG
Source organism: Lentzea rhizosphaerae (assembly GCF_042649515.1). Taxonomy (NCBI): domain Bacteria; kingdom Bacillati; phylum Actinomycetota; class Actinomycetes; order Pseudonocardiales; family Pseudonocardiaceae; genus Lentzea; species Lentzea rhizosphaerae. The sequence goes on along the minus strand of NZ_JBHRZI010000028.1, from coordinate 31,550 downwards.
CACCGCGCTCGGCTGCACGAGCGGCGGCACGGACGCCAGCGACGTCGGCGTGGGCTTGGCCGTGGTCGACGCGAGCCGGTTCAGCACCTCGCGCTTCGACGCGGCACTGGGCCCGCTTCCGTTGCCGGACACGGGATCGAACGCGACCCAGCCCCACCCGCTGAAGTACACCTCCGGCCACGCCGTGGCGTCGGCCGCGCGCACGACCCGTTCACCGTTCTGCTCCGGCACGGGCTGGAACCCGACCACCACGCGCGCCGGCAACCCGACGGCCCGCGCGAGCACCGCGTACGCCGACGCGAACTGCTCGGCCGTCCCCGCCCCGGCACCGGATTCGCCGGGGTTGCCGAAGAGGAACGTCTCCAGCCGCGCGTAGGACGACCCGACCGGCGCCTCGGCATCGGGCCGCCGGTTGAGCCGCACGACCTGTTCCAACGCCACGGCCTTCTCGTACGGCGTGCGCGCGTTCGCCGTGGCCTGCCGCGCATACTCGGCCAGCGTGAACGGCAACCGCGGCAACGCCGTGTACCGCGTGGCGTCGGCGGGAACCTGCGCCTCGGCGAGATCGGCGTCGGACGGCGTCTCCACCACCCCGCGCACCGTGTAGCTCAGCCCTGTCTTGACCCCGTCGGCCACGACCAACGACCCGGTGTCCGGATCCACCATGGCGTTGCTCAACGACACCGCCTGCGGCCTGCCCACCCCGGGCAACCACTCACCGTTGAGCCCGGTGATGGTGAGGTCCACGCTGGCGTCCTGGAACCTTCCGCCGGTCGGCAGATCCGGTGCGTCCACCACCCCGAGCGGCCCGTAGGTGCTGGCTGCCTCCCACGACGCCCCCGAGTACCGGCTGAGCGTCACCAGCCGCACGGGCACCTCGGGCCCGCGCATCCGGAACAACTCGGCATCCCCCTGCGCCGCCCACGCCGCGAGCTGCGGCAAGGGGTTCGCGATGGCGATGTCCGTGACCGGCGGCGTGACGAGCTTGCGAGGCTCAAACCCGTTGGCAGGCAACACGAACGCCAGCAACGTCAGCCCTGCCAGCGCCGTGGCGAGCACCGCGGGCGGCACGACGGGCCCGCTCCGGTCGATGATCAGCCACCCCAAGGCGAGCACCACGACCAGGACGAGCGCAGTCAGCCCATAGCGGTCTGCTCTTCCGGTGGTGAGCAAGGCCGCCGCCACGTAGAGGGTGGCCGAGCCCAAGGCGGGCACGAAGAGCGCAGTGCCGCGCTTGGTCACCGACAGGACCGTCACCGTGGAGACGCCGATGATGAGCAACAGACCCGGCACCAGGAGCTCGGGCGTCGCCGGGGCGGGGCGGGCGGCGGTCAGGAGGCGGGGGACGGTGTCGAGCAGCACCCACGTGGGGTCGCGGTCGGGTGAGGCGCCTTTGGCAGCGAAGAAGCCTGCTGCCATGGCCAGCACCATGACCGCGAGGCCGGCCAGGCCTGCGGGGACCAGTTTTTTGAGGAGCAGGGCCAGGAAGCCGGTGAAGGCGGCCAGTCCGAAGTAGAGGGTTGCGCCGTCCCAGGCTTGGGAGAGCTGGAGGGAGGCCACCAGGAGGAGCGCGGACACCCAGGCGTACTTCACGGGGTCACCGCCGGGTTCTGCGGGTGGGCTGGTCGGGAGTGGGTTGCCGCTGGGGTGGCAGGCACGCAGGTCGGGGCGGCCGCAGGAACCAGTTCGGCTGGCACGTCCGAAGACACCGCAACCTGTCCAGCCGCCGGCACCGCGCCAGCTCGCCCGCGTCTCATCGCGCCCGCCGCACCGACGTCCACCGAGCCGGACCAGCTATCAGCTGCGCGGCGCCGCAGCGCGTGCTTCATCGCGCCACCACCGCGTTCCACGAGTCGACCAGGTCCTCCGCCTTCGCCCCGCTGATCACCAGCACCGAACCCGCGGCGCTCACCGGGCGCTTCTCGTCCACCACGAGCATCGTGCCGAACGCTGCCCTACCCGCCTCCAGCACCAGGGCGGGGACCGGCTCGCCGCTCACCACGGCCACCACGTCCAGGTCGCGGACCGGCACGGTCGGGCGGCCGTCGACGGTGTGCAGTTCCAGGTCGGCCAGGGCGGCGAGGATCGGGGCCGCGTCCTGGGTTTCTTCCAGGTCGGTGCTGCCGGAGGACGTCAGCAGGCGCACCGGGTGGCCCTGTTCCAGGGCCGAGGTGATCAGGGACGCGGCCACCTCCACCGCCTCCTCGAAGCGCTGTTCCTCGGCGTACGAGGAAGTGTTGTCGTCCAGCAGCACTGCCAGGTGCGGGCGGGCCGGGTCGGCGTCCTCGCGGATCATCAGGGTTCCTGTGCGGGCGGAGGTCGCCCAGTGCAGGCGGCGGAGGTCGTCGCCCGGCACGTACTCGCGCAGGCCCACCAGGTCTGTGCCGCCGCGCTCCACGCGTTCGTCGGCGCCCACCTGGCCTCGGCGGGCTCCGGAGGGCAGGCCGCGCACCGGCAGGACGCGGGGGACAACGCGCACCTGCACCACTTCGCCCAGCACCGTTCGAGCTTGGGCCAGGCCCGCCAAACCCTTGCGGCGCAAGGTGAGCGGGCCCACGTCGAACACGCCGCGCCGTTCGGTCGGGATGGCGTAGTCGACGGACTCCACGGCGCCGGGCTTGAGCAGCGGCACGTCCACCGTCATCGGCGCACCCGCGACCAGGTCCACGGCGTCCAGCGCTACCGGCCAGCGGCCGACGGCCGACAGCTCCAGGCGGCCGCTGCACCGCGCCAGGCGTGGCACGGTGCGCGGGCGGACCGTGCGCGACACCGACAGCGGTGACGCGATCAGCACCGAGACCGCGGACGCGATCACCAGGCCCACCAGGGCCAGGCCGAACGCCGTCATGCCCGGATAGCGCCACCACAGCCCGACGCCGAGCATCAGCAGGCCCAGCACCGCGGTTCCGGTGCCGCGCAGGGTGAGTCTCATTGCGCCGCGGGCTTGGGCACCGGCACGCGCGAGAGCACGTCGGCCAGCACCTCGGACGTCGTCACGCCCGCCAGCACGCTTTCCCGCGTCAGCACCAGGCGGTGGGCCAGCACCGGGTCCGCGATGTCCTGGACGTCCTGCGGCACAACGAAGTGCCGGCCCTTCGACGCCGCGTACACCTGCGCGCACCGGACCAGCGTCCGCAACCCGCGCGTCGACGTGCCGAGCCGCAGCCGTTCGTCGGTGCGCGTGCCCACGCCCAAAGAGGACACGTACTGCAGGATCGGGTCGGCCACGTGCAGCAACGACAGCCGGCCGCTGAACGCGCTCACCTCGCGCGGTGACGTCACCGTGTGCACGTCGGCGATCCGGCCCGCGCCGCTGCCGGGGCGCAGCACGTCCAGCTCGTCCTCGACCGACGGGTAGCCGATCGAGGTGCGCAGCATGAACCTGTCCAGCTGCGCCTCGGGCAACCGGTAGGTGCCGTCGAGGTCGATCGGGTTCTGCGTCGCCACCACGAGGAACGGGTCGGGCACCGCGTGGCCGACGCCGTCGATCGTGACGGTCCGCTCCTCCATGACCTCGAGCAGCGCTGACTGCGTCTTGGCCGCCGCGCGGTTGATCTCGTCGGCCAAGACGATGTTCGCGAACACAGGACCCGGCCGGAACCGGATCTGGCCCGTCTGCGGGTCGTAGACCGAGGTGCCCGTGACGTCGGACGGCAGCAGGTCCGGCGTGAACTGCACACGCCGCGAGATGCCGCCCAGCGCACCGGCCACGGCTCGTGCCAGCGTCGTCTTTCCCGTGCCGGGCACGTCTTCCAGCAGCACGTGGCCGCCCGCGAACATCGCCACGAGCACCAGGTCGATCACGTCGCGTTTGCCGCGCACCGCGCTCTCGACCGCGTCGCCGAGACGGGTGTGCAGGTCGCGGAAGGCCGAAACCTCACCGGTGTCGATCACTTTTCCTCTTCTCTGCGAACACCGATGCGCAACAGGAACGCGCACGCCAGCAGGCCCAGTCCACCCGCACCCATCGGCGCGGTCTCCGCTCCGGCGGGTGCCATCCGCGGGATGCAGCCGGGTTTGCCCTGGCACTCGTCCAGGATGAAGAGCGCGTTCTTCGGTGCGGACTCGACCTGACCACCGCCGGACGCCCCGTAAGCGCGCACGACGATCGTGTTGGTGCCCTCTTCCAGGTCGATCTGCGCGGTGGTGGCGGTGCACGGGATGCCCACCGAGTAGCCCTGCGTCTTGTTGACGACCTCGCAGCGCCCGTTGTGGCTCGCCCAGTCCGCCGGCGGCGCCATGTTCACCGTGCGCCTCGACGCCATCCGCCCACCGGTGATCGACGTGATCACCGTGGCACCCGCCGTCGGCAACGACGGCGGTGGCGGAGGTGGAGGAGGCGGCGGCGGTGTGGTCGTCGTCGTGGTGGGCGGAGGCGGAGGCGGCGGGTTGTTGGGCGGTGGGTTGTTCGGCGGCGGGTTCGGCGGGGGCGGGTTGTTCGGCGCTGTCACGGTGAACGACGCCATGCCCGCGGCACCGGCCGTGGTCGCCGTCGACGCGCGCACCGTCACGTCCAGCCTGCCGCTCGTGCAGAACGTGGAACCCGTGCACGGCAACGACAGATCAGCGGACGTACCGGCCGACTGGACCGACACCGAACCACCGCTGAACGATCCGGAACCCGTCACGGTGTAGCCCACGATCGGGTCGGTCGAGGAGACCGCGCTCCAGCTCACCGTCACGGTGACCGCGGCGGAGCTGCGCCCCTTCTCCCGCACCGTCACACCGGCGGGCGCGGCCGGCGCGGACCCACCCGGAGAGGACGGCGGCGTGGACGAGCTCGGCGGCGTCGACACCTCCGGTGGATTGCCCCCGTTGTTGTTGTTATTGCCCGGATTGCGCGGCGGCTTCACCGGCTCGTGGGGGTTCGGCGGCGGAGGCGGCGGCACCGAGGGCGGCGGCGAGCGGTCCGGGTCCTTCACCGGCACCTCGGGGCTGCGGATCGTCAACGACCGGGTCGCGCCGTCGGTGTCGACCAGCACACCCGTCGAGGAGCCCGGCACGTTCACGAACAACCGGCCGTCGTCGAACACCAGCTCGGGATCGGAACCACCGGACGTGCGCACGTCGTCACCACCGCGGCGGCCACCGCGGTCGAGGACGATGACCTTGCCGGATCCCTTGCACGGCACGTAGACCTTGTCGCGGAACACCGCGGGACGCCCCGGCTTCGGACACCCCATCGCACCCACGTCGACGCGCAGCACCTGCCCGTCGACGACGAGCACGACCACCGACGAGTCCGGCACCGACGCGGGCACGAGGTCCGTCGGCGACATCTGCGCCGCGATCACCTCGGCATCGGTGCGGTCCGTCGACCGCGAGACGTCCTCTCCCGTGCCGTCGCGCACGACGACACCACCGTCGAGACCGATCAGCGTGACACCCTGGTCGTGCGGCACCAGAACCGTGCGCGGCCCGGCACCGGTGACCTGGCGCTGCGTCCGTTCCTGGAACCGCTCCTCGTCGTCGGACCAGTCGAGCGACCGCAACGTGCCGCCGTGGTCGACCACCCACAGCACGCCGCGCTCGTCCACGACGGCGTCGGCGAGCGGTTGCCCGGCCTCCCACTTCTGCCCGATGTCGGCCAGCGTCAACGGATCCGCGGTGTGCACGGTGCCGGCGGCGCGGTCGACGACGAACACCATCCCGTTCGCCACCAGCACCTTGCTCGTCGCACCGGGCGGCGCCTGCCGGCGACCGGACGCGAGCAGCGTCGCGAGATCGATGACGGTGATCTCACCGGTACGCCGGTTCAGCACGATCAGCCGGCCGTCCTCCTGCGCGATCTCCAGCTGCGAGTCGGGCCCGCTGATCTGCAGCCGCGTCTGGGGTTTGCCCGACACCGGGTTGACCTGGACGACCTCACCGCGCTGGTCGTCGCCCAGCCACGTGAGCCCGTCCGACACCTCGACGGAGGTGCGGGAGATGCCCTGCCCCAGCGCGGCGCCCGCGAGCACCAGAACACCCAGAAGTGCCGCGACGAAACTCGCCGATTCCCGCCCTCCACCGGAGACGATCCTTCTCATCCGGTGCCACCAAGCCATGCGCGCCTCCCTCGCCCGCCGGGGATGCTAACCCCCGGCTATGACAACTTCGGACGGTGCACGGTTCCCGGATCGCCCGGTCAGCCGACTGGCAGACATAGGTGAATGTAATGACGAGGTCTGACAGTTTCGGAAACCGAATGGCGCTGGGCCGAAGTGATCAACCCGCAGGGCAGGTCGGCGTAGCGCCTCCACCGACTGCGAGGTGGTGGCTACTTGAATATGGTGGATCACCCGGACGAACTGGGAGGTGGCCGGTGATCCCCACCAGACGCCCGTGGCTGACCACGTGGGGCGAGGTCGTCGCATCGCTCGCCGAGCTCGATCCCGCCGACATGGTCTGCTTCGGCAGCGGCCCGAACTCCCCGGACGATCCGTGCATGGTCGTCGACACGGTCGAACTGGACGAAGACGAGGACGTACCGCCCGAGGCGGCCGGACGTGGCTGGACGACCGTCCTCATCACGGACCAGATCGAGGACGTCGTCGACAACCTGGAGCAGCAGATCCCGAACCCCGATCTCGCCACGATCCTCCGCGCGACCGCGCACTACGTCGACCACGACGCCTTCATCGAGCTGCCGGAGGAGGCGGCCGATGATCCCCAGTAGACGCCCGTACCTGACCACGTGGGCCGAGGTCGTCACATCGCTCGCCGAGCTCGACCCCGACGACATGATCTGCTTCGACAGCGGCCCGAACTCACCCGACGACCCCTGCCTGATCGCCGACACGGTCGAACTGGAAGAGGACGAGGACGTTCCACCCGAGGCAGCCGAACGAGGCTGGACCACCACCCTCATCAAGGAAGAACTCCAAGGCGTCGTCGGCAACCTGAAGGGACAGATCCCGAACCCGGACCTGGCCACGACCCTCCGCGCAGCCGCGCACTACGTCGACCACGACGCCTTCATCGAGCTGCCTCAGCCTCTAACTGAATAGAGTGGATTCACACCCACATCTACTCACGTATCGGCAGAGTGGACTCATGGAGATCCCCGGCACGGGCCTTGCCAGGCAGGCGCTCACCACCGCGCTCGACACCACGGCGGCCGTCGCTGCCGTCCCCGGCCGCGTGCTGGGCCTGATCAGCGAGGTCGAGCAGCTGGTCCGCAAGGTCAACGGCACGATCGACGCCGTCGACGGCGTCGTGCGCAAGGCGGACGAGCTGGTCGGCCGCACCGCCAACGTCGTGGCCGACGCCGAGAAGGCCGTCGACGAGGTCCGCGCGATCACCGCCAGTGCCAGCGACGTCGCGGAACGGGCGGGCCAGGTCGTCACCACCGCGGGCCACACCGCGCACACCGCCAACGAGCTGATCGGGATCTACGAGCCGATCGCCAAGCAGGCCCAGCCGCTCGCGAAGCGGTTCGTGGACGAGCTGTCCCCGCACGAGGTCGAGGCCGCGATCAAGCTCGTCGACGAGCTGCCGGTGCTGACCGAGCACCTGACCAGCGACATCCTGCCGATCCTGGCGACGCTCGACCGGGTCGGTCCCGAGGTGCACCAGCTGCTCGAGGTCACGAGCGACATGCGCCAGGCGATCCTCGGGATCCCCGGCTTCGGGTTCATGCGTCGACGCGGCGAGAAAAAAGAGGAAGAAGAAGGTGTGAGGTCTCCCGAAAACGGGTAACCGGGCCGCCATGACGGCTCACGCGCGCGAAGATCAACTCACCTGGTGGCTGCTCAGCGGCATTTTCGGGCTCCTGTCCGCGACGAACGTCGGACTGGCGATCACCGAACACACGGCCTGGCCCTACGCGCTCGCGGCGTTGCTGCTCGCCGCGAGCGCGTGGAGTGCCAGACACGCTCTCAGACCTTCCCCGTCTTCTGGTGCGTCAGGTTCGACGGGGCTCCGAACCGGAAAGGCCGCAGCCGATAGGTCGCGGTTTTCTCGTCTGGGAGTGTGATCAGCCCGAACGAGGTGACGTCCGGATCGAGCCGCGCCGCGACCCGGTAGTCGGTCGCGCCCGCCGGCTTGAGCTCGATCAGGTACCCCTCCTCGTCCGACGCGCGGTCCTCCCACGTGAACAAGATCCCGTTCGCGTGCTTCACCTCCGCCCTCGGGTTCCCCGGCGCCGCCTCGGGTGAGGACACGGCGTGCGTGCCGCCGCCCGTCCTGCGCGGTTCCGCCCACTGGTGCCCGTCGCTGTCCGGCACCTCCTCACCCGGCGGCAACGTGACGTCCACAGTCGTCGAAGCAGGCCCGTGGTACGGCCGGACCCGGTAGTAGAACTGGGTTTCCGGGATCAGGTCCGGGTGTTCGTAGGAGTTCTTCGACGGTGGCGTGAACTCCAGGACCACGTAGTCGCCGTCGGCCGCGTTCGCGTACTCGACGACCTGCCCGGCCGCTCCCGCCTCCGGACGCCAGTGCAGCGTCACGTCGACCGGCGAGGTCAGCTCGGAGGTCAGCACGGGGTCCCGCTGTTCCTGGCCGCAGGCAGCCAGGAACAGCAGTCCCACCAACGACAAGCGACGAATCACTTGCGCCAGAACCGGATGTTGCTCCACACGACCGTGGCAGGTCCCTGCCCGCTGGCCGTCCGGTACGCACCGAACTTGTCGTAGAAGTTCCCGCCGGAGCTCGAGACCGAGTGCTTCTGCGAGCCGTTGATGTACGTCCGGTGAGTGCTGCCCACGACGTGCACGGTGTTCACGCGCACGGTCGTGCCGACGGTCGCACCGGTGGCGATGGTGTTGCCACCGTGCACCGCGTAGAGCCGGCCGCCGCGTTCGACGGCCAGCATGAAGTACGGACCCGCGCCGGGGTCGTCCTTGAACGTCTGCTTGAGACTGATGCGGGTGCCACCGAGACTCGTGATCCGGAAGCTGCCCTCGAACTGTCGCGTGCCGCCGGTGTAAGTGGCGTACCGGCGTTCCGCACGCTGGTCACCGCTCGCGGTCGAGCAGGTGAGCCGGAACGTGAGGTCGCTGACCGTCCCGCACCCGCGCTGCTGCACGGAGAACGACGGCGAGTAGCTCGTCCACGGACCGGATTCCACCTGCGCCTGTGCGGGCGAACCCGACACGAGCAGCCCGGTTGCCAGAGCGATCCCCGCGACGATGCGGAGTCGTTTGGACATACCGATACCTCCTCAAGGCGTGCTGAAGACAGCACGTGTTCTCAGGGGGCGGTAGCGGCACTGTATCGGATAATGATCCGGTGTTCGACCTCCATCGTCTGCGGCTGCTGCGCGAACTCTCCCAGCGGGGCACGCTCGCCGCCGTCGCGCAGGCGCTGAACTACAGCCCGTCCTCGGTGTCGCAGCAGCTCTCGTTGCTGGAGTCCGAGGTCGGGGTGCCGCTGCTCGAACCGGTCGGGCGGCGGGTGAAGCTCACCCCGCAGGCCGAGATCCTGGTGCGGCACACCGAAGAGGTGCTGACGCGGCTGGAACGGGCCGAGTCCGAGGTCGCCGCGTCGCTGCACGAGATCACCGGGACGCTGCGGGTCGCCACGTTCCAGACCGCGGCGCTGGCGCTGATCCCGGCGACGCTGGCGCGCATGAGAGACGAGCACCCCTCGCTTCGGATCGAGTTCCAGGTGCTCGATCCGGCGGAAGCGCTTTCCGCCTTGAACGCCCGCGACTTCGACCTCGTCTTCCTGGAGGAGTGGCCCGACCAGCCGGAGGCCCGGTTCGCCGGGCTCGAGTACCGGGAGGTGTGCCGGGACCCGATCCGGCTCGCCGTCCCGAGTGGACTGCCGGAGTCCGAGATCGAGTCCTATCCGTGGATCATGGAACCCACCGGCATGCCGCAGCGGACGTTCAACGTGAACTGGTGCCGCCACAACGGTTTCGAGCCGGACGTGCGGTTCTCCTCCACCGACGTCCTGGTGAAGCTGCGGTTCGTCGAACGGGGCCTCGCGGTCGCGCTGCTGCCGGACCTGGTCTGGTACGACCGCGAGATCACCGTCGACCTGCACGAGCTGCCGGTGCCGCAGTCCCGGCTGCTGTTCACTGCGGCACGGGCAGGGCGAGGTCAGCATCCCGCTGTGCGGGCTTTCCGGGAGACGCTGGCGCTTTCCGTAGCGCCGCTCCGACCCCGGCCGTGATCACCAGCGCGATGCCGCACAACGAGATCACGCTCAGGTGCTGGCCGAGCATGATCGCGCCGGCGAGCGCGGCCGCCGCGGGTTCGAGGGCCAGCGCGACGCCGAACGTGCTGGCCTGCAACGTCTTGAGCGCCCTGATCTCCAGGGTGTAGGGGATCGCGGACGCCAGCAGTGCCACCAGCGTGCCCAGCAGCAGGACCTCGGGCTCGAACAACGCGGCACCGGCCGTGGAGAGCCCGTACGGCAACGTGAGCGCCGCCGCGATCAGGCTCGCACCCGCGAGACCACCGGTGCCGAGCCCCGCCGTCGCGAGCTTGCGCCCCGCCAGGACGTAGAAAGCCCAGAACACGGCCGCGAACAGGGCGAGCGCCACGCCGATCAGGTCGAGTTTCGCGCCGGTGTACTCCCGCACGCCCAGAACTACCACGCCCAGCAACGCCAGCCCGACCCACACGAAGTCCCGCGCTCTCCTGCTCAGCACGGCCGCGAGCCCCAGCGGCCCGAGGAACTCGATCGTCACCGCCACACCGAGCGGGATCCGGTCGAGCGCGAGGTAGAACGTTCCGTTCATGCCGGCCATGGTCATCCCGAGCACGAGCGTCTCCTGGCGGAACTTCGGACGGACGATCACCGCGAGCATCAGCGCCGCGATGCCGAGCCGCAGCGCCGTGGCGCCGGGCGCGCCGATCTGCCCGAAGAGCTGACTCGCGAACGCCGCGCCGAACTGCAGTGAGATGACCGAACCGAGGACCAGGAAGACCGCCATGCCCACAGCCTCGTTGACCAGGTCTCTTCGGTACAGCGAATGTTTCCGAGCGATATCGTTCGGTTTTCCCGACCATTTAGACTGACCGGTGCGATGAGACGCAAACCCTCCTCCCCTCTCCCCCAGCGCAACGGCCTGGACGCGGCGCGGCTGAAGCTGCCGCCGGAAGGTTCGTGGCCGTCCCTGCGCGCGCACCTCGTGGAACGGCTACCGCGCGTGGCGCCCGAACGCATAGAAGAGATGCTGCGGGAGGAACGGATCTGGAGCGTCTCCGGGCCGTTGGGCGTCGACGCGCCGTTCGTCCCGGACAGCTACATCTGGTTCCACCGCGACCTGCCCGTCGAGGTCCCGGTGCCGTTCGACGTCGGTGTGGTGTACCAAGACGAGAACATCGTCATCGCCGACAAACCGCACTTCCTGGCCACGATCCCGCGCGGCCAGCACATCATGCAGACGGCGCTGGTCAAGCTGCGCGACTCGCTGGGCCTGCCCGACCTCTCCCCCGCTCACCGCCTGGACCGCGTGACGGCCGGGCTGGTGCTGTTCGTGGTGCGCCGGGAGCTGCGCGGCAAGTACCAGACGATGTTCCGCGATCGGTTGGTGCGCAAGGAGTACGAGGCGATAGCACCGCACGACCCGGCACTGGAGCTGCCGCGCGTGGTGCGTTCGCGGATCATCAAGGAACGCGGGATCATCACGGCGTTCGAGGTCGACGGCGAACCGAACGCCGAAACCCACGTGTCGCTCGTCGAGCACCGCGACGGCCTGGGCCGCTACCGGCTGAACCCGCACACCGGCCGCACCCACCAGCTGCGGCTGCACATGTCCGGGCTCGGCGTGCCGATCGTGAACGACGACTTCTACCCCGTGCTGCGGGAACGCCCGCTGGACGACTTCTCGTCACCGTTGCAGCTCCTCGCCCGCACGTTGTCCTTCACGGACCCCGTCACGGGCGAGGAACGCTCCTTCACCTCGGGCCTGGAGCTGTCCGCCTGGTCATGAGACGTGCGTGCGCCGGCCGTCGATCGGCTGCGGCTCCCAGATCCCGTTCATCCGCTCGAGCAACCGCCGGGCGAGCGCGCTCATCGCGGGGTGGGTCTCGGTGAACCCGGCCACCACCCGCGCCCGGAACATCAACCGGCCGCGTGCGGTCGTGCTGTACCAGAACCAGTCCTCGTCGACGACCCTCGCGAGGTGGTCGGTGCCGTCCCGCTCGGCCCGCTGCACCAGCGCGTCACCCTGCACCAGCCACCGCACGCAGGCGTCCTCCAACGGCTCCTCCCAGCCGCGCTCCTCGAAGTACGCCCGCTCGGCGGCCTCCCGCAGCTCCTTCGGCGTCTCCGACACGGTCGCGCAGGTCGGAAAACCCATCCGCAGGTACACCACCTCGGTGAGCCCGTCGCCGAGCATCGCGCCCTCGAAGTCGACGAACCTGGCCCCGCGGTCGGTGTACATGTCGTTGCCAGGACACGGATCGCCGTGCAGGAGGTCGAACCTGCCGGTGTCGGTGAAGGCGAGCTCGCTCTCCGCGTCCCCGATCTCTACCTCCAGCGCACGCACGAACCGCAGGAACGGCTCCGGGTCAGGAACCTCCTGGCGCGGCAGCAGTCCCGCGTGCTCCGGGCCCGTCGCCTGGTGCAGCCGGGCGAGGCCGCGCGCGTAGTCGATCACCCAGTCCTCGCCGAACGCATGGGACGCCAGGCGCTCCATCACGATCGTGCGGGTGTCCGGGTCGACGTCGAGAACGCGCGGCACCATCCCGGTGTGCTCGGCCAGTCGCAGCGCGGTGACCTCGCGGGTGAAGGCGGCCGCATCGCCAACGACCTGCTTGACGATGCGGTCACCGTCGGCCCACACGCGGGACCGCACTCCGCTTTTCAGTCGTTCCATCAGGCCAGTGTGACCGCGTACAGCTCCACTCGTGGATCATCGGGCAAAGTCACCGAGCGAACCGTCTTGGCCGCGTCCAGCCGCAGCGACTGGCCGAACAGGCGCACCGGCGGTCCGTCGACGCCCTGTCCCGCCTTGATCCGGTGCGGCATCTCCAGCACCACCGGACCGCCGCCCGCCCAGTCCGGCACCGACGCGGCGACCTCGGCCGACGTCCCGTCCGTGTACCAGACGGTGAAGGCGGCCGAGACCGGCCCGTTGTGCGACGCGCCCACGACGTGCAGCCAGGAGAACTGACCGGCGGGCAGCAGCAGGCCCTGACCACGGGCCTCCACGAAGTTGGGCGCGGTACCGGAGGGATCCGGTGCCTGGTAGGTGATGCCGCCCCACGTCACGGGCCCCGCCGCGGGCAGCAGTGCCGCGTCGTAGCTCCACCCGCCGCCGTCGAAGTTGCCGGAGGCGGAGTCGCCGACCGTCGCCGTACCGTCGTGGTTGCGTTCCGCGGCGATGTCCACCGAACACGTCGAGAACGCGCACACCGCGGCCGGTTTGACCTCGACCACCGCCTTCACCGTCACCGACTCGACCGCGACCGAGATCTCGTACGAGCCGGGAGCCAGCCCGGCCGGCACCGAGACCGTCAGCGGCACGGTCTTCTGCGTCGGCAGGTGCCGCGACACGATGACGAACGGCCTGGCGCCGCTCACCTTCCACCCCGCGGGAGCCGTGACCTGGGGCCGGACGGTCGTCGCGCCCGGCGACTGGGCGAGGACGTCGAGCTGCAACGTCAGCGACTGCGGGGAGTCCGAGGTCGGCAGCACGATCTCGGAGTTGCGCAACGATGCGGACAACGCCCGGCGCGAGTCGGCGTTGCCGTCGTTGAGCGACGGCGGCTCGTTGGAACGCCCGGTGCCCCACGACGAAGGCTTCGACGACACCTCGTGAACCAGCTTTCCACCGCGCTGCAACGAGGACCAGGACAGCCAGGTCTTGCGGACGTCACGGCCGCCGAACGAAACGCTCTTGATGTACCGGTTGGTGTCGGACACTCCCGGTGCCGTCACGGTCAACGTCCCGCCCTGCGACCCGTACTGTCCGATTCGGACGGTCGCGGACTCGAACTGCGGCGAGGACAGCGCCAGGAAGTCCGCGCCGTTGAACGTCGGGTAGAGCCCCAGCGACGAGAAGACGTACCAGGCCGACATCGTGCCCAGGTCGTCGTTGCCGGTCATGCCGTCCGGACCGGTCGTGAACAACGTCATCGCCGCCCGCACGACCGTCGCGGTCTTGGACGGCGTGCCCGCCCACAGGTACATGTACGGCGCGAGCAGGTCCGGTTCGTTGTTCGGGTTGTAGGTCGGCTTTCCGTAGTAGTCGTACGGTTCGGTGATCCAGTCGTGCCGTGCGGTGCCTGCGGGATCTGCCAGCAGCTTCTCGTAGGCGAAGAACGAGTCGAGCCGCTTCTCCGTCTCACGCCGTCCGCCCATCAGCGACACCAGGCCGGCGGGGTCCTGCGGCACGAGCCACTGGTACTGGAAGGCACCGCCCTCGTGGAACTGGTGCGAGGCGTCCACCGGGTTGTACGGCGTGAGCCACGTGCCGGCGACGGTCCGCGGCCGGAAGTGACCGGTCGAGGCGTCCCACAGGTTGCGGTACCACTGACCGCGGTCGGCGAACAGGCGCGCGTCGGACCGGTGCCCGAGACCGCGAGCCATCAACGCGAGCGACGCGTCCGCCGACGAGTACTCCAGGGTCGCCGACGCCGGGTGCACGCAGTCGTTGTCGCCGCCCTTGTGCGCACAGTCCTTCCCGAGCTCCAAGCCGGAGGGGATGTACCCGCGATCGTTGTAGTAGGTGACGCCCGACCGCCCGTTGTAAGGAGAATCAGCCGGAGGCAACGACAGGGCGTTCTTGCGCAACAGCTGGTACGTCTCCTCCTCGTGCCCGCGCAGCAACCCCTTCGACCACGCCTCGACCAGGAACGGCGTCACGGGGTCACCGGTCATGATGTTCGTCTCGGAGGACGCCAAAGCCCAGCGCGGCAACCATCCTCCATCACGACCACTGGCCACGACGGACAGTGCGACGTCACGTGCGACCTTCGGTTCCAGCATCTGCAGCAGCTGATTTTGTGGTCTGTACGTGTCCCACAACGAGAAGTTCTGGTACGGCGTGTACCCCGACGCCGTGCGCACCTTCCCGTCGAAGCCCATGTACCTGCCATCGATGTCACCGGCGAGGTTCGGGTGCAGCACCGAGTGGTACAGCGCGGTGTAGAACGCGACCTGCCGTTCGCGCGGGCCACCGGAGACCTTCACGGCGTCCAGTTGCTTCTTCCACACCTCCTTGGCACTCGCCACGACGGCGTCGAAGTCGTGGGAAGGAGCCTCCGCCGCGAGGTTCTTCCGCGCACCCTCGATGCCGGTGTAGGACAGGCCGACCTTCAGCACCACGTCGCGGTCGGCGGTGGCGTCGAACGTGACCCACGCGCCGTTCCCACCGGTGCCGGACGCGTCCCGGCTGCCCGGCGTGGGAACGCTCCCCCGCCACGAGCCGAACGATGCGAACGGCCGGTCGAACGACGCCGTGAAGTACACGGTGTGCTCGTCCTTGCCCGCGCAGAACCTGCCGTTGCGCACCCGTCCCTCGATGGTCCGGTCACCGACGACGTGGATCTCGGAGTCGAGCACGGTCTGGTTGGACCGGCCGGTGTTGAACAGGACGTTGGCGGCCGCGCTGGAGGGGAAGGTGTAGCGCTGCCACCCGGTCCGTGGCGTGGCCGTGACCTCGGCGTTCACCCCGTACCGGGACAGCCCGACGCGGTAGTAGCCGGGCTGCGCGGCTTCGTCCGAATGACTGAAAGCCGACTTGTAAGCGTTGATGTCAACGTTGTCAACGGACCCGACTGTCGGCATGACCGGCAGCTCGCCCATGACGCCGCAGCCCACGCCCGACAGGTGTGTCTGCGAGAACCCGTAGATGGAGGTGGCCTTGTAGTCGTACCCGCCCTGACCTCCTGTGTCAGGGCTGACCTGCACCATTCCGAACGGCACCGAGGCGCCGGGGAAGGTGTTGCCGAAGTTCTGCGTACCCACGAAGGGGTTCACCAAGGACGAGGGGTCCGGATCGGCCTGTGCCGCTTGAGCAGGAACTGTCAGACCCAGTAACAGCCCGGCTACAACCAGTGTCCGCATGGGGGCAGTATTGCGTGATCGCCGTCACCCCGACACCCATCGGAGGTCGGGGTGACGCGCTCTGGCTCGAACACGAGTAAGCAGGGAAACATGCCCGTACAGCTCAACCACACCATCGTCCACGTCACCGACCAGGAGCGTTCGGCGCGCTTCGTCACCGAGATCCTCGGCCTGCCGGAGCCGGTCCGCTTCGGCCCGTTCCTCGTCGTCGAGGTCGCGAACGGCGTCTCGCTCGACTACCTGACGAGCTCCGGCCCGATCACCTCGCAGCACTACGCGTTCCTCGTCACCGAAGACGAGTTCGACCAGATCTTCGGCCGGATCCAGGAGCGCGGACTCGACCACTGGGCCGACCCGTTCCACAGCCGGCCACAGGAGATCAACCACAACGACGGCGGGCGCGGCGTCTACTGGGACGACCCCGACGGCCACGCGCTGGAGATCATCACGCGCCCGTACGGTTCCGGCTCCTAAAAGGTATAGACCACCCCTTGTGCCGCGTACCCCGTTGCTGCCACCGTGAGAGCGGTAACACACAGTGGGCGCGCAGATGCTCCGAGGAGTTGGTCCCATGTTCTCCACACGCGCCGCCGCCCTGATCGTCGCGTTGCTGGGCGTCTTCACGCTCGTGCAGCCGGCGACGGCGGCGCCGTTCATCGTCACCGAGGCGCAGTTCAACCGGATGTTCCCGTCCCGCAACAGCTTCTACACCTATGGCGGCCTGAAGTCCGCGATGAGCGCGTTCGGCTCGTTCGCGAACCAGGGCAGCGACACCGTGAAGAAGCAGGAGCTCGCGGCGTTCCTCGCCAACGTCTCGCACGAGACCGGCGGGCTCGTGCACATCCGCGAGATCAACCAGAGCGGTGACTACTGCGACGAGAGCAAGCCCTACCGCTGCCCCGCGGGCACCAGGGCCTACTACGGCCGCGGGCCGATCCAGCTGTCGTGGAACTTCAACTACCACTCGGCGGGCCAGGCCCTCGGCATGGGCGACGACCTGCTGAGGAACCCCGACAAGGTGGCGACCAACGCGACCACGTCGTGGAAGACCGCGATCTGGTACTGGATGACGCAGAACGGCCCCGGCACCATGACCCCGCACAACGCCATGGTCAACTCGCACGGTTTCGGTCAGACGATCCGCAGCATCAACGGATCCCTGGAGTGCGACGGCCGCAACCCCGGCCAGGTGCAGAGCCGCGTCTCGAAGTACCAGCAGTTCACCGGGATCATCGGTGTCGCGCAGGGCTCGAACCTGTACTGCTGAACAGGTCTAGACCCTTGACTGGTCTGGACCACTGGTGCCAGTCTCAGCACAGTTCACATCCTTGATTCCTCGGGCGCGCAGACTCCAGGAGTGGGTGACCTTTGCTGAGAAAACGCATCTTGGCGTCTCTCGCGGCAGGTGTGATGGCGGCGGCGCTGGCCGTCATCACGCCGACCGCGTCTTCACAGGCGGAAGTGTCCGCACAGGCGTGCACGTACACCGACTGGGTGCAGGGTCAGTGGTACGTCACGGGATCCATCGTGAGGTACGAAGGCAACTTCTACATCGCCGAACACGACAATCCCGGTTACAGCCCAACGATCTCCACCTGGTACTGGGAACCGACGAGCTGTGACGGTGGTGGAGGTGGCGGCGGCGGCACCTGCACGTACACCGACTGGGTACAGGGTCAGTGGTACGTCACCGGCGCCATCGTCAGGTACGAAGGCAACTTCTACATCGCCGAACACGACAATCCCGGTTACAGCCCAACGATCTCCACCTGGTACTGGGATCCGTACAACTGCAACGGCGGCGGTGGAGGCGGTGGTGGCGGCGGCAGCTTCGTCGTCAGCGAAGCCCAGTTCAACCAGATGTTCCCCAGCCGCAACGGTTTCTACACCTACAGCGGTCTCGTCCAGGCGATGAGCGCGTTCCCCGCGTTCGCGAAGACCGGCAGCGACACCGTGCAGAAGCAGGAAGCGGCGGCGTTCCTCGCCAACGTCTCGCACGAGACGGGCGGTCTGGTGCACGTCCGCGAGATCAACCAGGGCAACGACCTCTGCGACGAGAGCAAGCCCTACGGCTGCCCCGCCGGGACGTTCGGCTACTACGGCCGCGGTCCGATCCAGCTGTCGTGGAACTTCAACTACTACTCGGCGGGCCAGGCCCTCGGCATGGGCGACGAGCTGCTGAGGAGCCCCGACAAGGTGGCGACGGACGCCGCGATCTCGTGGAAGACCGGGCTCTGGTACTGGATGACGCAGACCGGCCCCGGCTCCATGACCGGCCACAATGCCATGGTCAACGGTGCGGGCTTCGGCCAGACGATCCGCAGCATCAACGGATCCCTGGAGTGCGACGGCCGCAACCCGGCACAGGTGCAGAGCCGCGTGTCGAGCTACCAGCAGTTCGCCGGGATCCTCGGCGTGCCGACCGGAGCGAACCTGTACTGCTAGAAGAACCGGCGCGCCCCGGGTGGATCCGTCCGCCTGGGGCGCGTTCGGCTTCAGGCCGCGAGCTGTTCCTTCACCTGGGCGAGCGACGGGTTGGTGAGCGCGGACCCGTTCGGGAAGTGGACGGTCGGCACCGTGCGGTTGCCGCCGTTCACGCTCATCACGAAGTCCGCCGCGCCGGGCGTCTCCTCGATGTTGATCTCGACGTACTCGATGCCCTCGCGGTCGAGCGAGCTCTTCAGGATCCGGCAGTAGCCGCACCACGAGGTCGAGTAGACGGTCAGCTGGTCGGGAGCCATCAGCGGCACTCCTCGTCGAGGTTGGACAGCGTCATCAGTGTGAACGCACGCCGAGGGGTGCTTCATGCCGGGTTGCGGCCCACATCACTCCGCGGACCGCGCCACTCGGACGGCCCAGCGAACGGCGATCGTCAGGCAATCGTCAGGTCAATTCGGCACACGGTGGGTGAGCATGGTTCGCGCACGGCCGAAAACTTCGGGGCGTGCAATTAGCCGTGCCCCAATTCAATCATTGCCGGAAAATTCAGTCACCCATTCGGCGGCCCTTCGCAACACAGGGTTTCCGATATCGTCTGGATTCCGCCGCCGGTACCACACTTCAGAAAGAAAGGCTGGCCATGCTGAAAACGGTGCTGGCTGCTGCCCTCCTACTCTCCGCTGTGGTGACCGCGCCCGCAGCGCAAGCGGCCGACGTTCCTGATTTCGTGATGATCGACGTGGTCACCGTGAACGGTTCCGGCTGCCCCGCCGGCACCGCGGCGATCGCGGCGGCGGACGACCGCACGGCGTTCACGGTCACCTACAGCGACTACCTGGCCGAGGCCGGGC
This sequence comes from Lentzea rhizosphaerae, assembly GCF_042649515.1. Lineage (NCBI taxonomy): Bacteria > Bacillati > Actinomycetota > Actinomycetes > Pseudonocardiales > Pseudonocardiaceae > Lentzea > Lentzea rhizosphaerae. Next base: position 12,312 of record NZ_JBHRZI010000028.1, on the reverse strand, counting down.
AGGGGTCCGATCCCACAGACTTCCGCAAGAACTGCCAGCTCAACATCAGAGTGAGCTACCCGCAGGGCTTCACGTTCGGCATCGCCCAGGCGGACTACCGCGGGTTCGCCAACCTGCAGCAGGGTGCGACGGGCACCGAAAAGGGCAGCTACTACTTCCAGGGCATGTCGAACGGCACGAGCCGCACGCACAACTTCTACGGCCCGAAGAGCGACAACTGGCAGGCCACCGACCGCGCGACGGTCTCGGAAATCATCTACGCGCCGTGCGGGGAAGTCCGCCACCTGAACATCAACACCGAACTGCGTGTGAACGCGGGAACCTCGAAGCTGAACAGCTTCATGACGATGGATTCCACGGACAGCAGCGTGAGCACGAAGTACCAGTTCTCCTGGAAGCGTTGCTGACCAGGCACCAATTGCCGCCGCCCGTTCTCGGTTGAACTTCAGACGGAAAGGTGCCCCATGCTCAACACACTGGCCGCGGCCGCGCTCGCGATGTCGACGATCATCATCCCGCCCGGTGGCGCCCCCGGTGACACGCCTCCGCCGGACCACATCACCATCGACGTCGTGACGATCAACGGCTCGGGCTGCAGAGCCGGAACGGCCGCTGTCGCCGTGAGCCCGGACAACAAGGCGTTCACCGTCACCTACAGCGAGTTCATGGCGCAGGTCGGTCCGCAGGCCCTGCCGACCGACTTCCGCAAGAACTGCCAGCTGAACCTGCGCGTCAACGTGCCGCAGGGCTTCACCTACGGCATCGCGTCGACCGACTACCGCGGTTTCGCGCACCTCGAGCGCGGCGCCACGGCCCTGGAGAAGGCCAACTACTACTTCCAGGGCATGTCGCAGACGGCGTTCAAGCAGCACAACTACGCCGGTCCGTTCAGCGACGACTGGCAGGCGACCGACACGAACGAGATCGCCGCGATCGTCTACCACCCGTGTGGCGAGAAGCGGAACTTCAACATCAACACGGAGCTGCGGGTCAACCAGGGCACTTCGGACAAGACGAAGACCAGCTTCATCGCGATGGACTCCACCGACGGGTCGATCGAGACGACCTACCACTTCGCGTGGAAGGTCTGCCCGCCGCCGAGGCCGTAGTTCCTCACCCCGGTGCCGGGCGTCCCGTTCAGGGGCGCCCGGCATCTCCCCGTTCCCGGCGGGCGGACGACGTGAGGCGGTCGGCGAACGCGACGACCAGGTCGCGGAGCTCGTCGGGGTGCTCGACGACGAACGGCCGGTCGAGTGCGGCGAGCACCGCAGGCACCCAGTCGAGCCGCTCCGCCCGCACCTCGACGCGCCGCCAGCGTTCGGTCGCGGGCTCGTGTTCTTCCAGGCTCGCAACGGTTTCCGGAAGACGGGCGCGGATCTGCGCCACCGTCCCGCGGATCCGCAAGGTCACCTCGTGCCGGTACTCGGCCGTGGCGAACCCCGACACCACGCGCTGCGCCGGATCGGGACCCGCCGGCGCCGAGAACGAGCCGGGCAGGGTCCGCGCGTCGTCGATGCGGTCGAGCCGGAACGTCCGGTCCTCCCCGATCTGGGCGTCCTCACCCGTGACGTACCACCGTCCCGCGTGGGCGACGACGCCGTACGGGTGCAGCGTGCGTTCGCTGCGGTGTCCCTCGCGGTCGGTGTAGCGGATCGAGACCGGCCGGAGGTGGCGCACCGCGTCGGCGATCGTGAGCAGCACCCCGGCGTCCGGGGTGTCGAACTCGCCGGGCTGGTCCGTGAAGGCGAGAGCCGCCAGGAGCGTGTCGAGCCGGCGGGCGACGTGCGCGGGGAGCACCCGACGGATCTTCGCCGACGCCGTCTCGCTCGCCGTGCGGTCCGTCATCAGCCCCGTCCGGCGGCCCGCGACCAGGCCGAGCAGCACGGACAGCGCCTCGTCGTCGCTCAGCATGAGCGGAGGCAGGCGGTAGCCGGGGGCGAGCCGGTACCCGCCGTAGCGGCCGCGCACCGACTCCACGGGCACGTCGAGGTCGATCAGCTGATCCACGTACCGGCGCACGGTGCGCCCTTCGACACCGAGCCGGTCAGCGAGCTCGGCCACCGTCCGGGTGCCGCCGGACTGCAGCAGCTCCAGGAGCGTCAGGACGCGGCCGGTCGGTCGAGGCACATCCGCAGCCTAATACCGGACCGATTCTGTCCACTATTTCTCCTAGCCTGCGCACAGGCCTCACAACAAGGAGAGTTCCGATGGACTTCGTCTCGATCCGCATCATCACCGGCGACGTGGCACGCCTCGTCGACTTCTACGAGCGCGCCACGGGGGCGCCGGCGACGTGGGCCACCGAGGACTTCGCCGAGCTCAGGATCGGCGGCGCCACCCTCGCCATCGGCAGCACCCGCACCGTCGGGCTGTTCGCGCCGGGATCGGCCCGTCCGGCGGAGAACCACAGCGTGATCACCGAGTTCCTCGTCGACGACGTGGACCGCGTGCACGAGAACCTGACCGGGTTCGTCACCGACTTCGTCACGGAGCCGACCACGATGCCGTGGGGCAACCGGTCGCTGCTGTTGCGCGACCCCGACGGCAACCTGGTCAACTTCTTCACCCCGGTCACCCCGGCGGCCGTGCAGAAGTTCGCCAGTGGCGCGACACAGAACGTTGGCGAGTAATTCACGCTCAGCAGGACACCTCGTGGCAGCGTTCTGCGCCGCGCCACTAGCGCCTGTATCGAAGTCCGCACCGAGCCCCTGCTGTTTGGCGCGAAAAGCACGTTCGGGCCGATAGATGGCCCGGACGTGCTTTTCGCGCCAAAAAAATGTCCGGTAGGCCTGAGCCGCTCTGCTTCGATACAGGCGCTAGATGAGGAAGCGGTACGCCGTCGTGCCCGGAGCCACGTGCTGGATCTTCAGCGGGGACTCCTTCATCCGCGCCCACAGCAGGTCGTAGTCCTCGCGGCGGCCGAGCTCGATGCACACCAGCGCGGCGCCGGTCTCCCGGTTGTCCCGCTTGATGTACTCGAACTGCACGATGTCGTCGTCCTTGCCGAGCACGTCGTCGAGGAACCGCCGCAGCGCGCCCGGCTCCTGCGGGAACTCGACGAGGAAGTAGTGCTTGAGGCCGCGGTGGACCATCGAGCGCTCGACGACCTCGGCGTAGCGCGAGACGTCGTTGTTGCCGCCGGAGAGCAGGCAGACCACCGTCGAGTCCGGCGCGACGGTGATCTCCTCCAGCAACGCCGCCGACGCGAGCGCGCCCGCGGGCTCCGCGATGATGCCGTCGATCTGGTACAGCTCCAGCATCTCCGTGCACACCGCGCCCTCGGCCACGGTGAGCAGCTCGGCGCCGCTGTCGCGCACCATCGGGAACGTCACGTCGCCGGCCCGGCGCACCGCGGCACCGTCCACGAACGAGTCCACCTCGGGCAACGTCACCGGGTGGCCGGCCTGGAGAGCGGCCATCATGCTCGCCGCGCCCGCGGGCTCCACGCCGATCACGCGGGTGCGGGGGAAGCGTTCGGAGAACCACGTGCCGACGCCGGAGAGCAGGCCGCCGCCACCGACGGGCACCACGACGACGTCCGGTGCGCCGCCGAGCTGCTGGACGATCTCCAGGCCGACGGTGCCCTGGCCCGCGACCGTGCGGGGGTCGTCGAACGCCGGGACCAGCGTCGCGCCCGTGCTCAGCGCGTACTCCTTCGCGAGCGCGGCCGCGTCGTCGTACGTGTCGCCGTCCACGACCAGCTGCACCATGCCCTGCCCGAGGGCGGAGATGCGGTCGCGCTTCTGGCGCGGGGTGGTGCGGGGGACGTGCACGCGGCCCTCGATGCCGAGGCGGCGGCACGCGTAGGCCATGCCCTGGCCGTGGTTGCCGGCCGACGCGCAGACCGCGCCACCGAACGCGAACTCGGTCTGGCACAGCAGGTTGAACGCGCCGCGCAGCTTGTACGAACGGCCGACCTGGAGGTCCTCGCGCTTGAACCAGACGCGCGCGCCGGTCCTCTCGGACAGCCGCTGGTTCACCTCGAGCGGCGTCGTGCGTGCGACTCCGCCGAGCCGGGCTGCGGCGGCGGACACCTCATCAGCGAAGGACATGTCAAAACATCTTCCGTGAACGACTCGGGTCTTGCACGCGTACCCCTAGAAAGACAGGGGAGGTGCTCGTGTTTCGCCTTGTGGGCGTTCTGACGCTGCTCATGATGGTCTCCGCGGTTCCCGCGCACGCCCATGGCGCGCCCACCGACCCGGCGAGCAGGGCTTTTCTGTGCTCGCCCGGTCAGTCAGGAGCATCATCCTCGCCGTGCCGCAGCGCCATTCAGGCGGGGTTGCCGTCCAAGGAGTGGGACAACATCCGGCTGCCGAACGTGGCGGGGCGCGACGCCCAGCGCGTTCCGGACGGCAAGCTGTGCAGCGCCGGGCTCGCCAAGTACGCGGGGCTCGACCTCCCCAGCGCGGAGTGGCCCGCCACGAAGCTGAAGAGCACGGACTTCACGTACCGGGCGACGATCCCGCACCAGGGCTCGTTCCGCTTCTACGTGACGCGTGACGGCTACTCGCCGACGGCACCGCTGCGGTGGGCGGACCTGGAGCAGTTCCTGACCGTGCCCTCTCCCCCGCTCGTCAACGGCGCGTACGAGTTCACCGTGCAGCTGCCGAAGAACAGGACGGGACGGCACCTGATCTACACGGTCTGGCAGAACACGGACACGCCCGACACGTACTACTCGTGCACGGACGTGGAGATCGCGGCGGCGGTCAAGCCGGTGACCCCCGCACCCGCCCCGGTGGCGCCACCGGCACCGGCCGCGCCGCCCGCGCAGGTCGCGCCACCGGCCTCCACCACCACAACGACGACGACCACCACCGCGCCGCCGTCCTCGAAGCAGAGCACCCCGCGACCCGTTCCCGTTGCGTCGAGTGCCGAACAACCTCCTTCCAGCGCAACACGTTTCGGCCTGTCCGCCGTGGTGGCGGCACTGGGCGGGCTCGCCGTGCTCGGCGGGATCATGTTGTGGCGCAAAAGAATTCTGTGAACGTCCCGGTCCCCAATAGGTCTGGACCATCCCTACGATGATCTTCGGGCGCGCAACCCCTGCGATGTGAAGGTGCGTGCCCGCATGGCTCGAAAACTGTTGACACTGCTGGCTTTGGCAGGAGCGACGCTGTTCCCGGTCGGCATCTCGGCCACCGGCCCGGCACAGGCCGCCCCGTTCAATGTGCTCGGCTTCTACTACGGCACCAACGACCTGGCGCACATCTCGTTCGTCAAAGAAGCGAACCCGTGGCTCGCGCGTGCCGCCCAGGAGAACGGCTTCACCTACGAGGCCACGACCGACTGGAACCGGCTGAACACCCTCACGCCGTCTCAGGCCCAGGTCGTGATCTTCCTCGACGACCTGCCGAGCGGCACGCAGCGCGCGGGCTTCCAGCGGTACATGGACGCGGGCGGCGCGTGGCTGGGCTTCCACGTCAGCGCCTTCACGCAGAACGCGAACGAGTGGTCCTGGTACCACAACACGTTCCTGGGCAAGGGGAACTTCGTCAACAACACGTGGGGCCCGACCACCGCGACGCTGAAGGTCGAGACCCGCTCGCACCCGTCGACCCTGCGCCTGCCGGAGAAGTTCACCTCGTCGGTCAGCGAGTGGTACAGCTGGTCGCGTGACCTGCGCACGAACCCGGACATCCAGATCCTGGCGAGCGTCGACCCGTCGAGCTTCCCGCTCGGCACCGACCCGAACCAGCAGTGGCGCAGCGGGTACTACCCGATCATGTGGACGAACAAGAACTACAAGATGATCTACGCGAACTTCGGCCACAACGCGATGGACTACGCGAACAACCGGCCGCTGTCGTCCACGTTCGCCAGCGCCACCCAGAACACGTTCCTCATCGACAGCCTGCTGTGGCTCGGCGGTGGCGGCACCCCGCAGCCGCAGCCCGACTGGAAGACGGTCACCAACCGCGGCAACGGCAAGTGCGTCGACGCCCGGTCCGCCGGTCTCGCGAACGGCACGGTCATCCAGCAGTACTCGTGCAACGGGACCACCGCGCAGAACTTCCGCGCCGTGGCCACGACCGACGGCTACTCGCGCCTGGAGTACCGCAACGACCCGGCGAAGGTGCTCGACGTGAGCGACGTGTCCACAGCGGACGGTGCCGGCATCCACCTCTGGGACCACGTCGGCGGCACCAACCAGCAGTGGCGCGTCACTACCGGCACGGACGGCTACTCGACGCTGACGGCGCGGCACTCCGGCAAGTGCCTCTCGGCGGTGGGCAGCACCGACGGCGTCCAGCTGGTCCAGGCGACGTGCAACGGCTCGGCGGCGCAGAGCTTCAGGATCGGCTAGTGCCGGGCTGAGGCCACGTCACCGTCACTCGTTCGCCCGGTCTCCCGTCCGCGGAGGCCGGGTGGGCGAGGAAGCCGTACATGTCGTTGAGCTGGTGCAGCGCCTGCGCCGCGTCCCGCCACACCGGGCAGGGCCACGCGCGGTGCCGCCCGTACCAGGCGCGGCACGACCGGCAGCGGTGCTTCTCGTTCGGCTCGTGCATCTTCAGCAGGCCCCGCCACCACGGCAGGGCGGCGCGCAGCTGCTCGCGCAGCTCGAAGACCTCGTTCGGCGAGTCCGTCCGGGCGAGCTGGTCCATGGTCTTGTAGACGACGTCGATCACCGTCCGGTGGAAGGACTGCTGCCGTTCCGCGAGCGCCATGGCCGAACTCCTCCTCCCCCGCCGGTTGAGACGGACTCGCCAGGAGTCTATGTTGGCCGTTGACGGGCTTTCAACTGGCGAAAATCCCGTCACCCAGATAGCCCTTTCCATCGGTGGAGACGGCGCGCGACAGGGGGAGCCGCTATGGCCGGGGAACGGTCGCTGGCCGACAGGCTCAACCACCTCTTCGCGCTGCACACCGCGCGCTCGGGCCAGGAGTACAGCAACGAGCAGGTCGCGGCGGCCATCGCCGAGGGCGGCGTGACCATCTCCCAGAGCTACATCTGGCAGCTGCGCAAGGGCAAGAAGGACAACCCGACCTTCAAGCACCTGCAGGCGCTGGCGGGCTTCTTCGGCGTGCCGGTGAGCTACTTCTTCGACGACGAGGTCACGGACCGCGTCGATGCGCAGCTCAAGTCGTTGCAGGAGGAGCAGCTGCGGCTCAACGAGATCGCGTCCGGCAGCGAGGCGCAGCTCATGGCGATGCGTGCGGGAGAGCTGTCGCCGGACCGCCGCCGGCTGGTCATGGAACTGCTGGACGTCGTCTACCGACAGGAACAGGCCGAGCGCGGCAAAGGATGACGCGGCGTCCGGACCAGCTCGAAAAGCTCGCGGCTTCGTTGCGCTGAGCTTAGGGTCCGGGTGTGGACCTGCCCGTGATGCCGCCGGTGAAGCCGATGCTCGCGAAGTCCGTGCCCGAGCTGCCGCGCGGGGACGGGTTGTCCTACGAGCCGAAGTGGGACGGCTTCCGCTGCATCGTGTTCCGCGACGGCGACGAGGTGGAGCTGGGGTCGCGCAACGACAAGCCGCTCACCCGCTACTTCCCCGAGGTCGTCGAGCTGCTCAGGGAGGCGCTGCCGCCGCGGTGCGTGGTGGACGGCGAGATCGTGCTGGTCACGCCGGACGGGCTGAGCTTCGACACCCTCCAGCTGCGGCTGCACCCGGCGGCGTCGCGGGTGCGGAAGCTCTCCGTCGAGACCCCGGCGAGCTTCGTGGCGTTCGACCTGCTGGCGTGCGGCGACTCCGACCTCACCGCGCTGCCGCTGGCCGAGCGGCGGACTCGGTTGGAGGAGGTGGTCACGGAGGTGCCCGGCGTCTACCTGACACCGTCCACGACGGACCCGGACGTGGCGCAGGACTGGTTCACCCGGTTCGAGGGCGCGGGGTTCGACGGCGTGGTGGTGAAGCCGCTGGACGGCGTCTACGAGCCGGACAAGCGCGTGATGTTCAAGGTCAAGCACGAGCGGACCGCCGACTGCGTGGTCGCGGGCTACCGACTCCACAAGGACGGCGAGACGGTCGGGTCGCTGGTGCTCGGCCTCTACCAGGACGGCGAGCTGCACAACGTGGGCGTGGCGAGCAGCTTCACCGCGGCCCGCCGCCGTGAGCTGGTCGACGAGCTCAAACCGCTGCTCAACCCCGCCGAGCACCCGTGGAACGCGTGGGCGACGTACGAGGGACCGGGCATGAACAGCCGGTGGAACCCCGAGAAGCAACTTCAGGTCGTGTTGCTGGAACCGTCACGTGTGGCCGAAGTGCGCTATGAGCACGTGCAGGGCGGGCGGTTCCGGCACACCGCACGGCTCGTGCGTTTCCGTCCGGACAAAGAGCCGTCGCAGTGCACTTACGAGCAGTTGGAGGAGGTGCCGCCGGCCGAGCTGGACGCGCTGTTCGGTGAGGCGGAGCGACGCAGGACAATCGACGGGTGAAAGTGATCAGGCGGGACGGCACACACGAGATCGAGATCCAGCGGTCGCGGTTCCTGTGCCACGTCGCCCGTGTCTCCTCTGAGAGAGAGGCGGCGGAGTTCTTCGCCCGTGTGCGCAAGGAGCACTGGCAGGCCACGCACAACTGCACGGCCTTCCGGACCGCGGACACCCAGCGCTCCTCCGACGACGGCGAACCGGCCGGGACCGCGGGCGTGCCGATGCTGGAAGTGCTCACACGGCGCGATCTGGTCGACACGGCCGTTGTCGTCACCCGCTACTACGGCGGCATCAAGCTCGGTGCCGGTGGCCTCGTCCGTGCGTACGGCCGGGCGGTGTCCGAGGCGATCGATGTGATCGGCACGCTCACCCGCGAACGGCACGAGAGCGTTCTTCTCGCCGTGGACCACGATCAGGCCGGAAAGCTGGAGAACGCGTTGCGCGCGGCCGGGTACCACGTCGCGGACACCGAGTACGGCCACGACGTCACCTTCACGGTGCTCACGAGGGAGCCGGAGGCGTTCGAGGTCTGGCTCGCCTCGCAGACCGGCGGCGCGGTGACCGCCATCCGCGGCGAGCCGGTGGACCTCGACCACTAGAACGTGCCGGGCGGCGCCTGGGAGTGCCCTACCGGCAGATCTGCCGGTAGGCCACTTCTGGGGCTACGTGCAGGGAACCACGTCCGGATCAGCGCCCGCCTTGGGCACCCACCGCACGTTCGCGAAGGACGCCTGGAAGGTGCCTTCGGTGTAGACCAGGAACGGCGTGTTGACGTTCTCCAGGTCCAGTCCCTTGTCGGCGAAGCAGTTGACCGCGATCTTCACCGTGGCCTTCTGCCCGATCGGCAGGTTGCGGAACGCCTGCGTGGCGTCGAGCTCAGCCAGGCACGGGTAGTTGCAGTGCGCGCTGACGACCGTCCGAGCGGCCGGGGCCTCGTGCACGATCACGTCGAACTCGAGGGCCGCGTTGGCGTTGCCGTAGCCGCGCAGGTCGGTCCCGGTCGGGCTCTGCAGGTACACCTGCCCCGGTCCGGCGCCGGTCCACGTCGTCTTGAGCGCGTCCTGCTGGACGTTGACGTCGGACTGCACGACGTTGATGTTCGCCTGCGAGGCCTGGCCGTCGGGGCCGATCTCGAGACCCCAGTTCTCCGGCGAACCGAGGTAGCTCTTGTACGGCGCGACGTCCGTGCGGTTGAAGATCTCGAGGTCCTCGGTCGCCGTGCCCCCGCCACCACCGGAGCAGCTGCCGCCGGGGCTCGTCTCGTCGAGCTTGCCGACGTTGCCGGTCTGCCAGTCGCGCAGGCCGTAGCCGAGCTTGAACAGCGGGTCCTGGCTCGGGTCGTTGAGCGGCGTCTGGCAGGCGCTGCGCGGCCACGAGTAGGACAGCTTGCCGCTGAACCCGTTGTGGCGGCCCCTGATCAGCAGGTCCGCGATGCCCTGGCCCTCGGTGCCCGGCAGCCAGGCGGCCACGAACGCGTCGGAACGGTTGATCTCCTTGTTCATGTACATCGCGCGGCCACCGACGTAGACGGTGATGACCGGCTTGCCCTTGCCGGACACCTTGTCCAGCACGGCGAGGTCCTGCGGGTACAGGCGCGCGGTCTCGAGCGTCCGCTTGCCGATGTCGCCCACGCCCTCCGCGTACGGCGTCTCACCGATGACGGCGATGACGGCGTCGAAGTCCGCGGGGTTCACGTTGTCCGCGGTCTCGGCGAACGTGACGTTGGCGGCGCCGAGCGTGTCCTGGATGCCCTTGAGGATGCTGGTGGCGTTGGGGAAGTCGGCGTTGGTGTTGCCGGTGCCCTGCCAGCTCAGCGTCCAGCCACCGGTCTGGTTGCCGATGTTGTCGGCGCTCTTGCCGACCACCAGAACCTTGCTGCGCTTGGAGAGGGGCAGCACCCGGTTGTTGTTCTTCAGCAGCACGGCGGACTCCCGCACGGCCTCGCGGGCGAGTTCCTTGTGCAGCAGCGCCTTCTGGTCACCGGCGTGCTCACGCTGCGAGGGCTTCGGCGCGTCGAACGTGCCGGCGCGCAGCTTGACGCGCAGGATGCGGGTCACCGCGTCGTCGATGCGGGCCATGGGGATCACACCGGTCTCGACCTGCGTGATCGTGTTGGCGATGAACGCCTTCCAGTCGTTGGGCACCATGATGATGTCCATGCCGGCGTTGATCGCCTGCGGGCAGCTGGCGTTCGTGCAGCCCGTGACCTGCCCGATGCCGTTCCAGTCGGAGACGAGCAGGCCGTCGAAGCCCATCTTCTCCTTGAGGATGCCGGTCTGCACGTACTTGCTGCCGTGCACCTTGCCCTCGTTGATGACGTCGTTCGTCCAGCTGTTGAACGAGATCATCACAGTCTGCGCACCCGCGGCCAGAGCACCGTAGTAGCCCTGCCCGTGAAGGTTGATCATCTCCTGCTCGGTGGACGGGTTGACCCCCTGGTCCTTGCCACCGGTCGTACCGCCGTCACCGAGGAAGTGCTTGGCGGTGGCGATCACGCCGTCCTCGCCGATGCGCCTCTTCGCGTTGTCCTGCAAGCCCTTGATGGCCTCGAACCCGTAGGCCCGAGTGATGCGCGGGTCCTCGGAGAACCCTTCGTACGTCCGCCCCCAGCGGTCGTCGCGCACCACGGCCAGCGTGGGCGAGAACGCCCAGTCCTGCCCAGTGGCCCGAATCTGCTCGGCCGTGGCCTCGTTGATGTCGCGGACGAGGCACGGGTCGTGCGCCGCACCAAGACCGATGTTGTGCGGGAAAACCGTTGCGCCGTAGACGTTGTTGTTGCCGTGCACCGCGTCAATGCCCCAGATGACGGGAATCTTGGTGCGGGTGGCCTTCGACGCGTCCCAGTAGGCGTCGGCCATGGCGAGCCAGTCCTGCGGCGTGGCCTTCTTGTTGCCGTTGGGCCAGCTGCCACCACCGTTGAGAACAGACCCGAACCCGTACGTGGTCACGTCCTGCGGCGTGATCGCACCGATCTCGGGCTGCGTCATCTGGCCGACCTTCTCGGCCAGCGTCATGTCCTTGAGGATCGCCTTGATCCTCGCCTCGTCCCTGCGGTCACCCTTGAGCTGGCTCTCGACCTTCGGCCAGTCCTTGAGCGTGGGCAGGGACTTCTCGATGCGGGCGCACCCGTGCTCAGTCCTGGGCTGCCCGATGACAGTCTGCTTCGGTCCGTGCTGCGCTTCCGGCGCTTCCTGCGCGGCGGCCGATGTCGCGCTGGCGGCGAGCGTCAGCCCCAGCACTGCGGCGAGAGTGCTTCTCCATTGCATGCCGCAGATCCTCAACTTTGTGTTACGTCTGCGTCAATGGGAACGCTCTCACGAGTTTTTCCCGGGACTTGGCGGGAGGAAGCTCCCATACCGGGCTGGCGGGTGCGCGTGGGCGCTGGGGTGGTGGGCTGGTTGGGGGCGCGGATGGGGCGGTCGGGTGGCGCCCGGTCGAGTGACCCAGGGGCGAGGTGGGCCGTTGGACCGCGTTGCCGGACTGCGGCGGCTGGGCCGGGTGGCCGGACTGGAGTGGCCGGGCCGGGGTTTGCGGGGTGTGGGCGGCCGTTGCGCGTGGGGTCGGTTCGCGTTGACCGGTTCCGGGTGGCACCGCGCGGGTCAGCTTGGAGTGGTTCGGCGCGGGTTCCAGCGGGGTGGTCGCCTGCCGTATGCCGTGCCACCTCGCGTTGATGGTTACGTGGGTCGTAGGACGAGCTTTGGTTGCGTCATCGCCGCTTCGCGACGATTGCGATTGGGGCTTGACTTCGAGGCCCTTGCGAGGCGCTCATCGGCCTTAAAAAGCCGGGCATAAGGAGCCCGGCCGATCCAACCAGCATAGCACCTCGCACCCAAAGTCAAGCCCCAATCGCAAGCGTGCGTGGTCCCGTTTGTTGGTCGGCTTCCGTCATTACCGCTTGCCTGCGTTGGGATTGCCCGATTCGGCTCGGCTTCACC
>NZ_JBHRZI010000027.1:355041-416835 GCF_042649515.1 Lentzea rhizosphaerae | reverse complement strand
CTTCTGCGCCGATGGTACTGCACTGGTTACGGTGTGGGAGAGTAGGTCGCCGCCGAACTTCTTCCCTGAAGGGGCTTGTGATTGCGGGGCACAACAACAGTGCTCGCTCACAAGCCCCTTTCAGCGTGTCCATAGGAGGATTAGGTGTCCAGGTTCGGGGATCGTCCCGGCGACCGTCAGCGTGGCCAGGGAGACCGACCGCGCCGTTCCGAGGGTGGCCGTCCAGCAGGCGATCGAAAGTTCAGCAGCAACTCCCAGCGTGGTGAAGGCTCCGGCGACCGCACCAACCGCGGCGACCGTCGAGACGACCGCGCCGGCTACCGGGGCCAGGGCTCGAGCGACCGCAGCGGCTACCGCAGCGACCGCTCCGGCGACCGCCCCAGCTACCGCAAGGACGACTCCGGTGACCGCGGCGGCTACCGGAAGAGCGACTCGGGCGAGCGCGGCGGTTACCGCGGCTCGAGCGACCGCGGTGGGTACCGCAAGGACGACTCGGGCGATCGCGGTGGTTACCGCGGTTCGAGTGACCGTGGCGGTTACCGCAAGGACGACTCGGGCGACCGTGGTGGTTACCGCGGCCAGGGTTCCAGCGACCGCGGTGGTTACCGCAAGAGCGACTCCGGTGAGCGCGGCGGGTTCCGTGGCGAGCGCTCCGGTGAGCGCGGCGGCTACCGCAAGGACGACTCCGGCGGCTACCGCGGCCAGGGCTCCGGTGAGCGCGGGGGTTACCGCGGAGACCGTTCCAGCGACCGCGGCGGGTTCCGTCGCGACGACTCCGGCGACCGCGGCGGCTTCCGCAAGAGCGATTCTGGTGACCGTGGTGGTTACCGTGGCGAGCGCTCCGGCGACCGCCCCAGCTACCGCAAGGACGACTCGGGCGACCGCGGCGGTTACCGCGGCTCGAGCGACCGTGGCGGCTACCGCAAGGACGACTCGGGCGACCGCGGCGGTTACCGCGGCTCGAGCGACCGCGGCGGTTACCGCAAGGACGACTCGGGCGACCGCGGCGGTTACCGCGGCTCGAGCGACCGCGGCGGTTACCGCAAGGACGACTCTGGTGACCGTGGTGGTTACCGCGGTTCGAGTGACCGTGGCGGCTTCCGCAAGAGCGACTCCGGTGAGCGCGGCGGGTACCGCAAGGACGACTCGGGTGATCGCGGCGGTTATCGCGGTCAGGGTTCCAGCGACCGTGGCGGCTTCCGCAAGAGCGATTCTGGTGACCGTGGTGGTTACCGCGGTTCGAGTGACCGTGGCGGCTACCGCAAGGACGACGCCGGTGACCGTGGTGGTTACCGCGGCTCGAGCGACCGCGGTGGGTACCGCAGGGACGACTCTGGTGACCGTGGTGGCTACCGCGGCTCGAACGACCGCGGTGGGTACCGCAAGAGCGACTCCGGCGAGCGCGGCGGGTTCCGTGGCGAGCGCTCGGGAGACCGTGGCGGCTTCCGGCGGGACGACTCCGGTGACCGGGGTGGGTACCGCGGCGACCGTCGCGACTCCCGTTCTGACGACCGCGGTGGGTACCGCTCGGGCGAGCGTGGTGGTTACCAGCGCGATGACCGCCGGGACGAGCGCAGCCGTGAGCGTGCGGCGCGGTTCCAGGAACGTCGTGCCGAGTCGGACGTCGAGGCCACCGGTCAGGACGTCGCGGGTGCCGAGGGTTCGTCCGACGTGACGTCGGAGGGCTCGCGTGCCGGTTACCGCCTTGGTGACGGTGCTGCGGCCACCCGCGCTGCGGCCGGCCGTGAGCAGGGTGCCGAGGCCGGCGACGGTGCCGCGTCCGCCGAGGGCGTGACCTCCGCCCAGAGCACTGCTGCTGAGGACGCCGACGGCGTCACCCAGGATGGCAACCAGACGGCTGACCAGGACGTCGACGAGACGGCTGGCCAGGGCGCCGACCGCGAAGCCGACCAGGACGCCGACGCCCGCGATGTCCAGGCAGGTGACAGCGACACCGACGAGCTGGCCCAGGCCGACGAGCGCGGCACCCAGGACGGCGACCGTCAGGCCGCCGACAGCGACGACCGCGCCCAGCAGCGGGACGACCGGGACGACGCTCCCGCCCCCCGCGGCGGCCGGCCCGAGCTGCCGGAAGAGGCCGACCTGTCGCTGCTCGACCCCGAGATCCGGGCCGAGCTGCGCAGCCTTCCCAAGGGGCTCGCGGAGATCGTCGGACGGCACCTGGCCGCGGCCGGGCTGCTGATCGACGAGGAGCCCGAGCTCGCCCTGGAGCACGCCCGGTACGCGCGCAGCAAGGCGGCGCGAGTCGGTGTCGTGCGCGAAGCGGCGGGGCTCACCGCCTACTTCGCGGACGAGTGGGCCGAGGCGCTCAGCGAGCTGCGCGCCGCGCGCCGGATGATGCCCGGGCCGGGTCACCTCGCGATCATGGCCGACTGCGAGCGGGCGCTCGGGCGGCCGGAGCGGGCCATCGACCTCGCCAAGGACCCCGCGGCCAAGGAGCTCTCCCAGGAGGACGAGATCGAGCTGCGGATCGTCGCGGCCGGTGCTCGTCGCGACATGGGGCAGCTGGACGCGGCTGTGGTGGCGTTGCAGGGGCCCGACCTGGATCCGGGGCAGCGCACTCCCTACTCCGCGCGGCTCTTCTACGCTTACGCCGACAACCTGGCCGCGGCCGGTCGCATCGAGGAAGCGGTCAAGTGGTTCCTCAACGCCGCCGAGGCTGACGACGAAGGGGAGACGGACGCCGCCGAGCGCGCGTTCGAGCTGACCCAGGAGGAGACCGCGGAGCAGTGAGCGAGACGTTGGTCGACCGGTACGACGCGTTGCTGATCGATCTCGACGGCACCGTCTACCGCGGGTCCCAGGCCGTGCCCGGTGCTGCGGAAGCGATCGCAGCGGCCAGAAGCAAGGGTGTCGGGATCCGGTACGTCACCAACAACGCCTCACGCTCACCGCAGATGGTGGCTGACCACCTCGTCGAGCTCGGGTTCGAGACGAACGTCGACGAGGTGAGCACCTCCTCGCAGGCAGGCGCGGCCATGCTCGCCGAACGCCTGCCCAAGCGCTCCACCGTGCTCGTGCTCGGCACCGAGGCCCTGGAGGCCGAGGTGTTCAAGCGCGGGCTCATCCCGACCGACACCGCCGAAGGCGCGGTGGCGGTCCTGCAGGGGCTGTCCATGGACCTCGGCTGGCGCGAGCTGGCCGAGGCCGCGGTCGCCATCCGCAACGGCGCGCTGTGGGTGGCGTGCAACGTCGACGCCACCCTGCCCACCGAACGCGGTCTCCTGCCCGGCAACGGTTCCCTCGTCGCGGCCCTGAAAACGGCCACCGACGCGGAACCTCTCGTCGCCGGCAAGCCCGCCACCCCGCTGCTCCAGCAGGCCGCGAAGGAGCTCCAGGCGAACCGGCCGCTGGTGATCGGCGACCGGCTCGACACGGACGTCCTGGGCGCGGTCAACGCGGGCATGGACTCGCTGCTCGTCCTCACAGGTGTGTCAACCGAAGAAGAGGCGCAAGCGCTTCCGGAAGACCAGCGGCCCACGTATGTCGGCGCGGACCTGTCGGTACTCCATCGGCTACCGTAAGAGCCGTGAGCTACCCCCTGCCCGGACCACCGCCCAACCCGGCTGACGCCATCGACGGCGCGCTGGCGAGGCTCGACGGGCTCGAGAACGTTCCGCTCGACGAGCACGTCGCGCGGTTCGACGCCGTGCACGCGACGCTCACCGACGCACTGTCGAGCATCGACAAGGTGTGATGCACAGTGCCTCGCAGAGTGCGGCTCGACGCCGAACTCGTGCGCAGGGGGCTCGCCAGGTCCCGTGAGCACGCCAGCCAACTCGTCGCGGACGGCCGCGTCACGGTGCGCGGCACCGTCGCGACGAAACCAGCGACCGCCGTGGAGACCTCCGACGCGGTCGTCGTCAAGGACATCGCCAACGACCCGAACTGGGCGTCCAGGGGCGCGCACAAGCTGATCGGCGCGCTCGAAGGCTTCAAGATCGACCCGACGGGCAAGCGGTGCCTGGACGCGGGCGCATCCACTGGCGGTTTCACCGACGTGCTGCTGCGCAACGGCGCACGGCAGGTCGTCGCGGCCGACGTCGGCAGGGGTCTGCTCGACTGGAAGCTGCAGACCGACGACCGGGTCGTGGTGAAGGACAAGACCAACGTCCGCACCCTCACTCCCGAGGACATCGGCGGGAAAGTTGAACTCGTCGTAGCGGATCTTTCGTTTATCTCGTTGAGGCTTGTGCTCCCCGCACTCGCCGCGTGCCTCGACGAGGAGGGCGACCTGCTGCCGATGGTCAAGCCGCAGTTCGAGGTCGGGAAGGAACGCCTCGGCTCCGGTGGCGTCGTGCGCGACCCGGAACTGCGTGTCGCCGCGGTTCTCGAGGTCACCAAGGCCGCCGAGGAGCTCGGGCTGACGACGAGAGGTGTCGTCGCGAGCCCGCTGCCCGGTCCGTCCGGCAACGTCGAATACTTCCTCTGGCTCCGCAAGGGCGAACCCGCGCCCGCGGAGGAGATGGTGCGCACCGCCGTCGAAGAAGGGCCCCAATGAGGGAAGTCCTGCTGGTCGTCCACACCGGCCACCAGAGCAACATCGATCTCGCCCGTCAGGTGGCCGGCCGGCTCGCGGTCGGGGGCGTCACGACGAGGGTGCTCGACGACGAGGCTCGTGACCTCGGTCCGTCGTGCTGCACCAAGGTCGTGCCCGCCGACGACCACGCCGCGGAGGGCACCGAACTGGTGCTCGTGCTCGGTGGTGACGGCACGTTGCTGCGCGGCGCCGAGCTCGCCCGCCCCGCGCGGGTGCCGGTGCTGGGCGTGAACCTGGGCCGCGTCGGCTTCCTCGCGGAGGCCGACTCGGACGCGTTGCACGAGGCCGTCGGGCACGTGCTGGAACGCGACTACTTCGTGGAAGAGCGCATGACGCTCGACCTCGTCGCGAAGGTGGGCGGCGAGGTCGTCGTGAAGACCTGGGCGCTCAACGAGATCAGCGTCGAGAAGCTGATCCGCGAACGCATCCTCGAGGTCGTCATCGAGGTCGACGGACGGCCCGTGTCGGCGTTCGGCTGCGACGGCGTGCTGTGTGCGACGCCGACGGGCTCCACGGCGTACGCGTTCTCCGCCGGTGGCCCTGTCGTGTGGCCGGACGTGCAGGCGATCCTGGTGGTGCCGAGCAACGCGCACGCGCTGTTCGCCCGCCCGCTGGTCGTCTCGCCGAAGTCGCACGTGGCGTTCGAGATCGAGTCGACGGGTCACCCGGCGGCGCTGTCCGCGGACGGGCGGCGCACGTTCGAGCTGCCCGCGGGTGCAAGGATCGAGATCGTGGAGGGTGAGGTGCCGCTCAAGGTCGTGCGGCTGCGCCAGGCTCCGTTCACGGACCGGCTGGTCGAGAAGTTCGACCTGCCGGTGAAGGGGTGGCGGGGACCATCGGCAGGCTGATCGCGCCGCTCGGTGCGTCGGCACTCGCTGGTTATGGTGCCCCCAGAGCAAGGTCCCATCCGGAAATGTCGGACCCGACAAGTAAGGTTCGCCCTGTGCTGGCCGAGATGCGCATCAATGGCCTTGGCGTGATCGACGAGGCCACCCTTGAACTCGACCCCGGATTCACCGTCGTCACCGGTGAGACGGGCGCGGGCAAGACCATGGTCGTGACCGGGTTGCACCTGCTCGGCGGTGGCCGGGCGGAGGCGTCCCGCGTGCGCACCGGAGCCGACAGGGCGGTGGTCGAAGGCCGCTTCCAGGCTCCGGCCGGCAGCCCTGCCGCGAAGGTGGCGGAGGAGGTCGGCGGCGAGGCGGACGAGGACGGGTCGCTGATCGCGATCCGCACCGTCGGCTCGGACGGCCGCTCCCGTGCCCACGTCGGCGGCCGCTCGGTGCCGGTCGGCGTGCTGTCCGAACTCGCCGAGCAGCTGATCGCCGTGCACGGTCAGAACGACCAGCTGCGGCTCATGCGCCCGACCGAGCAGCGCGGCGTGCTGGACCGCTTCGCCGGCGACGACGTGGCGGAGCCGTTGCGCGCGTACCAGAGCGTCCGCGAGGAGTGGCTCAAGGTCACCACCGAGCTGAAGGAACGCACCGAGCGTTCCCGTGAGCTCGCGCGCGAGGCCGACCTGCTGCGGCACGGTCTGTCCGAGATCGACGCCGTCGACCCCAAGCCGGGCGAGGACGCCGAACTGCACGACGAGGCCCGCCGTCTCGCGGACGCGGACCAGCTCCGCGAGGCCGCCCAGGGCGCGCAGTACGCGGTGAGCGGTTCACTGGAGGGCGACCCGGACAACCCAGGCGCGCTCGGCCTGATCTCCGAGGCCGCCCGCCGCCTGTCCGCTTCCGAAGACCCGAAGCTGCGCGAGATGGAACCGCGTCTCGTCGAGGCGGCGACGCTGCTGGCGGACGTCGGCGCGGAGATCTCCGGCTACCTCGACCACCTGGAGGCCGACCCCGGCCGCCTGGAGCAGGTCCTGCAGCGCCAGGCCGAGCTGAAGGCCCTGACCCGCAAGTACGCGGCGGACGTCGACGGTGTGATCGCGTGGGCGAACGACGCCCGCGCCCGCCTCGACGGTCTCGACACCTCCGAGGAAGCCCTCACCGCGCTGGCCACCCGCCGCGACGAACTGGCAGTCGAACTCGCCGCGCTGGCGGAGCAGGTCACCGCCGCGCGCGTCGAGGCCGCCGCCGACCTGGGCAAGGCCGTCACCGAGGAGCTCGACGGGCTCGCGATGCCGCACGCCTCGGTCGAGCTCGCGGTCCGCCCGCGGCACGCCGAGGCGGGCGACCAGCAGGCGCTCAACGTCGGCCGGTCGATCCTGCACGCGGGGGCGTCGGGCGTCGACGACGTGGAACTCCGCCTCATCTCGCACCCCGGCGCGCCGGCCCTGCCCGTGCACAAGGGCGCGTCCGGCGGTGAGCTCTCGCGCGTGATGCTCGCGCTGGAGGTCGTGCTGTCGCACTCCGACCCGGTACCGACGCTGGTGTTCGACGAGGTCGACGCTGGTGTCGGTGGCCGCGCGGCGGTCGAGGTCGGGCGCAGGCTGGCGAGGCTCGCGCGTTCGCACCAGGTCATCGTGGTCACGCACCTGCCGCAGGTGGCGGCGTTCGCCGACCGGCACCTGGTCGTGGACAAGTCCGCGGACGGCACGTTCACCAGGTCCGCGGTCCGCAAGCTGGACGAGACGCAGCGGGTGGTCGAGCTGGCCCGCATGCTCGCCGGCATGGACTCGACCGACACGGGTCGCGCGCACGCCGAGGAGCTGCTGGCCGCGGCCAAGGCGGACAAGTCGGCGGCGCCGGTCGTGCGGCGGCGCAAGAAGAAGGCCTGACCCGCTGTTCGGGCTCAGGTTCGGCATGATGGTCACGTGACCGTCCAGCAGACCGGGCCGACGAGCACGCGCCGGATCTTCGGGGCGGTGCTGGTGCTCGTCGCGGCCGGGCTCGCGGTGGCGGCGACGTTCCTGTCCGCCTACGCCGTCGAGGTCACGATCAACGGCAGGACGGCGCGCTTCGAGGCGACGTCGTGGGTGATCGAGAGGGACGACTTCCGCGGCGCGCTGTTGCTCGGCCCCATCGAGTTCGGCGAGCCCGCTCTCGGAGCGGCGCTGGTCATGGCGCTGGCCGCGGTGCTGGCGTTCCGGGTTCCCGCGCTGCGCGTGGGGTCGTTGCTCGGGGCCGGACTGCTCGTGGGAGCGGCGTGGTCCGCGGTCACCAGCGTCCAGGCGACGGTGAAGAAGATCGAGGAGCTCGGGCCGCCCGTGCCCGTGAACGTGGAGCAGGGTGACGGGATCACCCTGCTGATCGTGGCGGCGGGGGTGGGCGTGGTGTCGGCGGTGCTGCACCAGGAGCTGCCGCGGCGGGTGAGGCCCGACGAGACCACAGGGGGTGTGGTGATCCACCAGATCGACGACGAGCCGGACGACACGGAAACGCCGCCGTACGGCTATCCCGTGATCGTCGAGCCGAAAGAGCCGAAGAGTGATTGACCGCCGCAAAATCGCTCAGGTCCTGCTCGTGCTGGGGGCGTTGCTGACGGCCTTCGCGAGCTTCCAGACCACCTACAACACCGTGTACCGCGGGCTGGGCCAGGAGCAGTCGTACACCACCACGTTGTGGATCGTCACGGTGACGCCCCAGACCGGACTCTCCAGCAACGACCCGTACTTCGTGGCGGGATGGCCGGTGATGATCTCGGCCGTGCTCGTGATGGTCGGCGTCGCGCTGATGCTGCGGGACAGGACCGCGTTCGTCGGCCGTCCGCTGGCGACGATGGCGGCGGGTGCGCTCGCCGGAGTCGTGTTCGCCTACGTGGTGCAGATCCGGCACGAGAAAGAGCGCATGACCAAGTGGCCGGCCGAGTTCGGTCAGGCGTACGAGCTGAACTACTTCGGCGGTATGTACCTGCTGGTCGCGGGAGCGATCATCGCCGTCGCCGGAGCGGCACTCGCTCAGCAGAGGAGTCAGCCGCAGGTCCAGGAGGAGGACGACGGCGTGGACGAGGTGGTCGTGCACCAGCTCGACAGCGACGACGACACGCCACCGTTCGGGATCGCGATCCCACCGGACGAGCACCAGGAGACGCGGTGATCGGAAGACCGACGGCGGTCGCGCTGATCGCGGCCGGGGTGGTGCTGACCGCGACGGCGATGGTGCTGCCGTGGTACTCGACCGTCTACGCCGGCAACGTCGAGGTCGTCGTGAGGGCGTGGGGCACCCAGGTCGTGAACAAGCCGGGCGACTGGCCCGCCGGCGACCTCTCGCCCTGGTACGGCCTGCCCGTCGCGCTCACGGCGGCGCTGCTCGTCGCCGGGATCTGGATCAACCGGGCCGCACTCGCCGGCGCCGCGGCCCAGCTCGGAGCCGTCGGCATCACCGCGGTGCTGCTGATCTCCGAACGCGGCCACGCCGTCGAGCAGCAGGGCGACTTCGCGATCGGCTACGGGCTCGTGTTCCTCGCCGCCGGAACGCTCACCGCGCTCGCCGGTGCCATCGCCGTCCAGCGGGAGCCGGCGTGAAACTCCTCAGCGCGGTCCTGCTCGGACTCGCCGCCGCGGCGGCGGTCGCGGCGACGTTCCTGCCGTTCTCGGAACTGCTGATCCGCCTCACCCCGGACCAGCCGCAGACCGAGTTCGTCACCACCGGCTGGAGCACGTACTTCGGTGGCACGAAAGACGAACACGGTCCGCTCTTCGGCATCCCGATCGCCGCGGCGGCCGCGACAGTCCTGCTGGGCATCAGGTGGCGGAAAGTCGCCTATGCCGCAGCCGCGGCACTCGCCGGCGTCACGGGAATGCTCTTCGTCTATTTGCTGAACGCGATCAGCTTCCACAAAGCGGGCAACATCACCATCGATCCGGGCCTGGAAGCGGGCTTCGGCAACGGCATTTGGGTGCTCATAAGTGCAGTGGTTCTCGCGTTTGGAGCCGTAGTAGTTCACCCCGACGACTGACCAGCGAGAATCGCCCGGCGTGCCTCACCTGTCGCGCCCGCACCGTGAGTCACTATCGGCGCATGAAGCTTTCCGGGCTGCTGAGCCGCTCCAACCACGAACTTCCCGGTGTCACGGGCGTCGCCCGGGTTGATCGGCGCGTGAGTGACCTGGTGCGGCGCGTCAGTCCCGGAGACGTCGCGGTTTTCGACTTCATCGACCTCGACCGGCGCACCGCGGAAGCACTTGTCGCGGCCGAGGTGGTCGGCGTCGTGAACGCGTCGCCGTCGATTTCCGGCCGCTTTCCCAACCTCGGTCCGGAACTGCTGATCGAGGCGGGTATTCCGCTGATCGACAACGTCGGCGCCGTCGCGCTGCGGGAGATCAAGGAAGGCGTCAAGGTCCGGCTGCACGAAGGTGTCGTCTACGCCGGGGAACGCGAGCTCGCCAAGGGCGTCGAGCAGAACGCCGAAAGCATCGCCGACGCGATGATCGAGGCGAAGGCCGGCATGTCGGCGCAGCTGGAGGCGTTCTCCGCCAACACCATCGAGTTCCTGCGCCGGGAACGCGCGCTGGTGCTCGACGGCGTCGGCGTGCCCGAGGTGTACGTGCCGATGCGCGACCGGCAGGTGCTCGTCGTCGCGGGTGGACCGTCGCACGCCGAGGAACTGCGCAGGCTCCGCAAGTACATCCGCGAGTACCGGCCGGTGCTGATCGGCGTCGACACCGGCGCCGACACGCTGCACGACGCCGGGTACAAGCCCGACGTCATCGTCGGCGACCCCGACGGCATCGGCACCGCGTCACTGCGCGCGGCGACCGAGGTGGTCGTGCCCGCGCAGACCGACGGCCACGCGCCAGGTCTGCAGCGGATCCAGGACCTCGGCATCGGCGCGGTGACGTTCCCCGCCTCGGGCAACGCGGAGGACCTCGCGTTGCTGCTCGCCGAGGCCCACGGGGCGTCCCTGGTCGTCACGGTGGGGCTGCGCGCGACGCTGCGCGAGTTCCTCGACCGCGGGCACTCCGGTTCCAACCCCTCCACGTTCCTGACCCGGTTGAAGCTCGGCAGCAAGCTCGTCGACGGGGAGGCCGTCGCGACCCTGCACCGCAGCCGGGTCTCGCTGGGCGTGATCGTCCTGCTGGTGACCGCGGCGATCGTCGCCATGGCGGCGGCGCTCGCGGTGTCCGGTGTCGGTCACGTCTACGTCGACATCGTGGTCGACGGCTGGCAATCCGTCGTCAACTGGTTCAAGGGGTTCTTCTCGTGATCACGCTGCGATACCACATAGTTTCGATCACCGCGGTGTTCCTCGCGCTGGCGGTGGGGGTCGTGCTGGGGTCGACCGCGATCAGCGGACGGCTGTTGTCGGGCTTGAGCGACGAGAAGAACTCGTTGGCACAGCAGGTGAACGACCTGCAGAACGACCGCAACGCGTTGAACGCCAAGCTGACCGAGGCGGACGAGTTCGCCGCGTCCGTCGGCCCGCTCGCCGTCAAGGACCGGTTGACCGACCGCACGGTCGTCATCGTCACCACCTCCGACGCGCGTCCGTCCGATCGGGACGCTCTGAGCGGGCTGCTGAAGTCCGCGGGCGCCGGCGTGACCGGCGAGGTCCAGCTGACCGACGCGTTCGCCGACCCGTCACGCGGTGACCAGCTCCGCGACCTCGTGGCACGGCTGCAGCCCGCCGGTTCGCAGCTGCCCACCGCCGCCGACCCCGGCACGCGCGCCGGCGGTCTGTTCGGGACGTTGTTGCTGCTCAACGCGTCGA
The DNA here is from genome assembly GCF_042649515.1 of Lentzea rhizosphaerae. NCBI lineage: Bacteria > Bacillati > Actinomycetota > Actinomycetes > Pseudonocardiales > Pseudonocardiaceae > Lentzea > Lentzea rhizosphaerae. The sequence goes on along the minus strand of NZ_JBHRZI010000027.1, from coordinate 405,678 downwards.
ACAACCAGCCGCAGGCCACGCCGGACGAGGCGGCCGCCGCGCTCGCAGGGCTCTCCAACGCGGGGTTCGTGAAGGCGACCTCGGGAGTGAAGCCCGCGCAGCTCGCGATCGTGCTGACCGGTGGTGCCGCGATCGGTGACTCGGCCGCCGACCGCGCCGCGACCGTCGCGCGGTTCGCCACCCAGCTCGACCGGTCGGGCGCGGGCGTCGTGCTGGCCGGTGCGAACGGGTCCGCGAACGGCACCGGCGCCATCGGCGTCGTCCGCGCGGACACCGCCGCGACGTCGATCCTGTCCACGGTGGACAACTCCGACACCCCGGCCGGTCAGGTCGTCGTGGTGATGGCGCTGCGCGAACAGCTGGAGGGCCGCTCGGGCCGTTACGGCGTGGCGGGCAACGCCGAGGCGTCCTCGCCGGGCACCGCCGGCTAGCGCTCCCAGGGGCCGGGAAATCGCTCCACCAGCAGCTCGAACGCTTCCGGTGTGCGGGCGCAGGCCCACAGCCACGCGCGGTCGTCCTCGCGGATGATCAAGTCGTCGGAGACGAACCACCGGCTGAGAGGGTTGTTCAGCGGCAGGAGCGAGAAGTGCTCTTCGAGCAGGGGGACGTCCGCATCGGACCTCTCCCTGTCCGCTGTCCCGCCGCTGTCGCCGAACACCGCCATGGACAGCACCAGCTCCACGCACGCCAGCGAGAAGCGCGGCATCCACGGCTTCCACGGGTGCTGGAACTCGTCCCGTGAGTCGGTCCTGACCAGCACTTCCGGATCGTCGCCGGCGAGCGGCACTCCCCAGGCCTCGATCCACTGGTCGCTGCGGAAGACGAGGACCTCGCGGTCCAGCCGCAGCTCGGCCGGCGTGAGCAGGCGGTCGTGGTTGCTCGTCACCTCCGGCCGCTTGCCGAACAACGACAGCGCCTCTTTCAACGCCTCCGGGAGACCGGCTCCGAGCCGGTCCTCGGCCTCGGCGAGCTCCCGGCGGCTCCAGCCGTCCTCGGGTCCGATCGGCTCCGTCCACGCGGCGGCGAAACCCTCGATGAATCGCCACGCCGCGGAACGGTCGTGCACGGCTCCGGCGACGCTGCCGGCCACGTCAAAGGTCACGTGACAACGATTCCTGATCTCGGCGCGTGCCGGGGCAGGTTCGGGGAAACCCCTCACTGCGCCGATCGGGTGATGTGATCTGCCGGGTCGTGGTGCGCTGAGTGACCGGCGGCGTGTTAGCGTTATGGCCCGTGGATAGGGGGATTTACCCCCACGATTTTCACGGGAGCCCCGTTGGTGCAGCAGGCACGTACGACCAAGCACGTCTTCGTCACGGGAGGCGTCGCGTCCTCCCTGGGCAAGGGGCTCACCGCCTCCAGCCTCGGCCAGTTGCTCACCTCGCGCGGCCTGCGGGTAACGATGCAGAAGCTCGACCCGTACCTGAACGTGGACCCCGGCACGATGAACCCGTTCCAGCACGGCGAGGTCTTCGTGACCGACGACGGTGCCGAGACGGACCTCGACATCGGCCACTACGAGCGGTTCCTCGCGCGGGATCTGAGCGGCGACGCGAACGTCACCACAGGTCAGGTGTACTCCGAGGTGATCGCCAAGGAGCGGCGCGGTGAGTACCTGGGCGACACGGTCCAGGTCATCCCGCACATCACCGACGAGATCAAGCGCCGCATCCGGGCGATGGCCGAGCCGGACGCCGACGGCGTCACGCCGGACGTCGTCATCACCGAGGTCGGCGGCACGGTCGGTGACATCGAGTCGCTGCCGTTCCTCGAGGCGTGCCGCCAGGTCCGTCACGACGTCGGCCGCGACAACGTCTTCTTCCTGCACGTCAGCCTGGTGCCGTACCTGGCGCCGTCCGGCGAGCTGAAGACCAAGCCGACGCAGCACTCCGTCGCGGCGCTGCGCAACATCGGCATCCAGCCCGACGCGATCGTGTGCCGCGCGGACCGGGAGATCCCGGACTCGTTGAAGCGCAAGATCGGCCTGATGTGCGACGTCGACACCGACGCCGTCGTCGCGGCCGTGGACGCGCCGTCGATCTACGACATCCCGAAGGTGCTGCACGCCGAGGGCCTCGACGCCTACGTCGTGCGCCGCCTCGACCTGCCGTTCCGCGACGTCGACTGGACGGTGTGGGGCGACCTGCTCGAGCGCGTGCACAACCCCACCGAGACGGTGAAGATCGCGCTGGTCGGCAAGTACGTCGACCTGCCGGACGCCTACCTCTCGGTCACCGAGGCGCTGCGTGCGGGCGGGTTCGCGCACCACGCCAAGGTCGAGATCAAGTGGGTGCCGTCGGACGAGTGCCAGACGCCCGAGGGCGCTGCGCGGGCGTTGTCCGGCATGGACGCGGTGCTGATCCCCGGCGGGTTCGGCGTGCGCGGCATCGAAGGCAAGATCGGCGCGCTGAAGTACACCCGCACGCGCGGTGTGCCGACGCTGGGCCTGTGCCTCGGCCTGCAGTGCATGGTCATCGAGGCGGCGCGCAACCTCGCGGGCATCGAGGACGCGAACTCCAGCGAGTTCGAAGAGGGCGGTTCGCCGGTCATCTCCACCATGGCCGACCAGGAGGACGTCGTCTCCGGTCAGCGCGACATGGGCGGCACGATGCGGCTCGGCGCGTACATCGCGAAGCTCACGCCGGGTTCGGTGGTCGCGTCCGCGTACGGGGCGACCGAGGTGTCCGAGCGGCACCGGCACCGGTACGAGGTCAACAACGCCTACCGGGGCAAGCTCACCGAGGCCGGCCTGGTGTTCTCCGGTGTGTCGCCGGACGGCCGCCTGGTCGAGTTCGTCGAGCTGCCGTCCGACGTGCACCCGTTCTACGCGGCCACGCAGGCGCACCCGGAGCTCAAGTCGCGTCCCACGAAGCCGCACCCGCTGTTCGCGGCGTTCGTGAAGGCCGCGATCGACTACCGGGTCGCGGACCGGCTGCCGCTGACGGCGGGAGCCTCCAAGTGACCTCCCGGCACGACTTCCGGACGGTCTCCAGCGAGGACCTGCACGTCGGCAAGGTCGTGGCGCTGCGCATCGACGACGTCGAGATGCCCGGTGGCGAGACGGCCAAGCGCGAGATCGTCGAGCACATGGGCGCGGTCGCGGTCGTGGCGGTCGACGACGACGGTTCGGTCGTGCTGATCCACCAGTACCGGCACGCGCTCGGGCGGCACCTCTGGGAGCTGCCGGCCGGGCTGCTCGACCACGACGGCGAGGAGCCGGTCGTCGGCGCGCGGCGGGAGCTGGCCGAGGAGGTCGGGCTCGACGCCGAGCGCTGGGACGTGCTGGTCGACGCGGCCGCCTCACCCGGTTTCACCGACGAGGTCGTGCGCGTCTTCCTGGCGCGAGGTCTGTCCGACGTGGACCGCGACGTGCAGGGCGAGGAGGAGGCGGACCTGGAGATCCACCGCTTCGGAATCGACGAGGCCGTGCGGATGGTGTTCTCGGGCGAGATCGTGAACGCGTCCGCTGTCGCCGGGCTGCTCGCGGCCCGTGAGGTGCTGGAGGGCCGCGCCGAGCCGCGTCCGGCCGATGCGCCGTTCCGCGACAAGCCGACCCGGTTCGCCGCACGAAAGAAGTAGGTTGGAACGATGAACGGCGCTTTTGTCCACCTCAGGCGTATGAATGCGCCGTTCATCGTTCTCGCGGCCGCGGGTGTGGGCGCGGGGTTGTTGATGTTCGTCGACCCGAACGAGCCGGGCAACCTGCTGCCGAAGTGCCCGTTCAAGTGGGTCACGGGACTCGACTGCCCTGGATGCGGTGCCACGCGCATGGTGCACGCGCTGCTGCACGGTGATGTCGTCGGCGCGTTCCACTACAACGCCGTGTTGCTCACGTTGGGCGTGCCACTGGCCGTGTGGCTCTTCGCGCGGTGGACACGTGACAGGTGGACTGGCGAACGGCGATCCGTGCCGAAGTCGGTCGGTTTCGCCGTTCTCGTCGTTTCCGCTGTGTGGGGCGTGGCGCGCAATCTCGCCGGGATCTAGCGCCTGTATCGAAGTCCGCACCCCTGCTGTTTGGCGCGAAAAGCACGTTCGGGCCGATAGATGGCCCGGACGTGCTTTTCGCGCTAAAAAATAGCCCCGGTAGGCCTGAGCCGCTCTACTTCGATACAGGCGCTAGTCGCGGAGCTTGCGGCCCTGCGCGTCCGTGCCGCCGCTGACCAGCAGGATGATCCCGTCGACCAACGACCAGATGCCGCAGCCGCCGCACGTCAGCAGCTGCGCGATGGCGATGCCGACGTGGCCGGTGTAGAAGCGGCCGACGCCGAAGCCGCCCAGGAACAACTGGAGCACGCCCGCGGCGATCTTCGACTTGTCCGACAGCGGTACGCCGGTGATCGGGTCGAAGCCGTACGGGGCGGCCACGTAACCCATGACGGGTGGCGGGGGACCGGTGAACTGCGGCTGCGGGCCCGTGGGCGGCGGGTAGTACGGCTGCGTGGGCTGGGGCGCGAAACCCGATGGGGGCGGCGGCACGGCGGCGAACGGCACCGAAGGCGGTGCGAGGAACGGCGGGTGCGGCTGCGGCAGGTCGCGGAAGAGCTCGGCGAGCTCGGCGTACGACTGCGCGCCGGACGCGCGGTTCACCCGCCCCTGGTACTCCGTGATGTCGAGCCGCGCCATCGCGAAGTGGTCGTTGAGCGCGGTGATCGCTTCCTCGCGCTGCTGGTTGCCGATGCGCTGCTGCTCCGGCCCGAATGGTTCTGACACGGCTCGCCACGTTATCCGATGCAGCAGATCGATATCGGGAATACGCTGCGACGATGCTGGTCGGTGTCCCAAAGGAGATCAAGAACCACGAGTACCGCGTGGCCATCACCCCGGCGGGAGTGGTCGAGCTGGTCCGCCGCGGACACGACGTGGTGATCGAACACGACGCCGGAGCAGGCTCGTCGTTCCTCGACCACGAGTACACGGCGGCGGGCGCGCGGATTGCCGTTTCCGCCGATGAGGTGTGGTCTGAAGCCGATCTCGTGCTGAAGGTCAAGGAGCCGATCGAGCCCGAGTACCACCGCATGCGCCGTGACCAGGTGCTGTTCACGTACCTGCACCTGGCCGCGTCGCCGTCGTGCACAAAGGCGATCGCTTCGTCGGGCATCACGGCCATCGCGTACGAGACCGTGCAGCTGCCGGACGGGACGTTGCCGTTGCTGGCGCCGATGAGCGAGATCGCCGGCCGGATGGCGGCCCAGGTGGGCGCGCACTGCCTGGAACGCGCCCAGGGCGGCCGCGGCGTGCTGCTCGGTGGTGCGCCCGGTGTCGCGGCGGGCAAGGTCGCGGTGATCGGCGCCGGGGTGGCGGGGATGAACGCGGCGACGATGGCGGTCGGCATGCAGGCCGAGGTGATCGTGCTGGACAACAACGTCAACCGGTTGCGGCAGATCGACTTCACCTACCGAGGGCACCTGCAGACGATCGCCTCGAACGTCTACGAGGTCGAGAAGGCCTGCCGCTGGGCCGATCTGGTGGTCGGGGCCGTGCTCGTGCCGGGAGCCAAGGCGCCGAAGCTCGTCAGCAACGAACTGGTGTCCCGGATGCGTCCTGGAAGTGTGCTCGTGGACATCGCAATCGACCAGGGTGGCTGTTTCGAAGACTCGCGGCCCACCACACACGACTCACCTACGTACCGTGTGCACGACTCCGTGTTCTACTGCGTTGCGAACATGCCTGGCGCCGTGCCGAACACGTCGACATACGCGCTGACGAACGTGACGTTGCCATACGTCATCGCGTTGGCGGACAAGGGTTTCGAGGCAGCTGTCGCTTCGGATCCGGCGCTGGCCAAGGGTGTCAACGCGCGTGACGGGAAGATCGTGTTGGAAGGGCTGGCGTGATTTCTGAGCTGGTGGCGACGTATCTCGACCACCTCGCCGTGGAACGCGGCACCGCCCGCAACACGCTCGACTCCTACACCCGTGATCTGCGCCGGTACACCGAACACCTGGAGTCCATCGGTGTCACGGATCTGGGCGCGGTGACCGAGGTGCAGGTGAGTGAGTTCCTCGCCGCACTGCGGGAAAGCGGGCTTGCTGCGTCTTCTGCCGCACGAACGTTGGTCGCCGTGCGCGGGTTGCACCGCTTCGCGCACCGTGAAGGCGTTGTGCCGCATGATGCCGCACGGGCCGTGCACCCGCCATCGCCGCCGAAGAGGCTGCCAAAAGCATTACCGGTCAATGAGGTTCTCACCCTCCTCGAAACTGTGGGAAACCTCAGGGACAAAGCCCTGTTGGAGCTGCTGTACTCGACTGGAGCACGAATCTCCGAGGTGGTCGGGCTGGACGTGGACGACATCGACGCCGCCGAGCGGACGGTGTTGCTGGACGGGAAGGGAGGCAAGCAGCGGTTGGTGCCGGTGGGTCGGCCGGCGTTGGCGGCGGTGGACGCGTACCTGGTGCGGGCGCGGCCGGCGTTGGCGGCGAAGGGGCGTGGGACGCCCGCGTTGTTCTTGAACGCGCGCGGTGGACGGCTCTCGCGGCAGAGCGCGTGGACCGTTCTGAAGACCGCTGCGGAGGAGGCTGGAATCACCGCCGCGGTGTCTCCTCACACGTTGCGACATTCGTTCGCCACCCATCTGCTCGAAGGGGGTGCGGACGTTCGGGTGGTTCAAGAACTTCTTGGGCACGCATCGGTTACGACCACTCAGGTGTACACACTGGTAACCGTTACGACTTTGAGGGAGGTCTACGCAACTGCACACCCTCGGGCCACTGGAACATGAGGCTTCCACGGGTACGGTGGTCAGGTGCCGAACTTGGACGAGCCGTCCCCACAGGCCATTGATCTAGCCGCTGTGCTGCACGCGCTGAGCGACCCGACGAGGCTCGCGGTCGTGCGCCAGATCCAGTCGAGCGGTGAGAGGCTGTGCGGGGCCTTCGAGGTTGACGTCGCGAAGTCGACCCTGTCGCAGCACCTCCGCGTACTGCGGGAAGCGGGCATCACACGAACACGCTGCCGGGGCAACCAGCGCTGGGTGTCGCTGCGCCGTGATGACCTGGATCTTCTCTTCCCGGGTCTGCTGGACGTGGTGCTGACAGCGTCCGAGCGGCGGACACGAACGGATGTCGCCGTCTAACCAAGTCTTGACAAGCCCGGCGAGGCGCGTTGCCGCTCGCACGGGTGCGGCCTAGGCTGCGCCCGGAGAGACGACTACGACCAGTGAGGGAACGCCAGCCATGTCGACACCGGAGCACGCTTTCGCGCCCCGTGCCGATCTGAACCTGGCTCCGCACGCCGCGCCGGTGGACGACGTCGCCCACGAGCAGGTCGACGGCATCGGCCCGACCGGCCGCACGCGCCGCCACATCCCGGATCCGCCGCCGCTGCTGCACCACGGCCCGGCGAAGATCCTGGCTGTCTGCAACCAGAAGGGCGGCGTCGGCAAGACGACGACGACCATCAACCTGGGCGCGGCGCTGGCCGAGTACGGCAGACGGGTGCTGCTCGTCGACTTCGATCCGCAGGGCGCGCTGTCGGTGGGCCTCGGCGTGCACCCGCACCAGCTGGAAACCACGATCTACAACGTCATCATGGAGAACGACACCGCCGTTCCCGACGTCATCCGCAAGACCATGGTCGACGACATGGACCTGTTGCCGAGCAACATCGACCTGTCGGCGGCCGAGATCCAGCTCGTGTCGGAGGTGGGCCGCGAGCACACGCTCGTGCGCACTCTTCGTCCCGTGATCGACCACTACGACTACGTGCTGGTCGACTGCCAGCCCTCGCTCGGCCTGCTCACGGTGAACGCCCTCGCGGCCGCGGACGGTGTGCTGATCCCGCTGGAGTGCGAGTTCTTCTCGCTGCGCGGGGTGGCGCTGCTCATCGACACCATCGAGAAGGTCAAGGAACGGTTGAACCCCAAGCTCAACATCACCGGCATCCTCGCCACGATGTACGACCCGCGCACGCTCCACTCGCGTGAGGTCATGGCCCGCGTCGTGGAGGCGTTCGGCGACATCGTGTTCGACGCGGTCATCAACCGCACGGTGCGCTTCCCGGAGACCACCGTGGCCGGTGAGCCGATCACCCGCTGGGCACCCCGCTCGTCCGGCGCCAACGCCTACCGCGCGCTGGCCCGCGAGGTGATCGCCCGGTGAACCGTCGCCCCTCATTGCCGGGCGCGGCCGAGCTGTTCCGGCTGACCGCTGCCGCCACCCCACCTGAGGTCTCCGAGTCGGTCGAGCCTCCCGTCCAGCGCCGAGGCTCCGGCCGGACCAAGCACACCACGAAGATCACCGTGTACGTGTCCGACGAGGAACTGCTGGCCCTGGAACAGGCGAGGCTGGCGCTGCGCGGCTCGTACTCGCTGGGCGTCGACCGCGGCCGCGTGGTGCGCGAGGCGATCGCCATCGTGCTGGACGACCTCGAAACGCACGGGGACGCGTCGTTGCTGGTACGCAGGTTGCGCGAGCAGTGACAGAGGAAACACCCGCTGAGACCCCGGTCGACGACGGCAAGTTCAAGGTCAGGCTCACGAACTTCGAAGGCCCCTTCGACCTGCTGCTGCAGCTGATCTCCCAGCACACCCTCGACGTGACCGAGGTGGCCCTGCACCAGGTCACCGACGACTTCATCGCGCACATCCGCGGCATGGGCGACTCGTGGGACCTCGACGAGACCACCGAGTTCCTGGTCATCGCCGCAACCCTGCTGGACCTGAAGGCGGCCCGCCTCCTCCCCACCGGCGACGTGGAGGACGAAGAAGATCTGGCGTTGCTGGAGGCCCGCGACCTGCTGTTCGCCCGCCTGCTGCAGTACCGCGCCTACAAACAGGTCGCGGCCCTGTTCGCCGAGCTGGAACAAGGCGCCTACCGCCGTTACCCGAGGTCGGTGTCGCTGGAGCAGCGCTTCGAGGGCCTGCTCCCCGAGGTGATGCTCGGCGTGACGCCCGAGAAGTTCGCCCTGATCGCAGCCGCCGCCTTCCGCCCGAAGCAGAAGCGAACCCTCTCGACGGCCCACATCCACCAGCACCGCGTGTCGATCCGCGAAACGGCCGACACCCTGCGCGCGCTGCTGATCGAAAAGGGCACGGCCTCGTTCGCGGAGATCGTGGCGGACTGCACCGAGACCATGGAGATCGTGGCCAGGTTCCTGGCGCTGCTGGAGCTGTACCGGGAGAAGTCGCTGGCCTTCGAGCAGGAGGACCCGCTCGGTCCGCTGCAGGTGACGTGGGTCGGCGGGACGTTGGAGCAAGCGCAGGCGCAGGCACACGCAGGCGACGAGGACGAGGATTACGGCGGATGAGCGAGCCACTGGTGGGGCCGGACGCGGCGGAGATCGAGAACCCGGGGCCGGCGTTCGACGGGGGCGAGGAGGCGGCCGGGCGCGAGCCTGAGCCCGCTGCCGAGGCCGAACCGGCCGAGCCCGAGCCTGCCGCGGAACCCGAGCCGCAAGCCGAACCCGACCCGGAACCCGAGCCGGATCCCGACCTCGACGCCGCCACCCTGGAAGCCCAACTCCTCGCGGCAGCCCCCGAAGAGGCCATCGAGGACAGCGGCCTCCCCGACCTCACCGACGACGCGACCTTCGAGGCCGCGCTCGAGTCCGTGCTCCTCGTCGTCGACAGCCCGATCGCCGAGGACCAGCTCAGCAGTGCCCTTGAGCAGCCGGTTAAGCGAATCAAGGAGGCACTCCGTAGACTGTCCACCCGGTACACCGAGTCCGGCAGCGGCATCGACCTGCGCAGGGCGGGGGACGGCTGGCGGTTCTACACGCGGGACCGGTTCGCCCCGTTCGTGGAGAAGCTGTTGCTCGACGGGCAGCGCGCGAAACTCACCCGCGCGGCCCTGGAGACGCTCGCGGTGATCGCCTACCGGCAGCCCGTCACGAGGGCGCGGATCGCGGCGGTGCGCGGCGTCAACGTGGACGGTGTGATCCGGACCCTGGTCGCTCGGGGGCTCATCGAGGAGACGGGCACCGACAGCGACACGGGTGGGATCCTGTACCGCACGACCGAACTGTTCCTGGAGCGGTTGGGGCTGTCGTCACTCAATGACCTGCCTCCAATCGCGCCGCTGCTGCCCGAAGTGGATGCGATCGACGATGTCTGAGAACGAGGGCGTGCGCCTGCAGAAGGTGCTCGCGCAGGCGGGGATCGCCTCGCGCCGTGCTTCGGAGGAGCTGATCGACCAGGGGCGTGTCCAGGTCGACGGCAAGATCGTGCGCGAGCAGGGGCGGCGGATCGACCCCGAGACCGCTGTCGTGCACGTCGACGGCGTGCGGGTGCAGATCCGCGAGGACGTCGTGACGATCGCGCTGAACAAGCCGTTCGGCATGCTGTCCACGATGGAGGACGACCTGGGGCGTCCGTGCGTCGGTGACCTGGTGCGCAACCGCAAGGAGCGGTTGTTCCACGTCGGTCGCCTCGACGCCGAGACCGAGGGTCTGCTGCTGCTCACCAACGACGGCGAGCTGGCGCACCGGCTGATGCACCCCAGCTACAACGTCATGAAGACCTACCTCGCCGAGGTGCCCGGTCCCGTCGAGAAGGGGCTCGGCAAGCGCCTCAAGGCGGGCATCGAGCTCGAGGACGGCCCGATCAAGGTCGACTCGTTCAAGCTCATCAGCGCGGTTCCCGGCAAGGCGCTGGTCGAGGTCGTGCTGCACGAGGGCCGCAAGCACATCGTGCGCCGCCTGCTCGAGCACGTGGGCTACCCGGTGCAGTCGCTGGTGCGGGTCGCGATCGGTGACGTGTCGCTCGGCAACCAGCGTCCCGGTTCGATGCGCGTCCTCAACCGCCAGGAAGTCGGCGGCCTCTACAAGCTCGTCGGTCTCTGACGCACACGTCCCTCCGGGCCCCCGAGCCCGGAGGGACGCGTACTCGTTCACCTCATGCGCCGCAAGGCGGTCCGAGGTCGTCGGTGTGGATCCGCACGTTCGTGGGCCCGCCCCGCACGTTGCCGACGTACCAGCCGTCGGCCCAGCTGTGCGCTTCGAACCAGGAGCCCTTCCGCACCGGAGGGGTGATCGGGTTGAGGCCGATGTCCCGCTTCACCTGGCACAGCCACGGCTCTGTCGCTGCCTGCGCCCCTGCCGCCGGGGCGAGTGACAACAACAGACCGGCGACGAGGACTCGAACGCGATGCACGTCAGTCGCCGCACGGATAGCTGAGCACCGAGTAGTGCATCCACACGGTCCTGCGCTGGGGGTCGCCCCACAGTTCGCCGACGTACCAGCCATCGGCCCAGTCGCGGGCGTTGAAGCCCTGCCCGCGCCCGACCGAGCCGAGGATCCGGCCCCACGGCTCGTCCCGGAAGTTGGCCCGGTCGACGTCGACGAAGCAGTCGACCGCTGCCTGTGCCCGCACCTGCTGAACCTGCGCCGGCTCCGCGGACGCGGCGGCCGGAGCCATCAGAAGTGCCAGACCCGCGGCGCCGGCGGCCACTGCGGCCCCCATCTTGCGAATGATCATCAGGTGATCCCTTTCGTGTTCGTGCCAGCCCCCTGACCGGCACCGATGACGTTAGGGAGATCTTTTTGTTCAAGGTCGGCGGCTAACGCTGAACAACAGCGTGTAGACAAGTGGTCACAGGGGGAGACCGCATGCCACGTGCAGAACGACCGCTTGACGACGATCAGACCGAACTGGGGAGGTTCGCCGCTGACCTTCGCCGGCTGCGCGACAAGGCGGGGAAACCGTCCTATCGAGAGCTGGCTTCACGGGCGCATTACTCGGCCGCCTCGTTGTCCGATGCCGCAGGCGGCCGCAGGTTGCCGACTCTGGCCGTCACGCTGGCGTACGTCACGGCGTGCGGAGGCGATCCGGAGGAGTGGAAAGAGCGCTGGCACGCCATCGCGGCCCCACCCGGTGAGACGAGCCAGGCGCCGTACGTCGGACTGAAGTCCTTTCAGAGGGAGGACGCCGATCGGTTCTTCGGTCGCGAGAAGCTCACGGCGAAGCTCCTGGACCTCTCGAAGAAACGCGCCTTCGTGGTGGTGGTCGGCGCGTCCGGCTCGGGCAAGTCGTCGTTGCTGCGCGCGGGCCTGGCGCCACGCGTCAAGAACGCACTGGTGTTCACCCCTGGCGTTCAACCGATCGACGAGTGTGCGGTCCGTCTCGGGCAGCTGACCGGTGAGTCCGCGGTGAAGCTCGTCGCGGAGCTCGCTGACCCGCGTGCCCTGGGGCTGCGGATCAGGCAGCTGGACGAGGACCTCGTACTGGTGATCGACCAGTTCGAGGAGCTGTTCACGCTGGCCGGTGCCGCGCAGCGCGACTGGTTCATCAAGGCACTGCTTTCAGCTCCACACGTGGTCATCGGCGTCCGGGCGGACTTCTACGGCCATCTCAGCCGCCACCCCGAACTCGTCGAAGCGATCGAAGGCGCCCAGGTGCTGGTCGGCCCGATGACGCCTGACGAACTCCGCCGCGCCATCACCGAACCCGCTCAGCGCGCGGGTGCGACCGTCGAAACCGCCTTGGTGGCCAGGCTCGTCGCGGACGTGGCGGGTCAGGCGGCAGCGCTCCCGCTCGTGCAGCACGCACTGGTGGAGACGTGGCACCGCCGCCGCGGCATGACGCTCTCGCTGGCGGGCTACGAGGAAGCGGGCGGCGTCGAGCACGCGCTCGCCCGCACGGCCGAGGCCGTGTTCGGTGACCTGTCCGATCTCCAGCAGACCGCGGCCAAGCAGATCTTCCTGCGCCTCATCGCCCTGGGCGAGGGCACGGAGGACACCAAACGCCGCGCCGCGCTCCGGCACCTGGACCCCGACGTGCTCGAACGCCTGGCCGGCGCACGTCTGGTCACGCTTTCCGAGCAGTACGTCGAGCTCACCCACGAGGCCTTGATCCGCTCGTGGCCGCGCCTTCGTGACTGGGTCGCGGAGGACCGCAACGCGCTGAACGTGCACCACCGGCTCACCGAGGCGGCGGCAGCGTGGGACGGCCATGACCCCGACCAGCTGTACCGCGGCGCACGGTTGGCCGATGCCGCCGCACTGGACCGCGACGCGCTGACCCCGGACGAACGCGCGTTCGTGGACGCCGGTGTCGCTGCCGAGCAGGATCGGCAGCGGGCAGAACGACGGCGGACCTGGCGGGGACGAGCCGCTGTCGTGATGCTGAACGTGTTGATGCTGTTGATGTCAGGCACGTTCTTCATCGCCCGCCTGTCGTCCGAAGAAGCCACTTGGCAACGGGACGGACTCGACGCGCTCAAGGCCGCGAACGAGGCGACCACTCTCAGCGTGAGTGATCCGCAGTTGGCGCTCAGGGTCGGGTTGGCTGCTTTCCGCCTCGGGTCGTACGACGAGAGCGTGAGGGACCAGGTTCGAGATGTCCTGCTGACGACCTATGCGCTCGCCGGCGCGATCCGTTCGACGGACCCCGCCGACAAGACGAAGGACTTCCTGGCGGTGTCGCCTTACGGCAAGTTGGCTCTGTCCGGCGATCGGCTCGATGGCACGGCGTTGTGGGCGGTGTCGGGAGACACGGCGTCGCAGGTCAGCGTGCTCCCGCACATCAGGTACGCGATGTTCAGCGGTGACGAGAGGACACTCGTTCACGTCGGTGCAGCGAACACGGAGGTTCGGGACGTCTCCGACCCCTCCGCTCCGCGACTGGTGTCGACGCTTCCGCTGCCGCTCGGCCCCACGAGCGTCTCGAACGACGGCAGGATGCTCGTCGGTGTGAAGCTGGAGCGCGCGGGCGACGGCGAGCCGTTCGAGCTCGACGGCGAACCGTCGTTGTGGCGGCTCACCGACTCGGGTCCACCGGTGATGGTGCCGTTGCCGTGCCGCACGACGTCGGCGCCCACCCTGCGTCCGGACGGCCAGATGCTGGCGGCCGTGTGCGTGGACGCGTCTCGACGTGAAGCTCTGCGGATCTGGCGGATCGAGCCGGACGGTCTGCACGAGGTGTTCGTTCGCTTCGTCGACCCCGGTGTGACCGTGAAGTACAGCCCGACCGGCCGCTTTCTGAGCGTGCGCATGCCGGTGAACCCGCGCATCGAGGTCTGGGACGTCACGGATCCGTCGGCGCCGAGGACGTGGACCGAGTTCCAGGAGGCCAGACCCGGCCAGACCAAGCTGGTGTTCGGCAATGCCGACACCGTGGTCGCGGTGCTCACCACGGACGGCGTGGTGCTCTGGGACATCAGGTTCAGCGGGGCAGGCAGTCGCCTGGCGACGTTTCGCGGCTTCGACGCCTTCCACGCGGAGCTGCACCACCGGCCGGACCACAACGACTTCGTCGGCGCGATGACACCGGCCGATCGGCAACTCCTGCGGTTCCCGGTCGACATCGACCGCACGGCGAAGACCTTGTGCGCACGGGGGAACGTCACGCTCACCGACGAGGAGTGGGACAGGTACCTGCACGGCGTCGAGCGGGTTCCTGTCTGCTGACGCGCACGTCCCTCCGGCCGGCTGCCGGAGGGACGTGCGCTCGCCGCGACGTCAGCACCCGCCGGGCAGCCCGAGGTCGCCCGCGTGCACGCGCACCTCTCTGGGGTCGTCCCAGAGCCTGCCGCGATACCAGCCCGCGCCGATCCACGCGTCGATGAAGACTTTCGTCCCCGGCGGCACGTACCGCGGTGGCTCGTCCGGCCGTGTCACGTAGATGCCGCGATCGACTTCGCACACCATCCGTGCGGGCACCTCGTTCACCGCGCACCTGCTTCACTGATCATCAGATGGTCCCCCTCGCGCTCGTTCCGGCCGCTGACCGGTGGAAACGACGTTAGGGAGATCTCTTTGTCCAGGGTCGAAGGACAGATCTGGACAACACGGTGTAGACACGTGGTCACTGGGGGAGATCACATGCCACGTGCCGAACGGCCGCTTGACGACCAGGACAGCGAACTGGGGAGCTTCGCGGCGGACCTGCGCCGGCTCAGGGAGAAGGCGGGCAGACCGTCCTATCGAGAGCTGGCTTCACGCGCCCATTACTCGGCGGCCGCGTTGTCCGACGCCGCGGGCGGCAGGAAGCTGCCGACGCTCGCGGTCACGCTCGCCTACGTGAACGCCTGCGGGGGCGATCCGGGGGAGTGGGAGGCCCGCTGGCGTGCCATCGCCGCACCGCCTGACCGTTGTGGCGAGACGCCGTACGTGGGACTGAAGGCGTTCCAGAACGAGGACGCCGACCGGTTCTTCGGCCGCGAGCAGCTCACCGCGAAGCTGGTCAGGCTCACGCGCGAACGGCCGTTCATCGGCGTTTTCGGGGCGTCCGGCTCAGGCAAGTCCTCACTCCTGCGCGCGGGTCTCGTGCCTCGCCTCGACGAGGCCCTGGTCTTCACCCCAGGGGTCCACCCGATCGACGAGTGCGCGGTTCGCCTGGCCCAGCTCACCGGCGGCTCGGCCGTGTCGCTGCGGGCGGAGCTGGCCGACCCCGCCGCTCTCGGCCTGCGCGTCAAGCAGCACAACGCAGACCTGGTTCTCGTCGTCGACCAGTTCGAGGAGGTCTTCACCCTCTGCGGTCCCGAGCAACGCGACTGGTTCGTCCAAGCGCTCGTCGCAGCCCCGCACGTCGTCATCGGCGTGCGTGCCGACTTCTACGGTCACGTCGGCCGGCACCCGGAACTCGTCGAGGCCCTGGAGGGCGCGCAGCTCCTGGTGGGCCCGATGACCACCGACGAGCTGCGCCGCGCCATCGTCGAGCCGGCGCAACGTGCGGAGGCGACGGTGGAAACCGCCCTCGTCACGCGCCTGGTCGCCGACGTCGCGGGACAGTCAGCCGCCCTGCCTCTCGTCCAGCACGCCCTCGTCGAGACCTGGCACCGCCGCCGCGGCATGACCCTCAGCCTGGCCGGCTACGAGGAAGCCGGTGGTGTCGAGCACGCCGTCGCTCGCACCGCCGAGGCAGTGTTCTCCGATCTCACGCCCGAACAGCAACAGACGGCCCGAGGAATCTTCCTGCGCCTCATCGCTCTCGGCGAGGGCACCGAGGACACCAAACGCCGTGCCGCCCGCGAGGACCTCGACGCCGACGTCCTCGAACGCCTCGCCACCGCTCGCCTCGTCACGCTCACCGAGCAGCACGCCGAGCTCGCTCACGAGGCCCTGATCCGGTCGTGGCCGAGGTTGCGGGACTGGATCGCCGAGGACCGCGACGCGCTGCGCGTGCACCACCAGCTCACCGAGGCGGCCGCGGCGTGGGGCGGCGACCGGGACCTTCTCTACAAGGGTGCCCGGCTCGCCCAAGCCGGAGAGCTGAACTCGAACTCGCTCTCCGAACCCGAACGCGCGTTCCTCGAAGCCAGCCAGGCCGACGGCCGCCGCCGCGTCCGCCGGGTGCGTGTCGTGGTGACCGTGCTGTCGGTGCTGGTCGTGCTGCTCGCGGGCACTGTCGTGTTCGCTGTGGACAGAGCCGCGGAGGTGGCCCGGCAGCAGGTCGGCCTCGTGGCGAACAACGCGGCGAACACGGCGCGTTGGATGATCGAGCGCGATCCTGAAACGGCACTGCGGATCGCGCTCGCCGCCTACCACGTCGCTCCGGGCGACGAGACCCGTGACGCACTGCTGAGCGCCGATGCGGCGACCAGGACGTATGCGCGTGACTCGAAGGACGTCTACTACACCTTGCTCGACAACGGGTATTTCACGGAGATGCCCGGGCCTGACGTGCAACGGACCAGCCGGCGAGTTTGGCGGCACACGGACACGCCCGCCAAGCCGTACATGGTGCTGCCGGGACGTGCGCTCAGCTTCAGCCAGGACGGCAAGCGGTCGCTGATGGCAGTGGGTGTCGAGCTTCGGGCGAAGATGGGTGTCGAGCTGCTGGACACCACTGATCCCGCGCAATCGCGGCGACTCGCCGCGGTCAGCAGTTCGCTCGGTTACCACACGCCCCTGACCAGTGCTGGAGACGCATTCGCCGGACGGCTGGCGCAGACCCCGACGCCGGGCAACCCCGATGTCACGGAGGACAAGGCGCGAGTGTGGTTCTACGACGGGGCGGGTGGCTTCCGAGAAGTCGTACTGCCCGGCGCCGACGTGAGCGGCAGCATGGCGTTGTCGGACGACGGCAAGCTGCTCGCGCTGTTCAGGAGGAGCACCGACCGCAGGACCGCTGAACTGTGGCGGCTCGACGGAGCCCAGCCGCGCCTCGCGAGCAGTTGGCAGGTCAACTACGACGGCTCGTCCCGCCTCACCTTCAGCCCGGACGGCACGCGGCTCGTCATGCACAACGAGAAAGCCGGTACGACCGAGGTCCGGGACGTCTCCGATCCGGAGAACCTGGCGATGTGGACGGAACTTCCCGAGCGGGAGACCGGTCTGTCCACCGTCGCTTTCACCGAGGACGGCCGCTACCTGGGAATCGCCACGGACCGAGGCGTGCACGTGTGGGATGTCGGGGAGCGAGGTGTCGTCCGGCGCGTCGCCGCGCTGGAGGGATACGAAGCGGCGTCGACCGGGCTCGCTTACCTGCCGTCGAGGAAGGCCTTCGCCACGTCAGTCGGTGGCACGTCGATCTGGTATCTGAGGATCGACGTCGATGAGGTCGTCCGGGACAGGTGTGGAGACGCGTACGTGCGGTTGTCCGACGAGGAATGGCAGCGCTACTTCTCCGGTGTCGAGCGCGTGCCGGTGTGCTGAACGGGCTGAGCCGTGGGTGGCACCTGGAGGCGGCCACCCACGGCCACACCGGCGCCGGTTCGGGGCGTGAGCACCGGGTCTTCCCTGGAGTGGCGCGTCCGCCGCCCCTCGCCAGGTCTGTTCCGCGCCCAGCAGGGCACCTCACGGCACCGCCCCCACGCCCCCATGTGCCCGACATGCGGGCGTGGGGGCGGCACCGCGATGCGCCCGTCTGGACACGAAACAGGCCGACGAGGGGCGGCGGACGCGCCACTTCAACGTTAGGGCGAACGGGTTGTTCACGGTCATGTGTTGGCCGCTGAACAAAGTTCTCTGAACAATGGCGGGATGCCGAGACGGGAACGCCCTCTCGACGAGGGCGAGAGCGGTCTCCTGCGGTTCGCGGCGGATCTGCGCCGGCTGCGGGAGCGTGCGGGCAGCCCCACCTACCGTGAGCTGAGCCGGCGGGCGCACTACTCGGCGGCTGCGCTGTCGGAGGCGGCCGGTGGGAGGAAGTTGCCGAGTCTCGCCGTGACGAAGGCCTACGCCAAGGCTTGTGACGCCGATCCGGAGGAGTGGGCACGGCGCTGGCGTGAGGTCGTCGGGTCCGAACCGCGCGCTGCCAACGACAGTCCGTACGTCGGCCTGGCCATGTTCCAGCCCGACGACGCGCCGAAGTTCTTCGGGCGCGAGCGGTTGACGGCCGAGCTGCTGACGACGAAGAACCGCTTCACCGGTGTGTTCGGGCCGTCCGGGGCCGGCAAGTCGTCGTTGCTGCGGGCCGGTCTCATCGCTCGCAGCAAGGAACCCGTGCTGCTGTTCACGCCGGGCGCGAATCCGCGGGAGGAGTGCGCGGTCGCGCTCGCGCGTCTCACCGGTGAGGACGCGGTCGAGCTCGCCGACCGGCTCGCCGATCCGGAAGAACTCGGCCGCAGGTACCGGTCGCTCGTGGTGGTGGACCAGTTCGAGGAGCTGTTCACGTTGTGCCGCGACGAGGAGCTCCGCGCGTGGCTCATCGCGGCGCTCACCGGGTGCGGCAAGGTCGTCATCGGCGTGCGTGCCGACTACTACGGCCACTGCGCGCAGTACCCGGAGCTGGTGGAGGTTCTGCGGAACAGCCAGGTCATGGTCGGTGCGATGACACCGGACGAGCTGCGGCTCGCGATCACCGAGCCCGCCGCGGTGGCGGGCGCCAAGGTCGAGACGGCGTTGCTCGCGCGGCTGATGGCCGACGCGGTGGGGCAGGCCGCGGTGCTGCCGCTGCTGTCGCACGCGCTCGCCGAGACCTGGCAGCACCGTCGCGGCATGACGCTGACCCTCGCCGCCTACGAGGAGATCGGTGGCCTCGACCACGCCGTCGCCCGCACCGCGCAGGAGGTCTACAACGGGTTCTCCTCACGGCAGCAGGCGCAGGCGAAACGGATCCTGCTGCGGCTCGTGACGGAGGAGGGCACGAAACGCCGGGTGCACGGCAGCGAGCTCGAAGCCGACGAGGACGTGCTGCTGGCGCTGGCCGCGGCACGGCTCGTCGTCGTCGACCGGGACGGTGTCGAGCTCGCGCACGAGGCGTTGATCCGCGGCTGGCCGGAGTTCCACGAGTGGGTCGAGGAGGATCGCGAGAACATCAGGGCGCAGCGCGAGATCACGCACGCCACGCAGACCTGGGAGTCGCTCGACCGGGACGCGGGCGCGCTGCTGCGCGGACGGAGGCTCGCGAACGTTCCCGCCGGACTGCCGCTCAACTCCCGGGAACGAGCGTTTCTCGCCGCGAGCCGGGCCGCCGAGGAAGAGGTGTCGGCGAGCGCGCGAAGACGGACCCGCCGTCAGCGCCAGCTGCTCGCCGCACTGGCCGCGCTCGTGGTCGTCGCCGCCAGCACGACCGTCTTCGCCCTGCAGGCGGGCAGGACCGCCGACGAGCAACGCACCACCGCCGCCGTCCTGAAGGCCGTGGGCGAGGCGAACGCCCTGCGTCCCGCGAACGCCGCGCTCGCCCAGCAGATCGCACTGGCCGCCTACCGGCTCGTGCCGCTTTCCCAGGCGCGCAACGCTTTGCGTCAGGAGGACGTGCCGTCGCAGGTGCTGCGCGAGGCCCAGTCCGAGGTCACGGCACTGGTCGTCGGCCCGACGCTGCAACAGGTAGTCACCGGCCACCGCGACGGGACGGTCGTGGTGACCGGGCTCGACGACCTGCCGTCGCCGCGCACGTCCCACGAGGCCGCGAAGCACGACGGCGCCGTCACGGCCCTGACCACGGACTCGACCGGCGGCATGGTCGCCTCGGTCGGCGCGGACGGCGTCGTTCACGTCGTCGACGTCTCCCTCGGCAAACCCCGCGAACTGGCCGTGCTGCCCGCGCGCGCCACCGCGATCGCCTGGCAGGGCACGACTCTGGTCACGACCGACAACGACGGTGCCCTGAGCTTCTGGACGGACCTCCGCCAGGAACGCCCGAGGCTTCTCCTCTCGACGCAGCTGGGCCTGGGACCGTTGGCGGGCATGGCTTTCCGCCCGGACGGCCAGGTGCTCGCCGCCGTCACCACCGGCCGGGCCGTGCACCTCGTCGACGTGACGGACCCGCGCAACGCCAAGCTCCTGTCGCTCACCAAGGAGTTCGCGGGCGGCGCCCAGTTCTCCAGCGACCACCTCCTCATGACCACCGCCCGCACCGCCGCCCACCTGTGGGACACCACCGATCCGCGCAACCCCGTGCTGCGCGCCGAGATCCCGTCCGGCGGCGGCGAGATCACCTCGGCCTGGCTCGGCGCCGGCAGCGTCGCGGTGGCCACCGACGACGGGCTGGTGCGGCTGTGGCAGCTGAGCGGTCAGGGGGAACCGGTCGAGCAGGCGTTGCTGCGCGGCCACGCCGGGCCGGTCGCGGCGGTCGGGCTCACGCCCGAGGGCGACGAGGTCGTGACGGGTGGCGCGGACCGGTCGGTGCGGCTGTGGAACGTGGATCCGCGCGACCCGGCCGTCCGGATCTGCGAGCAGGCGTACCCGCGGATGAACCGCGAGGAGTGGGCGCGGTACTTCGGCGATCTGGACTTCACTCCACCGTGCCGTGACTGAGTGGAGTTGGGCGATCACCAGGCGCGCGTGGGGCTGGCGAGGGATCAGCGGGTCGTTAGACGGCGGGCAAACCTCTGGTGGACAATCCCGCCAGGAGGCGGCATGCCACGAGGGGAACGACCGCTGGGGCCGGAGGACACCGCGTTGCTGCGGTTCGCCGGTGACCTGCGCAGACTGCGTGACCAGGCAGGCAAACCGAGCTACCGCGAACTGGCTCGGCGGGCGAACTACTCGCCGACCGCGTTGTCCGACGCGGCCGGTGGCCGGAAGCTGCCGTCGCTGGCGCTGACCCTGGCGTTCGTCAAGGCCTGCGAGGCCGACCCCGCACCGTGGACCAAGCGCTGGCGTGAGCTCGCGGCCGAGCACACTCTGCCATTGCAGCCTAACGCACCGTACCCAGGGGCCGCCGCGTTCACCGAGCACGACGCGAAGAGCTTCTTCGGACGTGAGTGCCTCGTCGAGCAGGTCGTCGAGTCGGTCAAGGCGAAGCAGCTCACCCTCGTCTGCGGCGCGTCCGGGTCCGGCAGGACGTCCCTGCTGCAGGCCGGTCTCCTGCCCGCCCTCGACGACGCCGTGGTGGTCACTCCCGGGGCGAAACCACTCGAAGCACTGGCCGAGGCGCTCGCCGGGATCTTCGAGAACACGACGGCGGACCAGCTCGCCGAGGAGTTCCGGCAGGACCCCGACCACCTCCGGCTGAGGATCCGCCAGCACCGCCCGGACCTCGTCCTCCTCGTCGACGACGTCGAGCAGGCCCTCGAAGCGGACGACTTCATCGCCGCGATCACCCGCTGCCCCCGTGTCGTGCTCGCGGTCCGTGCGGACCACCGGCGGCGCTGCCACGACAAGGGCCTGCGCGGCACCGAGATCACCGTCGAGCCGATGAGCGCGGACGAGCTGCGCCGCGCGATCACCGAGCCCGCCGCCAGGATCGGCGCCACGGTCGAGACCGCCGTCATCGCGCGACTGGTCGCCGACGCCGCGAACCAGCACGCGTTGCCGCTGGTGCAGCTGGCGCTCGTGGAGACGTGGCGGCGCAAGCGCGGCATGACGCTGTCGCTCGCCGGGTTCGAGGAGTCCGGCGGCCTCGAGCACGTCGCCGCCCAGGCCGCGCAGTCCTTCTTCGACACCCTCGGCGAGAACGACCGCAGAGCCGCCAGACAGGTCTTCCTGCGGCTGATCTCGGTGCAGCGCAACGGAATCGTGCACCGCGGCAGCCGCAGACTCGACACGGACGGCCAGCTGCTCGACCTGCTCGCCAAGGCCAGGCTGGTCACGCTCATCGAGGACGGCGTCGAGCTCACCCACGACGCGGTGCTGCGCTGGCCGGAGCTCGCCACGTGGATCGACGAGGAGCGCGACAACCTCAGCACCCACCAGCAGCTCGTCACGGCGATGGAGCTGTGGGAAGCGAGCGACCGCGACCCGCAGGCGCTCTACCGGGGCGCGCGGCTGCGCAAGGCCAAGGAGCTCGGCGCGTTCCTGACGGCACAGGAACGCAGCTTCGTCGCCATGAGCACCAAGCGCGAGACGCGCCGCTCGACGGCGTTGATCGCGGTGATGGCCGTGCTGATCGCGCTGGTGCCCGGCACCGTCGTCTACGCGCTCTCCAACGAACGCAAGATCAGCGCGTTGAACGACAGGGAGCTCGGCGGCAAGGCGATCTCCGAGTCCGAGGCGCTGATGGAGCAGCGCCGGCCGTACGCGGACAAGTACGCGCTGGTCGGCTACAAGGTCTACCCGTCGGCGGAGGCCGAGAAGGTGCTGCGGCTCGCGAACGCGATGACGCGCGGCATCCCCTTCACCGGCACGCCGGGGGACGACGCGGACGTCGTGGTGGCCCCGCGCGGGGAGATTGCCGCAGTGACCGACCAGGACGGCACCGACCGGATGTGGAGCATCGACGAGGACCGCGCCGAGCCCGGCAAGAGGTTCGCCGACCGCCACCGGGTCGTGAAGCTCTCCGACCGCCGCGCCGTGACGAGAGACAACGCCGGCCAGGAGCACCTCTGGGCCGTCGACGACGCGAAGGACATCACCTACCTCGCGCCGTTGCCCAACCGGTTCCGGACGCTCGACCTCAGCCCGGACGGGGCGCGGATCGTCGGCAAGGTCGGTGCGGCGGTGGACGCCGGGCTGCCGACGCCGGACGAGTCCGAGCACGCCGAGCTGTTCGACCTCAGCGACCCGCGGCACCCTCGTGAGCTGCCGATGCCGGTGCACAACCCCGAGACCGTCTCGCTCAGCCAGGACGGCCGCGAGCTCGCCACCGCGGTCTGGGACAGGGCGTCCGGCGTCACGACGATCGAGTTCTGGCGCATCGGCGGCACCGTCGAGCGCAGCGCGCTGTCGCTGGTCCAGCACGGCTACGTGCGCGGCATCACCTACAGTGCCGACGGCAGGTGGCTCGCGGTCGAGCGCTCGCCCGAGTCGGTCGTCGACGTGTGGCAGCGGGTTCCCGGCGAGGCGCCGTTGCTGCGTGCTCGCCTCGAGACGACGTTGCGGTCCGGGGCCCGTGTCACGTTCGCTTCCGACGACCGCGTGGCCGTCGTGCGCGACAACGTCTTCGAGGTGCAGCGGCTCTACACGAGCGGCCGTCCCTCCGACCGGCTCGTGTACGTCGTCGGTCACGGCAACTCGACGCGGGCGGTGTACCGGCCCCAGCACGACGACTTCCTCGTGCGCAGCGGGAGCCAGGCACCCGAGCTGCTGCCGTACGTCCTCGACAGCGCCCGCATCATCAAGAGGATGTGTGAAAAAGACGGCGCGCGGCTCACGGACTCCGAATGGGTGAAGAGCTTCGGCGAAGTGGAGCGCGTGGACGTCTGCTGAACCGCCGCGATGTGTGGGAAACAACGCGCAGTTGTGCAAGCACGCATTGTGAACGCGAGATCCACTCTCTAGGGTGACCGAGTGCGTGCGTTCACAAGGGGACTTCTCGGCATCGCCGGGTTTCTCGTGCTGTGGGAGCTCTTAGGACGCTCCCCTCTCATACCCGCACACGCGCTTCCACCACCGTCCGTCGTGTTCGGTGAGCTGGTCACGCAACTGACCTCACCCGAGTTCATCGGTCATGTCGTGGCAACGGTGCTGGCACTGCTGATCGCCATCGTGATCGCCATCGCGATCGCGGTGCCGAGTGGACTCGTGCTCGGCAGCGTCCCCGCCGTCCGGCACGCGACGCGCGCGGTGGTCGAGTTCCTGCGCCCGATCCCTTCTGTGGCACTGATTCCGCTCGCGCTGGTGATGCTCGGCTTCGGACCGGAAACCAAGATCACGCTCGCCGTGTACGCAGCACTGTGGCCGATCCTCTTCAACACCATCTACGCCCTGGACGAACTGGACCCCCTGCTCGTTGACACGGCAAGGGTTTTCGGCACCGGACGGCTCGGTGTGCTGTTCCTGGTGGCCCTGCCCAGCGCGCTGCCGTTCGTCCTCACCGGAATCCGGCTCGCGGCCACGACGGCGTTGATCGTGATGGTGAGCGTCGAGCTCATGGCGGGCAGTCAGATCGGCCTCGGCTACTTCATCATGGAGGCCCGCAGCGGGCCTGGACGGATGGACCAGGTGCTGGTCGGCACCGTGGTCGCGGGCGCGATCGGCGTCCTGCTCAACAACGGTCTCGAGCGCGTCCGCCGGCGTTGGGTGGCCTGGTGACCAAGTTCCTTCAACGGTGGACCGTGTTCGCCGGTCTCGTCGTCATTTGGCAGTTGCTCGGCTGGTTCGCCGACGACCCGTTCTTCCCACCGCCTTCGAAGATCGTGTCGGCTGCGTGGGACTGGTGGGTCCTCGAACCGGAGAACTTCACCGGCCACGTCGTGCCGTCGGTCGTGCGGTTGCTGTCCGGCTGGGTGATCGCTTCGGTGCTCGGCGTCTCGCTGGGACTGCTGCTGGGCCGCTCGGACCGGGCGATGGAGTACGCGGGTCCGTTGCTGGTGTTCCTGCGCTCGATCCCCCCGCCGGCGCTGGTGCCGGTGTTCCTGTTGCTGTTCAAGGCGGGCACGTCGATGCAGCTCGCCACGATCGTCTTCGGCGTCATCTGGCCGGTGCTGCTGAACAGCGTGGACGGTGCCCGCTCGGTCGACGTGACCAAAGTGGACACTTCCGCGGTCTTCCGGATCCCGCGCTGGCAGTGGGTTCTCGGCGTCGTGCTGCCCGCGGCCTCGCCGAAGATCTTCGCCGGGCTGCGGGTCTCTCTCTCGCTCTCACTGGTGCTGATGGTCATCTCCGAGCTCGTGGGCACGGACAACGGCATCGGCTCGCAACTCATGCAGGCACAGCGCGAGTTCGACTACACGCGCATGTGGGCCGGGATCGTCCTTCTGGGCGTGCTCGGCTACGGACTCAACACCGCACTTCTGGCGGTGGAACGCAGAGCGTTGGCGTGGCAACCGAGGAGTCGGGATGAGCAACATGCTTGAGGTGGCCGACCTGGGCCACACCTACGGCGACTACGAGGCCATCGGCGGCCTGTCGTTCACCGTGCGCGCCGGCGAGCTGGTGTGCGTGGTGGGCCCGTCGGGCTGCGGCAAGTCCACATTGCTGCGCACGATCTCCGGACTGATCGAACCCTCCCGCGGTGACGTGTCCCTGAAGGGCTCGCACCTCGCCGTGGTCTTCCAGGACTACTCGCGCTCGCTGTTCCCGTGGCTCACGGTGCAGGGCAACGTGGAGTTCCCGCTGCGCTCCCTGCCACGTGCCGAACGCCGCGTCCGCGCTGCTGAGGCGCTGGAGTGGGTCGGTTTGTCAGGGGCTGCGCGCAAGCGGCCATGGCAGCTCTCCGGCGGCATGCAGCAGCGTGTGGCGATCGCGCGCGCTCTGGCGTACCGGCCTTCGTTGTTGTTGATGGACGAGCCGTTCGCCTCGGTGGACGCGCAGACCCGGTTCGAGCTGGAGGACCTGTTGCTGCGTGTGCGTCGTGAGCACGACACGACCGTTCTCGTGGTCACGCACGACATCGACGAGTCGGTGTACCTGGGCGACCGGATCCTGGTCCTGAGCGGCTCTCCCGCGCGTCTGGTGGCCGATCTGGAGGTGCCGTTGCCCGCCGAGCGCGACCAGGTGACGACGCGGACCGACGAGGGGTTCGTGGCGCTGCGGTCGAAGGTGGCGCGGCTGCTCAACGTCGGCAAGCCCTCGATGGACGTGGAGAAGTGGGCAGAGGCCGAGCGCGAGTCCCTCAGCGAGACCGTCTCGTCCTGACTCCAGTGAGTGGCTGGAACCTGTTCCTCGTCGTCGACGCGGAACCCGTCGAGGTGTCGGACGGGGTCGTGCTGCTGGAGGGCAGGCGGCTGCTCGCCTTGCCCGACAACGGCTATCAGCTCCTCCTGGCGTGGGTCGCCGGCCCGCGCCGCGTCGTGCGCACGCCCGCGCCGATGCATCCGGACCAGGACGTCGTCGACATGTTCGTCAACTCCTACCTCGTGGAGGCCGGTGCGCCGCCACGACCGCGCGGCTTCGCCTGGTACCTGGACCTGCCCGTCGGGGTCGCGCCCGCGGACGTGTGGCGCACTGTCGGCGAACGCGGGGAGCGCGGGTCGCCGGTGGACCTGCGGCGCGTCCGTGAGGCGATGCAGCGGGGACTGGCCGCGCTCTACGACCCCGCCTGACGAAAGCCTTGTGAAACGCGGAGGGGAGAAGCGGGCGCCCCGGCTCGGGGGCAGAGCCGCAGGCGCCCGCTGCCTGTCCCCCCGCGAACAGGTCAGAAGTGGATGTCGACGTCGTTGTTGTTGCCGACACCGCCGTCGAGCACGTGGATGTCGCCCACGTTGATGTCACCGACGACCTGACCGATCTCGTGGTGCACGTCGCCGACCTGCGCGACGTCGTGCACCACGTTGTGGCTCAGGTCCGCGACGTCCTTCACGTCGACGTCCACGGAGTCGATGGCGTGCTTGACCACCACGTCGGAGTCCGAGACCTCCTTGACGACGACGTCGGTGGCGATGTCCTTCACCAGCACCTCTGAGACGCCGTGCACGTCCGCGACGCCGGCCACCTCCGTGACGGCGGCGGCGCTGTGGCCGGAGACGTCCGAGACGACGTCACCGGCCGTCAGAACGGCGGTGTCGAGGCTGTGCGACACGTCGCCGACACCGCCGAAGTCCGTGACCAGCGCGGTGATCGCGGAGGGGGTGGCGCCGAGGTCACCTACCCCCGTGACGCCCTCGACGTGGCCCGTGACGAGCTTGAGGCTGTCGGCGGCGGTGAGGTCGCCCGCCTCGACGAGGACCTTGTCGAGCGCGTCGACGTTCACGACGGACGCGGT
This sequence comes from Lentzea rhizosphaerae, assembly GCF_042649515.1. Lineage (NCBI taxonomy): Bacteria > Bacillati > Actinomycetota > Actinomycetes > Pseudonocardiales > Pseudonocardiaceae > Lentzea > Lentzea rhizosphaerae. Next base: position 378,835 of record NZ_JBHRZI010000027.1, on the reverse strand, counting down.
GTCGAGCACCAGCGGCAGGATCTCGTGGACCTCGGCCACCGAGATGTCGCCCAGGCCGGCGGCCTCCAGGCAGCCCTCGGGGTCGGCCTGGAACTCGGCGCGGGCGTCCAGGTCGCCCAGCAGGGTGAGGGTGAAGGCGTGCAGCGTGATCTGGGTGGCCATGGAACTCGAGCTCCTGTAGGTGGATCGGAGGTGTTGGGTTGAACCGTATGGATGAACGGCTTCCCCCGGCATCGGGAGTTGGCCCCAGATCGTGACGAAACGAGATCCCTAGGGGGCTCTGGTCACCCGTTAGGGGAGCGGGGATTCACCCGAAAACCTGCCCGAACGCACACCAGCCCCGGACCTGGCACGGCCCGGGGCTGGTGAAGGGGTGTGGCTCAGTGGTGCAGAACGTCCAGGACGTTGCCGTTGCCGACGTGGTCGAGGACGTCGATGTCACCGATCTTGACGTCGCCGACGACCTGGCCGAGGTCGCTGTGGACGTCGCCGACCTGGCCGACGTTGTGGACGGCGTTGTGGGTCACGTCGACGGTGTCCTTGACCAGGACGTCGGTGTCCACGACGTCCTTGACGAGGGTGTCGGTGTCGGCGACGTCCTTGACCAGGGTGTCGACGTCGAGGTCCTTGACCAGCACGTCGGACACGTTGTGGACGTCGGCGACGCCGGTCACCGTGTTGACCACGTCGGTGCCGTTGACCAGGCCGGTCACCGTGTCGACGGCGTCGGTGCCGTGGACGAGGCCCGTCACCGTGTTGACGGCGTCGGTGCCGTGCACCAGGCCGGTCGCGGTGTCGACGGCGCCCGTGCCGCTGACCAGACCGTTCACCGTGGAGACGGCGCCCGTGCCGCTGACCAGGCCGGTGACGGTGTCGACGGCGCCGGTGCCCTGCACCAGACCGGTCGCGGTGGAGAGGACGTCGGTGCCGTGGACCAGGCCCGTCACGGACGAGAGGGCGCCGGTGCCCAGCACGGTCGAGTCGAGGGTGTTCGACACGTCGCCGAGGCCGGAGAAGTCGTCGACCACGGACGGAAGGGCCACGGCGTCCGCGATCGAGGTGACGCCCGCGGCGTTGCCCGCGATGGCCGTGAGCTGGTCGACGACACCCAGGTCGCCGGCCGTGCCGAGGACCTGGCCGACGGCGTCGACGTGCGCGACGGACGCGGCGTCGAGCACCAGCGGCAGGATCTCCTGGACGTCGGCCGGGGTGATGTCGCTCAGGCCGCACGAGTGCAGGACGCCCTCGGGGTCGAGCTGGAACGCCTCGCGGGCGGCCGGGTCGGTCAGCAGGTCGAGGGTGAAGTCGTGCAGCGTGGCCGGCTGGGACTCCTGCGGGGCGGCCTGCTGGGGTGCGGGAGCAGCAGGCTGGGGCGCGGCCTGCGGGGTGGTCGGCTGCGTGACCTGCGGCGTTGCCTGCTCAGTGCCCTGCTGGATCATGAAACTCGCACTCCTGTGATGTGTTCGGGGGATGTCGGACCGACCGTAGTCAAGATCGACATCCCCCGGCATCGGGTGAGAGCCCTAGTGCGCGGCGAAGCGAACTCCCTAGGGGCTTGCGTCACCCATTAGGGACCGACGTAGTTCTCGGCGAAGGTCGCGCGGTAGGCAGGCGACTCGGCCAGGTGCTCCAGCCGCGCCTGGGCCAACCGTCCGAAGAAGGGGGAGCTCACGTCCGTGTGGATCATGTTCACCATCCACTGTGAAAATTCCTGTGCCCGCCAGACCCGGCGCAGGCAGTCCTCCGAGTAGGTCTTGAGACCGGTCTCGGACCCGGTGGCGTAGAAGTCCATCAGTGCACGTCCGAACGTCGCGGCGTCGTTCAGCGCGAGGTTCATGCCCTTGGCGCCGACCGGGGTGATGATGTGGGCTGCGTCACCCAGCAGGTACAGCCGGCCGTACGACATCGGTTCCACCACGTGGCTGCGCATGTCGAGCACGCGCTTTTCGATGATCTTCCCCTCGGTCAGCGTCCAAGGGGAGTCGTGCAGCGCGAAACGTTTGTGCAGTGCTTCCCAGACCTGTTCGTCGGACCAATCCGAAGCTTTGGTTCCCACCGGCACCTGCAAGTAGAAGCGGGAAATGGTGGGCGACCGCAACATGTGTCCGGCGAAACCGTCCTCGTGCAGCGCGTAAATGGTGGCTTTAGTCGACGGCGGTGCTTCCGCGAGAATGGTGAGCCATTCGATGCCGTGGTGATGCGTGAATTCCGACAACACGCCGTCGGGAATGGACGGACGGCAGACTCCGTGAAAGCCGTCACAACCTGCCACGAAGTCACATGAAACCTTTTCACGTATGCCGTCTGCGCTGGTCCAGGCCACGGACGGCGTCGACGAGGTGATGTCCCGCAACTCCACGTCGCTGACCGAGAACCGGATGTCACCGCCCGCGTCCACGAATGCCGCGATGAGGTCCTTGACCACTTCCTGCTGCGGGTAGACGTAGTGGTGGCGGCCTCCGTAGAGGTCGCTGTACTCGACCTGGAACGCTCGGCCGCTCACGCGGAATTCACACGTTCCGTGACGGTCTGCTTCCATCAGCAAACGATCCGCCAGGCCGAGTGAGTCGAGCATGGTTACGGAGCGGTGCTCCAGGACTCCCGCTCGTGGCCGAGTTTCCACATGGGTGCGACTAGCTTTTTCGAGGACGACACACTCGATACCTGACTGCTGGATCAGGTTTGCCAAGGTCAGACCGGCCGGCCCAGCGCCGACGACGGTCACAGCGCGCTTCAACTGGGTTCTCCTAGCCCTAGACCTGCTGTGCTTAGATGCTCACCGCAGGTAGTGGACTGGAACCTGCTAGTGTCGGTCAACTGGGGTCTTTTGGAGCAGTATCACTACTCTGAGTGGTTGACCGTCGCGACTTTTCCCCGCAACGACGACACCGCTCCGACAGGAGAGTGCTCCCGATGACTCGAAGAGTCCGCCGTATGGCCGTCCGTGGCATCGCCCTTGCCACGCTGCTCGCCACCGTGGCGAGTTGTGGACTGCTCGGCGGCAAGGAAACGCCGGCTCCCGCCACCAACAACGGCCCGGTCGAGAAGGCGAAGATCACCCTGGGGGTTCTGCCGATCCTCGACGTGGCCTCGGTCCACGTGGCGATCAAGCAGGGCTTTTTCAAGGAAGAGGGGCTCGAGGTCGAGCTCAAGACGATCCAGGGTGGTGCTCAGGCGATCCCCGGCCTGATCAACAAAGAGCTGGACATGACGTTCGGCAACTGGGTCTCGTTCTTCGCCGCCCAGTCGAAGGACGCGGCGAAGGCGGTCGACGGCATCAAGCTCATCGCCGATGGCTACCAGGCGAAACCCGACATGTTCCTGATCTTGGCCGCCGGTGACTCCGCGATCAAGAGCGCCAAGGACCTGGCGGGCAAGACCATCGCGATCAACACGTTCAAGAACATCGCCGAGCTGACCGCCAAGGCGACCCTCGAGGCGGCCAACGTCGACCCGAAGTCGGTGACGTTCAAGGAGATGCCGTTCCCGGACATGCAGGCGGCGGTCCAGAACAAGACCGTTGACGCGGCCTTCATGGTCGAGCCGTTCATCACCCGCGCCCAGCGCGCCGCCGGTCAGATCAAGATCCTCGACGCGGCGTCCGGTCCGACGGACAACATCCCGATCGCCGGCTACGCGACCAGTGGTGAGTTCGCCAAGAACAACCCCAAGACGGTGGCCGCCTTCCAGCGCGCGATCGCCAAGGGCCAGGCCGCTGCCGCCGACCGTCCCACGGTCGAGCCGCTGCTCGTCGAGTACGCCAAGGTCGACAAGGAAACCGCAGGTCTCGTCCACTTCGGTGCCTTCCCGACCACGCTCGACGCGACCCGCCTGCAGCGCGTCGTGCAGCTGATGCGGCAGTACCAGCTGCTGGACAAGGACCTCGACGTCAAGCCGATGCTCGTCCAGCCCTCCGGAAGTTGACGAACAGCGCGGGTGACTGTGATCGGGTCGTGATCGCGATCACCCGCGCTCGTCGTTTCGTCCAGATGAATTATCGCTTTGGGGCCGTTTAGCCGCCCACTACAAAGTTGTTGATTCTCGAACCAGCTGTTTTGTCGTCCAAACGGCGGTATGAGAACCGGGTGTTTTACTCCAAGATCCACCAGGTTTGCTGCTATTAAACGGGGCGGGGAGTGTTGACGGTGCGCGGTCGTGAGGACCAGCGAGGCATCGACCGGTTCCGCCTACGCAACTGGCGGTTGCGGAGCAAGCTCGCGGTGGTGTTGCTAGTTCCGGCTCTGAGCACCGCGACTCTCGCGGGCCTGCGCCTGAACACTCAGCTCGACGACGTGGAGCTGTTCGGCACCGTCCAGCGAGAACTTGCCGTGAGCCACCAGGCTGCGAAGGTGGAGAACGCGCTCCAGGTCGAGCGCGACTGGGCCGTGCAGTGTGTTGCCGCCGGAAGGCAGAACGCGTGCCCCGAGCACGCCGCCCGCACCGGCGCCACCGACACGGAACTGGGCAGGTACCGGGATTCCGGTGCGACGAACACGACCCTGCGAGGGTCGCTGCAGGAAGCGTTCACGAAATCGCTGCAGTCGCTCGACGGTCTGGCGAGCCTGCGCGTCACGTTGATGAGCACGAAGTACCCCGACATCGCCGTGGTCGGTGCGTACAACCAGATCATCGCCTCGCTCGGCCAGGTGCACCGCGCCGCGATCTCCAGCCTGAGCGAGCCGCAGATCGTGCCGCTGGCCGCCGCCGCGCAGGCGCTGTACACCGCGCAGGAGCAGATCGGCCAGCAGAACTCGATCCTGACGTCCACCGCGCTGCGCAAGGGCTTCGCGCCCGGTGCCGCGGACGACCTGCGGGCCGCGCAGTCCCGGCTCGACGCGGCCTTCAACGAGTTCGACGACGTGGCCTCGCCGCAGAACCGGCAGAAGTTCCAGGACGTCGTGTCCGGTTCGTCGGTGGACGGTCGCAACCGCCTGATCAAGCTCGCGCTCGCGCAGGACGCCGATGACAAGCCGGTGTCCATCACGGACGCCGAGGTGCTCAAGATCGGTCAGGACACCGCGAACCTGGTTCGCGAGGTCGCGACCGACCTGGAGGGCCAGGCCGACTCGACGACCACGCGTCTCGCGGGTGAGGCTCGCGGGGCCGCCTGGCGTGACGCCGCACTGGTCGCGATCTCGCTGCTGATCGCGTTCGGTCTGATGGCGATGGTCGCGCAGTCGATGCTGCGGCCGCTGCGCATCCTCCGCCGCAGCGCCCTCGACGTCGCCCGCAACCAGCTGCCGGAAGCGATTCGCCGCATTCGTTCGCACCGCGAGCCGGAACGGGCCGCGGAAGAGGCGATCGTCCCGGTGCCGATCCACACGACCGAGGAGGTCGGTCAGGTCGCGCGGGCGTTCGACCTCGTGCAGCGCGAAGCCGTCCGCCTCGCCGTCGAGCAGGTGGCCCTGCGCGCGAACGTCAACGACATGTTCATCAACCTGTCGCGGCGCTCGCAGGCGTTGGTGGAACGCCAGATCAGCGTGATCGACCGGCTGGAGCAGAACGAGCAGGACCCCGACCACCTGGCGTCGCTGTTCGAGCTCGACCACCTCGCGACGCAGATGCGCCGCAACAGCGAGAACCTGCTGGTGCTCTCCGGCACCACGGTCAACCGCCGCGTCACCCGCCCGGTCGCGATCGCCGAGGTGCTCGGCGCCGCGGTGTCCGAGGTCGAGAAGTACGCGCGGGTCCAGATCGCGCCGACGCCGGACATGATGGTGCAGGGCCGCGTGGTCAACGACCTCGCGCACCTCGTCGCCGAGCTGCTCGACAACGCGACCGCGTTCTCCAAGCCGACCACCAAGGTCACCGTGCGCACGATCGAGACCCGCAAGGGCGAGATCGCGATCCGCATCCACGACCGCGGCGTCGGCATGCAGGAGAACGACGTCGTGGAGGCCAACGCGAAGCTCGCGGAGCCGCCGGAGGTCGACGTCTCGGTCGCCCGCGAGATGGGCCTGTACGTGGTCGGCCAGCTGGCGAAGCGCCACGAGATCCGCGTGACGCTCGCGAACAACGACGACATCGAGGGCGGTGTCACCGCCCAGGTCGTGCTGCCGATCTCGTTGCTGCACAAGGGCGCGGCGCCCGCACTGCCGCTGCCGCCGGTCGCGGCGCCCGCCACCACCGAGTCGACCGCCGAGGGTCTCGCCGGTGTGCCCAAGTGGACGCCGGAGCACCCGGTCGTCGTGCCGGGACCGGCCACCGCGGACGAACCGTCCGGCAGGCACCGCATCGAGCAGACGTCGGCGGACGGCCTGTTCACCGCGCGGATCGAGGCGAGCGAGGAGTCCGCTGAGGACGGTTACTCGTACGAGCCGCCCATCGAGCGCCCCGCCGAGCCCGCCACCGAGATCTTCCCGGCGATCGTCGACGAGCCGGAGATCTCTTCCGACGCGCTGTCGCGGTGGTTCCAGACCCCCGCGGTCGCCGAACCGGTCAGGGCACCATCCACGAAGGACGTTCCGCCAGCGGAGCCGGAACGCGCCGGGGAAGAAGACGCAGAACCCGCCACCGTGAACGGTCTGCCCAAGCGGCAGCGGTCGGCGGAGACCACCGTGAAGACCGAGGCACCAACGGCGGTGCCACGCGCGGTCGCCGACTTCGCCGAGTCGGACTGGGGAACGGCGGACGAGGGCTGGCGTGCCGCCGGCGCCCTCGGCACCGGCGACACCGCGCAGACGACGGAGAACGGCCTGCCCAAGCGCGTCCCCAAGGCGCGCCTGGTACCGGGTTCACTGCCGAAACCGTCGTCACCGGCACCGCAGCTGGCGACCGCGAGCATCCCCGGCCGGTCCGCGGACCGGTTGCGTCAGCGGTTCGCCACGTACCAGAAGGGTGTCCAGATGGGCCGTGAGTCGCTCTTCGACTCTGCCGTCGGAGGCATCCCCGTGATCGCAGAAAGGGAACACCAGTGACCACCGCGACTGAGGAACTGGACAACTTCAGCTGGCTGGTCGAGGACTTCGTCAGCAGGGTCGCCGGTGTCGCGCACGCGATCGTCGTCTCGGCGGACGGCCTGCTGCTCGCTTCGTCGGACCGCCTGCCGCACGACCGCGCCGAACAGCTCGCCGCCGTGTCCTCGGGCCTGGTCTCGCTGAACCTCGGCGCGGCGCGCTGTTTCGAGGCGGGTGAGGTGAAACAGACCGTCGTCGAGATGGAACGGGGCTATCTTTTCCTGATGTCCATCAGCGACGGGTCCTGCCTCGCCGTGCTCGCCGCACCCAACTGCGACATCGGCCTCATCGGTTACGCGATGACCCGGCTGGTGGAGCGGGTCGGTCTTCAGCTCACGCCGGAGATCCGTGCCCAGCTGCACGTTTCCATGAGAGCCTGAGTAGAGAGAAGTTCCCATGAGCAACGGTGCTCCGGGTCGTCCGGGGTCACCTGGGGTCGACCTGAACGCGATGTCGGCGAAGATCGTCGTCGCGGGCGGGTTCGGTGTCGGCAAGACGACGTTCGTCGGCTCGGTCTCCGAGATCACCCCGCTGACCACCGAGGCCGTGATGACCCAGGCATCGGTCGGGGTCGACGACCTGTCCGCGGTGCCCGACAAGGTAACCACGACGGTGGCCATGGACTTCGGTCGCGTGTCGCTGGACAAGGACCTGATCCTGTACCTGTTCGGCACGCCGGGACAGCACCGGTTCTGGTTCATGTGGGACGACCTGGTCCGCGGTGCGATAGGTGCCGTGGTCCTGGTCGACACGCGGCGGATCGACGAGGCGTTCGCGCCCATCGACTTCTTCGAGGACCGCGACCTGCCGTACGTGATCGCGGTGAACTGCTTCGACGGTCTGATGCACCACCGGGCCGAGGAGGTGCGGGACGCACTGACGATTCCGTCTTCGGTGCCGATAATTCCTTGCGACGCGCGGAACCGGCAGTCGACGAAGCAGATCCTCATCGCGCTGGTGGAGCACGCGCTGCGCCAGCCTTCGTTCGCCTGATTCGCTGCACTCGTTGACGCCCTTCGGTCCATCAGATCCGGAGGGCGTCAACAGTTATTCCTCCGACTGGCGGCGACCTGTTCGTGGCGCCGGTCGGCGAGAACACCACCAGTAGGTCGTGTTTCCGCTAGCCGCAAGGCGTGCGCCGCCCTCGCGACACCGGGAACACCTACGAACGCACTGAACCGCGCCGGTGCTTTTGACACTTGACTCTTCTTGTGCGCCAACGCCGCGCCGATACAGTCGGGGAGCAATTACCCTGCATTGCGAGGAGATTCCTGTGTCCCTGCGCAAACAAATCGTCGTGGTAGCCAGTGCCGTCGCCCTCGCGGCCGGCTTCATCGGCACCGCGGAAGCTGCGCCCCGCATCGTCACCTACAACTCCAGCAACACCGGTGAGTTCCAGGCGGCGATCGACAAGGGCGCGCAGATCTGGAACAGCAGCGTGGTGAACGTGCAGTTCCGCAAGGTGACCGGCGCGGCCAACGTGACCGTCAGCGTGGACAACCAGTGGCCCCGTGCCTACGTGACCGGCCTCGGGCGTGGCCGGTGGGTCATGGGTCGTCAGGCGGTCAACGAGGGTCACGACACCGTTCGCATCTCGGCCCACGAGTTCGGGCACCTGCTCGGTCTGCCCGACCGGCGGACGGGGCTGTGCACCGACCTGATGTCCGGCGCCAGCGCCGGCACGTCGTGCAAGAACCCCAACCCGAACGCCAAGGAGAAGGCCGAGGTCGAGGCGAACTTCCGCTCGATGGTGACCGTCCAGGCGACGACCTTCGAGGACGCCGCCTAGCCTCGCTGAGCGGCTGTGGTCTCCGCGTTGGCGATGAACGGCGCATTTGTCCACCTCAGGTGAACAAATGCGCCGTTCATCTCTCACGACACCACCAGGTCCACGCCGAGTGCGGTGAGTTCGTCGGGATCGCCCGGCCCGCCGATCACGTGCACGCCGGCCGACCGCAGCAGCGGCACCATCAGCGCCATTCCCTGCCGTGCCAGCCGTTCCGACGGTGGCCGTGCCAGCCGGACGCCCCACACCGGACTGCGATCCACAGTGGACAGACCGCCGAACCCGCCGCCGAACTCGTGCAGCAGGACGTGGACGCCCATGTCGTGCAGGACCTCCAGGTTCTCCTCGCCGTCCGGCATCGAGCGCACGTCCAGCGCCAGGAACAGCGACGAGGCGGGGAAGTCCGCGGCCCGCAACGTGGTGCGCACGTGCGTTGCCAGGTCGGGGTGCCGCGACTGGTCCCTGGACAGCCGCACCAGCACCGGCTCGCCGCGGGAGCAGGCATCGGTCAGCACCATCTGCCCGACGCGAGCCGCCAGGCCCAGCGCGTCGGCGTAGGCCACCACCGCGTCGTGCCGGGAAGCGCCCCACCGCAGCGAGGCCTCCAGGAACGCCGTCGAGCCCGAGACCCACGACACCGGCGAGTACTCCACGGAGATCTCGCCGTTCTCGAAGGCACCGGGCATCGCCGCGATGCGGGCGAGTCTCTCACGGTCGGCCAGGTCCGCCTCGTGGTCGTAGATCGCCCACTGCCTCTTGCCGCCCTTCTCCGCCCGCCGCAACGTCGAGTGCGCCCGCCGCAGCACCGCGGTCGGGTCCGTGCCGGGGCCCTGCGCGTGCACGAAACCGATCGACGTCGACACCGCGACGCCCGCACCCTCCAGGTACACCGGCTCCGACAGCTCGTCGTCGATCATCGCCGCCAGTGCCGCGACGTCCGGTGTGCCGCGGATCAGCACCACGAACTCGTCGCCGCCGACCCGTGCCACCACCGCGTCCGGCAGCACGAGCCGCAGCCGGCGCGCCACCTCGACCAGCACGGCGTCGCCCGCCACGTACCCGAGGCCGTCGTTGACGATCGTCAGGCTGTCCACGTCCAGGTAGCCCAGCGTGTGCGGCTCGCCGGTCGCGAGCGCCGACTCCAGCTTGTCGGTGAACGACGCGCGGTTCGGCAGGCCCGTCAGCAGGTCGGTCAGCGACTGGTGCCGCAGCCACTCCTGGAGCATCCGCTGCTCGGTCACGTCCTCGATCAGGGCGACGTGGAACTTCGGCAGGCCGTCCGACCCGCGCAGCACGGACAGCACGACGTTCGCCCACACGGAGTCGCCGTTGTTGCGCGTCAGCTCCCACTCGCGCCGGTCTGTGTCCACAGAGGACGCGATCATCCGCGCGCACGCCGAGGCCAGCGCCACCGCGTCGGCGTCGGCGAACAGCTCCTTGGGCATCTCCTCGTGGCCGAGGATGCCCGCCAGGGCCTCGTTCGCCTCGACGACGGAGCCCTGCAGGTCGAAGATCGCGATGCCCACCGCCGTGGTCGCGAAGACCTGGGCGAACCGGGCCTCGCTGTCGTGCAGGTCGCGCTGTGCGTCCTCGACGGTCTTCAGCAGCGAGTTCTTGACCTTCTCCTGCTCGGTGAACAACTGGTCGCGCGTGGCCCGCACGTAGCCCGACGCCAGCCCGCCGAGCACCTCGGCCGGGAACTCGCCTGACAGCACCTCCAGCGTGCGCCGCAACGAGTCCGGGCCGGTGAAACGCTTGCGCACCAACCACTGCCCGACGGCGTGGGCGTCCTGCCCAGCGCGCAGCCGGACGGCGTGTTCCTCGAGGTGCTGCGTCAGCTTCCGCCGCGACATCGGCGAGTACGCGCTCTCGATCAGAACGGCCGCCCACCGCTGTGCGAGGGGCGAGGTGGCCATCAGGGTTTGCGGCCGACCGCGGCGTAGATGTTGGCCTTCGACGGGTCCGTGCCGACGTCCTCTGGCGTCTCCGGCCGCCACTCGGGCGTGAACACGATGCCGGGCTCCACGATCTCCAGGCCCGCCAGCATGTCCGTCACCTGGGCGCGCGTGCGCGGGGTGATCGGCTCCGCAGTGCGCGCGAAGATCTCCTTGCCGGCCGCCATGGCCGCGGGCATGCTGTCGGCGGTGAAGTGCGACAGCGCCAGGTACGAACCGGACGAGAGCGAATCCGCGTATCGGGACAGCACACCCCATGGATCGTCCGAATCCGGGATGAACTGAAGGACTCCCACGACGAGAAGCCCGATCGGCTGCGAGAAGTCGAGGACCTCCCTGGCCTGCGCCACGACCTTCTCCGGCTCGCGCAGGTCGGCCAGCACCGCCGTCACGTTCGGCTCGTCGGCCAGCATCAGCTCGGCGTGCGTGATCGCGACAGGTTCGAAGTCGACGTACACGACCTTCGAGTCCGGCGCGACCTCGTGCGCCACCTCGTGCACGTTGCCGACCGTAGGAATGCCCGACCCGAGGTCGAGGAACTGCCGGACGCCGAGCCCCGCCAGTTCCAGGACGACGCGCCGGAGGTAGGCGCGGTTGCGGCGCGCCATGTCCCGCACCGGCAGCACCCTGATCAAGGCCTCGGCCGTCTCGCGGTCCGCTTCGAAGTTGTGTCCGCCGCCCAGCAGGTAGTCGTAGATCCGGGCGGAACTGGGAACGTCGACGTTCACGCCTTCAGGAACCCAGCTGACTCGATCGACCACAGCAGCACACACCTCTCGAGATGCGAATTCTGAGCGTCGACAACCCTACTGGCCGCAGATGTGGGCCGAACGAATGAATTGCACCATCACTCGAATGGTGCTCAGAGGATGAACCAATCGGTGCAACCGTTTGTGAACCGGAACTTGACCGGTCCACGCGGTGCCACGCCCATCACGAACGTCCCCAGTTCGTCGACGGCCGCGGTTTCGTGGTCCCCGTTCGGGGTCACCAGCGTCACCGCTCCGGACGCGGGCATCAGCTGGCCGGTGATCCCCGCCGCCGACACCTCGACCTGCAGCATCACGCCGTCCGCGTCGAACACGAGCTGCCGCGCCGTCGCCGTCGACCGCGCACGGGCGAACAGCGTGTCGTCCAGCACGGAGTCGTACGACGTGATCAGCAGCAGCTCCTCGTCGATGTTCCGCCAGGTGAACGCGGCCTTCGCGGCCTCGACGAACTCCGGCGGTACTTCCTCGGAAGGTGTGCTCAACGCGTCGCGCAAGGCGTCGAGCAGTACCTCGTCACTGTCCCAGTCGTGCCGCACCCAGCACACCTCCTCTCGTCGCCGGCGATCCCAGGAACGCTGAGAGCGCAGGGGTTTTCCGCAACTTCTCCAGGCACCGGATCCGTGTCGGGCCGATGCTGCCGACCGGCATCGCGAGCTCTTCGCTCACGACCTGGTAGCTCGGCGGCGGATCGGTCATCAGCTTGGTCAGCAACCGCTTGCACTGGTCCGTGAGCTCCGCGAACCCGTCCCGCAACGCCTGCCGCCGCTCCACGGCCAGCAGGTCCGCCTCCACGTCCGCGTCCACCTGCTCCGACTCCAGCGCGTCGGACTCGGACAACGGGTCGTACAGGTGCGTCCGCTGCTGCACGCGCAGCACGCGCAGGCACTCGTTGCGGGTGGTCGTCATGATCCAGCCCGGCAACGCCTCCGGCTCCCGCAGGCGTCCGATCTGCTCCACGAGCCGCAGCCACAGCGTCTGGTTCACGTCGGCGGCGTCCGCCGGGCGCAGCCGGTGCTTGTAGATCACCGACACCACCAGGGGCGTGTAACGGTCCACGATCTCGTTCCACGCCGACTGGTCGCCCTCGGCCGCCGCGCTCACGAGCGCGGCGATCGGGGAGGCTGGGCTCACGTCGACTCCTCGCGGTCACAACTGGCGGAGGCCGGGGTTGCCTCCCAGATACAACTATTTGACAAAAACTCCGTAGCCGGGTGCGAACTCCGCGCCGCTCAACAGTTTGTCACGTGCCTGAGCTGCGGTGATGCCGTCGGCGGCCATCGTGGCGGCGATCCGTCCGGTGACCAGGGGAGCGGCGAACGACGTGCCGTACCAGTACGCCCACAGCGCGAACGGCGTCGCGGAGGCCTCACCCGGCAGCTGCCACTCGCCCTTGAGGTACGTCGACGCCCGGTTGCCGATCGCGCACGCGTCGACCCAGTGGCCCCAGTTCGAGTAGAACGCGGGCGCGAGGGAACCGTCCCGCTTCTGCTCGGCCGCGGCGACGGCGGTGACCCCGCACAGCGCGGCGGGCCAGCTCGGCCGCTGCGTGCCCTGGTTGCCGGCGGAGGCGACCACGACGATGTCGTCCGGCAGTGCCTCGATCGTGCGGCGCAGCGGCTCGGACGCCACGTCGTCCTCGGTGAAGCAGCCCAGCGACAGGTTGAGCACGCTGATCTTCTTCTGGCCCAGCTCGGTGATCTTGCGGCAGAGCCGTTCCTCGTCGCCGAAGCCGTTCTGGTCGAGTGCGACCTCGGGGTCGAAGGTCACGCCGGGTGCGGCGTTCTGGATGACACCCGCGACGAACGTGCCGTGGCCGCCCTGCAACGCGAAGAAGTCGCCGCTGCTGTAGGCGGGGTCGACGTCGTCGGCCTCCTTGGCGTAGCGCTCGGCGAACCAGTCGGAGTGGTCGCTGTCGGCGCCGGAGGAGATGCCGGTGTCGATGATGCCGACCCTGATGTCCCGCAGGCTCCCGTCCGCCTTGGGCGTGGGGAGCGGCTCGGCGGGGTAGGGCCGGTCGCCCGGGTTGCCCATGATGAGGCCGCCGTGGCCGACGACGACGTGGTGCGGCTGGACCAGCGGCACCCGCTGGTTCGGCCAGTTCCGCTGGTCGCGCAACAGGCGAACAATCCGCGGAATGTCCTCCGCGTTGTTCGGCAACGTCAATCGCGCCAGTCCGGCGAAACCCTCGCCGGGTCGCGCGATGATGTTGTTTTCCCGGAGCTTTTCGACGACCCGTTGTTGATCCTCGACGGCGACGAGCAGCTGGCCGGGTCGATAAAGGAATTCACGCCCGCGTTCGGCGTGGAAGCTGATGTTCTTGTCCTCGGCGATGAGCTGCAGAAAAGCTCTTTGGTAAAGCTCCGCGCTTTCTGGCGTTTTCGACACCACGGCCTCACTAAAGCAGCGTTGACGGGCACCCCGACCGAGCTTGATCAAGCTACCACAGCCGATAAAGTGATGCCGTGACCGACTTTTCTGCGGAGGACGCGCTGGAGGCCAGGCAGCGCAACCCGCGTGCGGCCGTGGAGATGGCCCGCGCGGTGCTCCGCACGACGGAAGATCGGGCGGAATGGTCGATCGCCGAACGCGCGATCGGCCTCGCGTTGCGGGAGATGCACGACTTCCCCGCCGCGGCGCGGCACCTGCGCCGGTCGATCAGGATCGCCTCCGCCGCCGGGTTGCCCCGGTTGTCCGCTCTGGCGCAGATGAGTCTCGCGTGGGTGCTCGTCTACACGGGCAAGCACCGGGCCGCGCTGAAGGCTCTGGACGACGCGATGCCGGAGCTGACCGGTGCCGACGCGGTCGCCGCCCTGATGCAACGCGGTGTCGTCTTCCACTACCTGACCCGCCACGACGACGCGGAGCGCGACTACACCGCCGCCATCGCCGGAGCTCGTCGCGTCGGCGACCAACTGGTCGAGGCGCGCGCTCTGAACAACCGCGGCCTCGTGCGCGCGTACGTGGGCAACATGCGTGAGGCGTCGGCGGACTTCTCGCTGGCCGCGTCCCTGCTCGGCGAGCTGGGCCAGGAGCTCGGGGTCGCCGACGTGCACTGGAACGCCGGCATCATGGCGACCCGCGGTGGTGACGTGCCCGCCGCGCTGACGTTGTTCGACAAGGCGGAGGAGGTCCACCGCCGGCTCGACGTGATGCGCCCGGTGCTGCTGGTGAACCGGCTGGAGCTGCTCGTCTCGGTGCCGCTGCTGGACGAGGCACGGGCCGCGGCCGATCGGGCGATCACCGAGCTGAAGGCGTTGAAGAACCCGCTGGGCGTGTCCGAGGCGCTGTACTTCCGCGCCCGGATCGCGCTGCTGGACGACGACCCCGACGCGGCGCAGGGCTTCGCGGCCGAGGCGCGGCGCCGGTTCCGCCGCGAGCAGCGCCTGCTGTGGGCGGCCGGTGCGCGGTACCTCGAACTGCACGCGGCCGTGCTGCGCGGCGACCGCACCCGGCCGTTGCGGCTGGCGCTGTCGCGGGTCGCCGCGGAACTGGACGCGATGGACTGGCGGCTGCCCGCGCTGGAGGCCCGCATCGACGCCGGTCTGGTCGCCGCCGACCTCGGTCACCGCGCTCGCGCCCTCGAGGAGTTCGGTCTCGCGGCCGCCGCGAGGCTGCGCGGACCGGCCGGGCTGCGGGTGCGCGGCTGGTACGCGGAGGCGTTGCGGCGCAAGCTTTCCGGTGACGTCCGCGGCACCTCGTCGGCGCTGCGTCGCGGCATCTCGCTGCTGGACGAGTACCGGGTCTCGCTGGGTGCGGCCGAGCTGCGGGCGTCGACCGGTGTGCAGGGCCAGGCCCTCGCGCTGGAAGGGCTGCGGCTCGCCGTCGCGTCCGGGAACGCTGCTCGCGTGCTGTCGTGGACCGAGAGTTGGCGAGCGGGTGCGCTGCGGATGAAGTCCGTGTCGCCGCCGGACGACCCGCGCCTGGAGGACGCGCTGGCGTCGTTGCGGGCGGTGGCCGCGGACGTGGAATCCGCTGTGCTGGCAGGAAAACCCGCCGGTGCGCTGCGCGGCAAGCTGGTCCGCGCCGAGCAACGCGTCCGCGACCTCACGCGGCAGATGTCCGGCGGGGGAGCGGTGTTCAAGCCGCCGTCGGTTGCGTCGCTGTTCGCCGCGCTGGGAAGTGCCGCGCTGATCGAGTTCGTCGAGTACGACGGCGTGCTGATGGCGGTTGTGCTGGCCGGCGGTCGCTCTTCTCTGCACTCCCTGGGGCCGGTCGAGGGCGTGGTCCGCGAGATCCGGTTGCTGCGCTTCGCCCTGCACCGCCTGGTGACGTTGCCACCGCAGCTGCCGAACCTCGCCGTGGCGCGATCTTCCGCCGCACACGCCGCTTCGCTTCTGGCGCAACGTTTGCTGGCGCCGCTGGCCGGGCGGGTCGACGGCCGGCCGTTGGTCGTGGTGCCGACGGGCGCGTTGAACGGTCTGCCGTGGGCGGTGCTGGACCGCCAGGTGACCGTCGCCCCGTCCGCGTCCGTCTGGCTGCGCGCCTGTTCCGTCGCCGACGCGCCGGGCGAGGCGGTGCTCGCCGCCGGACCGCGCATGGCCGCGGCGCCCGCCGAGATCAAGGCCATCAGCAGACACGTGCCGGGCCGCGTGCTCGTCGACGCGGAGGCGACCGTGAGCGCGGTGGCGTCCGCAATGGACGGTGCCGCTCTCGCACACATCGCCGCGCACGGCTCGTTCCGCGTGGACAACCCGCTGTTCTCGGCTTTGGAGCTGGCTGACGGGCCGTTGACCGTCTACGACATCGAGCGGTTGCGGCAGCCTCCCACGCGGGTGGTGCTGTCGGCGTGCGACACCGGGCAGTCCGCGGTTCGTCCCGGCGACGAGCTGATGGGGTTCACGGCCGCGTTGCTGGGGCTGGGGACTCGGACGTTGATCGCACCTGTCGTGCCGGTGCCGACGGACGGCACGGCGCCGGTGATGGTGGAGCTGCACCAGAAGCTGGCCACCGGGATGGCGCCCGCCGAAGCTCTTGCCGCCGTGCAGCGGGCGGCCACCGATGACGCTGCTTACGCGGCCGCCGTCGGGTTCGTGTGCTTCGGCGCCGGATGATCACTTCGGTGGTGGCGCGCCGTACAGCTGGAGCGCGCTCTGACCGGAACAGCCGAGCTCGCCGGGCTGGGTCTGCACGCGCGGCGGGTACCACGCCGCAACGGTTCCGTCGGCGAGCCGCACGCCCGTGAGGCACGAACCGCCACCCCCGGCGACGATGCCGATCGCGCCGTTCTCGACGACGGCGTCGAGGCGCGGCTCGGCCCACGGCAGCTTGGTCACCTCGTCCACCGGCATCGGCGGGAGCTTCGCGCGCAACGCGGCGAGCACCTCGTCCGGCGTGGTGGTGGGCGGCAGTCCGGAGAGGATCGTCCTGAAGGCTTCGAGGTAGGACTCCGGAACGCCGGTGCGCTGGACGGGTGGCGGGGTGATCGGCCTGGCGTCCTGGGGACAGCGGATGCGGTCGGGGCCGCCCTTCGTGACGCCGTAGTAGGTGAAGTCGGCGCGGTAGCAGGCGGTCACCGGCTCCTGCTCCCAGAACCGGAAGGACGGCGGATCCTCCGAGGTGCCGGGGTCGTACACGCGGAACAGCAGGGTCACGCGGACCTTTTGCGGGTCGTTCGCCGGGCTGTCCGTGATCCCGATGACCGCGAAGTACTTCGGGTCGGTGTTGCCGACCAGTGCGGAGCGGGCGTAGGCGTTGCCGTCCGCGCCGACCGGGTAGGCGATGCGGTCCGCGACCTGGCGGACCTTCTCGTCGGTGGCGCTGGTGCCGTCGGGTCTCGTCACGGCGTACATGGCCCAGCCGAGTGCGGTCATCACCAGCAGCAGAAGTGCTGTCCCCCAGGACTTCATGGCCCCGACGGTAGCGCTGCGGGGAGCGTGGGCGCGCGAGTAGTTGTACTCAGGTCATTCCAGAACGACGGCGTTTCGCTTATGTTGCTCGGCATGACAACGAGGTCGTGGTGGGGCTGGGGCACCGTCGAGGACGCCGTCACCCCCGAGGAACGCCGTGCGCTGGCCGACCGGGTCCGGGCTGTGCTGCCGGGCGCGGACCTGACGTTCCACGCCCCACCGGACCCGAAGTCGCTGGACGTGCCCGCCCCGCGGATCCAGCCGCCGGGCGAGATCTACTCGACCGATCTGGTCGACCGGCTCAGCCACGCCCGCGGTCAGGCCTACCGCGACGTCACCCGCAACCTCGCCGGGGACGTCGGCCCGCTGCCGGACGCCGTCGCCCGTCCGCGCACCGAGCAGGACGTCGTCGACGTGCTCGACTGGTGCGGGTCGAACGACGTCGCCGTGATCCCGTTCGGTGGCGGCACTTCCGTCGTCGGTGGTGTCGAGCCGCGCGAGCTGGACCGGGTGGTGACCCTGGATCTGCAGCACCTCGACCGGGTGCTGGAGGTCGACCCGACGAGCCGGGCGGCCCGGATCCAGGCGGGCGTGCTGGGACCGTCGCTGGAGGCGCAGCTCAAGGAGCACGGGCTGACGCTGCGGCACTTTCCGCAGTCGTTCGAGTTCTCGACCCTCGGCGGCTGGCTCGCGACCCGCGCCGGCGGGCACTACGCCACGCTCTACACGCACATCGACGACCTGACCGAGTCGCTCAGGGTCGTGACGCCACAGGGGATCAGCGAGTCGCGGCGGTTGCCCGGCTCGGGCGCGGGACCGTCGCCGGACCGCCTCTTCCTGGGCTCGGAGGGCACTCTCGGCGTCATCACCGAGGCGTGGATGCGCCTGCAGTCACCGCCGCTGCACCGCGCGGGCGCGTCGGTGCGGTTCGCGTCCTGGGACCGTGCCGTGGAGGCGACCCGGGCGATCGCGCAGTCCGGTCTGCACCCGGCGAACTGCCGTCTGCTGGACCCGGCGGAGGCGTTCCTCAACGCCGGGTCGTCACAGGCCGTGCTGGTGCTGGCCTTCGAGTCCGCTGCGCACCCGGTCGACGGGTTGCTGGCGCAGGCGCTGGAGCTGTGCGGTGACGGGGAGGTCGTCGAGGGGGCGGCGCAGCAGTGGCGGAAGTCGTTCCTGCGCATGCCCTACCAGCGCGACGCCGTGGCCCAGCACGCGATGATCACCGAGACGTTCGAGACGGCCTGCACCTGGGACCGGTTCGCCGACCTGCACGCGGCCGTGGTGGAGGCCGGGACCGCGGCGTTGCGCGAGGTCTGCGGGATCGGCATCGTCACGTGCCGCTTCACCCACGTCTACCCGGACGGCCCCGCGCCGTACTACGGCATCTACGCGCCGGGCCGGTGGGGCAGCCTGATCTCGCAGTGGGACGAGATCAAGGCCGCGGTGTCGGAGGCGTTGCTGGCGGCGGGCGGCACCATCACCCACCACCACGCCGTCGGCCGCGACCACATGCCCTGGTACACGCGGCAACGTCCGGACGTCTTCGCCGCGGCCCTGTCCGGAGCCAAGGCCGCGCTGGACCCCGCCGGGTTGCTGAACCCCGGCGTCCTCACCACACGATCGAACGCAGGATCAGCGCCGCGATGAACACCACCGTGAACGCCAGATCGAGCCCGAACCCGCCGAACCGCACCGGCGGCAGCACCCGGCGCACCGGCGCCAGCACCGGCTCGGTCACGCCGTGCGTCACGCGGCGGACCTTCCACACCCAGTCACCGCGCGCCTGAAAGGTGACAGCCCAGTCCACGATCATCCGCCCGATCATCACCAGGATGAACAGCGTCAAGAGCCAGCCGAGCACAAAGCCGACCAAGCCGAACAAGATGGCCTCCTCGAATGTCCTGTATGTCCATGAAGCCACACGAATCTGAGAGGCGCCTGGCAACTCGCTGAGACAGTATTCAGCGTGTGGCGTACGACGAGGGCTTGGCACACCGCCTGGGCGAGGCGCTGGGCGCACTGCCCGGCATCACGGCGAAGAAGATGTTCGGCGGCATCGCGTTCCTCTGGAACGGGAACATGCTGGTGGGCGTGATCGGCGACGACCTGATCGCCCGCGTGGGGCCCGAGGCTCAGGCTGATGCGCTGGCTCAGCCGGGTGCCCGCGTCTTCGACTTCACCGGGCGGCCGATGAAGGGCTGGGTCGTTGTGGACGGTGCGGCTGTGTCGGAGGACTCAGCGCTGGACGACTGGATCGGCCGGTGCCGGGAGTTCGTGGAAGCGATGCCGCCGAAGTGAGCCTGCTGGATCGCGTGCGCGCCCATGTCGCCGATGCCAGCCAGATGCGCGAGTTCGAGATGCTCGGCGGCGTTGTGTTCGAGTGGGGATGGTGACCCGCTGGTCGGCGTCGTGGACGACGAGCTGATCGTGCGGGTTGAGGGTGGCGGTTGGGCACCGGCGACGACCGGCGACCTCTCCGAGCTGGTCGAACGCTCGGCCGAGATCGTGATCGCCGAGTGCGTGGTGCGCTGGCACGCCGAGCTCCGAGCGGGCGACCCCGTCGAGGCGTCCCGGGCCATGCTCGCCCTCGTCCGTCACGATCCGGAACGCGAGCAGCTGCAACGACTTCTGCTCGACCTCACCAGGCATCCGCAGCTGGGCCAGCTCGCGGTCACCTGTCTGGGACACGTCGCCAGGAACGACGGCTCGGTGTTGCCCGAGGTCGTGCCGCACCTGCAGAAGCTCGGTGTCTGCGCGGAGGACGCGTTGGAGGACATCGAGATCTTCACCACCCGTTCCGGCTGTGGCGGCACTCGACGCCGTGGGTGATCTTCGCGCCGCCCGTTGACGGCGAGGTCCCCCGCCAGCTGCCCTTGCTGATACCGCTGGTGCGGTGGTGGTTGTGGTCCCTCATGCGGAAGCACTGCCGTCGTTGCGTCAGTTCGTGCGCGACGCCTGTGAGGACGTGGTCAACCGGATGCACAGCTTCGACGGCGACATCGCCGCCTTGGGGCCACTTTTCGAGGACGAGGAGACGTCGGCCCGGTTCAAAGCCCCGTACCTGCACGTCTGGTGAGCCGTACAGTGCGCGCGTGACGTACTTCAAGATCGAGCCCGAGGTCGCGGGCGGCTGGGGCGACGAGTTCGAGATCGACCGCACGACCGGCACGGTGACGCGCGTGCACTACGAGGTCGCCGACTGGCTCGGCGACTGCGTTGTGACGAGCCATCCCGTGTACCTGGTCCTGCGCGACACCGGCCGGCGCCTGACCGAGGCCGGCTTCACAGGCTTCGCGCTGGACGAGGCGCTCGTGACGGCGGACGAGCAGTTCCACATCTTCAACCCTGACGGCGTGTTGCCGGACCTGGTGTGGCTCAAGGTCCACGGCGAGCCGGGAGTGGACGACCTCGGGCTGGACGAAGGCGACCTCGTCGTCAGCGAGCCGGTGATGGACGTGATCCGCGCCGACGGCTTCAGCAGCAGCGTGACCGCGGGCTCCATCACCATCGAGAAGGTGACCGAGTGGCCAGGGCGCTGAGACGCGGCTTGTCTTTTTAGTCCCGACTTTCGGACGTGTTGAGCCGCAGATCAGCTACGTAGCGTGCCCTCCGGATTCCGAGAGGGGACGACCGTGCGAAGACTATTGGCGGGAGCAGCGACGTTCACGCTTCTCACTACCGGCCTGGTCACACCGGCCATCGCGGTGCCGGCGCAGCAGCCGGAGGCCCAGGAGGTGCGGCAGTCCGACGAGCAGCCGCACGAGCTGGAGCTCAAGCGCCGGGCGCTCAAGCAGCAGGCGCTGGCCGACGTGCTGACCGGTGAGGCGACGACGGAGAAGCGCGGCAGCAGCACCGTCGCGAAGGTCGGCAAGAAGCAGAACAAGGACCAGTACGTCGAACTGAAGCGCGAGAAGACCGACAAGATCTTCGTGATCCTCGCGGAGTTCGGCAACGAGCGGCACCCGGACTACCCGGACCGCGACACCAACCCGAACACTCCGGGCCCGCAGCGCTTCGACGGCCCCGTGCACAACCAGATCCCGGAGCCGAACCGGGCGGTCGACAACACGACGATCTGGCAGCCGGACTTCAGCCGGCAGTACTTCCAGGACCTGTACTTCTCCCGCAAGAAGGACGCGAACTCCGTCGCGAACTTCTACGACAAGCAGTCGAGCGGCAGGTACACGGTCAACGGCACCGTCACGGACTGGGTCAAGGTCCGCTACAACGAGGCCCGCTACGGCCGCAGCAACGGTTACCCGTGCGGCGACAACATCTGCAACAACTCGCGTGAGCTCATCAAGGACGCCGTCACGCAGTGGGTCGCGGACCAGAAGGCCGCCGGGAAGACCACCGAGCAGATCAAGGCGGCGCTCGCGGAGTACGACCAGTGGGACCGCTACGACTACGACGCCGACGGCGACTTCAACGAGGCCGACGGCTACATCGACCACTTCCAGATCGTGCACGCCGGTGGCGACCAGGCCGACGGCGACCCGTGGCAGGGCGAGGACGCGCTCTGGAGCCACCGCGGTTACGCGTTCAAGAACTACGCGACCGGCCCCGGCACCAACAAGCTCGGCGGCGCGCCGATCGGTGACACCGGCATCTGGGTCGGCGACTACACCGTGCAGCCCGAGAACGGCGGCGTCAGCGTCTTCGCGCACGAGTTCGGCCACGACCTCGGCCTGCCGGACCACTACGACACCGCCGGCGGCTCGAACGGCGTCAACTGGTGGTCGGTCATGGGCCAGAGCAGGACCTCCGGACCCGGAGAGGTGCCCGGCGAGCGCGCACCCGAGTTCTCCGCGTGGGACAAGCTCCAGCTCGGCTGGCTCGACTACGAGGTCGCGGTCGCGGGCCAGGAACGCGTCTTCGAGCTCGGCCCGCACGAGTACAACACCGCCAAGGCCCAGGGTCTCGTCGTCGTGCTGCCGGACATCTCCAAGTCCTTCGACTACGGCGCGCCGTTCGCGGGCAGCAGGATGTGGTGGAGCGAGAAGGGCAACGACCTCGACAACTCCATGACCGTCCCGCTCGACCTGCGCGGCAAGACGTCCGCGTCACTCACGATGAAGGCCCGCTACGACATCGAGGTGGACTACGACTACCTCTACGTCGAAGCGTCCAACGAAGACGGCAGCTGGACCCAGCTCGACGGTGTCGCGAACGGGGCACCGTTCCAGCGCGACTCGGCCGACGCGCCCGCGTTGAGCGCTTCCTCCGGC
Organism: Lentzea rhizosphaerae; assembly: GCF_042649515.1. Taxonomy (NCBI): domain Bacteria; kingdom Bacillati; phylum Actinomycetota; class Actinomycetes; order Pseudonocardiales; family Pseudonocardiaceae; genus Lentzea; species Lentzea rhizosphaerae. The sequence continues at coordinate 356,294 of NZ_JBHRZI010000027.1, read as the reverse complement.
GGCCAGTGGGTGGACCTCACCGTCGACCTGAACGCCTACGCGGGCAAGAACACCAAGCTGCGCCTGGCCTACCGGACCGACGGTGCCCTTGCGCTGCAGGGCTTCTTCGCCGACCAGATCACCGTGACCGCCGACGGCGCACCGGTGCTGACCGACGGCGGCGAGACCACCGGTGTGTGGACCACCCGTGGCTTCCGCACGACCGAGGGCAAGGAGACCAAGGCGTTCGACCAGTTCTACATCGCGTCGAACCGCACCTACGAGTCGTACGGCAAGTACAACAAGACCGGCCCGTACCGCTTCAGCTTCCCGGACAAGCCGGACTTCGTGGAGCACTTCCCGTACCAGGACGGCCTGCTGGTGTCGTTGTGGAACACGAGCTTCCTCGACAACAACGTCAGCGAGCACCCCGGTGAGGGCCTGATCCTGCCGATCGACGCCAACCCGGCCCCGCTGTACAACCTGGAGGGCCAGCGCTGGTCTCCTGCGATCGGCGGCTACGACGCGCCGTTCGGGCTGCAGAAGTCGGACTCCTTCACGTTGCACGTCAACGGCAAGGCGTCCTACATCCGCGGTGCTGCGGCCCAGCCGACGTTCGACGACACCAAGCAGTACTGGTACGCGGAACAGCCCAACGCGGGCGTGAAGCTGCCGGCGGTCGGTGTCGGCCTGAAGGTTCTCCGTCAGAGCGGCACGTCGATGACGGTGAAGTTGTTCAAGACCAAGTAGTTTGACCTGCATGACCTCTGCCGCAGACATGCTGGCCGTCGCCGTCGAAGAGGCGCGGATGGGACTCGCCGAGGGCGGAATCCCCATCGGCGCGGCGCTCTTCGACGGCGACGGCCGCCTGCTGGGCCGGGGCCACAACCGCCGCGTGCAGGACGGCGACGCCTCCATGCACGCGGAGACCTCGGCCTTCCGCAACGCCGGTCGCCAGCGCAGCTACCGCGGCACGACCATGGTCACGACCCTGTCGCCGTGCTGGTACTGCAGCGGCCTGGTCCGCCAGTTCGGCATCTCGAACGTGCTGATCGGCGAGGCCACCACGTTCTACGGCGGCCACGACTGGCTGGCCGAGCACGGCGTCGGCATCACGATCGTCGACGATCCCTCGCTGATCGAACTGATGACGACGTTCATCGCCGAACGCCCCGAGCTCTGGTATGAGGACATCGGCCAGGACTAGCGCCTGTATCGATCAGGCCTACCGGACATATTTTTTGGCGCGAAAAGCACGTTCGGGCCATCTATCG
>NZ_JBHRZI010000027.1:294107-355003 GCF_042649515.1 Lentzea rhizosphaerae | reverse complement strand
GTGCGGGCTTCGATACAGGCGCTAGCTTCCAGGTATGGCTTCTGTGCTGATCACCGGTGCGAACGAGCGCCTCAGCCTCGAGACCGCTCGTCAACTGGTTCGCGCCGGCCACACCGTCTGGCTGGGCAGCCGTGACCTGGGGCGCGGTGAGGCCGGCACCCGGCCCGTCCAGCTCGACGTCACGTCCGACGAGTCGGTGGCCGCGGCGGCAGAGGCAGTGGCGGAGCTGGACGTGCTGGTCAACGCCGACCTCGCGCGGGAGACGTTCGAGGACACCCTCGCCTGCCTGGCCCGCGTGCTGCACGCGTTCCTGCCGCTGCTGGAGCGGTCGTCCGCGCCGGTCGTCGTGAACGTCAGCGGCCAACCGGCGTCGGTGTCCGCCGCAGCGGTCAACATGGTCACGGTGCAGTACGCCAAGGCGTTCCCGAACGTGCGGATCAACGCGGTCGAGCCGGGCGCCGCGTCCGTCGTGCGGATGGCGCAGATCGGCCAGGACGGGCCGACCGGCGGCTACTTCGACGCCGACGGCCCCCTGCCGTGGTGACTCACGAGGAGTAGCGCTCCACCGCCTCGTCCAGCGAACGCAGGATCGTGAACACCGAGTCCAGCCCTGTCGCCTCGATCGGGCGCAACGCCGCTCTGGTCGAAGCGACGACGACGAACTCGACGCCGGTGCCGGCAGCGCGCTGCTGCCCGAGCACGAGCGCCTCCAGACCGGCCGAGCCCAGGAACTTCACGCCGCCGAGATCGACGACTACCGCCCGGTTCGCCTCCACCACGTGACTGTCCAACGGTGTGGTCAGCTCGCCGCTGCTCGTGGTGTCGAGCTCTCCGGACACGTGCAGCACGACGACGTCGGGTGCGATCCGGTCGACGACCACGGAGGCCAGAGCTGTGGGGTCGGGCACGCTGTCTCCCTTCAGTGCGGTCAGCACCCCACGTTAACGCGGCCCTGCGAGACCAGCCAGCGACCCCTCAGCGAGGTGCGTCCGGCCCGCAGGCTCGCGTGGACGTGCTGCGTCAGGCGGGCGTGCAGTTCGTGGCACGCGGTGAAGCCGAAGCGGACGTCCTCCGGCGGGCACTGCACGGGCAGGAGCTGCGCGAACGGGTCACCGCCGATCGTGTCCACGGCGGACAGGAATCCGACCAGAGCGCCCACCAGACGCTGGTGCAGGCCGAACAACGACAGCGCGTTCACGAGCGCGAGGGTGGGCGCGGGCATCTCGTCGACGCTCGCGCAGACGTCGAGGTCGCGCAACGTCACGGTGAACAGCACCGAGTGCGTCCGCTCCGACCGCGCCCCGTACGCGTCGCCCTGGATGTCGCGCAGCACCGAACGCATCTCCCTGCGCGGCTGCCAGAACGCGTGGTGCCGGCGCAGCTCCGCGAGCCCTTCCTCCGAAAGGACCGCCGGTTGCGTCGTCTCCTCCAGCGACCGCAGCCCTTCCTCCCAGCGCGATTCCAGGGCAGCGTGGAACTGGGCCAGCGCCGGGTGGTCCTCCCACTGCGGGTGCACGTCGTCGAACCCGCGCATCCGCAGCTCGTAGCAGATCCACAGCGACAGCTGGAGATCGTCGTCGAGACAGGTCTCTCTGGTCCCGCCGCTGACGAGCAGTGCGGGTCGTGGCAACGGTTGCGAGCGCAGCGCGGCGACGAGCGCGGCGCTCATGTGGCCGCGGGGAGCGGGGAGTCGCATCAGATGTCCTCACGCGTTCGGGCGATCAGCATGTCCACAAGGGACTCGGGGTCCGGGCAGCGTCGTTGCCGAGCGGCACCGCTGCCGTTGTGGCGCAACCAGTCGATCTGCCGCTCCACAGTAGACAGCGTGCCGCGATCGCGCAGCGCGACCGAAACGTGCTCGGCGAGCTCTTCTGCCCGGTCGAACGCGGGGGAGAGTTTTCCGGTGTGTGGATCGGCGGCCAGTCCGTCGACCCCGTCGCGCGACGCCCGCCAATATGCCGCTCGCAGCACGGAGTCGTCCACCCGCTGTTCGGAGGGTTCCGACACGACGAGGGCTCGGATCAGTTCGGCGAGAACGACCACTTCCGTTGCCAGTTGCGGAATGTCCGCGACGCGCACCTCGACCGTCGGGTGGTTCGCCGACGGGCGGACGTCCCAGTACACCATCGCCCTGTCCAGCAACGCCTGCGTCGAGATGATCGAGTCGACGGTCCGGTCGTAGTGCTCGGGACCGTCCCACTCCGGCGGCGGCCCGCTCACCGGCCAGCGCGACCACACCATCGACCGCCAGCTCGCGTACCCGGTGTCCTCTCCCTCGTAGACGGGGGAGTTCGCGCTCAGCGCGAGCAGCGTCGGCAGCCAGGCCCGCAGCTTGTTCGACGCCCGCAGCGCCTCGGCCTTGTCCTCGACGCCCACGTGCACGTGCAGCCCGCAAGCACCTTGCCCGATGACGAGTCTTCGGTGGGAGTACTCGATCTGGTGATATCTGGGGTCGTCCGTGCCCGGAGGAGGACCTGCCTTGCCGATCGGTGGCATGCCCGTGGCGACGAGCCGGCACCCCGCGGCGTCGGCGGCCTCGACCAGCACCCTCCTGGCGGCGCGCACCTGCTCGTCCAGCTCTTCGAAGGAGTGCGTGACGCCGGTCGCGATCTCGATCTGGAACGGCGTCAGCTCGCCCTGGACGTCGAGGTCACCGGGCGCGCGAGAAATCTCCCTGACTCGGGGTGCCAGCGCTACCGGCCGCCGCGACTCGGGATCCACGAGAAGGAACTCTTGTTCCACACCGACCGTGTAGTGATTCATCGGCGAGCGGGTACCCGCGTCTCGTGCTGATCAACCACGAGGTGCCCGAATGAGACTGCGCCGCAGCGACCCGGCCCGGCCGGGCTGGACCCGCCGCCGCCACGGCAGCGGGTTCCGCTACCTCGACGCGACCGGCCGGCGCCTGGGCGCCGAGGACGTCGCACGGGTGAAAGCGCTGGTCATCCCGCCGGCGTGGCGGGACGTGTGGATCTCGCCGCACCCGAACGGCCACATCCAGGCCCTCGGCTACGACGACGCGGGCCGCCGCCAGTACCTCTACCACGAGAAGTGGCGGACCGACCGGGACGCGGAGAAGTTCGACCGCGTGCTGAGGCTCGCGCCGCGCCTGCGGAAGTTCCGCGAGCAGATCGAGAAGGACATGAAGTCCCGTGGCCGCAAGCGGTTGCTCGCCATCGCGCTGCGCATGCTCGACCTCGGCGTCTTCCGCGTCGGCCACGAGCAGTACGCGGAGGACAACGGCACCCACGGCGTCGCGACCCTCCTTTGTGAACACCTCAGCGTGCGCGGGGACCGCGTGCGGTTCCGCTTTCCCGCGAAGCACGGCGTCGAGGTCGACGAGGAGATCACCGACGCTCAGCTCGCACGCGCCGTCCGTTCACTGCTGAAGGACCAGACCCCTGACTGCCGGGTCTTCGACCTCACCGCCGACGACATCAACGAACGGTTCCGCGAACTGGTCGGCGACGAGTTCAGCGTGAAGGACCTCCGCACCTGGCACGCGACGGTCCGTGCCGCCCAGGCGTTCGCCGACACCTTGAAGGAACGCGGCAAGCCGTCCAAACGAGCGGTCAGCGCGGTCATGAAGGAGGTCGCGGAACACCTGGGCAACACGCCCGCCGTGGCGCGGAAGTCCTACGTCGACCCGCGCCTGGTCGAGGCGTTCGAGAGCGGTGAGGTCATCGGGAACGGCGATCCGGAACGCGCGGTGAGCAGGCTGCTCAGGTCGTCCTGAGCGCCGCCGCCCGGTCGCACTGCCGGCACCACGCGGCACCCTGGGCCGCCGCCAGAGAGGCGAAGCCGGCGAACATGTGCAGCGCGTTGCTGCCGGGGTTCACGTTGAGGAAGTTGACGACCTGGTCGTCGTACCGGGCGAGCCCCAGGCCGAACAGCACGAGGAACAGCACCGCCACCAGCAGCGCGGTTCCGCTCAGCGCCTTCAGCCGGGGAGCCGCGACGATCAGCGCGGCACCGAACACGAGGTGGATGGTGTTCTGCAGCGGGTTGACCCTCAGCAGCAGAACCGAGGTGTCGGCTTCACCGGCGAAGGAGGAAAAGCCCGTCACGAAGAAACCGGCCACTCCCCAGAGCGCGAGCAGGGCGCCAGTGCTGATCGCCAGCTTCTGGGGCCACCGCAACCGGTTCATGCCGCCAGTATCGCGAAGACCGGACATTCGCGCTCGCTCATTTCACTCCTCCGCCAGCAGGTCGTGCCGCAGCTGCTCCAGCGACTTGGTCAGCAGGCGCGACACGTGCATCTGGGAGATCCCGACTCGGCGGGCGATCTCCGTCTGGGTCAGCCGGCCGAAGAACCTCAGGACCACGATGGTCCGCTCGCGCCGGGGCAGGCCCCGCAACATCGGTTGCAGGGCCTCGTGGATCTCGACTCCCTCCAGCGCGGGGTCGTCGACCGTCGAGCTCTCCAGCGCGTCGAGTGAAGCGAACGAGACGTTCTTCTCCACGCGCAGGCCCTCGTAGACGTCGGTCAGCGACACCCCCAGGTGCCGGGCGATCTCGGAGGGAGTGGGAGACCGCCCGGTCTTGTGCGACAGTTCGGCGGTCGCGCCGTCGATGGAGTCACACAGCTCTTTCAACCTGCGGGGCACGCGCACCGCCCAGCACTGGTCACGGAAGTGACGCCGCACCTCGCCGGTGATCGTGGGCACGGCGTAGGACAGGAAGTCCGTCTGCCTGCTCACGTCGAACCTGTCGATGGCGTTGATCAGTCCGACCGCTGCCACCTGAGCGAGGTCTTCCATGGGCTCGCCGCGTTCGCTGAAGCGGCGGGCGATGTGCCGGGCGAGCGGGAGGTACTCGCGCACCAGCCGGTCTCGCAGCGCGTAGTAGCGCGGCGAGTCACGGCAGGTGCCCGCGAGTTCCTCGAACGCCGCGTGCTGGTCTGGCGTCAAGGCGCACCGCGATCAGACCTGGGGCGGCGGCGTCACGTCGCCGCGCCACGCGCCGGTCTCGGTGCCGCGGTTCTCGATGAACTCCTTGAACCGCTTCAGGTCGCCCTCGACCCGGTGGCCGACGACGCCCAGGGCGGCGCCTGCCTTCTCGGTGAAGGTCTCCGGGTCGTACTCCATCTGGAGGTGAACCCGCGTCGTGTCGTTGTCGAGCCGGTGGAAGGTGACCACGCCACCCTGCGGCGGTCCGTCGACCGTGGTCCACGCGACGCGCTCGTCCGGGTGCTGCTCGGTGATCTCCGCGTCGAACTCCCGGACGACCCCGCCGATCTTCGTGGTCCAGTGGGTCCGAGTCGGCGTGAGCTGGTCGATCTTCTCGACGCCGTCCATGAACGCCGGGAAGGATTCGAACTGGGTCCACTGGTTGTAGGCCGTGCTCACAGGCACGTGGACGTCCACCGACTTCTCAATGGTGGTCACGAAACCTCCTCCTCTTTCACTAGTCGTTCAGGGGGTGAGTACCCGTGTCACGCGCTGTTACACATCGCCTACCTGTCCACACCGGACGGTCACGGAGAGTGGTGAACCACTTGCGATCTGCGCATCACGAAATCGCCCACAGTGGTCAAACCGGCTGTGATCCACGTCATACTGATCGGCATCGAAGCCCTAGGAGGCGCCGGTGCTCGAGGCGAACAACCTTGAGGTTGTCTACGACGACGTGATGCTGGTGCTCCGCGGCGTGAGCCTCAGGGTGCCCAAAGGCCAGGTCGTCGCCCTTCTCGGTGCCAACGGCGCCGGGAAGACGACGCTGATGAGAGCGTTCAGCGGGCTGCTCGACGTGCACGACGGCAAGGTCACCAAAGGCTCAATCACGCTCGACGGTGAACCGATTCACCGTCTGTCACCGGCGAAAATCGCGGACCGGGGCATCAAGCAGGCGCTCGAAGGTCGCAGGATCCTCGCCGAGCTCACCGTCGAGGAGAACCTCAAGGTCGGTGGCCACGCGAGACCCAGAACCCTCAAGCACAACCTCGACCGCTGCTACGAGCTGTTCCCGCGGCTGCTGGAACGGCGAAGACAGAGCGCCGGCTACCTGTCCGGCGGCGAGCAGCAGATGCTCTCGATCGGTCGGGCTTTGATGTCCGAGCCTTCCTACCTGCTGCTCGACGAGCCCAGCCTCGGCCTCGCGCCGCTGCTCGTGCAGCAGATCCGCGACCTCGTCGTGAAGATCAACGAACAGGGCACCACGGTCCTGCTGGTCGAGCAGAACGCCAGCATGGCGCTCTCCATCGCCGACCACGGGTACGTGCTGGAGACCGGCAAGGTCGTCATGGACAAGTCGGCCGCGGCGCTCCTGGCCGACGACGACATCCGCGAGTTCTACCTCGGTCTCGGCACCTCCTCGTTCCGTGCGGTCAAGCACTACAAGCGCAGGAAGCGGTGGCTGTCATGAGCGTGCTGCAGGTCACCGACGTGCGGCTCGCGTTCGACGGCGTGGTGGCCGTCGACGGGGTGTCGTTCGAGGTCGGCGACGGTGAGCTGTTCGCCGTCATCGGCCCGAACGGCGCCGGCAAGACCTCCATCTTCAACGTCCTGAGCGGCGTCTACCGGCCGCAGCGGGGCACCGTGCGGTTCGGGGGAAAGGACCTCATCGGCATGCGGCCGCACCGCATCGCCGCCCTGGGCATGGCCCGGACGTTCCAGAACATCGAGCTGTTCTCCCACCTCACCGTCGTCGACAACCTCATGCTCGGCCGCCACAACCACATGAACTACGGAGCGTTGTCGGCGTTCTTCTGGTTCGGCAGGGCGCGCAGCGAGGAGCTGAAGAACCGGTCGGCCGTCGAGGACGTGATCGACTTCCTGGAGCTGGAGCAGTGGCGCCGGTTCCCGGTCGGGCTGCTGCCGTACGGCGTGCAGAAGCGCGTCGAGCTGGGCAGGGCGCTCGCGATGGAACCCCGGTTGCTCCTGCTCGACGAGCCCGTCGCGGGCATGAACGTCGAGGAGACCGAGGACATGGCCCGGTTCATCCTCGACGTCCGCGAGGAGCTGAACATCCCCATGATCATGGTGGAGCACGACATGGGCCTCGTGATGGACCTGGCCGACCGCGTGATGGTGATGGACTTCGGCCGCCCGATCCGCACGGGTACTCCGGCCGAGGTCCAGGAGGACCCCGACGTCATCCGCGCGTACCTCGGCGAGCAGCACCGGAGCGTGGCGTCATGACGACGACCGTGGCGACTCGAGTGAGGGACAGGGCGGCTCGGACACCGGGTCAGATCGCGTTGCGCGCCAAAGACTTCGGCATCTGGCAGGAAGTCTCGTGGGCGCAGTACTGGGCGAACGTCGAACTCGTCGGCGACGCGCTGCTCGCCCTCGGCGTGCAGCCGGGCGACCGGGTGGCGATCCACTCGGAGAACCGGCGCGAGTGGCTCTACGCCGACCTCGGTGTCGTCGCCGCGCGCGGCATCACGGTCGGGCTCTACCCGACGAACCCGCCGTCCGAGGTCGCGTACCTCCTGTCGCACTCCGGGGCCAGGATCCTCATCGCGGAGGACCAGGAACAGGTCGACAAAGCGCTGGCGGTGCTGGAGGACACACCCGACCTCGAACGGATCGTGTACCTCGAACCGCGCGGCATCAAGGGCCGCTACGACAACCCGAAGCTGCTCGCCTGGGACGACTTCCTGGCACTCGGCGCGCGGTACCGGGACGAGCACGGCGACGAGCTCGCCGAACGCATGGCGCAGACCGAGCCGGACGACGTGATGACGTTGATCTACACGTCCGGTACCACCGGGCCGCCCAAGGGCGCGATGCTCACCGTGGCGAACGTCGAGTTCGCCGTCCACGTGCTGGTGGAGGGCGGCGGTTTCACTTCGCCACCGCCGTCCTCCACCGATGTCACGCTGTCGTACCTGCCGCTCTGCCACGTCGCCGAACGCATCTTCACGACGTGGTTCAGCGCGGCGAGCGGTGTGCAGGTGCACTTCGCCGAGTCGATCGAGACCGTGCAGGCGAACCTGCGCGAGGTGCAGCCGACGATCCTGTTCGGCGTGCCGCGCATCTGGGAGAAGGTGCTGGCGGGCGTCACGATCGGCGTGTCGTCGGCTTCCTGGCTCAAACGTTCCGTCACCCGGTTCTGGTTGCGCAGAGCGGACGGCATCGGCGAAACGCTCGTGCGGACCGGCGGGAAGCACACCGGGAAGAGCCGGCTGATCTACGCGCTGGGCTGGCTGTTCTGCTTCCGCGCGCTGAAGGCCCGCATCGGCATGCGGTACGTCCGGTACGCCGCGTCCGGCGCCGCGCCGATCGCCCCGGACGTGCTGAAGTTCTTCATGGGCATCGGGGTGCCGATGCACGAGGTCTACGGCATGACCGAGAACACCGCCGTGGCAACGGGAAACCGGCCGGGACGGGTCAAGGTCGGCACCGTCGGCGAGCCGCAGCCCGGCATCGAGCTGCGGATCGACGCCGAGACCGGCGAGATCCTCACCCGGCACGGCGGCACGTTCGCGGGCTACTGGCGTGATCCCGACGCCACTTCCCGTGTGGTCACCGACGGCTGGCTGCACACCGGCGACGTCGGCGAGTGGGTCGACGAGACGCACGTGAAGATCACCGACCGGATGAAGGACATCATCATCACCGCGGGCGGCAAGAACATCGCGCCGTCCGAGCTGGAGAACGCGCTCAAGACCTCCCCGTACATCAAGGAAGCCGTGGTGGTCGGCGACCAGCGGGCGTACCTGGTGGCGTTGATCGGCATCGAGTACGAGACGGTCGGCCACTGGGCCCAGCAACGCAAACTCCCGTACACCACCTACCGGGACCTGTCGGAGAAGCCGGAGGTTCTGGAGCTGGTGCAGTCGATCGTGAACGAGGTGAACTCACGCTTCGCCTCGGTCGAGCAGATCAAGAAGTTCCGGATGTTCCCCAAGGAGCTCGACCACGAGGACGGCGAGCTGACCGCGACGCAGAAGGTGAAGAGATCTGCGCTGGGCAAGATGTTCGGCGACCTCGTGGAGTCGATGTACGGCGGAGCCGGGGGAACACGGCATGGATGAGTTTCTTCAGTCGTTGATCCGCGGCCTCGGCACCGGGTCCATCTATTCGCTGCTCGCTTTGGGCTTCGTGATCATCTACAAGTCGACGCAGGTGATCAGCTTCGCGCAGCCCGCCTTCATGCTGGCGGGCGCGGTGCTGGTCTCGTACCTCGCGCCGCAGGTGTCGTTCTTCGGCGCGGTCGTGCTGGCGGCGGCGATCATCGCCGTGCTGGCGCTGGGCGTCGAACGCACGGTGCTGCGGCCGATGGTCGGCAAACCGGTGTTCGTCGTCGCGATCATCACCATCGGCGTGGACGTCGTGGTCAGGGTCGTGACGAACGCGTTCATCGGCCTGGACGTGCGCCAGGTCGGCGACCCGTGGGGCCTCACGACGATGAACTTCCTGGGCGCGGAGGTGCAGCAGCGGTACCTGGTGATGATCGGGACCACCGCGGTCGTCACCGTCGCGTTGTTCGCCTTCTTCCGGTATTCGCGCATCGGGCTCGCGATGCGTGCGGTCGCCTACGACCAGGAAGTCGCGCTGGCGCAAGGGATCTCGGTCGGGTCGGTGTTCGCGCTGTCGTGGGCGTTGGCGGGCGGGCTCGCCGCGCTGGCCGGGGTGTTCGTGGCGACCGGCGCCGGCGTCGACCAGCAGCTGTGGATCGTGGCGCTGAAGGCGTTGCCCGCGATCATCCTCGGCGGGCTGGAGTCGTTGGGCGGCGCGGTCGTCGGCGGGCTCGCGGTGGGGATCGTCGAGTCGCTCTTCGGGACGTACCAGGGCGACTTCGCGCCGTGGCTCGGGCCGAACTTCGCGCTCGTCGCGCCGTACGCGTTGATGCTGCTGGTGTTGCTCGTCAGACCGTATGGGTTGTTCGGCAAGAGGGAGGTGGAGCGGCTGTGAAGGGTCGTCCTGAGCTGTACACCTCCTACGCGCAGGACATGGCGTTCCTGAACACGCGTCCGAAACGCGCGTGGTCGCTGGGTCTCGTCGTGCTCGCCCTGCTGGTGCCGTTCCTCATCACGGACGACCTGCTGCAGCTGCTCGCGACCGGGTTCGTGGCGGCGATCGGCGCGATCGGGCTGAACATCGTCACTGGCTACGCGGGCCAGGTGTCGCTGGGCCACGCGTTCTTCCTCGCGATCGGCGCGTACACCGGTGCGGCTTTGAGCGGTTCCGAGACCGGACGGGTGATCGGGTTCGGCATCACGTCGCTGCCGATCTGGCTGCTGGCCTCGGGGTTGGTGGCCGCGTTCTTCGGCGTGCTGGTGGCGCCGGTGGCAGTGCGGTTGCGGGGGCTGTACCTCGCGATCGTGACGCTGGGGCTGGTCTTCCTGGGAGAGCACGTGTTCCGGGAGTGGACGTCGCTGACGGGCGGACCCGGTGTCGGGCGGCCGGCGGCGATCCCCGAGCTGTTCGGCGTGCGGCTGGACAGGGACAACGCCGTGTTCACCGCGGCACAACAGCTGTACCTGGTCATGTTCGTGCTGCTGGTGATCTTCGGGGTGCTGGCGCGGAACCTGGTGCGTTCGCGGGTCGGGCGGGCGTTCGCCGCGGTGCGCGACCGCGACCTGGCCGCGTCGGTGATCGGCGTGGACCTGACGAAGTACAAGGTCCTGGCGTTCGCGGTGTCCTCGTTCTACGCGGGTGTCGCGGGCGCTTTGCTGTTCGTGATCAACGGGTTCTTCGACCCCGGCTCGTTCAGCCTCCTGTTGTCAGTGCAGTACATCGCGATGGTGCTCATCGGCGGCGCGGGCACCATTTCGGGCGCGATCATGGGCGCGCTCTTCATCACGTTGCTGCCACGCATCACCAGGGAACTGCCCGCGGTGCTGCCGTTCATCAGTGGTGACGCGACCGGCGCGGTCACGGTCTTCCAGGTCGAGGCCGTGCTCTACGGCGTGCTCATCATCGTGTTCCTCATCGTCGAGCCACGCGGGTTGTTCGGCATCTGGGTCCGCGTCCGCAACTACTGGCGCACCTGGCCGTTCTCGTACTGAGGAGAGATTCCGATGTCTGGTAAGAGATTGGCTGTCATATTCGTGGGGGCGCTCGCTCTCGCGGCATGCCGTGGCGGGGACGGCGCCGCGCCGCAGGAGGGCGCCGGTGGCATCAAGGTCGACGTCGGCGTGACGAAGGAGGCGTGTCCCAACGCCGTCGACAAGTCCAAGGGCTGCATCTACCTGGGCACGATCTCGGACCTCACCGAGGGCCCGTTCAAGACGCTGGCCGTGCCGATCACGGACGCGCAGAAGGCGTTCTGGAAGCGCGTCAACGACAAGGGCGGCATCGGCGGCTACGAGGTCGACGTCACCAAGTACGTCAAGGACAACAAGTACAACCCGCAGATCCACAACCAGGTCTACCAGGAGATCAAGGGCAACATCCTGGCGCTCACGCAGACGTTGGGCTCTCCCACGACCGCGGCGATCCTGCCGGACCTCGAGAACACCCAGATGGTGTCGGTGCCCGCGTCCTGGACGTCGTTGTGGGGCTTCGAGGAGGTCGTGCTGGAGTCCGGCGCGAACTACTGCGTCGAGTCGATGAACACGGTCGACTACGCCGTCGACAAGCTGAGCGTGAAGTCCGTGATGGCCGTGCACCTCGCCGGTGACTACGGCGACGACGCGGCGGCCGGTGCGAAGATCGCCGCGGAGAAGCGCGGGCTGACGTTCGAGAACGTGACCACGCAGAGCGGCCAGGACAACCAGGGCGGCGCGATCGACGCCGTGGTGTCGAAGAAGCCCGACCTCGTCGTGCTGACCACCGGCCCGACCGATGCCGCCGTGATCATCGGTCAGGCCGCCGCCCGCGGGTACAAGGGCAAGTTCATCGGCACCTCGCCGACGTGGAACCCCGGTCTGCTGAAGTCGCCGGCCGCGCCCGCGATCAAGGCCCTGTACCTGCAGTCGGCGCCGTGGAAGGCGTGGGCGACCGAGACCGTCGGTCACACCGCGATGCGGGCGGCGCTGCCCGGCGTCACCCCGAACGACGGTTACACCGCCGGGTGGGTGTGGGCGTACCCGCTGAAGGCCGCGCTGGAGAAGGCGGCCGCGAACAAGGACCTGACGCGTGCCGGACTGCTCGCCGCGGTGCGTCAGCTCAACTCCGTGGACTACGAAGGCATGCTTCCTTCGGGTGCAGGTAATTTCTCCGCTTCGCCCCAGGACGCACTGTTCCGTCAGACGCTCATCTACCGCCCGGACGACGCCGCTCCGACCGGAGTGACGCTGGTAGAGGAGTTCTTCACCGGCCAGACGGCAAAAGATTTCAAGTTCGAGAAGCCCTGTTATCAGTGAACCGAACGGGTGACAGGCGATCCTGTCACCCGCCCTTTCTGGCTAGTCTCGCTGGTGAAGCTGGTGTAGGAGGTTGAGCGGTGTTGTCGTGCGTCGAGGTTCGCCGAGCCGCCGGAGGCCTCCGGTTATTCGTCCGGCCCCCGGCCGCGCTGCGCTGGAGCGCGCGGCTGGGGTACGAGCGGGTGTCGGAGCTGCTGACCGCGATTCGTCAGGCCGAGTCGTGCTCGGTGCCCGATGTGGCACTGCGGTACGTGCCTGACCAACGCACCGGTGAGGCGGTGCTGGCCTGCGCCACGGGGTCCGTCGTCCTGGACGCCGATGACGTGTCCGCGCTGCACGACACCCTGCGCGCACACATGCCAGACCGGATGCGCCCCCTCCCCGTCTAGCCCCGCTGTTTGGCGCGAAAAGCACGTTCGGGCCATCTATCGGCCCGAACGTGCTTTTCGCGCCAAAAAGATTCAGTTGACGGGCGCTGGGGAACTGGCCTCGGGAACCAGGATCGCGGGCGTGCCGGTGCCGTCGGCGGGCACGGACCACACGTCGTTGAGGCCGTCGTCGCGCTGGAGGCCGTACGCGACGGTCCTGTCGTCGATCCAGGCCGGTTGGTCGTCGACGCTGCGGGTCTCGGCGAGCTCGGTGATCCTGCGCGTGGCCAGGTCGAGGACGGAGACGCGCCAGCCCTTCTGCGGGTCGCCGTCGACCGCCTTCTTGTAGGCGATGCGGGTGCCGTCCGGGGACAGCGACGGGCACTCGACGTTGTCCGCGTCCGTCAGCGGGCGGACCTTGCGGGCCGCGAAGTCGCCTTCGAGGAGGTAGCGGTGGCCGCCGGTGGACATGGTGGCGTAGAAGCGGTTGTCGTCGGCGGTGAACGTGACGCCCCAGAAGTTCGTGTCGACCGGCCGTTGCGGCATGCCCTCGACGGTGAACTCCTCCAGCGACTGCACCAGCGTGCCGGTCTTGGTGTCGAGGATGCCCGTGCTCGTCGAGAAACCGTTGGCGGCGTAGGAGTGCCCGTCGACGAACAACGTCCACGCCACCATCCGGCCGCTCGCCGACACCCGCGTGCGGTTGGGGAACCCGGTCAGCGGAACCGTCTTCAGCTCCTTGAGATCGCTGTTCAGCACGGCCAGTTCGCCCGCCTTCAACGCGCCGACCGGGCGCAGGCAGGAGATCGTGCCCGCGGCGGAGTAGACGCGGTCGCAGCGTTGTTCGGTGACCTCGCGCGATCCGGCGGGGTCGGTGCGGGACACGGTGGAGAGCTTGCCGTTGCTGAGCACCACGAGCCTCGGGCCGCCGGTGGCCGGGACGGAGTGCGCGGCTTCCTGCGGCGGGGTGCCGGACAGCACTGTGTAGCCGACGGCGACACCGCCGAGCAGCACGGCGGCGATGAGCGTGACCAGCAGGCGGTTCTTCATGAGCGGCGGCGTCCCAGCAGTGCGGCGGTGGTGATCAGGGCGAGGACGACCGCGACGGCGGCGGTCCTGGTGGCTGCTTCCGGGCTCCAGAACTGCCAGGCGAGGCCGAACAGCACCGAGGAACCGAGGTAGGCGAGCGCCTGTCCGCTCTGGATCAGCGCGATGCCGGTGGTGCGCAGGCGTTCCGGCAGGATCGGGCCGGCGAGCGCCATCAGCACGCCGTCCGTGGCGGCGTAGAAGACGCCGTAGAGCAGGACAACGGTGACCAGGAGCGGCCAGCCGCCGAGCGGGCCGTGGAGCAGCAGGTACACGGCGGTCAGAGCGACGTAACCGCCCAGCATGACCTTGAGCCTGCCGATCCGGTCGGCGAGCGCGCCCAGCGGTGCGGCGAGCAGCAGGTAGACCAGGCTCGTGCCGACGGCGAGCAGCGGGAACCAGCCGAACGCCAGCCCTTCCCGCTTCTGCAGCAACAGGTACACGAACCCGTCGCCGACGGTGACCAGGCCGAGCAGTGACGCGGCCAGCACGATCCTGCGGACGGCCGGGTCCTTGAGGAGCGCGAGCTTCAGAGGTTCCTTGCGCTCCACGGGTTCCGGACGATCGCGCACGTAGAGCGCGAGGACCAGCACGCCGAACGCGGCGATGCAGAAGCTCGTGACGAACACGGCGTCGAACGACTGCGCCGAGGCCGCGAGGACGGCCATCGCCACGAGAGGTCCGGCGAACGCGCCGATGCCGTCCATCGCCCGGTGCACGCCGAACGCCCGCCCGAGGTCACCGCTCGGCGTCGAGAGAGTGATCAGCGCGTCCCGTGGTGCCGTGCGCAGACCCTTGCCTGCACGGTCCGCGGTGATCACGAAACCCAGTGCGGTCAGGGAGTTGCCCGCGGCGAGCAGTCCGAGCTTGGCCGCGGCGGAGAGGCCGTAGCCGAAGCCCGCGACCGCCTTGCGCCGGTTCGTCCGGTCGGCCAGGTAGCCGCCGGCGAGCCGCAGGAGCGTGGTGGCGCCGGTGTAGACGCCGTCGATCAGCCCGTACGCGGCCGGGCTGAGCTGGAGGCCGATCACCAGGTACAGCGGCAGGATCGCGGCCACCATCTCCGACGACACGTCGGTGATCAGGCTGACCGTGCCGAGCGCGAAGACGTTGCCGCTCAGCCCTTTCCAGTTCGCTGTCTTGGGTTTGTCGATTGTGGACAGGTACACGTCGGCCTCCAGCAGCCCGTCAGTGACAGTTGGTCGTGCCGCTGTCGGTGTAGGTCTTGCCCGCCTCGGGCACGAACTGCCAGTCGAAGCTGTTGCTGTGCAACGTCAGCTTCAGCACGCCGCGGGTGCCGGTGTTGCGGGCCTCGCTGTTCGGCTTGATCGTGCCGAACCCGTAGGCGCCGGCACCGCCCATGCCCGCGACGAACGTGCGGATGCCGCGTGCGTTGTCCAACGCGCCGTTGGGGTTCTGCGGGGCGAACCGTTCGTACTGGTGGTTGTGCCCGAAGAGCACCACATCTGCGTTGTAGTCGTACAGCGCCTGGAACAGCGGCTTGGTGGCGGTGGAAGGCGCGTGGTTGGCGCCGCTGGTGAACAGCGGGTGGTGCCAGTACGCCGCGGTGCACGGCTTCGTGCTCGCCGCGAGGTCCTGTCGCAGCCACTGCTCCTGCGCGCTGCCCGCGGACATGCTGATGTTGGAGTTCAGCGACACGATGTGCCAGTTGCCGAGGTCGTAGGAGTAGTAACCCCGCCCCGACGGACCGGCCTGCGCCCCGAAGTAGTTGTAGTACCCCGTGGCGCCACTGGTGTGATAGTCGTGGTTGCCCGGTGACGGCCGCGTACGTGCTTTGTGCCGGCCCCACGTGGGTTCGTAGTAGGTGCTGAACTGCGACGCGGTGCCGTCCGGGTAGACGTTGTCGCCCGTCGTCCAGACCGTGCCGGGGATGTTGTCCAGCAACGCGGCCGTGGCGGTGTCGCCGGAACCCGAGTCGGCGATGTCGCCCGCGCCGACGAACACCGGGTCACCGGGCGGCTCGGTGGTGCCACTGGTGACCACGAGCTGCGGCGCGGTGGTCGAACCGCTCTCCCGCGAGTCGTAGTCGGCGCCGTCCGAGTTGCTGGACGTGACGCCGATGCTGAACGTGCCGTTGCCCGTGACGTAGCTGGTCACGTCGACCTCGTACCAGGCGTTGCGCACGACCGCCCCGAGGGAGCCGAGCGTGGCGCCGTCGATGGAGGGCTGGTTGTTCCAGGTGACGCCGGTCTCGGTCCAGCTGACGTTGGTCATGGATCGGAACGTGCCGCCGTTCGGGCTCTGCGCGTCCGAGACGTCGTCGGTGTGGATGCGCAGCTTGGCGTTGCTGACCGCGCCGCTGATGTTCGACACGGTGAACTTGAGGAACGTCCGCTTGGTCGACGAGTTGTCGATGCCGAGCTGGCCGGACGTCCCGTAGTTCGTGCCGGTGGCGGCGCTGTCGACGTAGGTGTCGGCGGTGGGGGTGAACGTGGTGGTGGCTGCTTGAGCCGTCGTGGAGGCGGTGAGGGTGGCCGCCGTGACGACGACCGTGGAGAGCACGGCTAATGGAGCCCTGCGACGTGACATGCCAGCGCACTTCCTTGTTGGCGGACATGGACCGTCGCGAAGGGTAGGGGCCAGAAGCGCTTCACGCGGTGATCGTTTGGCAGCTGTTCGGTGAACGGCTGGGAAATCCCCCTCAGGGGTGGAATCGCCGTGGAGGTATTTCCTCGTCGAATGGATGCTCCTAGAAGGCATGGGAGTCGAGGTCCACGACCCTCGCTGGCTCACCGTCGTGCCGGGAGCCGAGCTCGTGGTCGGGCTGGACGAAGTGGGTGAGTGCGCCGCCGACGGTCACCGGGTGACGGTGTTGATCGACCTCGTCCCGAGCACCGTGCTGAGGCTGCGGGACCTGGCCACCGAGGCGGTGGGGGAGGGCGCGCGCAAGGTGCGTGTGCGTCCGCACGGTGTCGATCGCGTCGACCTCGTCCACGCGGCCGTGGAGCTGAACCGGGTCGCGGAGGAGGACGCCGTGGAGGTCCAGTTCGACGTCACGTCCGCCGCGCTGCTGCGGACGGATCCCGCGGCGTTCGTGCGGGTCGATCCGCTGGTGGTGAAGCGGGACGGGACGGTCGTGCCGATCTGCGCGGGGCTGGAGGTCTACGCGCTCGGCACGCTGGGGTCGTTGGACGACCTGCTGGCGCAGTGGGATCCGCGGCCGGTCAGGGACCTGTGTGAGGTCGCGCTGACCCGCGCTCTGGCCGACACCGGTCCGCTGGTCTCCTGGTACGAGCACCTCACCCGGACAGCAGCCGAGATGCGGGCCGGGTGTTGATCACGCGATCCGCCGGGACACCGCACTCCTCCGCCCGCGCGCAGCCGTAGTTCAGCCAGTCCAGCTGGCCGGGCGCGTGCGCGTCGCTGTCGATCGAGAACGTGCAGCCGGCGTCGACGGCGAGCGACAGCAGCCTGCGCGGCGGGTCGAGCCGCTCCGGCCGTGAGTTGATCTCCACCGCCGTGCCGTGCTCGGCACAGGCCTCGAAGACGCGCTCGGCGTCGAACTGCGACTCGGGGCGACCCTTGCCGACGACCAGGCGGCCCGTGCAGTGGCCGAGGATGTCGACGTGCGGGTTCGCCACCGCGGTCAGCATCCGTTCCGTCATCTCGGCCTTGGGCATCTTCAGTTTCGAGTGGACGCTCGCGACCACGACGTCGAGCCGGGCCAGCAGGTCCTCGTCCTGGTCGACAGAGCCGTCGTCGAGGATGTCGACCTCGATGCCGGTCAGGATCAGGAACGGTGCCAGTTCCACGTTCAGCTCGGCGACGACGTTGAGCTGCTTCTCCAGGCGTTCGCGGGACAGTCCATTCGCGACGGTGAGGCGCGGGGAGTGGTCGGTGAGCACCATGTACTCGTGGCCGAGGTCGCGTGCCGCCTCCGCCATGTCCCTCATCGGGCTGCCGCCGTCGGACCAGTCGGAGTGGACGTGGCAGTCGCCTTTGAGCTTCGCGCGCAGTTCCTCGCCGCCGCTGAGGTCGACGTGCCGCAGCTTCGCGAGGTAGCCGGGTTCGCGGTTCGCGAGCGCGTCCAGGACGACACCCGCCGTCGCCTTCCCGACGCCCTTCAGGTCGGTGAGCGTGCCGAGCTTCGCCCGCTTCTCGACCTCGGCCGGGTCGAGGTCGGCGAGGACGGCGGCCGCGTTGCGGAACGCCTGGACGCGGTAGGTCGGCTCGCCTGCCCGTTCGAGGTGGAAGGCCACCTGCTTCAACGCCTTGACCGGATCCATACCTCGTTCCTACCCCATCCGCACGCCTTCTGCTGGGGTTCCACGGCGGATAAGCGGTGGTCGTTGCCCGCGCGGCGGGTGGCGCCTAGCTTCTGCCCATGATGGAGCTCGTGCCTCTCGGCACCATGACTGCCCAGCTGCGAAAGCCTTACCGGCTCCCGAAAACGCCCGTGGGCGACCGGTTGATCTACGAGGTCGCGTCGGGGGAGTTCGTCGGCGAACGCCTGCGCGGCGTCATGCACGGCACCTCGTCCGCCGACTGGCTGACCATCGGCCCGGACGGCACCGCGACCCTCGACGTGCGCTCGGTGCTGCGCACGCACGACGACGCGTTCGTGTTCCTGCACTACTCAGGACGGGTTGACGTCTCGAATGGCTCCGGTGCCCCGCTGTTCGCGGCCCCTCTCTTCGAAACCGGCGACGACCGCTACCGCTGGTTGAACCGCGTCCAGGCCGTCGCGAAGGGGGTGCTCAACGGTCTGGAACTGACGTACGAGGTGTGCGAGGTGAGGTGAATTTCACCCGACCTTCGGGGGTGTCGATCGGGTCGGCGACTGCGGAAGCGTCTGTCGCTGATCGATGACCGGGAGGGGTACGCGGTGAGGAAGCGTTGGGGCGCGGCGGCTTTGGCCGCCCCGCTGTTCATGTCCCTGGTGGGAACGGCCCAGGCGGCGCCTGGCCCGTTGGACGAGTACTACACGCAGACCGTGGCGTGGGCCGAGTGCCCGGCGGGCTGGGTGTCGCCTTCGACGGGGGTCGAGTGCGCCACGGTGATCGTGCCGATGGACTACAAGAACCCCGGCAACGGCAACCTGGAAATCGCCATCTCGCGCAAGAAGGCGACGGATCCCGCGCGCCGCAGAGGCGTGCTGCTGACCAACCCCGGCGGGCCGGGCGGTTCCGGTCTCGGCGCCGTGCACTGGTTCAACGCGCAGACCGAGGTCCTGAAGATCTACGACGTCATCGGCATGGACCCGCGCGGCGTGGGCCGTTCCACGCAGCTGCGGTGCATCTCGACGTCCTCGGACCAGGAATTTCCCACGCGCCCAACGGATGCGCAGCTCTCGCGGTGGTCGGACTACGCCCGCGCCGTGGAGGCCAACTGCGAGCGCGGCGGCGGCGAGATGCGCCGGTTCGTCTCGACCATGAACACCGCCCGCGACATGGACGTCATCCGCGGAGCGTTGGGGGAGAAGAAGGTCTCCTACGTCGGCTACTCCTACGGAACGCAGCTCGGCGCCGTTTTCGGCTCCATGTTCCCGAAGTCGCTCGACCGCAGCGTGCTGGACTCGGCGCTGGACCCGCTGAAGACGTGGCACGAGCAGGACGTCGACGTGGTGGACGCCATCACCGACAACATGAAGAAGTGGACCGAGTGGACCGCCGCGCGCAACGCCACGTACGGCCTCGGCACGACCCCGGCGGCCGTCCGCGGTGAGCTGGACGCGATCGCTTCGAAGTTGAAGGACGGCCCCTACGGCGGCTACGCGGACGTCTCGTCCTTCGACTACGCGGTGGGCGCCACCCGCTACCGCCGCTCGTGGGCGGCGTTCTCCCGCCACATCGCCTCGATCAAGGCGGGCACGGTCAACCCCGCCGAGGCGTCCGCGATCGTGGCAGCGTTGAAGAAGGGCGACATCGAGCCCACCTCGCCCGGCACGTACCAGGCCGTCACCTGCGAGTGGGACTGGTTCACCGACGTGAACACCTACTACAACGACATGAAGCGCTGGCGGGACACCAACCCCTACGGCGGCACGGTCGACTACATGGCGCCGACCAACTGCACGTTCCGCGCGTTCCAGCGCCCGGAGAAGATCCCGGCCATCACCCGCAAGTACCCGGCGGGCATCGTGGTGAACTCCGACGGCGACACCCAGACCCCGCTCGCCAACGGCAGGGTCATGGCGGAGCACCTGAACGAGCCGTTGATCAGCGTGTCGAACGACGGCCAGCACGGCCACTACGCGTTGCGCCGCAACGCGTGCGTGGACGCGCTGGTGAACAAGTACCTGGTGTCGGGGATCCTGCCGGCGTCGCGCGTGACCTGCGCCGGCACGGACATCGCGGAGAACGTGCCGCCGGGTGCGGCCGCGTTGTCGGCGCAGTCGTCGCGGCCGTTGAGCGAGATCCTGGGCGAGATCGCGGCGGAGACGAAGCCGTTCTGATCGCGGCGGGTCCGCTGATCTGAACGCTTGTCGGACCCGCAGAGTACGTTGGGTTCTACCGATCCGGTGACCCACTCGTGACCGGGGCGGACACGTCCACCGTGTCCGCCCTGTTGGCCTTGAGGCGTCTGCAAGTACCACCAACTCATGATCGAATCGCCGGTAGCTACACCCAACCTGTTCGGCAAGCGCCGAACAGGTTGGGTGTAGTTACGGGTCTGTTGATGTTGGGTTGGTAGTACTTGCAGACGCCACAGCGGGCAGCGGCGCGTTGCTGAGCCGAGCGTCGATGAGGTCCGGAACCGGCTGAAGACGTTGCGACGCAGGGGTTCCCAGCTCGGGGGGACCCTGCGTCAGCGCGTTCTCAGGCGAACCAGGTGCCGCCACCGCTCTGCCGGTACCCCAGCGCCCGGTACACCGCGTCCACCAGCGACTGCCCGCGCACGTTGAGCGCGAGCCCCGGCCCCTGCCTGTTCATCGTGTACCCGAACGAGATCCTCGTCCGCGGGTCGGCGAACCCGAGCGAGCCGCCCATTCCGGTGTGCCCGAACGCCTCCTCGGGCAGCAGCAACCCCTCGCTGTCCTGAGGTGGCAGGTACGTGTTGTCCGTGGCCTTCTGGAACCCGAGCGCGAACCGCGACGGCACGCCCACCACCGCGTCGAGCCCGGCCACCACGACTGAAGACATCTGCGGGAGCTGGGACTCCTCCACCAGCCGCACACCGTTGTACGACCCGCCGAGCGCCAGCGGCCGGTACATGCCGGCCAGGCCGCGGGCGTTCGAGATGCCGCCGATCGCGCCCATCTCCGCGGCGTGTGCGGCGCGGGAGTCGGACTCGCCGGGGGCCATGTAGCCGCCGTTGTTGAGCAGCATCAGGCCCGGCAGCGACTCGGGTTGCGTCAGGGCGGTGACGAACAGCGACGGCAGCAGGACGCCGGGCTGGGTCGGGTCGACCGGGATCGTGTGGGCGACGTGGGGTTCGAGGTCTTCTGGCAGGCCCATCCAGAAGTCCAGGCCGAGCGGGCCCGAGACCTCCTTCTCGAAGAACTGGCCGAGCGTCAGGCCCGTGACGCGGCGGACGATCTCGCCGACGAGGAAGCCGAACGTCAGGCCGTGGTAGCCGTGCCGCGTGCCCGGTTCCCACAACGGTTTCTGCGCGGCGAGCGCCGAGGTGACCAGTTCCCAGTCGTAGAAGGCGCCCGCGGGCAGCGCCGAGGTGGCGGCGGGCAGGCCTGCCTGGTGCGACAGCACGTGGCGGACGAGCGTTGCGTCCTTGCCCTCGGCGCCGTACTCGGGCCAGTACCGGACGACCGGCGCGTTCAGGTCCAGCTCGCCCCTGGACGCCAGGATGTGCGCGCACAACGCCGTGGCGGCCTTGGTGCACGACCACACGTGGACGATGGTCTCCTCTGACCACGGTCGGTCCGTCTGAAGATCGGCGACACCGCCCCAGAGGTCGACGACGGGCTCGCCGTCGAGGGTCACGTGGACGGAGGCGCCGACCTCGCCCCGCTCGGCGAAGTTGCGTTCGAACTCGGTGCGCACTTCCGCGAACTGCGAGGCGCACGTTCCCTGGATCAACATCGACCCTCCTCAGGCGGTGGACCTCCAGGGCATCACCGAGAGCCACCACGTATCAGTAGGGAAGACTCAGCGACTAACGCGCACGGACCAAGAAACCTACCGTGAGTGACTGATCCGGTACGGAAACCAGACCTTGCCGCGCCGAGTCACCCGCGTGGAAGACTCAGCGGAAAGTCCGCCGGGAGGCCGTCATCGTCGACACCCGCTCCGCCCTCGTGGGCAGGGAACCGGAACTGCGCGCCGTGCTCGACTGCGCCGATCACGCGCCCGCGACCGGGCTCGTCGTCGTCCAGGTGACCGGTGAGCCGGGGATCGGCAAGACGTCGCTGCTCGCGGAGATCGCCCGACGGCTCAAGGAGCGCCACGTCGGGGTGCTGGCCTCGGCTTCGGACGTGCTCGGCAAGCGCATCCCGTACGGCGCGGTGGTCGCGTTGATCAGGTCGCTGCCGCCGGACAAGATCCGCGCCGAGGCGTTGGCAGCGCTGGAGATCTCGGTGACCGAGGACTCCGGGGCGTGGTTCGGCCGCGCCTGCGACCGCGTCGTGCGGCTGCTCACCGAGCTCACGGCGACGCGCCCCGCGGCGTTGCTGATCGACGATCTCGACCACGTCGACGACGACTCCCTCGCCCTGCTCACCCTCGTGCTGCGCCGCGTGTCGGCCGCGCCTCTGGTGCTGATCACCACGAGCCGTTCGCACACCAGCGAACCCGGTGCCGAGAGCCTGCTGGACCGTGTCGAGCAGCACGCGGAGGTCGTCCGCATCGACCTGGCCCCGCTGTCGGGCGCCGACGTCACGCGCATCGTCGAGGCCGTCCTCCAGACACCGGTTGATGAAGGACTTGCGCGCGAAGTCCGGCAACGGTCCGACGGCAACCCCTTCTTCGTCACGGAGATCGCGCGGTCGCTCAGAGAGCTCGACCTGGTGACCCTCGACGGCAACCGTGCCCGTCTCGCCGTGTCACCAGAAGCGATCCGGCTGACCCGGCGCGAGGCTCTCCTCCGACGCGTCGCACCGCTGGAGAACGACACACGGCTCGTTGCGCGCGCTGTCGCGGTGTTCCGAAGAGTCCGGCTGGACCAGATCTCTCTCCTCGCGCGTGTCGCCTCACTGCCCGAAGAGACCGTTGTAGCCGCGTTCGACGAACTGCTGCGCGCGCACATCGTCGTGCACGACGACGACCGCGGTTATCGCTTCTCCCACGCCCTCGTCGGCGAGGCGCTCTACCACGAGGTCGGTCCCGCCCAGCGCCGTCACCTGCACTCGCTGATCTCCGCGCGGTTGCTGGACGATCGCGCGCAGGGCCTGCCCGTGGACCTCCTCCAACTCGCCTGGCACCTCGCCGAGTCCGCCGCGCCGGGCGACCGCGCGGCCGTCTCCGTCCTCACCGAGGCCGCCGCGCAGGCCCGCGCCTCCGCGCCCGAAACGGCCGCCGCCCTGTGTGCCCGAGCCCTGCAGTTGTTGCCGCGCAACGCTCCTGAACGTGCCGAGCTGCTCGCGCTGCAGTGCCGGGTGCTCGCCCGCGCCTCACGCCCTGCATCGGCGATCGACCCAGGCCTGGCCGCCCTCGAGTCCCTCGAACCGGGTCAGGAACGCACCCGCGTCGCCACGGCCGTGGTGTCGTCGTTGTTCTCGGTTGGACGCACGGCAGAAGCCATCGAACTGGCAGACGAAGAAGTCGCGCGCGGCGGAGCGCCCGCGTCACTGCAAGCCCAACGGGCCGTGCTGCTCGTCTACAACAACCGCCACGAAGACGCGGTAGCCGAGGTAGCGCGCGTTGAGGCACTACCGCTCAGTTCCCCAGCTGAGGGCGTGATCGTCTTCGAGCACCTCGCGATGCTCACCTCCCTGCTGTTCCAGCACGATCGGACCGTCGAGTACGCGAACAGGGCGCTCGCGTGCAGCGACGGCCAGCCGATGCTGGAGCTGCAGGCGCTGTCGGTCTGCGCCTCGATCACCGCGCTGGCCGGTCTGGTGCACGACGCGTCCTGGCGCGTCCGCCGGGCGGAGGAACTGGCCGGCCAGGTCGGCTCGCACGGGTTCCGGGCGGAGCGGGCCGCGTCCCGGATCGCGCTGGACTGGCTGGGCGGCCACTGGGACACCGCGCTGGACGGCATCGGCCGGTGGCTGCCCGACGTCGAGGCCGCGCAGGCCGACCAGGCGCTCGGCGTTCTCCAGACGATCGAGCTGTCGATCAGGACCTGGCGCGGCGAGCTCGACGTGGCCGCCCGGCTGGCCTCCCTGCCCGCGCCGCAGTCCGTGAACGTCTCACGCCTGCACGCGGTGACTCTGGCCGAATACCTGATCGCGCGCGGCGACGTCGACGAGGCGTACGCGTTGCTCGCGGCCAATGTCGGCGCACGGCTGGAGAGCGCCTATTCGTGCCTGCTCGTCGCACGGATGATCGAGCTCGACCTGGAGCGCGGACGTTCGCACGAGGCCCAGGACGCGCTGGACCGGCTGTCCGACGTGTCCTCCACGAGGGTGTCGCCGTGGTCGCGGACCACGATCCGGCGCATCGGCGGCGTGGTGCGGCGCGATCCCACAGTGCTCAAAGAAGCTGTCTCCGAAGCCGCGCTGGGCGGGCTGGAGTTCGAGAAGGCCCGCGCACAGCTCGCTCTGGGCGAGGTCTCCGACGACGAGGTGCCGGTGCTGGTCGAGGCCTACACGGCGTTCCAACGACTCGGCGCGCACGGGCTGCGGCGTCAGGCGGGAAACAGGCTGCGGGCGTTGGGCGCCAAGGTGCCGCGAGCGCGGTCGAAGGCGCCCGGCCTGCTCACCGAGGCCGAGGAGAACGTGGCACGGCTCGTGCAGCAGGGCATGCGGAACCGCGACATCGCCGCCGCGCTGCACTACAGCCCGCGGACGATCGAGGTCTACCTGTCGCGGATCTACGCGAAGCTGCACGTCTCGTCACGGCTGGAGCTCGCCCGCGCGCTGGACGCCAAGCCGCGTTAGGAAGCCGGTGACCCCGGCGGCACCACGCGCCCGAGCCGTTTGCGCACGCCCTCTTCCTGGTACCGCGCCACGGTCTCCGCCAGCTGCTCGCACGCGCGCTCGATGGCCTGCCGGGCCTGGTTCCGCTCGCTCGTGATCGCGCTCAGGATCAGCCCGGTGAGCGCCACCGAACCGTTGAACGCCTGCAGCACGATCATCGTGGTCAGCAGGTCGCTCGCCACGAAGTGCCCGCTGGCGGCCGACATCACGGCCGCCACGGAGATGATCACAGCGCACGGCGCGGCGATCGCGTGCTGGAACCGCAGCGCCGCCCAGATCAGCATCGGGAACACCAGGAACAGCAACCGCGACTCCGACATCGTCACGAACGACGCGAGCACCGCGGTGACGACCAGCAGCGTGCCTCCCTCCACCATCCTGCGCGGCGAGGCCCGCCAGTGCCGCGGCAGCGTGAGCAGCAACGGCGTGAACACCAGGACGCCCATCGCGTCGCCGGTCCACCACACCGAGATCACCGCCGGCACCTCGTGCCACGGGATCATGCCGTCGATCTTCATCGCCGCTGTGCCGACCGTCGCGCTGATCAGCATCGCCCCCAGCGCGCCCGCGAACACGAGCAGCAGCGCGTCCTTCAACCGATTCAGCCGCTGCTGGAACCCGAACCGGTTCAACAGGTACCAGGCGGCCAGGGGAGCCGCGGTGTTGCCGATGGTGATCATGATGGTGGCACCGATGCCCGTGCCGAGGGTGAGGTTGGTGGTCAACGCGCCGAGCGCGATGCCGGGCCAGATCCTCGTGCCTGACATCAGCAGCGCCGCGACCGCGATTCCCGTCGGTAGCCACAGTGGAGTGACCTGGCCTTTGACCAGTGCCAGGACCAGTCCCACTTTGGCTGTCGCGTAGTAGGCGACCGCGACCGCGAGGATCGTGATGGTGGTGCGCAATGCGGCGTTCACCGGCACATGCTGCACCTGTGTACACACGATCGCCAGACCTCGCGACGGGGCGTACCCACCTGGACTCACTCCGTAGGTAGGTAGCGCTGAACGGCTGATCCCTTAGTTGTTGTGGAAGCCGCACTACAGCCCGTGAACCGCAAATCGTGAGATGAACTGCATGCGCACAGCCGCGGTGGTGGACGAGATACGGGTGGAAGAAGGTGGACGGCGCGTAGTGGTGGTCGCCGGCCGTCTACACCTCCCGATCTCTGCAGGCGTCACCGACGACGAGGCGCTGACACTGGCCAGAGCGGGCACCACGGCGTGGCACCTCCTCCGCACGTGCGCGCACCTCCGGCCGGACGAGTCGATCGTCGTGCACGACGCCACGAGCGAAACGGGCGCGATCGCGGTCCAGCTCGCGCGCAGCTTCGCCGCCGGCCGGGTCATCGCGACCGGCTCCAGCCAGGCCCGCCGCCGCAGGGCGTGCCGGCTCGGCGCCGACGTCGCCGTGGACTCCGACCCGGACGGCCTCGCCGACCGCCTGATCGAGGCCAACGACGGCAAGCAGGTCGACGTCGTACTCGATCCAGGAGGCACCCTGAAGGACTCCCTGGACGCGCTCGCGCCGTTCGGCCGGATCGTTTGCTACGGCGCTGACCAGGACGAATCCGTCATGCTGACCGGTCTGCTCCGCGGGTCGCGCGCGATCATCGGGTTCCGCTTCGAGCACACCCTCGAACGACCGGACATGATCGCGAGAGCGGTCAGCGAGCTGTTCGGGTTGACCTCGGCTGGGCGATTGCGCCCGATGGCAGACGACCAGTAGGCAGTAGCAAGTCGAATAAGGGGACGCATGAGGACCGTATTCACGACCTGCCCGCTCTGCGAAGCGACGTGCGGGCTCGAGCTGACGGTCGAGGGCGACCGCATCACCAAGGTGCGCGGCGACCGCGAGGACGAGTTCAGCAGGGGTTTCATCTGCCCCAAGGGCGCCTCGCTGGGCACGCTCGACGCCGATCCCGACCGGCTGAGCACGCCGCTGATCAAGCGCGACGGCGAGTTCCAGGAGGTCACCTGGGACGAGGCGTTCACGTACATCGACGAACGCCTGAAGGACTTCCCCGACCGCAACTCGGTCGGCATGTACCTGGGCAACCCGGTCGTCCACTCGCTCGCCGGCGGCCTGTACGCGGGCCCGCTGCGCAAGGCGCTGGGCAGCCGCAACGTCTTCACCGCGAGCACCGTCGACCAGATGCCCAAGCACGTCCAGTGCGGGTACGTGTTCGGCAGCATCTTCTCGATCCCGGTACCCGACATCGACCGCACCGACTTCATGCTGGTGCTGGGCGCCGACCCGTTCTCGTCCAACGGCAGCCTGTGGACGGTCCCGGACGCGCCGGGCCGGTTCAAGGAGCTGCAGAAGCGCGGTGGCCGGTTCGTCGTCGTCGACCCGCGCCGCAGCCGCACCGCGCAGGCGGCCGACCAGCACGTGGTGATCCGCCCGGGCACGGACGTGTTCCTGCTGCTGGCGTTGATCCACGAGCTGTTCGCGCAGGACCTGGTCGACCTCAAGGACCTCACGAACCACGTCACCGACCACCTGGTGATCCGCGAGCACGTCGAGCCGTTCGGCCCGGACGCGGTCAGCGCCAGGACCGGTGTCGAGGCGGAGACGATCCGCGAGCTCGCCCGGACCCTCGCTGCCGCCGACCGCGCCGCCGTCTACGGCCGCATCGGCACGACGACGGTCGAGTTCGGCACGGTCGCGTCGTGGGCCGTGGACACGCTCAACGTCCTCACCGGCAACCTGGACCGGCCCGGCGGCGTGATGTGGCCGCTGCCCGCGCACAGCAGGCGCGGCACCGGCCGAGGCAAGGGTTTCGGCATCGGCCGCTGGCACAGCCGGGTCAAGGGACACCCCGAGGTGATGGGGGAGTTCCGGGCCGTCACGATGGTCGTCGAGATCGAGACGCCGGGAGAGGGACAGGTCAGGGCCCTGTTCACGATCGGCGGCAACCCCGCGCTGTCGCTACCCAACTCAGCCCGCGTGAACGACGCACTGTCCTCGTTGGACTTCATGGTCAGCGTCGACCCGTACCTCAACGAGACGACCAGGCACGCCGACGTCATCCTGCCGACGCCGCCGCCGTCCCGCCGCGACCACTACGACATCGCGTTCCTCAACAACTCGGTGCGCAACGTCGTGAAGTACTCACGCGCCGCGATCCCGTTGGAGGAAGGCAGGGTCGACGAGACGGACATCTTCTTCCGGCTCGCGACGATCTTCAGCGGCCTCGGGCCCGACGCCGACCTCGACGCCATCGCCGCGTTCCAGCTCAAGGAGCTCCAGCAGAAGCTCGGCGCCGACTTCGAACCCGAGGGCGAAACGCGCGAGGAACGCCTGCTGGACCTGAAACTCCGCACCGGCGCGTACGGGGTGTCGTTGCGGCAGCTGCTCGAGAACCCGCACGGCATCGACCTCGGCCCGCTCACCTCGCGCCTGCCGGAGATCCTGCGCACGCCGTCCGGGAAGATCGAGCTCACCCCGCAGCCGATCGTGGACGACCTCCCGCGCGTGCTCAGCGCGTTGCACAGCCCCGAGACCGAGCTGGTGCTCGTCGGCCGCCGCCACCTGCGCTCCAACAACTCCTGGATGCACAACGTGCCCGCGCTGGTGAAGGGCAAGCCGTTGTGCACGCTGCTGGTGAACCCCGGTGACGCCGGTCGCCTCGGCCTGCACGACGGCGGGTCCGCCCAGGTCACCTCGCGCGTCGGCAAGATCGAGGTGCTGGTCGAGGTCACCGCCGACATCGCGCCCGGCGTCGTCTCGCTGCCGCACGGCTGGGGCCACGACCAACCGGGGACCCAGTTGACCGTCGCGCGCGAACACGCCGGCGTGAACGTCAACCTCCTCACCGACGACCTCCGCATCGACCCGCTCTCGGGCACCGCCGTCCTCAACGGCACCCGCGTGCAGGTCGTGCCCGCCTGAACCATGAACGGCGCTTTTGTGCACCACAGGTGCACAAAAGCGCCGTTCATCGAGATCCCCCGAGGTGTTAGGAGCCGCCATGACCGCAGGAGTCACCAGCCCGAACGCGGTGCAAGCCGTCCGCCGGATAGCCGACCTGCCGTTCCTCGCGGAGCAGGCTTACGGGGACGCGGTGGCGTGGCGGTTCAAGCAGGACGGGGTGTGGGCGGAGCACACCTACGCCGAGGTCTCCGAGCTGGTGCTGGACCTCGCGTCCGGGTTCGTCCACGCCGGACTGAAGCCCGGCGACCGGGTCTGCGTGCTCGCGAACACCCGTCCTGAGTGGACGGCGGTCGAGCTGGCCGTGCTCGCGGCGGGCGGCATCGTCGTGCCGATCTACCCGTCGAGCGCGCCGGAGGAGATCGCCTGGGTGGTCGGCGACTCCGGCGCGTCGATCGTGGTGGCCGAGACCGAGGCCCAGTGCGTCAAGGTCGAGTCGGTGCGCGCCGAACTCCCTGAGCTCCGAACGATTTTCACGATCGAGCCCGCCGGCGACCGCCCGACGCTGGCCGAGCTGCAGGACACCGGCCGCACCTCCCCGCTGGCCGCCGAGCTCGACGCCCGCCGTGCCGCGATCAGGCCGGAGGACCCGAGCCTGATCATCTACACGTCGGGCACGACCGGCCCGCCCAAGGGCTGCGTGCTGACCAACGCGAACTGGGTCGCGTTGTGCCGGGTCGCGGAGGAAGCCCGCATCGACGCGATGACCGGCACCGTCTACCTGTTCCTGCCGCTCGCGCACGTCTTCGCGCAGATCGTCGTGTTCGGCACCATGTACCGCGGCGGCGCGCTGGCGTACTTCGGCGGCGACATGGCGCAGATCGTGCCGGAGCTCGCCGAGGTGAAGCCGACCTTCCTGCCTTCCGTGCCCCGGATCTTCGAGAAGATCTACACGTTCGTCACCTCCGCCGTGCCCGCCGAGCAGCTCGCGCAGGCCGTGACGCTGGGCCTGGAGGTGCGGCGCAGGCGTGCGGTCGGCGAGCCGGTGCCGCAGGAGATGGCGGCGGCGTTCGAGCAGGTCGACGCCCTGTTCGCCAAGGTGCGCGGAGTGTTCGGCGGCCGGCTCGTGCAGGCGCTGTCCGGTGCCGCGCCGATCTCCCGCGAGGTGCTGCAGTTCTTCCACGCGGCCGGCGTGCCCGTGCTGGAGGGCTACGGCATGACGGAGTCCACCGCCGTCGGCACCATCAACACGTTGGATCGTTTCAAACTCGGCTCGGTCGGCGCGTCCGGCGTGGCGGGCCTCGAGATGAGCGTGGGGGAGGACGGCGAACTGCTGATGCGCGGCCCGCACGTCTTCGCGGGCTACTGGCGCAACGACGAGGCGACGGCTGCCACGATCCAGGACGGCTGGCTGCACACAGGCGACCTCGGGGAGATCGACGCGGACGGTTTCGTCACGATCACGGGGCGCAAGAAGGACATCATCATCACCGCAGGCGGCAAGAACATCGCGCCGGCGAACGTGGAGAACGTCCTGCGCCAGTCCCGGTGGATCTCGCACGCCGTCCTGTACGGGGACCGCAAGCCCTACTGTGTGGCTCTGATCACACTCGACGCGGACGAGATCGTGCCCTGGGCGTCGGCGAAGGGCTTGCCGACCGACGTCGAATCGTTGGTGGGTCACCCAGAAGTGCGAGCGCTGGTGCAGCAAGTCGTCGACGAGGCGAACTCGCACTTCGCCAACGTGTCACAGGTGAAGAAGTTCGTGCTGCTCACCCGCGATCTGTCTCAGGAGGAAGGTGAGCTCACCCCGACGTTGAAGGTCAAGCGCAACGTGGTGCACCGCCTTCACTCTGGGTTGTACGAAGGGCTCTACGAGTAACCCGTACGTACGAGAAATCCAAAAACAGGTACATCCACCCTGGCGGTTTCTCTCCGCTCAGGGCAGAGTGGGACACCAGCGGCGCTTGGCCCCCTCCCCCCTCGGGCCCAGCCGCTTTCGCGGCCCCGGCTCACGGCGTACTCCCCCCAGACGCCTTGCCGGGGCCGCCTTGTACTTGCGATGAACGGCGCTTTCGTGCACCTGAGGTGGACAAAAGCGCCGTTCATCACTTGCGGGGTGGGGTGGTCGTGCCGCGCACGATGAGTTGGGTTTCGGCCACGATCTGGGGGACTTCGGTGTTGTCCGAGTCCAGCCAGTCGAGCAACAGGTTCACCGCCGTGCGCCCCGCCTGCGCCACCGGCATTGCCACCGTTGTCAACGCCGGAGAGCACAGCGCCGCGTACGTGAGGTCGTCGAACCCGGTCACCGACACGTCACCGGGCACGGAGATGCCGCGGTCCCGCAGCCGCGCCAGCACGCCGAGCGCCATGATGTCGTTGTAGGCCACGATCGCCGTCGTGTCCGCCGCCACGGCCAGATCAGCCGCTTGCAGTCCGCCTTCGTAGCGCGGCGCGAACGGTCCGAGGTCCACCAGGTCCACGTCGTGCTGGGCGACGGCCGCCATGAGCCCGCGGCGACGCTCCTGGTTGGACCACGACGTGCGAGGGCCGTTGAGATAAGCGATCCGCCGGTGTCCCAATGCGACGAGGTGGTCGATGACCGCGTGCATCCCACCCGCCGAGTCCATCAACGCGGCGGGCACGCCGGGCAGGCGCCGGTTCAGCAGCACCAGCGACGTCGCGCCCGCCACCTCGTAGATCTGCGAGTCCTCCAGGCCGGGCGCGCACAGCACCACGCCGTCGACCTGCTTCGCCATCGCGTGCACGAGCTTGGCCTCGGTGACCGGGTCCTCGTCGCTGTCCGCCACGAACACCGCGTAGTCGGCCTGCATCGCCCGCGCCTGCACGGCCTTGAGCACGCCCGTGAAGAACGGGTTGTCGAGGTCGGGCACGACGATGCCGATGTTGCCCGTCTTGCCCGTGATCAGCCCCCGAGCCGCCCTGTTGGGCTGGTAGCCGAGCTCCGTCGCGGCGGCCAGCACCCGTGACCTGGTCTCCGGACGGACCAGCTCGGGGGATGTCAGCGCACGCGAAACGGTGGCGACCGATACGTGCGCCCTGCGTGCCACGTCGCGGATGGTGACTGCCACTTGTACCTCACCCTCGTGCCGGTTGAAACAATCATGACGGGTCAGGTGTCAGGACGGATCCTTGAGTCTGGTCACGAGCTGTGTCGGGTTCACGAACCGCAGCGCGATCACGAGCAGCACGAGCATCGATCCTGTGTAGATCACCGCCATCGAGTCGACCATCTGTTGTGGCCGGATGCCCGCCGACGACATCGCCTCGTACAGCGACACGACCAGGGTCTGGCTGGTCGGGCCCGCGGTGAGGAACGTCAGCTCGAACATGCCCACCGTCCGCACGAGCACCAGGATCGACGCCGCGAGGATGCCGGGCACCAGCAACGGCGCCAGCACGCGCGTGAAGATCGCGAACGTGTTCGCGCCGCACATCCGCGCCGCCGACTCGATCTTCGTGTCGATCTGTTCGATGAACGGCGTCATCGTCAGCACGACGAACGGCACGGCGGGCACGAGGTTCGCGGCGATCACCCCGGCCATGCTGCCCGCCAGGTGGAACTTGTACAGCACCGTCGCGAGCGGGATGCCGTACGTCATCGGCGGCATGAGGATCGGCAGCAGGAACAGCACGTTGAGCAGCTTCTTGCCGGGGAACGTGCGCCGCGCCAGGGCGTAGGCCGTCGGGACTCCGATGAGGACGGAGAGGACGACGACCGCGATCGCGACCTGGAACGTCACCACCAGCACGTCCAGCAGCCGGTAGTCGCGCCACGCCTCGCCGTACCACTTGCCCGTGTACCCGTTCGGCAGCCAGGTGCCGAACCACGACTCGGCGAACGAGTTCGTGACGACGGCGCCGACGATCCCGGCGACGTTCAGCATGAAGAAAGCCAGAGCGCCCCAGGTCAGCCACGTGATCGGACGCGCCTTCATCCCTTGCCTCCCGTCGCGCCGCGGTACAGGGTCGTGCGCCAGATCAGCACCACGCCGATCACGATCAGCATCACCAGCGCCATCAGCATCGCGATCGCCGAGCCCATCGCGAAGTCGTTGTCCCGCAACGCCGTCTCGTACGCGGCGATCGACATCACGTGCGTCTCGCCCGCCGGGTTGCCGACCATCACCGCCGACGGGAACACCGAGAACGCGAGCACGAACGAGAGGCAGAACGTGACGGCGAGACCGGGTGCCAGCAACGGCATCGTGATGGTCCGGAACCGTTGCCGTTTCGACGCTCCCAGCGTCGCGGCCGCCTGTTCCAGCGTCGGGTCGATGCCGGACAGGTACGACAGCGTCAGCAGGAACGCGAACGGGAACCCGGTGATGATCAGGCTGAACAGCACGCCCCAGTAGTTGTGGGTGAGCTTCGCCGGTTCGTCCGCGCCCAGTGCGATCCAGATGCGGTTGAACCACCCCGTCGGTCCGAAGAACGCGAGCAACCCCTCGGCCGTCAGCACGGTGCCCAGCGTGATCGGGACGACCAGCAGGGTCGTGAGCGCCCGCTTGCCCCGGAACCTGCCCCGCATCCGGAACGCGATCGGGATGGACGCCAGCACGTTGAACAGCGCGGCCGGCAACCCGAGCCTGAGCGTGATCCAGACGGTCTCGGCGAGGTAGTCGTCGGAGAAGAACGTGACGTAGTTCTGGAACGGGCTGCCGCCGCCCTTCGGCTGGAACGACAGCTGCAGCCCGTACAGGAACGGGTAGACGAACAGCAGCACCACGAACACCGCGCCCGGCACCAGCAGCCACAGCACGCGGTCGACGCCCTTCTCGGCGAGCCGGTGCTTGAGCGACGCACGCTCCAGTGTCGCCGTCATGCGAACACCAGCACACGTTCGACCGGCACCCTCAACCTGATGGCGTCGCCGGGAGCCAGCCGCGAGGTGGTGCGGACGTGCAGCTGCGAGCCGTCTCCCAGCCGTGCTTCGACCGCCTGCTCGCGGCCGTGGTACTCGACGATCTCGACGACCGCTTCGAGCGTGTTGGCGCCGGCCTCGGTGACGACCGTGAAGTCCTCCGGCCGCACCGCCGCCACGGCCTGCGCCCCGAGTTCTTCCCGTTTGACACCAACGAGTTCGACGCCGTCAGCCCGCACGGTCGCCCGTTCGTCGTCCTGCGCCGTCACCGTCACCGGAATCATGTTGCGATAGCCCATGAACCCGGCCACGTACCGGTTGACGGGGTGCGCGTAGACCTCCTCCGGTGAGCCGACCTGCTGCACCTCGCCCAGCCGCAGCACCACGAGCCGGTCGGCGAGTGCCAGTGCCTCCTCCTGGTCGTGCGTCACGTAGACGGTGGTGAGCCCGAGCGACTGGTGCAGCCTGCGGATCTCCGTGCGCATCTCCAGGCGCAGCGCGGCGTCCAGGTTGGACAGTGGTTCGTCCATCAGCACCAGCGGTGGTTCGAGCACGATGGCGCGCGCGATCGCCACCCGTTGCTGCTGACCGCCGGAGAGCTGGGCGGGGAACTTGTGCTGGTGCTCCTCCAGCTGGACGAGCCGGACCGCCTCGTCCACCCGCCGGGTGAGCTCCGGTTTCGGCGTCTTGCGCATGGACAGGCCGAACCCGATGTTGCGCCGCACCGACATGTGCGGGAACAGCGCGTAGTTCTGGAACACCATGCCGAACCCGCGCTTCTCGGGTGGCAGGTCGTCGATGCGCTTGCCGTCCAACGTGATCCGCCCGCCGGTCAGCGGGAGCAGACCGGCGAGGCAGTTGAGCGCCGTCGACTTGCCGCAGCCGGACGGGCCGAGCAGGGCGACGAACTCGCCGCCCTTGATCGTCAGGTCCATGCCCTTGAGGGCAACGGTGTCGCCGAACGCGCGTTGCACGCGATCGAGGTGCAGCTCCGCGAAGCGTTGCCCCGCCACTACTTCTTCCCGATCTCTCGGTCCCACCGCTGGAACGCCTTGACCTGCTGCGCGGCCGGGAGCGAGGTCTCCTTGGGGTTGTCGGCGATCAGCTTGTCGTACTCGGCCCGCCCGAACTTCGCGATCGCGTCCTTCGACTCCTGCGGTGCCATGTCGAGCGTGACGTCCTTGACCGCCGGGCCGGGGTAGAAGTACCCCTTGTCGTACGCCTTCGCCTGCTGCTTGGGGTCCAGCATGAACTTGATGAGCGCCAGGTTCGCCGACAGCACGTCCTGCGACACACCCTTGGGCACCACGGCGTAGTGCGCGTCGGTGACCCAGTGGAAACCCTTGAACGTCGCGATCTTCATGCCCTCCGGCACCGAGCCGAGCACGCGCGGGTTGATGTCCCAGCCGGTGGTGGAGGCGACCATCCACGAGGTGCCGTTCGCGAGGTTCTTCATGACGTCGGTCGTGCCGCCGGGGTAGTTGTCCACGTACTGGCCGAGGTCCTTGAGGTACGCCCAGGTCTTGTCCCAGCCCTTCTCCGGGTCCTTGGGGTCCGAGTCACCGAGCAGGTACGGCAGTCCCATCAGGAACGTCCTGCCGGGACCGGAGTTCGCCGGTCGTGCGTACTGGAACTTGCCGGGGTGCGCCTTGGCCCACTCCAGCAGTTCGGCGGGAGACGACGGGGGCGTGGGGACCTTGGCCGGGTCGTACTCGAGCAGCGGGCCGGCGGGGTAGTAGGTGACGGCCACGCCTTGGCCCTGCGCGAGTTTCTGCATCTCCCAGGCGGGCGGCAGGTAGGTCTTCTCGAGGTCGGGCAGCTTCGCCGAAAATCCGGGGAGCAGTTCGTAGACGAGCTTCTGCTCGATGACGGACGACAATCCGTCGGTACCGGTGAGCACGAGGTGGGTCTGGGAGGTGCCGGAGTTCTGCTCGGCCTTGAGCTTGCCCGGCATGTCCGGCGCGGTCGCCTTGGTGTAGTTGACCTTGCTGACGAAGTCGGGGTTCGCCTTGACGAACTCGTCGATCATGCCTTGGGTGAGCTGCAGGTTGCCGGCGACGTCGAGCACGTTGAGCTCGACCGGTTTCGCCGGCTTGTCCGGGACTGTGGTGGGTGCGTTCTGCGCCTGCGGCATCTCCGGCGCACCGCACGCGGTGACGACCAGCAGGGCGGGGACGACGAGCCGTAACTTCCTTGTCCAGCGCATCTCGGGCTCCCTAACTGACTCTGGACCTGGCGCTCGAAAACGTTTACGGTTTTTCTGTAACACTCGTACACCCGCCGCCGTGTCGAACGCAATGCCGCCGCCCGACCCATTCCCTTACGAAAGTGGGAGGCTCCTGTGGCACCCCGTTCACGGCGGTTGCCGGGCAAGACCGGCATCCTGGCCACTGCGCTCGCAGTGGCGGTGACCTCGCTCGTTTCCGCTGCGCCTCAGGCAGCCGCCGCGGATGTCCTGCTGTCCCAAGGCAAACCCGCGACCGGGTCGGCGTCCGGCGGTGCGAACTACGCGCCGGGCAACGCCTTCGACGGCAACGCGGGCACCCGCTGGGCCAGCAAGTCGAACACCGACCCGGCCTGGGTCCGCGTCGACCTCGGCGCGTCCGCGAACATCAGCCGCGTCCGGTTGCAGTGGGATCTCTCCTGCGCCAAGGCCTACCGCGTCGAGACCTCGGAGAACGACTCGACGTGGACGTCGATCCACAGCACCGCCGACGGCAAGGGCGGCGTGGAGGACCTGACGGTCACCGGGCGCGGCCGGTACGTCCGGATGTACGGCACGACCCGTTGCCGCACCGGCACGTCGTACGGCTACTCCTTGCAGGAGTTCCAGGTCTTCGGCAACTCCGGCCCCGCCGACGTGGAGCCGCCGTCACCGCCGTCCGACCTCGTGGCGTCGGAGATCAAGTCGGACTCGGCGAAGCTGACGTGGAAGGCCGCGGCCGACAACGTCGCAGTCACCTCGTACGACATCTACAACCTCGGCCAGTTCCAGAAAACGGTGCCGGGCAACGCTTTGACGACGGTCATGACGGGTCTCAAGCCGAACGTGAACTACGGCTTCTACGTCAACGCGCGGGACGCGGCGGGCAACGTGTCGCAGGCGTCCAACACCGCGGAGTTCAAGACACCACCCGCGCAGGACGACCCGATCCCGCCGACCGCGCCGAAGAACCTGCGTTCGACGGGCGCGACGGCGAACTCGGTCTCGCTGGCCTGGGACCCGGCCACCGACAACGTGGGCGTGACCCGCTACGAGATCTACACCGGCGCCACCAAGGTCGGTGACGCGACCGGCACGTCCGCGACGATCGGCGGCCGCACCGCCAACACCGAGTACACGTTCACGGTCAAGGCCTTCGACGCCGTCGGCAACGTCTCGCCCGCGTCCAACGCGGTGACCGTCAGGACCCGCTCCGGCGGCGACCAGGTCGGTGCAGTCACGCAGATCGCGACCGACAACGACGTCCCGTGGGGCCTCGCGTTCCTGCCGAACGGCGACGGCATCTACTCGCGCCGAGACGCGCAGGACATCGTGCGGATCACGCCGTCGGGCCAGAAGACCACACTCGGCAAGGTCCCCGGCGTCTCCGGCACCAACGGCGAGGGCGGCCTGCTCGGCATCGAACTGTCGCCGACGTTCTCCGCGGACGGCCTGATCTACGTCTACCACACGTCCTCTTCGGACAACCGGATCGTGCGCGCCAAGATCGAGGGCAACACCCTCACCGGCTGGCAGACGCTGCTGACCGGCATCCCCCGCAACAAGTTCCACAACGGCGGCCGCCTGCGCTTCGGCGCCGACGGCAAGCTCTACGCGGGCACCGGCGACGGCCAGAACGGCAACAACGCCCAGAACAAGCAGAATCTCGGCGGCAAGGTGCTGCGCCTCAACCTGGACGGCTCCGCGCCTTCGGACAACCCGTTCTTCGGCGAGGGCGGCAACGCGCGCTACGTCTGGACCTACGGCCACCGCAACGTCCAGGGCCTCGCCGTGGACTCGCAGGGCCGCATGTGGCAGGCGGAGCTCGGCAACTCGAACATGGACGAGGTCAACCTGCTGCAGAAGGGCGGCAACTACGGCTGGCCGGCCTGCGAGGGCACCAGCGGCTCGTGCGGCGGTTATGTGGCACCGAAGAAGACCTTCTCGGTCGGCTCCGCGTCCCCGTCGGGCCTGGCGATCGTGAACGACGTGCTGTTCCTCGCCGCGCTGCGCGGCGAACGCCTGTACCGCATGCAGATGAACGGCTCGTCGATCGGCACCACGACGTCGCACTTCCAGGGCACGTACGGGCGGCTCCGCACCCCGGAGCCCGCGCCGGACGGGTCGTTGTGGGTGACGACGTCCAACGGTGACAAGGACTCCACGGCCGGCAACAGCAACACGAAGATCCTCAAGGTGGCGCTGAACTAGCGCCTGTATCGAAGTCCGCACCGAGCCCCTGCTGGTTGGCGCGAAAAGCACGTTCGGGCCGATAGATGGCCCGAACGTGCTTTTCGCGCCAAACGCGGCACCGGGTGCTCACTGCTCGTCGGTGACACTCGGACACCGCGTCCGGGGGCGTTCCCTTGTTCAGCGCCGAAGCCCGTCCAGCAGCAACGAGATCAGCCGCCGCGGGTCGTAGCGCGCGTCGTCGTCGCGCCCGATGCACAGGTTCCCGATCCCGCGCATCAGCTCGTACGGCCGCACATCTCCACGGATCTCTCCGGCTTCGGCCGCAGCCTGAAGCAACGACTCGCACACCGGCCCGAGCCGGTCGAGGAAGTACACGTGCAGCGCCTCGAACCCGCTGCTGTCCGACTGCATCGCCCCGGCCAGCCCGTGCTTGGTCACCAGGAAGTCCACGAACAGGTCGATCCACGCTCGCAAAGCCGAGAACGGTGAGTCCGAAGTGGACAAGAGGGAGGGTCCGGCGGAGGCGCACGCCTCGACCTGGTGCCGGTAGACCGCCACGACGAGGTCCGCGCGGGTGGGGAAGTGGCGGTAGATCGTGCCCATGCCGACGCCCGCCTCCGCCGCGATCTCGCGGATCGGCGCGTCGACGCCGGACCTGACGAACACCTCGGCCGCGGCCGCGAGCAGCGTCTGCTCGTTGCGCACGGCGTCTGCCCGCTTGCGTGGTGGCACGCGCACTCCCTCTCGACGCGGTTGACAAAGCGGAACAGTGCTCCGTATCGTTCCGGAACGTCGCTCCACTTAAGGCGACAGACTACTCGAAGGGGAACCAATGACCGTCTTCACGGTGAGCCCTGTCGTGCTCGAAATCCCCGGCAGGCCCGTTGACCTGCAGTTGAAGGTCTCCGCGCCGACCGAGGGAAGCGGGCTGCCGATCATCCTGCTGTCCCACGGGCAGGGCTACTCGAACCACCTGTCCTCGCTCAACGGCTACGCGCCGCTCGCGAACCACTGGGCCGAGCAGGGCTTCGTCGTCCTCCAGCCCACCCACCTGAGCAGCAGGACCCTGAACCTGCCCGCGGACACCCCCGGCGCGCCGATGTTCTGGAAGGAACGCGCCGAGGACATGTCCCACGTCATCGACCGCCTCGACGAGATCGAGAAGGCCGTGCCGCAGCTGCAGGGCCGGCTCGACCGCACGAAGATCGCGGTCGCCGGCCACTCGATGGGCGGGCACACCGCGAGCCTGCTGCTGGGCATGACGACCGACAACGTCAGCCTGAAAGACGAACGCATCAAGGCGGGCGTGCTGCTCGGCTCTACCGGCCGCGGCGAAGGGCTCACGGACGTCGTCAAGGAGAACTACGCGTTCATGCTGACGTCGGACTTCAGCGGCATGACCACCCCAGCGCTCGTCGTGGCGGGCGACAAGGACGGCTCCGAGCACCTCACGACCAACGGCCCGGAGTGGCACACCGACCCGTTCCACCTGTCGCCCGGCCCGAAGGAGCTGCTGATCCTCGAAGGCGGCGAGCACGGGCTCGGCGGCGTCTCCGGGTACGACGTCGCCGAGACCACGGACGAGAGCCCCGAGCGGGTCGCGACCGTGCAGCGGCTCACCACGGCGTACCTGCGCAGCCAGCTGAACGGGACGGACGACTGGCAGCAGGAGGCGCTAGTGGGCGTTGGGTTCGGGGTTCACTCCCGGACGTGACAGGAACTCGAAGTCGCAGCCCTCGTCGGCCTGCGTGATGTGCTCGTAGTACAAGGCGCCATAGCCGCGTTCGAACTTCGGCGGCGGTGCGGTCCACACGGCACGACGCCGTTCCATCTCCTCGTCGGAGATCTCCACGCGCAACACGCGCGCCTCGACGTCCAACGTCACCAGGTCGCCGTCGCGCACGAGCGCCAACGGCCCACCGACGTGCGCCTCCGGTGCCACGTGCAGAACACAAGCGCCGTAAGAAGTTCCGCTCATCCGTGCGTCTGACACGCGCACCATGTCCCGGACTCCCTCTCGAAGCAGCTTGTCCGGGATCGGCAGCATCCCGTACTCCGGCATGCCGGGCCCGCCCTTGGGGCCTCCCCCGGCGAGCACGATCACAGAATCACGAGTCACCTCCAACTGAGGTGAGTTGATCCGTGCCTGCAAGTCCTTGTAGCCGTGGAAGACCACGGCGGGCCCGGTGTGCCTCCACAACGACGGATCTGCCGCCACGTACTTGATCACCGCACCGTCAGGAGCCAGGTTGCCGCGCAGCACAGCCAGTCCGCCCTCGGCTGAGATCGGGTCGTCCAGAGGCCGGATCACCGCCGAGTCGTACACCTCGGCGCCTTCGAGGTCCTCGCCGAACGTCCGCCCGGTCACCGTGATCCGCTTGAGGTGCAACGAGTCTCGCAACCTCGACAGCAACCCGCGCAGCCCGCCCGCGTAGTAGAAGTCCTCCATCAGGAACGATCCGGCGGGCTGAACCGAGGCCAGCACGGGCACCTCGCGGGACAACCGGTCGAAGTCGTCCAGCGACAACGGGATCTGCGACCGCCCGGCCATCGCGATCAGGTGGATGTACGAGTTCGTCGAGCCGCCCAGCGCCAGCACGGTCCGGATCGCGTCCTCGTACGCCTCGGCGGACAGCACGTCGCCGATCGTCAGACCCTCGCGCACCATCTCGACGATCCGCATGCCGGACGCCGCCGCCATCCGGTGGTGAGCCGAGTCGACGGCCGGAATCGATGACGCACCAGGCAAAGTGAGGCCCAGCGCTTCGGCGGCGGCGGTCATCGTCGACGCCGTGCCCATCGTCATGCACGTGCCGGGGGAGCGGGCCAGCCCGGACTGGATCTCCGCCCAGTCCGCGCCGGAGATCGTCCCGGCGCGCTTCTCGTCCCAGTACCGCCACATGTCCGTGCCCGACGCGAGCTTCTCGCCACGCCAGTTCCCCCGCAGCATCGGCCCCGCGGGCACGAAAACCGTTGGCAGACCAGCGGAAGCGGCACCCATCAGCAACGCGGGCGTGGTCTTGTCGCAGCCACCCATCAGTACGCAACCGTCGACCGGGTACGACCGGAGGATCTCCTCGGTCTCCATCGACAGCATGTTCCGGTACAGCATGGGAGTCGGCTTCTGGTACGTCTCCGACAGTGTGGAAACCGGGAACTCCAACGGATAGCCGCCGGCTTCCCACACGCCGCGTTCGACCTGCTGAGCCCGCTCCCGCAGGTGCATGTGGCACGGGTTGATGCCGCTCCACGTGTTGAGGATGGCGATCACCGGCTTGCCGAGGTGCTCGGACGGGTTCATGCCCAGCTGACGCATCCGGGCGTTGTGCGAGTACGCCCGCAACCCCTCGCCGTCGAACCACTCGGCGCTGCGCAGCTTCACAGCATGCTCCACGAGTTCAGCAACACACCAACGGCCGAACGGTCAGCCTCTGACAGAACTGACGCCGGCGGACGCACGTCCCGGCGGCACAACCCGAGCTGCGCCAACGCTTCCTTCACCACCGACACGTTGTTCGCCGACTCGTTCAACGCCCGCAGCTCCTCGAACCCGCGGATGAACTCCCAGATCTCCATCGCCGCACCGAACTCGCCGGCCTGAAGACAGCGGAAGAACTGCACCGACAGCTGCGGCGCCACGTTCGCCAGCCCGGACGTGAACCCCGTCGCCCCGACCGCGAAGTAGCCCGGCGCCGACAGTTCGGCCAGCCCCGCGACCCACGTCAGCCGGTCCAGCCCTGCATCCCGCGCGACGGACGCGAATCGCACCGGGTCCGGCACCGCGTACTTCACGCCCACGACGTTCGGGCACGCGTCCGCCAGCGACGCGATCTGCGCGCCACCGATCCGCGGGTTCCGCACGTACAGGATCACGCTCAGCTCGGGCACGGAGGACGCGATCGCCCGGTGGTAGTCGACCCACCCGTCCAGCGACACGTACGGGTGCACGGGCTGGTGGATCATGACGCCCTGAGCGCCGGCCCGATCGGCGAACTTCGCAGCGGTCACAGCAGTCGCGAGATCGTGCCCGACCCCGGCGATGATCGCGGCACGATCGCCAACGGTGTCCACGGTGATGGAAAGCGCGCGCTCGGTCTCAGCGGCGGACAACGTGTAGAACTCGCTCGTGTTGCCATTCGGCGTCACGACCGACACACCGCCCTCGACCATCCGGTCCACGATCGCGGCGTAGTTCTTCTCGTCGATCGCGCCGTCGGCGTCGAACGGCGTGACGGTGATCGCCACGACGGACGCGAGCCGTTCGGAGAGGTCATCGAACGCCATCGGGAAGCTCCTCAACTACTCGGTCGGCGAAGGTCTGGATGTGGCGGCGGAGGAGTTCGCAGGCGTGCTCGGCCTCGCCCCGCACGGCGGCGGCGAGGATCGCGCGGTGCTCGGCGGCCTCGTCGTCCCAGGTCGGGCAGATGCCCCACCCGGCGACGGTGATCAGCGCGGCCTGGTCGCGCAGACCGTCCAGGATCTCGATCATCAACGGGTTGCCGCACCCGGCGTACAGCGCTCGGTGGAAGCGGCGGTTGGCGAGCGAGCGCCGTGCCAGGTCGGCGACGTCCTCCAGCGCCAGGGCGGCGTCGTCGAACGAGGCGCCCAGTCCGATCGCGCGGCGCAACGCCTCCGGCTCCATGAGCATCCGCACGTCGTAGACGGAGGCCGCCATGGCGGCGTCGACCGTGCGGACCGCGGCGCCCTTGTACGGGCTCATCACGACGAGCCCCGACCCGGCGAGCGTCTTGAGCGCCTCGCGCACCGGAGTCTTGGAGACCTTCAACGCGGCCGCGAGATCTGTTTCCACGAGCGCCTGACCGGGCTTCAGCTTTCCGTTGAGAATCGCTTCTTTGATCGATTCCAGAACGAAGTCCGTGCGAGAGGCGGGAGGCGCTTCCACCCGGTCATACATCATATATGAGACCCTAGGAGCTCTCAGAGGCCCAGGTCAACCGTCTGCTGTGGGATGGGCAACGTCGTTGTATCTGCGTTGAACCAACTTCCTCGCAGGCTCGTTTTGAGGGTGTCGGTCACCGCAACTGGCGCGGGACTGAAGAAGGGGAAAATGAGTGCATCGTTCCGCGTGACCGTGTCCATTGCCGCGTCCGCCAGCGCATGGCACCGAACGTCCTGGACACCAACGAGTTGAACGAGATCGACACCATGCTGATGGAAGAACTGCCACCGGAGGCCGCGCTCAACGGCCCTCCGCAGAACGCGGACCACCTGCTGCTGCGCACGCTGGGCACGGTTCGCGAGGAAAGACATCAGGCCGTGCGACGCCGAGGGCGCATCACGGCCGTGACGTCGACCTTCGTGGTCGCCGGCGTGCTCGCCGGGGGCGTCTGGCTGGGACAGGGCCTGGGTGTCGGCGAGACCGCCGACGCGCTGTTGCAGGGGACCTCGTCGACCGGCGCCCACCTGGCCGTACAGGTCACCGACACCGAGAGCGGCCTGAGACTCGTGGCCACCGTCGACGGCATGCAGGACGGGGAAGCCTGCTGGCTCGTCGTGCACACGAAGGACGGGAGAACCTTCACCGCCGGTTCGTGGAGGGCGCACGACGGTGAGGTGACGCTGGCCGGGTCCGCGATGGTGCGG
This sequence comes from Lentzea rhizosphaerae, assembly GCF_042649515.1. Classification (NCBI taxonomy): domain Bacteria; kingdom Bacillati; phylum Actinomycetota; class Actinomycetes; order Pseudonocardiales; family Pseudonocardiaceae; genus Lentzea; species Lentzea rhizosphaerae. Next base: position 311,542 of record NZ_JBHRZI010000027.1, on the reverse strand, counting down.
GCGTGGGACGTGGCCCGGGTCAGCGTGGTCGACCACGACCGCCGGCCGCTGGTGACCGCCAGCTAGCGCGGGCTCAGGTGGCGAAGACCTGTGAGTCGTCGGCGAACGCCTTCACCTCGATGGCGTTCCCCGACGGGTCGCGGAAGAACATCGTCCACTGCTCGCCGGGCTGCCCCGCGAACCGCCGGTACGGCGCGATCACGAACTCCGTGCCCGCCGCCTGCAGCTTGTCCGCGAGCAGCAGGAACGCCTCCTCGGTGAGCAGCACGCCGAAGTGCGGCACCGGCACGTCGTGACCGTCGACCGGGTTGTGCGCCGGCTCGGGGCCGGGGTCGTCGACCAGGTGCGTGACGAACTGGTGGCCGTAGAGGTTCCAGTCGATCCAGCGGTCGCTCGACCGGCCCTCCGGGCAGCCGAGCACACCTCCGTAGAACGCGCGGGCCTTCCCCAGGTCGGTGACCGGCACCGCCAGGTGGAAGCGGGGAATGGTGTTGGTCATTGACGACATCCTTCCACTCGACGGTGGAATTCTGACCCTTCGATCAGCAACCGTGAACGCTCGGACTTCAGACGTGCCACCTGTTGCCCGCCAGGTCCGCTTGGCAAGCTGTAGCCGTGGCTCCGACCAAACCGCTGACGCTCGCAGTCGCGGCGGTCGCGGTCCTCGTGCTCGTGGCCTCGGCCGTTGTGCTCTGCGGCAGCACGTCCAGCGCCGACCAGTACGTCAGCGAACTGGACCAGGTGCGGACCGATCCGGTGACGCCGAGCTTCGTCATCCGCTGCGGCACGAACGAGGAACGGCACCTCAACGCGGACAACCCGGTCGTCTCGCCGGGTCTCCCGTTCGGCGCGCACCACACACACGAGTACGTGGGCAACAAGTCGGCAGACGCGAACTCGACGAACGACTCTCTCGCGGCCGCGCCCACGACGTGCGAGAAGGACGACCGTTCCACCTACTACTGGCCGGTGCTGCGCCTGACCGACGGCACGGGCCACGACGCGCACGCCCAGGGCGGCGGCGTCCACGGCAACACGGGCGTGGTGCTGCAACCGAAGAGCGTCGAGATCCGGTACGAGGGCAGCCCGGTGAGCGCCGTGCTGCCGATGCCGCGGTTCCTGCGCATGATCACCGGCGATCCGGCGGCGTTCACGAACGACTACGGCCCGAACGTTCGCGCGCGGTGGGGCTGTGCTGACAAACCGGGTCGTTACACGACGAAATATCCGTTGTGCGGGCGTGCCACCACGTTGCGCAGCTTCGAGTTCGGCAGCTGCTGGGACGGCAACAACACGGACAGCGCGTCCCACCGCACGCACGTGGTCTTTCCGTCGGCCGATGGCATCTGCCCGCCGAAGACGTTCCCGATCCCGCGCCTGCACGTCATCGTCGGATACGACGTTCCCGCTGGTCGGCCGTTCGCGATCGACAGCTTCCCCGAGGAGATGCGCGACCCGGCGACCGACCACGCGATGTTCATCAACGTGATGCCGGAGCCGTTGATGGCCGAACTGGTCGGGCAGCTCAACCGGTCCCGGTGACAGCAGTAGCATCCTTCAATCTTTTTTCGTCGAAATCTCGTTGAACCGAAGCCCGTTTTTGCTCGTGTGTCGGCTGAGGTCTTGAACAGGACGCCCGCAGGTGGTTTCGCGGGCGGGGAGGAGTGGGTGGATGGCGGCTTTGTTCTCCCGCAAACGGGAGACCGCGGCCGACGAGGCGCTGATCCGATCGCTCTACGAGGAGCACGGTCGGGCTCTGCTGGCGTACGCGACGCGGTTGACCGGCGATCGGGCGGCTGCCGAGGACGTGGTCCAGGAGACCCTCGTCCGAGCGTGGCGCCATCCCGACGCCCTCGTGAACGGCAAGGGATCGGTGCGCGGCTGGTTGCTCACGGTGGCGCGCAACATCGTCACGGACCGGGTGCGTGCGAAGGCCGCGCGTCCTCAGGAGGTGGCCGAGTCACCGGCGACGCCACCGATCGAGCGCGACCACGCCGACCAGGTCGTCGACTCGGTGGTGGTGCTGGAGGCGCTGGACCGGTTGTCGAGCGACCACCGGGACGTGCTCATGGAGATCTACTTCCGCGGCCGCAGCGTGACGGAGGCGGCGGAAGCGCTCGGGGTACCACCGGGCACGGTGAAATCAAGATCGTATTACGCGTTGCGAGCCCTGAGGGAGACGTTCGTCGGTCAACAGGTCGCACTGAAGGGGGTGGCCGGATGACCACGCAGCACGACCCGCAGCTGCTCGGTGCCTACGTTCTCGGAGCGATGGACGAGCAGGAGGTGCGCGAGATGGACCAGCACCTGGCGTCCTGCCCCGACTGCACGCGTGAGCTCGAGGAACTCCGCGCGATGGAGGCCTACCTCGGCGAGGTGCCGCCGGAGGCGATGCTGGACGGGCCGCCCGAGGGCGGCGACTTGTTGTTGCAGCGCACCTTGCGTCAGGTGCGTGCCGAACGAGGCGGCGTCGCACGACGTCGTCAGTTCGCTCTCGGTGCCGCGGCGGCCGTGGTGGCCGCTCTGGTGCTCGGCGCCGGTGTCTTCGTCGGCAAGGCCACGTCACCCGACGTGACGGCCCTTCCCACACCGACGGTGGCGCCGGATCCGGCCGGGACCAAGCTCGCGACGTTCACCGATCCGGTGACCAAGGCGTCGATGACCGTGAAGGTCATCCCCGCGGCGGGCTGGGTGCGGACGAACATCGCGGTCAACGGCATTCCCGAAGGCGAGAAGTGCCGGATCTTCGTCGTGGCGAAGGACGGCAGCCGTCAGGAGGCCGGTTCCTGGGTGGTGTCCAAGAAGGGCGCCGCCGAGGGCGCGAACCTGGACGGAGCCGCGCTCGTGGCGCCGGACGACGTCAAGTCGGTGCTGGTCGAGAACTTCGCGGGCAAGAAGTTCGTCGAGGTGCCGGTTCAGGCGTGACCGAGGGGTGAAGGGGCCGCTTCCGTGCGCGGAAGCGGCCCTTTCTTCACGGCTTGAGCACCACTTTTCCCGCGGTGGCACGGGATTCCAGCGCTTCGTGGGCCTTCGCGGCGTCGCTGAGCGCGAACGGCGGGTTGATCGACGGCACGAACCGCCCGCTCGCGAGGCCCGCCATCGACTCCTCCTCCAGGACCCGCAGCCCGCGGCGCAGCAGGCCTGGCCCGAGCGCGACGGTCGCGGTGAGGCTGTTGGCGAACAACACCTCCGTGCTGATCTTCGTCATCTCCCCGGACGCCCAGCCGTAGATGATCTGCCGCCCACCGGGCCCGAGCGTCTTCAGCGCGGTTTCGCCGACCTCACCGCCGACGGCGTCGAGCACGACCGTCATGTCCTTCAGGCCGTCCGCCCAGCCCGGCCGGGTGTAGTCGATGGCGGCGTCCGCGCCGTTGTCCATCACGTGGTCGAGCTTCTCGCCGCTCGCGAGACCGATCACCTGCGCACCGACGTTGCGCGCCTCCTGCACGAACAACGCCCCCATGCCACCCGCCGCCGACGTCACGAGCACGACGTCGTCCGCGGTGAGCTTCGCGGCGTCGAGGACCGCCACGACGGTCCGCCCGGTGCCGATCATCGCGACCGCGGCCTCGAACGACACGTCGTCCGGCAGCGCGTGCAGCGCGGCGACGTTCGCGACGGCGAGCTCGGCGTAACCGCCGTTGGCCTGGCCGAGGTGCGCGACGACCCGGCGGCCCAGCCACTCGGGTTCGACGCCGCCGCCGAGCACCGTGACGACGCCGGCGACCTCACGTCCGGGCGTCATCGGGAAGTCGACGGGCCCGAACCCGCCCTTGCGGATCGAGGTGTCGACGAGGTGGACGCCGGCGGCGGCCACGGTGATGCGGACCTGCCCGGCGGCGGGTTCCGGGTCGGGAACCTCCTCGAAGAGCAGGTTCTCCGCCGGACCGAACTCGTACTGCCGAATCGCGAACATGCGATCGACGCTACGAACTCGACCTAACTGGAGGTCAAGGGCGCGTCACGGCTCGGCCTTTCCACGTGGCCCAGAGGGTCTTCCGGTCATCCGGCGAGCGACGTTCGACCCTGATCGCCCAGGCCCCGCCAGGAGTCGGATGTAGGGGTGGACACGATGTCGGCGCTGCGGAAGGCACACGAGCTGTTCGTGTGCACGAAAACCGTTCTCCCGTTCGTCCGCCCGATGATCGCCGGCTCGTGGCGGCGGTGCGCCACGGCGCGCGTGAGTTGTGACGACCGACGGCTGCCTCCGGCGCGGATGGGCGCCGACGAGCTGGCGGACTACCGCGCGCAGCATCCGCTGGCGCCGGTGCTGCCGGTGTTCGACGCGTTGCTCCGTGATCCGGCCGACGACTGCGGGCACGTCTTCGCGATCAGCGACGCCGGCGGGACGCTGCTGTGGGTCCGCGGGCGCACCGGTGCCCTCGACCGGGCGGAGCGGATGAACTTCGCCGAGGGAGTGGGCTGGTCGGAGTCCTCGGCGGGCACCAACGCGCCGGGCACCGCCCTCGTCCTGCGGCAGCCGGTGCAGGTCTTCTCCGCCGAGCACTACAACGAGGTGGTGCACCCGTGGTCGTGTTCCGCCGCACCGATTCGTGACCCTGGCAGCGGCCGGATCGTCGGTGTCGTGGACATCACCGGTGACGAGAGCGCCGCGAGCCCCTACGCCCTGGCTCTGGTGCGGGCGGCGGCCGTGGCCGCGGAGACCGAGCTGATCGGCCGCGGGAAGAAGACTCGGCCCGGTGTGCGGATCCGGGCACTCGGCAGGGACGAGGCCGTGCTGGAGGTCGACGGACACGTCCGGACGCTCAGCCCGCGGCACAGCGAGATCCTGGTGGTCCTCGCGCTGGCGCAGGGCGGCCGGTCCGCGGGCCGCCTCGCCGTCGATCTGTCCGAAGTGGACCTCGGTATGTCGACCGTGCGGGCCGAGATGTCGCGCCTGCGGGCGGTCCTCGGTGACGAGCTGCTCGACTCACGTCCTTACGCGCTGTGCCGTCCGGTGAGCGCGGACTTCACCGTCATGAGCACATTGCTGGCTGAGGGACGCGTGCACGACGCGATGGCGATCTACGACGGGCCTCTGCTGCCCTCGTCGGAGGCTCCGTTCGTCCGGGAACATCGCACGGCGCTCGAGCAGCAGCTACGCGGTGCCGTACTGGCCAGTGGCGACGCGAGGTTGTTGCGCCGGTGGGTGAGCGCCGGCTGGGGCGCCGCCGACGTCACCGCGTGGCAGGCCCTCGCCACGCAGCTGCCGCGAGGTTCCGCCGCGCACGGGGCCGCGGCGGCGCGTGCCCGCGGCCTGGTGGACGAACCCGCTTGAACCGCAGCCGGTTGCAGCGTCTTCGCAGCCTCCGCGTGCCTAACGTGAACACCCCTTCGAGGAAAGGAAACCGCGGTGAAAGCAGCGGTCGTCACCACCTTCGGCAAGCCGTTGGAGATCCAGGAGTTGCCGATTCCCCAGCCCGGTCCCGGCCAGCTGCTGGTGCGGATCGAGACGTCAGGGCTCTGCCACACCGACATCCACGCGGCGCACGGGGACTGGCCGGTCAAGCCGCAGCCCCCGTTCATCCCGGGTCACGAGGGAATCGGTCGCGTCGAGGGCGTCGGCGCCGGCATCGAGGACGACTGGGTGGGCAAGAGGGTCGCCATTCCGTGGCTCGGCTCGGCCTGCGGGGACTGCCGGTACTGCGTGTCCGGCTGGGAGACGCTGTGCGAGAGCCAGATCAACAGCGGGTACTCCGTCGACGGTGCCTACGCCGAGTACGCCCTCGCGCACGCCCACGGCGTCGTCGAGGTCCCGGACGCGGTGTCCTCGGTGGACGCGGCGCCGCTGACGTGCGCGGGAGTGACCACCTACAAGGCCATCAAGGTGGCGAGGGTGGTGCCCGCAGAGCGGGTCGCGGTGTTCGGCATCGGTGGCCTCGGGCACATGGCGGTGCAGTACGCGAGACTCGTCGGAGGCCTCGTGACCGCCGTCGACGTCGAACAGGGCAAGCTCGACCTCGCCGGGGAACTCGGCGCGGACCACCTGGTGAACGCGGCGGAGACCGACCCGGTCGAGGCGATCCGCGAGGTCGGCGGCGCCGACGTGGCCGTGGTGCTGGCGGCGTCGCCGAAGCCGTTCGCCCAGGCGTTCCAGTCACTTCGCCGCGGTGGCCGGCTGGTGATGGTGGCGCTGCCCGCGGACGACGCCGCGATCACGGTCCCGATCTTCGAGACCGTGCTCGGCGGCATCTCGGTCATCGGCTCGATCGTGGGTACCCGCGCGGATCTCGCCGAGGTGTTCGCGCTGCACGCGGCCGGTCGTACCAAGGTGATCACACAGACACGCACACTGGACGAGGTCAACGAGTCCTTCGACGACGTGCTCAACGGCCGAGTGCCCGCACGGCTGGTGTTCGAGCTCTGACGGTCCACCGCGAGCTGCAGACGGTCAGGAACCGGTCCGTCGTATCACCCTGACCGTTCACAGCCAACCCGCTACCCATGATCGAGATCCGCCGCGCCCCGTGTTGCGTTTGGCGCGAAAAGCACGTTCGGGCCATCTATCGGCCCGAACGTGCTTTTCGCGCCAAACAACAAGAGGTGACACGCCTACGGAACCTTGAACGTTCAACCTCAGTAGTGAGCGATCATGACGTGCTTCACGCGTGTGTAGTCCTCTAGGCCGTGCAGCGACAGGTCCTTGCCATAACCCGAAGCGCCGAAACCGCCGTGCGGCATCTCGGACGCCACGAGCCCGTGCGTGTTGACCCACACGATGCCGAAGTCGAGCCGGGCGCTCAGCGACGCGACCCGGCCCGTGTCACGGGTCCAGATCGACGACGCGAGCCCCTGCGGCACACCGTTGGCCAGCGCTACGGCCTCATCGTCGTCCGCGAACGACTGCACGGTGATCACGGGCGCGAACGCCTCCTCCTGGACCAGCTCGTCGTTCTGCGCGACCCCGGAGATCACCGTGGGCTCCAGGAAGAAACCCGCAGTCCCGTGCTGCTTTCCTCCACAGTGGACTGTTGCGGTGGAGTGCGCGAGCAGGCCGAGCACGCGGTCGAGCTGGGCCTGGCTGTTCAGCGGGCCGAAGTCCGTGCCGGGCACCTGCGCGGACGCGGCTTTGGCCAGTGCCGCGACGAACTCGTCGTGCACCGCCGAGTGCACGAGCACGCGAGAGGCTGCCGTGCAGTCCTGGCCGGCGTTGTAGAAGGCAGCGCCGACGATGCCCTCCGCCGCGGCGGCCACGTCGACGTCGTCGAACACGAGGACCGGTGCGTTGCCGCCGAGCTCGAGGTGCGTGCGCTTCACGTTCGCGGCGGCGCTGCGGGCCACCTCGACACCGGCACGGGTCGAGCCGGTCAGCGAGACCATGGCGGGAACCGGGTGTTCCACCAGCAGGCGGCCGGTGTCGCGGTCGCCCAGCACGACGTTGAACACGCCCGCCGGCAGGACCTCGGCCGCGAGCGACGCCAGCAGCACGGACGACGACGGCGTGGTGTCGGCGGGCTTCAGCACCACCGTGTTGCCCGCGGCCAGTGCCGGGGCGATCTTCCACACCGCCATCATCAGCGGGTAGTTCCACGGCGTGATCTGCGCGATCACACCGACGGCCTCACGGCGCTGGTACGACGTGTGGCCGGTGACGTACTCGCCCGCGGCGGCGGTGCCCAGCGCGCGGGCGGCACCGGCGAAGAACCGGATCTGGTCCACGCACTGCGGAATCTCCTCGCCGAGCACGACCGATGCGATCTTGCCGGTCTCGCGGATCTCCGCGTCGGCGACCGTGTCCGCGTTCGCTTCGAGGAGATCGGCCAGCTTCAGCAACGCCAGCTGGCGTTCGCCGGGAGTCGTGCGGGACCACGCAGGAAAAGCGGCCTCGGCTGCGCGCACCGCGGCGTCGACCTCGGCGGCACGGGAGACGACGGCGCGCCCGAACTCCTCGCCGGTCGCCGGATCGACCAACGGAGAGGTTTCGTCAGCGGAGACAGGCTTGGCGTTGATGAAGTTCGCGACGATCACGGGTGCTCCAGGTGCGTGGGGGCGAACATGCGCAACACCGCGGGAAGCACGACCACGTGCGGTCCGTCCTCGGCGAAGGCCTTGGCGAGATCTTCACGCAGCGACTCGGGCGTGCTGCGGGTGGCGGGCACCCCGAACGCCTCGGCGAGCGCCACGAAGTCCGGCCGCGCCAGCTCGGTGGCGGTGGCCTGGCCGAACGCGTCGGTCATGTACTCGCGCAGGATGCCGTAGCCGCCGTCGTCGACGATCAGCCACACCACCCGCGAACCGTGCTGAGCCGCCGTGGCGAGCTCGGAGATGCCGTACATCGCGCCGCCGTCACCGGACACCGCGAGCACCGGCCCGTCGACGGCGGCGGCGACACCGAGCGCGGCGGGGAAGCCGTAGCCGAGACCGCCCGCGCCCTGGGCGGAGAACTGCGCGCCACCGCGCGGATCCCACGCCGACCAGGCCCAGTACGCGAGGATCGTCATGTCCCAGCAGGTCGGCGTGCCGTCCGGAACCACCGACCGCAGTGCGTCGAGAACCTGCTGCTCCAGGTCGAGCTCCTGCGCCGCCAGCCGTTCACGAACCTTGCCCAGCAACGCTTTCACGCGTTCTTCCGCGACATCGTCCGCGTCGCGAGCGGTCACTCCGGCGGTCAACGCGCGCAAGGCGTGTCGCGCGTCGGCGTGAATGCCCAGGGCCGGGTAGTTGGACTCCAGCTTGCCGAGGTCCGCCTCGATCTGGATCACCGCACCGCGCGGCCGGAACGTCCGGTAGTTGCTCGACAGCTCGCCGAGCCCGGAACCGACGACCAGCAGCACGTCCGCGTCGGCCAGGAACTCCGTGGTGTGCCAGTCCTCCAGCCACGACTGCGCGGACAGCGGGTGCTCCCAGCCGAAGTTCCCCTTGCCGCCGAACGTGGTCACGACCGGCGCGCGCAGCTTCTCCGCCAGCTCCCGCAGTTCGTCGGAGGCCCTCGAAGCACCACCGCCGGCCAGGATCACGGGCCGGGCAGCCCCGTCCAGCAACCGGACGGCCTCCTCGACCAGCTCCACCCGCGGGTGCAGCTCGCGCACCGACCAGGACACCGAGGTCACCGGCGGAACACCGGCCGGCCCGAGCAGCACGTCCTGCGGAATCTCCACCCACACCGGCCCGAAGGGCGCGGTCAGCGCGCTCTCCCACGCCTCGGCCAGCGCGGACGGGATCTGCGACGCGTGCCGCACCACCCGCGCGTGCTTCACGACGTCCCGGAACGAGGCCAGCTGGTCGGTCAGCTCGTGCAGGTATCCACCGCGCACACCACCGAGCCCTGCCGACGGGATCTGCGACGAGATCCCCAGCACCGGCGCGGAAGCCGCGGCGGATTCCTGAAGCCCGGCAAGGGTTTGCAGCGCGCCGGGCCCGGTCGACACCAGCAACGGCGTCACGGAACCGGTGATCCGCGCGTGGCCGTCCGCGGCGAACGCGGCGTTGACCTCGGTCCGCGACCCGACGTACCTCAGGTCCGACCGGCGAAGCGCGTCGAAGAGCCCCAGCGCGTGCTGGCCGGGAATGCCGAACACGGTGTGCGCGCCGAGCGCTTCGAGCGTCTCGACGACGACGTCACCACCGTTGCGAGTCACACGCCCTCCTTCAGCGCCAGCAGACTCACCAGGTCGTACGCCACGTGCGAAGCCGCGACCGACGTGATGTCCGCGTGGTCGTACGCCGGCGCCACCTCGACCACGTCCGCGCCGACCAGGTTCAGTCCCCGCAACCCTCGCAGGATCTCCAGCAGCTCGCGAGAGGTCATCCCACCGGCCTCGGGCGTCCCGGTGCCGGGAGCGTGCGCCGGGTCCAGCACGTCGATGTCGATCGACACGTACAACGGCCTGTCGCCGATCCGCTGCCGCAACGCGTCCACGGTTTCGTCCACGCCCCGCCGCATCACGTCCGAAGACGTCACGATGCCGAATCCGAGTCGCCGGTCGTCCTCGAGATCCTTCTTGCCGTACAACGGGCCTCGCGTGCCGACGTGCGAGATAGCCTCCGTGTCCAGGATGCCGTCCTCGACCGCGCGCCGGAACGGGGTCCCGTGCGTGTACGGCTCGCCGAAGTACGTGTCCCACGTGTCGAGGTGCGCGTCGAAGTGCAGCAGCGCCACCGGTCCGTGGATCCGCGAGACAGCCCGCAGCAACGGCAGCGCGATCGTGTGGTCACCGCCGATCGTGACGAGCCGCGTGCCCTCGGCCTGCAACTCCGAGGCCGCACCCTCGATCGTCTCGATGGCCTCGCCGATGTGGAACGGGTTGACCGCGATGTCCCCGCCGTCCGCGACCTGGACGCGTTCGAACGGCGACACGTCCAGGCCTGGGTGGTAAGGACGCAGCAACCGGGACGCCTCCCGCACGGCCGAGGGCGCGAACCGCGCTCCCGGCCGGTACGAGACGCCGGTGTCGAACGGGACTCCCACCACCGCGACGTCCGCGTGCGCCACCTGGTCGAGGCGCGGCAGCCGGGCGAAGGTCGCCGGGCCCGCGTAGCGCGGGACCTGCGAGGAGTCGACGGGGCCGATCATGCGTTCACCAGTTCCTCTTCGCTGGATTCCCCTGCCACCCGGCGGTCCCAGTTCGCCAGCACCTCGGGTGACGTGGCGGGCGTCGCCAGGCTGACCACGACGTACGTCACGAGGGACGCGCCGAGGCTGTAGTAGATGGCTTCGTTGGCGTACACGTCCACGAACACCATGAACCCGATTGCCGTCAGAGACCCGGCCGCCATCGACGCCATCGCGCCGAGCCGGGTGCCGCGCTTCCACACCAGGCCACCGATGATCGCGACCAGCAGGCCGCCGACGAGGATGTTGTAGGCGACGGTCAACGCGGCCACGACGTCGTTCAACGCCACCGCGATGGCGATCGCGACGACGCCGATCACGAGCGTGAACATCCGGTTGTTGTGCACGTCGGAATCGGTCTTGCGGCGCCAGATGTCGTTGGACGCCACCGTGGCGCAGGCGATGAGGGCGCCGGACGAGGTGGACATCATCGCGGCCAGCGCTGCGGCCAGCACGAGGCCGCGGACACCCGTCGGCAGCAGGTTCTCCACGATCGTCGCGAAGGCCTCGTCCTTGTTCGCGATGTTCGGGTACAGCGACTTGCCCGCGAGGCCGATCAACGCACCCGCGACGGCGTACACCAGGCAGTAGAGACCGGACGTGATGCCACCCCAGGTGGCGACCTTCGGCGACTTGGCGGTGAACACCCGCTGCCAGATGTCCTGGCCGATGAGGAGGCCGAAGACGTAGATGAGCAGGTACGTGATGATCGTGCTCGCGCCGATGTTGCCGACCTCGAAGAGCGCCGGGTCGTTCAGGCGCTGCTGGATGCCGTCGAACCCTCCCGCGGTGGCCAGGCTGATCGGCAGCAGCAGGAACAGGATGCCGACGGTCTTCACGACGAACTGCACGATGTCCGTCAGCGTGATCGACCACATGCCGCCGAGAACGCTGTACAGCACGACGATGCTGCCGCCGATGATCACGCCGACGCTCTTCGGCAGTCCGAAGAGGACGTTGAAGATGGTCGAGTAGGCGATCGTGGACGTGACCGTCAGCATCAGGGTGTACGCGGCCATCACCAGGCCGGAGATCGTGCTGGAGTTGCCGCCGTAGCGGAGATCCAGCATCTGCGAGACGGTGTAGACCTTGAGCCGCACGATCCTGCGCGCGAACAACGCGCTCAGCAGCAGGATGCCGAGGCCGATCGCGAACACCATCCAGGCGCCGGAGATGCCGAACTCGTAGCCGAGCCCGACACCGCCGATGGTCGACGCGCCGCCGAGCACGACGGCCGACATGGTGCCGGAGTACATGCCGAACCCGAGCCTGCGTCCGGCGACCAGGTACTCGCTCTTGCTGGTGGCGCGGCGCATGCCCCACCAGCCCATGCCGATCATGCCGAGCACGTAGGCGGCGATCACCGCGTAGTCGAGAGCCACTGTGCGACCTCCTTGGGTTGCAGGTCACAGTAGGAACGCGCACTGGCGCTGGTAAGTGGTCGTTCTGCACAATCGACGAGCCATGGTTGTGCAAACCGTCCCACTGAGGGATCTCGTCGCGCGAGTCGATCTCGGGCTGACCGTCCTGTGTGGAGCCGACGCGCTGGACCGGCCGATCCGCTGGGCGCACGTGTCCGAACTGGAGGACCCGACGCCGTACCTGGTCGGCGAGGAGCTGCTGCTCACGGCCGGCGTGCGGTTCCCCGCCGACGTGCCCTCCTACGTCGCCGGACTGATGTCCAGGGGTGTCTCGGCGATCGGGTTCGGTGTGGAGCCGGAGTTCCCGACGGTGCCGTCGTCGCTGGTGGAAGCCTGCGAGGCGCAGGGGATGCCGCTGCTGGAGGTGCCGCCGTCGACGCCGTTCCTCGCGGTGTCACAGGCCCTCGGCGCACTGCTCGCGGAGATCGCCGTGCGGGAGCAGCGGATGCTCGCGGACAGCCAGCGCGCCCTGACCCGCGCCGCCACCCGCGTCCGTCCCGTCGAGTCGGTGCTGACGACGCTGGCGGTGGTGCTGAACTGCCGCGCCGACCTGGTGGACCCGGCGGCGGCACCAGAGGACGTCGCCCCGCTCGTGGGCCGGGTCGCGTCCGGGTCGGGACCTCGTTCGGCTTCCGCCCAGGTGGGTGAAGACCACGTGACGCTCGATCCGGTCGAGGCCGCGGTCCTCGTCGTGCGGCGACCGGCCCCGTTGTCGGCCGCCGAACGGGCCGTGGTGGCGGTCGCGCTCGCGTTGCTCGGGCTGCTGCGGCGGGACGTGGAGAGCGAACGCGGGCAGATCGCCCGGCTCGCGGCGTCGGCGGTGCTGCGCTCGCAGGTGTCCGGGGTGGCCGGGGTGCTCGGGCCGGGGCCGTACCGGGTGGTGGCGGGACAGTCGCGGGCGGACTACGACGTGCTGGGGCAGCGGTACGGGCCGCTGGTGTCGAAGGAGGGGGACGGGTTTCTGGCGCTGGTGCCCGCGGGGGTCGAGCTGACCGGACCGGTCGGGGTCTCGTCGGCGGTACCCGAGTCCGCGATCGACAGTGCCGCGGCCGAGGCCCGTGCGTTGCTGCGGCGTGCCCTCGCCACCGGCGAACCCGCCTTCCCCGCGTCCGAACTGGCCTCCCTCGTGAACCCCGTCGCCGCCCGCGCCTTCGCCCGCCGCGAGCTCGCCGGGCTCCTCGGACGCCCCGAGCTGATCGAGACGCTGAGGGTCTGGCTCGGGCAGCACGGCAGCTGGGACCGGGCCGCGACGGTGCTCGGCGTGCACCGCAACAGCGTTCGGCACCGAATCTCGCACGCCGAACGACTGCTCGGTCGTGATCTTGGTTCGGCCGACGCGAGGGCTTCCCTGTGGTTCGCGCTGATGTGGCTCGATTAATTCCTTTGCGCGACTCCCGCAGTGCCCGTCATCATTGTTCCATGATTGCTGCAGAGGAATGGGCCGGAGCGCCCTCAAAGCTGTGACCTGCTAGTTCACTTTCTTCTCTCTTCTGCGAGCATTTGCTTCTCAATGCTCGTTCCTGGCGTGTTCGTCTAGTGGTCAGGACGTCGGATTCTCAATCCGGAAACACGGGTTCGATCCCCGTACGCGCTACGTGGCCCGGTCTCAGTGGGGTGGACCGGGCCCTCCCGCACCACGGTCCATCTCAGACGGACCCAAAGAATCTTCCCAAAACTTCGCCCGAATGGTCTAGGCGCCAGTTACGCTCTGCGAATGGCTGCGGTCCCCGCCTTCGCACGCTACGAGGTCGACGTACGTCGGCCGAACGCCGCACGGATCCACGACTTCTATCTGGGCGGCGCGCACAACTACGCCGCCGACCGGGCGTTCGCCAAGCAGGCCGTCCGGATCGACCCGGAGCTGCCGCTCGTGGCGAGGGCGCAGCGGACGTTCCTGCGCCAGGCCGTCCGCCACTGCTGGGCGGCGGGCGTGCGCCAGTTCCTCGACCTCGGCTCGGGCATCCCGACGTGCGGTGCCACGCACCAGACGCTGCCCGAAGCCCGTGTCGTCTACGTCGACTGCGACCCGGTGACGGTGGCGTTCGCGCGCGGGTTGCTGCGCGGTGAACCGCGGACGTGCGCGGTGGAGGCGGACCTGCGCCGGCCCGAGCAGGTGCTGAGGCATCCGGGCGTGGTGTCCCACCTCGACCTGCGCGAGCCGTACGCGGTGCTGATGGTCGACGTCCTGAGGTACGTCGACGACGCCACCGGGCCGGGCCGGGTCGTGCGCCGCTACCGGCACGCGTTGCCCGCCGGCGGGTTCCTCGTCGTGTCGCATCCGGCGCCCGTCGAGCAGCTCATGGAGGGCTTGTCGATCGAAGCGCCGTGCGTGGTGCCGTGTGCGTACGCGAGCATCGGGCGCAAGGGCCGTATCTGACGCACGCGCCGTGCCTCCTAACGGAACGTGCGGGAAGCGCTGGAACGAGCGCAGGCGTTGCGGTGGGAGGGCAGGCCGCAGGACGCTGCTTCGGAGCTGCGCAAGGCACTCGCGACCTCGGACGACCGGTGCGAGCTGCTGTACCTGTTGTGGGACTGCCAGTTCGTGCTGGGCGACCGGGCCGCCGCGTTCGAAACCCTCCTGGAGGCCAAGGGACTGGCCGAAGGGCCGATGGTCGCGCGCATCGCCGTCGCCGAGGCCAGCTGGCTCATGTCGGAGGGCGAGCACGCACGGGCGGTGCGGCAGCTCGAGTCGATCGAGACGGACGATGACGCTGTTCGTGCGTATGCGTTGAGCGTGCGTGGTGTGTGTGAGGCGTTCCTCGGCGATGTGGAACGTGGCATCGCGACGCTGGAAGACGCGCGCACGGCCGCGCATCGCAGCGGTTCCATCCGTGAGCTCACCAGAGCCGTGGGGAACCTGACGTACCTGCTCGGCAGTGCAGGGCAACACGAACGCAGCGCGCGCATCGGCAAGGAAGCATTGACACGGCTGAGGATCCAAGGTCTCGCGCCGACGTTCAGCGCGGTGATCCGCTACAACCTCGCGACCAGCCTGCTCGCGCTCGGACGGTGGCGGGAGCTCGACGCGCTCGACGTCCCGGACGTCGTCCCCGGCAACAAGGCCGCGCGAATCCTGCTGTGCAAGGCGGAAGCCGCTGCGTTGCGCGGCAGGGACCCGGACGACCTGATCGAGGAGGCGGAGAAGACCTTCGACGGGCCGGACGCCCTGTTCGCCGCCCAGTGCGCCCACACCAGAGCCGTTGCGGCCAGGGCGAAGGGGCAGCACCGCGCGGCCGTCGAACTGTGCAGGGAAGCCGTCGTCGACCCGCCGGAGGCGTTGACCCACGGCGAGGTGTTGCGGCTGTGCGCGGAAGGTCTCGGCGCCGCACACGACCTCCAGACGGCGGCCGGCAGGGTGACCAGGCTCGACGATCCGGAAGCGACGGAACAGGAACTGCTGGCCCGCCTGCCCGTGCCGCGCGGGCCGGAGGACGAGGTGTGGCGCCGGGTCGCCTTCGCGGAGGCCGGACGGGACTCGTGGCGCGAGATCGCCGCCGAGTGGGACCGGCTGAAGATGCCGTACCAGGCCGCGTACGCGCGAACCCGTTGCGGTGAACCGGAAGCGCTGCGCCACGCCGACCGCGCGGCGCACCGCCTCGGCGCACTGCCGTTGACGAGGATGATCGCCAGGATGGCACGCCGGCAGCGCATTCCGTTGCTGCACGAGGACAAACCACGCCTCGGCACGCTGACACCGCGCGAGCGCGAGGTCCTGGAACTGCTGGGATGGGGCCGCACCAACAAGGAGATCGCCAGGGAACTGGTGCTGAGCGTGCGCACGGTCGGTCTGCACGTCTCGCACGTCCTGGCCAAGCTGGGCGCCGGCAACCGTTCCGAGGCCGCACGCATCGCCCGCGACCAAACCTAGGTATTGCGACAGATGTGCACCGGGGTGCGGCTGAGTTCTCCTTGACGGGCAACAAAACCCCCGACCCAGGAGAACCAGATGAACCTCAAGCGCTTCGCGGCCGTGATGTCACTTGCGGGCGGAATGGCCGCCGCCACCGCGGGCACGTCGCACGCGCAGACCGCCATGGCCGGCGGGTGTGAGCTGCGCGTCATCGAGGTGCGGGCGCTCGACCTGCAGGAGACCCCCACCGACGAGATCTACCTGCGGGTCGGTGACGAGAGAACCGGAACACGCACCTTCACCGAAGGTCAGACGAGAGAAGCGACCGAGCTCGGAAACGCCGACCAGATCACCGAGTTCATCGCGCCCGGCGGTTTCGTCGTGGTCTCGGTCGTCGAGGACGACCCCGTCGCCGACACCGTCATCGGCTCGTTCCGCGTGCCGTGCCGCAGCGCGTCCGTCGAACGCGACGTCGCGGGCGCCGGCGCGTTCTACCGGGTCTCGTACGTCGTGACCCAGTTGCCGTAACAGAATTCCGGGGCGCCGAGCGGTGGGCGCGGCGTCCCGGAGCCCACCACGAGGAGTCCGCATGAACCCGACCGATCCACCCACCACCACCGAGGTGTGGGCGGTGCTCAACGTCGACGAGTTCCAGTTCCGGCTGGTCAAGCCGTGGAACCTGGACACGCTCGCCGCCGCCCTGCGCAACGCCGCCGCACGCGGCACGCACGTCGAGGTCCGCGCCTACAACGAGCAGAACGCCGAGACGACGGTCCTCGTCAACCCGTCCCGGGCGCGCGTCGTCCACCTCGGCAAACGCAACGTCGTGGTGGTGCGCAACGGCATGCCCGACGTGTCGCTGAACGGTTTGGCCCAGGCCGAGCCGGGGTAGTCAGCCGGGCGACAAGAACGGAGCCTGGAGGGCGTCATGACCCACCGCGTCACTGTCAAGGTCGCCGGTCTGCAACCGGTGCAGGTGCTGGCCGCCCTGGCCGGCATCGCGTTCATCGTGTTCGGCGTCGTGGGCTTCACCCGCACGGGGGTGGGCGACTGGTCCACCCACTCGTTCGTGCTCGGGTTCTCCGTGAACCCGTTGCACAACCTGGTGCACGTGGCCGTCGGCGTGCTCGGCCTGCTCATGGCTCTCGGCTCGGGGCTCGCCCGGATGTTCGGGTGGCTGCTGTTCCTGGGCTACGGCGCGCTCTTCGTGTGGGGCCTGATGATCACCGGCGTGCTCGCCCGCAACCCGTTCGAATGGGCGGGCAACCCGCTGGCGGTCAACACGAACGACAACTGGCTGCACCTCGGTATCGCTCTCTTCGGCCTGCTGCTCGCGGTGCTGCCCGCGCGCCGCAAGCTGATCGAGGAGGAGGACGAGCCCGTCCTGCCCGAACAGCGCTCGGCGGCGTTCCGCGACTCCGACGACCGGCGGATCGAGCAGATGGATCCGACGGTGAGCACCGGAACGACCCAGCCGATCACCAAGGAACAGGCGGTCGTCGACCCGAAGACCGAACGCGTGAGCAAGGACAAGATCAAGCACTGAGGTTCTGAACGCGTCTGCAAGTACCACCAACTCGAAGTTGGTGGTACTTGCAGACGCCGTTTCTCC
>NZ_JBHRZI010000027.1:113973-294072 GCF_042649515.1 Lentzea rhizosphaerae | reverse complement strand
TCGATGCCTTCCGAGTTGCTGACCCACGAGGTGCTGATCACGTGGGGCACCGCGCTGGCCGCGTTCCTGGCCGTCGCCCTGCACGGGATCTGGCGGATCACCCGCAACGTCATCACCATCGCCCACGAGGGCGGCCACGCCCTGGTCGCGGTGCTGACCGGACGTCGCCTCAGCGGCATCAAGCTGCACTCCGACACCAGCGGCCTCACCGTCTCGCGCGGCAAGCCCCGCGGTCCCGGCATGGTGCTCACCGCGCTGGCCGGCTACATCGCCCCGTCCCTGCTCGGCTTCGGTGCCGCGGTGCTCATCACCAACGAGCAGATCCAGCTGATGCTGTGGATCAGCATCGGCTTCCTCGCGGCCATGCTGATCATGATCCGCAACGTCTTCGGCGTCCTGTCGATCATCGTCACCGGAGGCGTGTTCTTCTTCGTCTCCTTCTACGCGACGCCCGAGGTCAGGGACACCGCCGCGTACGTCTTCGCGTGGTTCCTGCTGCTCGGTGGCGTGCGCCCGGTGTGGGAGCTCCAGGTCAAGCGGTGGCGCAGGCAGGCCCCGCGCAGCGACGCCGACCAGCTCGCGTGGCTCACCGGCGTGCCCGCGCTGGGCTGGGTGACGCTCTTCGGCTTGGTCAGCGCGGCGGCGCTCGTGGGCGGTGGCGCGCTGCTGCTCGGACGCTGGTGAGATACTGGGACTCTTCAGCCGGATTTCAGGAAGGTGGGCTCAGTGCTGCGTGGGGATGTCGGGCTCGAACTGGGCCAGCGGGTCGCGCGGGCGTTGCGCGCCGCTCTGGACGTGGACATCACCGCCGAGGAAGCGCTGATCCGACCGTCCAACCGAGACGGTGCCGACTACCAGTGCAACGTGGCGATGAGCCTCGCCAAGAAGGTCGGCCGCAACCCGCGTGAGGTCGCCGCGCTGATCGTCGAGCACCTCGGCGCGGCCGACGCGCTGGAGACCACGGAGATCGCGGGCCCCGGCTTCATCAACCTCAAGCTGCGCCGCGAGTGGCTGGAGCAGCAGGCCGCCGCCCTGCTCGGCGACGACCGCCTCGGCGTGCCGACGGCGGACGAGCCGCGGCGCATCGCGATCGACTACAGCAGCCCGAACGTCGCCAAGGAGATGCACGTCGGGCACCTGCGCTCGACGATCATCGGTGACGCGTTCTGCCGCCTGCTGACGTTCGCGGGCCACGAGGTCATCCCGCACAACCACCTCGGTGACTGGGGCA
Organism: Lentzea rhizosphaerae; assembly: GCF_042649515.1. NCBI lineage: Bacteria > Bacillati > Actinomycetota > Actinomycetes > Pseudonocardiales > Pseudonocardiaceae > Lentzea > Lentzea rhizosphaerae. Next base: position 292,841 of record NZ_JBHRZI010000027.1, on the reverse strand, counting down.
CCCCGTTCGGCATGCTCATCGAGCACCTCACCGACGAGGGCCACGGCGCCGACCACGAGATCAGCGACCTGAACGCGTTCTACCAGCAGGCCCGGCAGAAGTTCGACAACGAACCGGGCTTCGCCGACCGCGCGCGCCGCCGGGTCGTGCTGCTGCAGGGCGGCGACGAGCACACCCTGGCGCTCTGGCGGGAGCTCGTGGCGGAGTCGCAGCGGCACTTCAACCAGATCTACGAGCTGCTCGAGATCGGCCTGTCCGCGGACGACAACTACGGCGAGAGCTTCTACAACCCCTACCTCGCCGACACGATCACCGAGCTGCAGCAGAAGGGCCTCGTCGAGACCAGCGACGGCGCGCTCTGCGTGTTCCCTCCCGGCTTCACCAACCGCGACGGCGACCGGCTGCCGCTGATCATCCGCAAGAGCGACGGCGGCTACGGCTACGCCACCACGGACTTCGCGACCGTCCGCTACTGGGTGCGCGACCGCAAGGTGGACCAGCTGATCTACGTGGTCGGCACGCCGCAGGCCCAGCACTTCCAGATGATCTTCGCGACGTCGAAGCAGGCCGGCTGGCTCGACGACGCCCACACCGCCGTGCACACCGGCTTCGGCACGATCCTCGGCTCGGACGGCAAGACGATCCGCACCCGCGCGGGCGGCACGATCAAGCTCATCGAGCTGCTCGACGAGGCGGTCGAGAACTCGTACAAGGTGATGCCCGAAACGTCCGAAGTGGAGGGTGAGGAGAAGGACGCGCTCGCCCGCACCATCGGCCTCGGCGCGGTGAAGTACGCGGACCTCTCCAACGACCGGGAGAAGGACTACGTCTTCACCTGGGAGAAGATGCTCGCCACCACCGGCGACACGTCCGTCTACATCCAGTACGCGAACGCCCGCATCCTCTCGATCGGCCGCAAGGTCGGCCGCGAGGCCCCTGCGGACGCGCCCCTGGTGCTCCAGGAGCAGGCCGAACGCGACCTCGCCCTGAAGCTGCTGCAGCTGCCCACGGCGATCCAGGCGGCGATCGACGAGCTGGCCCCGCACAAGCTCACGACGTACCTGTTCGAGACGGCGACGGCGTTCTCGACCTTCTACAACCACTGCCCGGTGGCGACGGCGGAGTCGCAGGAGTTGCAGGACTCGCGCCTGCACCTGCTCACGCTCACCTCACGAGTGCTCACCCTGGGCCTGTCTCTGCTGGGTATCGGCGCACCCGAAAGGTTGTAGCGGGTTTATCCCCCTCGGGACCGGGGGTACGCAGTGATCGCAACTCTTCCGCCCTCGTTCTTGGGAGTCGCGATGACCTGCACGACCCGTCTGCCCAAGCCGGTCACCGACGTGTGGGACTGGCAGATGCACGGTCTGTGCCGAGGCCGCAACAGCGCAATCTTCTTCCACCCGGACAACGAACGGGGCTACGCGCGGGCCGCGCGGGAGGAGAAGGCGAAAGCGATCTGCGGGCACTGCCCGGTGCTGGAGCAGTGCCGCGCCCACGCGCTCGAGGCCCAGGAGCCGTACGGCGTGTGGGGCGGCATGGGAGAGGACGAGCGGCGCCAGATCATCGCCGCGGCCCGGCGCCGCGTCCGCGTGGCGAGCTAGTGCGCCCTCCCGAGCCCGAGTCCAGGCTCCCGACTACCTCGATGAACGGCGCATTCGTTCACCTCAGGTGGACGAATGCGCCGTTCATCGAGGGCGAACGCGCCGGTGTCACGGCGCCGATCACTCTTCGAGCACGTCTCGCAGTTGCCGCAGCGTCTTCGCGAGCAACCGCGAGACGTGCATCTGCGAGATGCCGACCTTCTGCGCGATCTGCGTCTGCGTCATGTTGCCGAAGAACCGCATGATCACGATCTTGCGCTCCCGCTCGGGGAGCTTCTGCAGCAGCGGGTGCAACGCCTCCCGCTGCTCGATCATCGCGATCTCGGGATCTTCCTCGCCGATGGTCGAACCGAGCGAGATCGACGAGTCCTCCGACATCAGCATGTCGTCCAAAGACGCGCTCTGGTAAGCGTTTCCGGCCGCGAGTCCTTCGTGGATCTCCTCGCGTGACAACCCGAGGTGCTCGGCCAGCTCCGACGGCGTGGGCGCCCGTCCGAGCGACTGCGACAGGCGCGAGGTGCCCGCGTTGATCGCCAGGTGCAGCTCCTTGAGCCGTCTGGGCATGCGGACCGACCAGCTGGAGTCGCGGAAGTACTTCCGGACCTCGCCCATGATCGTCGGCACGGCGAACGACAGGAAGTCGCTGCCGCGGTCGGGGTCGAAGCGGTCGACCGCGTTGATCAGGCCGACCGTCGCGACCTGCACCAGGTCCTCGTGGGGTTCGCCGCGGTGGCCGAACCGGCGTGCGATGTGCTGGGCGACCGGGAGGTGCTCGGTGACGAGCCGGTCCCGCAGAGTTTCCCGCGCAGGACCGGCAGGGGTCTGCGCGAGTTCGGCAAACAGCGGGGCCAGGTGGTCGTAGTCACCGCCCTGCGAGGACTTCTTCTCCTCGCCAGGGGAGGTTTTGGTCGCCTCCTCCGAGCCCGTCACGCATCCACCGCCCCTGCCGAAGACTTCACGAGGTCGATGTGGACCACGAACCCTTCGGCGTCCTCGACTCTGGTCTGCACGGAGTCGACGAGCGCGGTCAGCACGCGCCAGCCGAAGCTGCCCTCGTCGGGACCCGCCGCGGACTTCGCGAGAACTCTCGCCCTGACGTGCACCGCTCCCGCGCCGTCCACCGCGAAGTGGCAGCTGAGCGTGGCGTCCTCGGCCGCCAGCGTGATCAACGTCGAGCACGTCTCGTCGACGGCGAGCTTCAGGTCCTCGATCGAGTCGAGGTCGAAGTCCTGCCGCATCGCGATGTCCGCGGCGACCGCGCGCACGATGGACAGCTGCGTGGGATCCGCGGCCATCCGCAGTTCGACCCCTGACAATTGCGTCACACCCACCTCGTAGTCCGTTCTGCTGAAGGCCGGCACGTCATTGCCGTACCCGAATCGATCTCATTTCACACGTGTATTGGCTCGTGGGCCCGGGAAGTCACCTGTCAGAGGCAACCACAGGGGAGGAGCGCTGTGCTGGTGCAAGAAGACTTCCTGGCCCTCCGCTTCCCCGCAGACGCACGCGAGGTGGCGCCGGTGCGGCACCAGTTGCGCGAATGGCTGCAGGACAGCGGATTCGGCGAGGACGAGGCGAGCGACCTCGTCCTGGCCGTCAGTGAAGCGGTGAACAACTCCGTCGAACACGCCTATCCCGGACCTGCGCGCGGCACCGTCGAGGTGAGCGCGCACCTCGATCTCGACGGCGCGGTCCGCGTCGACGTCACCGACCACGGCGAGTGGCGCGTGCCGCCTCCCGCGCTCACGATGCGCGGACGGGGACTCCTGCTCATGCGGGAGAGCGTGGACTCCGTCGAGATCGACCGCAGTGCGGGCGGCACCACCGTCCGCCTGCGCAGGGCCCGTTCGCCGGTGGTGCCCCCGAGCCGGGCGGCACCCGAGTGCGACGTGCGGGTCCACGAGACCTCCTCCGGCGTCGTAGCGGTCGTGCGCGGGAACGTGCCGGTCGAGGCCGGTCCGTCGCTGCGCCGCACGCTCACCACGGCCGCGCGGGGCGGCACGGTGCCGTTGACCGTCGATCTGAGTCAGCTCGGTGCGGAGAAGGGCGGCGTGGAAGAAGCCCTCTTCGCCGTCGCCGACGCGCTCAGGTCGGCCGGCAACCGCCTCACCGTCAAGATGCGCTAGCCCAGGGCCGAGTCCACGGATCCGTGGACGCTGAACACCTCTCCCAGCCCGGTGGCCTCCAGCGGCCTCGTGACGGCCCGTGCGGTCGCCACGACCTTCAGGGTCGCGTTCGCCTGCTGGGCCAGCCTCGCCGCCTCCACCAGCACGGCCAGCCCGGCGGAACCGAGGAAGGTCACGCCGGTCATGTCCACGACGAACGTGCCGCCGTCGCCCAGGCCGTTCACCAGGGCGTCGCGCAGCGCGGGCGCGGACACCATGTCGACCTCACCGGACACGGCGAGGACCGTGACACCGGGCGCCGGCTGCCGCACCGACAGCTCGATCGTCTGCTCCGCTCGCGGGTCCTGCACAGTCACCGATGTTCTCCCTCGCACGACAGGGAGCCGCCACTGCAGCGGCCCCGACGCGGCTGCTGGCTCAACCGCTGCGGCCTCACCGTACGGGAGAGACCGCTCGACAGGACAGATCGAGCAGGCTGTACCCGAACAAAGGTTGGCTCAAACGTGCGTCTCACAAATTCACCGCGCCCCAGAGCCGCCGCGCGGTGTCGAAGGCGATCTGCGGCGGCATCGTCATGTCGTCGGCGTCCTCCAGCTCCCCGCTGGCCACCAGCACCAGCGCCATCGAGATGTCCCGCAGCTTGACGTTGGCGTGCTGACTCGCCCGCACGAGCAGCTCGAACGCGTCCCCCGGCGGGCACGGCCGTGCTCCCATCAGCAGCCCCTTGGCCTGCTCGATGTAGCGCCGGTGCTGCACCATCCGCACCATCTGGTCGGCCCTGAGCACCTCGCCGGCGCAGAACTCCACCACCGCGGCGGCGGTCGCGACGAGGGGTTCGATCTCCTCGATGGCCTTGAGGTCCTCGAGCCGCGGCGGGTGGTCGAGGTAGACGGTGAGCACCACCGGACCGCCGTCGCCCCAGCTCCCCGGCACGGCCACCACGTCCAGACCGCCGACCTGACCGGTCACCTGCCGTTCGTCGCGGGAGGCCTCGACGAGCGGTCCCTCCTGTCCGTCGACCTGGGCCTGGTCCAGCTCCCGCGCCACGCCGACGGCCCTGAGCACGGCCCCGTCCGGCCACACGCTGAGCCCGGCACCCCGGCACCCCGGCAGCCGTTCGCACAGGTGGTCCATCAGCCGGGTGATCAGCTGACCACCGAATTTCACCTCGTCCACCCGTCGAGGTTAGGCCCTGCCGATGCCTGGCGGACGCCGTGCGGTCATCGGCGTACGACGAACGGTTGCACAGGCAAGGACCCGTTCATCCCCTGCGCTTCGGGGCCGAACAGCTCGGCGCGCCGTTTGATCCAGTTAACGCTAAGGACCCAAACAGGACACGTGTTCTGAACCACAGTCGGACAGAATTCGTTTCCAGGGATAACGCCGGAGCCCCGGTGCGCGACATCCCTGATGTCACGGAGGGATTGAAATGAGAACCGCCATGGAAACCCAGCCGCAGCAGGCAGAAGAGCTGCCCACGACGCCCTGCAGCGTCGTGTGGAGCCGGGGGCACGCCTACGTGCTCGAGGGTTTCCGCGCTCGCTGGGTGGGACGTGACGACCGCGGTCGCCCGCACGCCATCACCGGTGCAGAGATGCAGCGCCAGGGCTGGACACTCACCCGCACAGTCTGAAATTTCACCTGCAAGAAACGAACGTCCCGCACATACCGCAACCAGTCGCACCGCGTGCCGTGACGCCATCCGGCAGCCCGTGCGCAGTCACTCGTTTAGAGTGCGGGTGTGCGTGATCCGGCTGATCGCCTGCTGACGATTCCGAACCTGCTCAGCGTGTTGCGGCTGGCCGGTGTTCCGCTCTTCCTGTACCTGTTGCTCGGACCCCGCGCGGACGGCTGGGCGCTGCTCGTCCTCGTCTTCGCGGGGCTTTCCGACTGGCTGGACGGCAAGCTCGCCCGCTGGCTCAACCAGATGAGCAAGCTCGGCGCGCTGCTCGATCCCGCCGCCGACCGCCTCTACGTGTTCTGCACGCTGGCGGCGTTCGTGGTCAGGGACATCGTTCCGCTGTGGATCGCCCTCGTGCTCGTGGGGCGAGAGATCGTCGTCGGCATCTGCCTGCTGATCCTGCGCGGACGGGGCTGGGGCCCGTTCGAGGTGACGTACCTGGGCAAGGCCGCGACCTTCAACCTGCTGTACGCGTTCCCCCTGCTGCTGCTCGCGCAGGGCGACTCCGGCTGGGCGCAGGCCGCGCAGCCGTTCGCCTACGCGTTCACGGTCTGGGGCGGAGCGCTCTACCTGTGGTCGGCGCTGCTGTACGTCTACCAGTTCTTCCTGGCCCTGCGGGTCACTCCCGGCAAGGTCGCGTGAAAAGATCACTCCATACAGGTTCAGCACGAGGAGCGCAGTCAGTTGATTCCCGAGGAGCTTCGCTACACCGAGGAGCACGAGTGGGTCGCCAGCACGGGCGAGAACACCGTGCGCGTCGGCATCACCGACTACGCCCAGGAGCAGCTCGGTGACGTCGTCTTCGTCCAGCTGCCCGAGGTCGGCCACACCGTCTCCGCGGGCGACACGTTCGGTGAGGTCGAGTCCACCAAGAGCGTGTCCGACCTCTACTCGCCGCTCGACGGTGAGGTCGTCGCCATCAACGACGCGTTGGTGCAGGCACCGGACTCGGTGAACTCCGACCCGTACGGCGAGGGCTGGATGGTCGAGATCCGGCTGAACGACCCCGAAGCGCTGGAAGGCCTGCTGGACGCGGACGGGTACAAGGCGTTGGTGGAGAAGGAGTGACGTCGATCTTTCGCCGGATCTTCGGCCGGAAGGGGAGCCGCTCCTCGGGTGGCGACCCGAACGCGATAGGTTTTACCGGAAGTGACGGATCCAGCAGCAGGAGGAGAGCTCAGGTGAGCACGAACGACGGCCCAGGCGTTCCGCCGGAGCAGTCCCCGGAGCGGACCTCCGTCTTCCGGGCGGACTTCCTCGCAGAGGTCGAAGGCGCCGAGGCGCCCGCACAGGAGCCGGCCGTTGCCGGCGTCGACGCCCTTCCCGCCGGTTCCGCGCTGCTCGTGGTGAAGCGCGGTCCGAACGCCGGTTCCCGGTTCCTGCTGGACCGCGACACGACGAGCGCAGGGCGCCACCCCGACAGCGACATCTTCCTCGACGACGTGACGGTCTCGCGCCGCCACGCCGAGTTCCGCAGGGAGAGCGGCGAGTTCGTCGTCATCGACGTCGGCAGCCTCAACGGCACCTACGTCAACCGCGAGCCGGTCGACCAGGCCGTCCTCGCGAACGGCGACGAGGTCCAGATCGGCAAGTTCCGCCTCGTCTTCCTGACGGGTCCTGGCTCCGCGGGAGCCTGACGCGTGACGGCCGGGCGGCCACAACGTGGGGGACTGAGCATCGGGGCGGTGCTCTCGCAGCTCCGCCCCGAGTTCCCCGAGGTCACCATCTCCAAAATCCGCTTCCTGGAAGCGGAGGGGCTGGTCCGCCCGGCACGCACCGCCTCCGGCTACCGCCAGTTCAGCGTGGCGGACGTCGAGAGGTTGCGGTTCGTGCTGTCCGCACAACGCGACAGGTACCTGCCGCTCAAGGTGATCCGCGAGCAGCTCGACACCGCCACCGCTGTGTCCACTGCGGTGACGCGGATCGATCTGCTTGCCCAGACCGGAATCAGCGCCGAGCAGCTGTCCCAGCTGGAACGCGACGGTCTGCTGCGCCCAGGTCCCACCGGCCGTTTCACCACCGACGACATCACCGTGCTCCGCACGGTCCGGACGATGACCGGACTCGGCGTCGAGCGCGAACACCTGCGCGCGGTTCGCGCGGCAGCGGACCACGAGGTGGTTCTGCTGAAGTCCTTCTCAGATCCCGAGACGGTCCGGGAATTGGCCGACCTGTTCACCTCGTTGCACACGTTGTTGGTAAGAGCGGGCTTGCGTCAGTCCTGACCTGTCGGCGGCTGATGCAGTCTTGATCACGATCTGCCCGCAACGATTGAGCACACGGCCCGCTTGGCGGGTAGCGTCGAACACGTACGCCGGGGGATGCTCGGGTGTGAATCCGGGTACTCCCGAACGACATAGAGGGAGGCGAGGCCCGATGAGCGAGATGCGCGTCGTCGGCGTACGGGTGGAGCTGCCCCAGAACCAGCCGATCCTTCTTCTGCGCGAAACCGAGGGCGAGCGGTACCTGCCGATCTGGATCGGCTCGGTCGAGGCCACGGCCATCGCGCTCGAACAGCAGGGTGTCCGCCCTGCCCGCCCGTTGACGCACGACCTGCTCAAGGACGTCATCGGGGCACTGGGGCGCAACCTCGAACAGGTCCGGATCACCGACCTGCAGGAGGGCACGTTCTTCGCGGAGCTCGTGTTCGACGGCGACGTGCGGGTGTCCGCGCGGCCCTCGGACTCGGTGGCGCTGGCGTTGCGGGTGGGGGTGCCGATCCACGCAGAGGAGTCGGTGCTGGCCGAGGCCGGCCTCATCATCCCGGACGAGCAGGAGGACGAGGTCGAGAAGTTCCGCGAGTTCCTCGACTCGGTCTCACCTGAGGACTTCAGGGGCGCTGACACCTGAGTTTCGCGGTGTGTCGCTGTCCGTCTTGTTTGGAACCACCGTGCTCCACCCGAGTGTCGCTCTTTTGGGCTACGTTCCGTCCGATTCGGCCGCTAAACGATCACTAAACGTCACCTGAACGTCCTACTTCGGGTGACGGTATGACTCTCTACCTGAGGTTGAGGGTCGACACTCCCCGCGCGTCGCGTTGACCTGCCCTCGGACCGGTCTTACCGTCGAACTCGAGTGGACGTCGCTGGTTCGCGCGAGCTGACGCAGCGGCTTGACGGCCTCGACTTTCGTGGCCGTTCCGAGGGGAGGCAGGCGTGGTCGAGGAAGCGCCCGTTCGGGCCGAATCCGGGCAGCAGGGTGAGCTGTTCCCGGACTCCTCGCTGCCGGACGAACTCGTCGGCTACCGGGGGCCCGCGGCGTGTCAGATCGCGGGCATCACGTACCGGCAGCTCGACTACTGGGCCCGGACCGGACTCGTCGCTCCGACGATACGGATGGCGCACGGCTCCGGCAGCCAGCGGTTGTACTCCTTCAAGGACATCCTGGTGCTCAAGGTCGTGAAGCGACTGCTGGACACCGGCGTCTCGTTGCAGAACATCCGCGTCGCGGTCGACCACCTGCGCCGGCGCGGCGTGCAGGACCTGGCGAAGATCACCCTCTTCTCGGACGGCACGACCGTCTACGAGTGCACCTCGCCGGAAGAGGTCGTCGACCTGCTGCAGGGCGGTCAGGGCGTGTTCGGCATCGCCGTGAGCGGTGCGATGCGCGAGATCAGCGGCACCATCCACGAGTTCCCGGCCGAACGTGCGGACGGCGTCGAGATCGCCCCGATGACCGAGGACGAGCTGACCCGCCGCCGCCGCGAGCGCGCCACCGGCTGAAGGATCATGGCCGGCTGGCCGCCCCGCGTGGCCGGTCGGCCGAAGCGTGCGGACCGCGCTGTTCCCTAGCGTCGAGCACATGACGAGCACACCCTCCTGGCAGGTTTTGAAGGTCCTGGCCGACGCGGCGCGGCAGGCGTCGCGGCTGGAGTCCGGCTTCGTCGGTACCGAGCACCTGCTGATCGCCCTGGCGGACTCGATCGGCCGCGGCCGCAGGCTGGGCGTCAAGTCGGTGCGGGCACAGGCGGTGGCCGGAGGCTGGACCGGTGACGACGGCGGCGCGGCCGTGTCCGGTCCGGAGGTCACCGCGCTGATGCGCATTGCCCACCACCACACTCACGTCGAGCCCGTGCTGCCGGTGAGTTGCGCCTTGGACGGGTGTTTGCGGTCGGCGATCGCAGAGGCCGGCGACGGCGTGCTGACCACGACCCATCTCTCGGTGGCGTTGCTGTCGCTGCCGTCCGGACGCGCCGCCGAGCTGTTCGGCGTTCTGCGGGTGGACGTCGAGGCCACGATCGAAGCCGTGCGGAAGGCCGCAGAACCGGAAGACGCTTCGGCGGTGTGGCTGCTGCGCCAGGCGGGGGCGTTGGAGGGCGAGTCCGGTAGCGGCACCATGCGGTGGCTGGCGCGGTTCGTCCTGCGTCGCCAGAGCACGGGCGGACCGGTGCTGAACGTCGTGCGAATGGAGGCGAACAGGCTCGCGGTGGCCGCTGGGCGTCAGGAAACGGCGGCGGACCTGGTGGCGGCGGTGCTCGCGGTCGACCACCAGCTGACTGCTGCCGGGTGGCGCTTGCGGCCGGAGCTCTCCTCCGGCGGGGCGGCGGCGCTGCGGGCGGCCGGTGTGGACCCGGCCACGTTGCCGGCGGCGACCGGCGCCGGGATCGAGCGGTTCATCGAGGGTGCCAAGCTCGTCGCGGCCCGGCGCGGGGAAGTGGTGGGCACCGCGCACCTGCTGGTCGCGGTGCGCGACGACCTGTTGGACCCCGTCGGCCGGGTGTTGCGGGATCTCGCCGTTGAGACGTAGGTCGCGTCCCTGGGGACTAGCGGGGCTGCCTGCGGGTATCCTTTGCGGGTAGTCGCTGAACTCAGGCGGGAGAGACCGGGATTCCACGAGCCCGGCGCCGAAGGAGCAAGTCCCTCCCCGGGAACCTCTCAGGCATCCAGGACCGCGTGAGCGAGACGCCTCTGGAAAGTGGATCCCGCTGCAGTGGGATCCCGCCGACGGTGAAAGCCCGTGCAGCTGCGGGTGAACCTCTCAGGCGCCCTTCGGGGTACGGACAGAGCGGGGAGGGCACCAGGACACGTGTGCCCGCAGCCCCCGGAGGCGTTTGATGACGCAGGACCGCATTCCGCTCGCCGCTCTCGAGCACGGCACCCCGTTCGCCGACCGCCACGTCGGTCCGCGCCCCGCCGAACTCGCGCGCATCCTCGACGTCATCGGCGTCGGATCGCTGGAGGAGCTGGCGCAGCGCGCGGTGCCGTCGTCCATCCACGAGCGCGACCTCGTGCTGGACCTGCCCGTCCCGGCGACCGAGACCGAGGCGCTGGCCGAGCTGCGTGAGCTGGCCGCGCAGAACCGCCCGATGACGCAGATGATCGGTCTCGGCTACTACGACACCGTCACGCCGGGCGTGATCCTGCGCAACGTCCTCGAAAGCCCCGCCTGGTACACGGCGTACACGCCGTACCAGCCGGAGATCTCGCAGGGCCGTCTCGAGGCGCTGCTGAACTTCCAGACCATGGTCGGCGACCTGACCGGCCTGCCCGTCGCGAACGCGTCCATGCTGGACGAGTCGACCGCCGCCGCCGAGGCGATGACGCTGGTGCGCCGCGCCGGCAAGTCCAAGTCGAACAAGTTCGTCATCGACGCCGACACGCTGCCCCAGACGCTCGCCGTCATCGAGACGCGCGCGGAGCCGTTGGGCATCGAGATCGTCGTCGCCGATCTGTCGCAGGGCATCGAGGGCCTCGGCCTGGGCGGCGACTTCTTCGGCGTGCTGCTGTCGTACCCCGGCGCGTCCGGTGTGGTGCGCGACCAGGCCGCGTTGATCGAGGAGATCCACGCCGCCGGTGCACAGGCCGTCGTCGCCGCCGACCTGCTCGCGTTGACGCTGCTGCGCGCGCCGGGCGAGATCGGCGCGGACGTCGTCATCGGCACCACCCAGCGCTTCGGCGTGCCGATCGGCTTCGGTGGCCCGCACGCCGGGTACATGGCCGTCCGGTCCGGCCTGGAGCGTCAGCTGCCCGGCCGTCTCGTGGGCGTCTCCGTCGACGCGGACGGGTCCCTGGCCTACCGCCTCGCGTTGCAGACGCGCGAGCAGCACATCCGCCGTGAGAAGGCCACGTCGAACATCTGCACCGCGCAGGTGCTGCTGGCCGTGATCGCGTCCATGTACGCCGTCTACCACGGTCCCGAGGGCCTGCGCGCCATCGCGACCCGCGTGCACCGCCTGGCCACCGTGCTCGCCACGGGCCTGTGCGAGGCCGGTCTCGACGTCGTGCACGGCGAGTTCTTCGACACCGTCCAGGTCCGCGTTCCCGGTGAGGCTGCGGCGGTCGTCGAGAAGGCCCGCGCGGCCGGCATCAACCTCCGCAAGGTCGACGAGGACGTCGTGGCGATCGCGTGCGACGAGAAGACCACGCGGGCGCACCTCGTCGCGGTGTGGGAGGCGTTCGGGGTCACCGGGGCCGATGTGGACGCGATCGACGCCGACACCGCAGACGGCATCCCGGCCGACCTGCGCCGCACGTCGGACTACCTGACGCACCCGGTCTTCCACGCGCACCGCTCCGAGACCGCGCTGCTGCGCTACCTGCGCGCGTTGTCCGACAAGGACGTCGCGCTCGACCGCAGCATGATCCCGCTCGGCTCCTGCACGATGAAGCTGAACGCGACCGCGGAGATGGAGTCCATCACCTGGCCGGAGTTCTCGACGCTGCACCCGTTCGCGCCCGCCGAGGACGCCGCCGGTCTGCTGAAGATCGTCTCCGACCTGGAGGCCTGGCTGGCGGAGGTCACTGGCTACGACGCCGTGTCGCTGCAGCCCAACGCCGGTTCGCAGGGCGAGTTCGCCGGTCTGCTGGCGATCCGCGCGTACCACCGTTCGCGCAACGAGGAAGCGCGTGACGTCTGCCTGATCCCGTCGTCCGCCCACGGCACGAACGCCGCGTCCGCTGTGATGGCCGGCATGCGCGTCGTCGTCGTGAAGTGCGATGACAAGGGCAACATCGACATGGGCCACCTGCGTTCCACGGTCGCCGAGCACGCGGACGACCTGGCCGCGATCATGATCACCTACCCGTCGACCCACGGCGTGTACGAGGACACCGTCCGCGAGGTCTGCGGCCTGGTCCACGACGCGGGCGGCCAGGTGTACGTCGACGGCGCGAACCTCAACGCCCTGATCGGCCTGGCGCGCTACGGCAAGTTCGGCTCGGACGTCTCGCACCTGAACCTGCACAAGACGTTCTGCATCCCGCACGGCGGTGGCGGCCCCGGCGTCGGCCCGATCGGCGTGCGTTCGCACCTCGCGCCGTTCCTGCCGAACCACCCGCTCCAGCCGACCGCCGGGCCTGCCACGGGCGTGGGCCCGATCTCCGCGGCTCCCTGGGGTTCCGCGTCGATCCTGCCGATCTCGTGGGCCTACGTGCGCATGATGGGCGGCGACGGCCTGCGCCGCGCCACCCTGACCGCCGTGGCGGCCGCCAACTACGTCGCACGCAGGCTGGACGAGCACTACCCGGTCCTCTACACCGGCGAGGGCGGCTTCGTCGCCCACGAGTGCATCCTCGACCTGCGCCCGATCACCAAGGCCACCGGCGTGACGGTGGACGACGTCGCCAAGCGTCTCGCCGACTACGGCCTGCACGCCCCGACGATGTCGTTCCCGGTCGCCGGCACCCTGATGGTCGAGCCGACCGAGTCCGAGGACCTGGCCGAGATCGACAGGTTCATCGACGCCATGATCGCCATCAAGCGCGAGATCGACCGCGTGGGCGCGGGCGAGTGGCCCGTCGAGGACAACCCGCTGCGCAACGCCCCGCACACCGCGGCCTGCGTGACCACGGGCTCCTGGGACCACCCGTACACCCGCGAGGAGGCCGTGTTCCCGGCCGGTACTTCTGCTCCGAAGATCTGGCCGCCGGTCCGCCGCATCGACGGCGCGAAGGGCGACCGCAACCTGGTCTGCTCCTGCCCACCGCTCTCCGCCTACAACAGCTGATCAACTGATGAACGGCGCTTTTGTCCACCTCAGGTGAACAAAAGCGCCGTTCATCGCTTTCAAGCTCCGGCGGGGCAGGCGGGGTCGCCGCAGTCCTCGGCGTCCAGCTCGACGGTTTCACCGCACCGCTGACAGATCTGGTCGTTCACCGCCAGATGGTCTCACCCGCGCCGTGCGAAGAGGACGGCCCCGTCCTCGCCGAGCAACCACTGCGCCTCCACCGTGAAGCCGGCTTCCCGCAGCCACTGCGCCACGCGCTCCGGCCGTCGCAGGTGGACGTGGACGCGCATCGGGTGCCCGCCGTAGCCCTGCGTCTTCAGGTTCGTCCGGTCGCCGACGTGGAAGCCGAGCTGCAGCAACCCGTTCGGGCGCAACGCCTCCCGGAAGTGCCCCAGCACCGCCGGCACGAGCTCGTCCGGCACGTGGATCAACGACCACCACGCGATGATCCCGCCCACGGAGACGTTGAGCGGCTCGGTCATCGACCCCACCTCGAACCGCAGCCCGGGATGTCTCGCCCGCGCGAGTTCGATCATCGCGGGGGAGAGGTCGATCCCGAACGCGTCCACCCCGAGCTCGTGCAGACGTGCGGTGATGATGCCGGGTCCACAGCCGACGTCCGCGACAGGCCCGCGCACCTCCTCCGCGAACAACCGCAGCGCCGCCCGCAGGTGCGGCAGCCCGTCCAGCAGTTCGCGAGTCTGGTCGGCGTAGTCGACCGCCACCGTGTCGTAGGAATCGCGGGTGTCCGTCAGCCAGTCGTTCACGCCGCAGGAAGTTACTCCTCGAACGGCTCCGGCCGGTGCCGTCCGAACAAAGCCAGCGAGGAGATCCACACGTCCGGATCCCCGTCCCAGTCGAGCGCCTTGATCTGGTCCGCGGACCGCCGCCCGCCGATCGCCCGCATCAGCTCGAACGACGTGGTCCGCAACGTCCCGGCCGGCTCACCGTGCCCGAGCACGCGGTCCCCGTGTTCCAGCGTGATCCGCAACGCCGGCACGTCGTTCTCCCGCATCCGCTGGTCGAGCTGCTGCAACGGTTTCGTCAACGCGGACCGCACGGCGACGCCGTCCCGGTCGCCGGGAGCTCCGAGCGCGGCACGGAGGTCGTGCTCGTGCTGCACGACCTCCGAGATCAGCACGGACCCCATGGGTGAGTCGAACAACGGCTCGGCCAGCGAGCGGTTCGCGTCCCACTCCGCGAAGGCGTCCTCCAGGGAGTTGTCGCGCCGGTCGCGGACCTGCCGTTCGCCCCACTCTCCCGACTCGACCCCGTCGAACCGGCGGTCCACGAAGTCGCGCAAGCCCCCGGCCAGGTGCGCCACCACGTCCTTGACCGACCAGCCCGGCGTCGCCGCCACGGGTGTCTGCGGATCCCTGCCCCGGACCAGCTCGGTGATCCGGTGCTTGGCCGCGTCGTAGAGCGGGGCGTTGGTCATCGTCAGACCTCGTACTCCAGGGTGTAGGTGGCGCTGCCATCCTCCGCCCAGTCGACCGTCGCCGCACCTCGCGCGCCCGCGTAGGCGCCGGTGCCGTCCAGGATCTCGATCACGCCCTCGACGCCGTCGCGGTACGCGCCGACGTGCCGCAGCACCAGCGTGCCGTCGTCGGTCGTGATCTCCTCGATCGCGGTCGTCCAGCACACGGTGTCCCCGTAGGACATGAGGTAGCGGCAGTTCCCGATGCCGGTCACGTCACCGCTGTAGGCGAACTGGACGTGCGCCTCGGTCAGCTTGCGTCCCTCGACCTCCTTGTAGGGACGGCCGTCCCAGGTGTTCTCGTCCCAGCTCTTCATCGCGATGGTTCCGGTTGCCTTCATGTGGACCACTCTGCTGGCAGTTCCTGACAGTTCGTGTCAGGTTTGACGAATGAAGTCGAGCCGTCTCATGCAGGTGCTCCTGCTCCTCCAGTCGCGGGGCCGGATGACGGCCGACGAGCTGGCGTCCGAGCTCGAGGTCTCGCCCCGCACGATCTACCGCGACATCGAGTCCCTCGGCGCCGCCGGCATCCCCGTCTACGCCGACCGCGGCCCCACCGGCGGCTACCAGCTCGTCGACGGCTACCGCACCCGGCTGACCGGTCTCACCACCGGCGAGGCGCAGTCGCTGTTCCTCGCCGGGCTCCCCGGCCCCGCGGAGGAGCTGGGGCTCAAGGAGTTCGCCGCCGCCGCCCAGCTCAAGCTCCTCGCCGCGCTGCCGACCGAGCTGCGGACGCGGGCCGAGCAGATCCGCCAGCGGTTCCACCTCGACACCCCGACGTGGTTCCGCGGCGACGAGCCCACCGAGCACCTCGCCACGATCGCCGACGCCGTGTGGGAGCAGCGCAGGGTGCGGATGACCTACCAGCGGTGGGGCAACCAGACCGTCGAGCGCGAGGTCGACCCGTACGGTCTCGTGCTCAAGGCCGGCACCTGGTACTTCGTCGGCAGCGGCCGCACCTACCGCGTGTCCCGCGTGCTGTCGCTCGACGCGCTCCCGGACACCTTCGAACGACCGGCGGACTTCGACCTCGCCGCGTTCTGGGCCGAGTGGTCGGAGCAGTTCGAGACCCGCATGTACGGCGAGCGGATCACGGTCCGCATGACGCGAGCGGGCCTCGACAAGACCCAGTACCTGCTCAGCGGCCACCAGGCCCGTGTCATTCGAGACGCGGCACCCGAGCCCGGCGAGGAGTTCGGCTTCCCGACCGAGTCGACCCGGCACGCCGTCGCTGACCTGCTCAAATTCGGTGCCGACGTGGAGGTGCTGGCACCTGATGAGGTGAGACACGAAATCGTCGAGACCGTCAAGGCGATGCAAGACCTCTACAACGGTGCGAAGCTACGCGCATGGTTCCGCTGATCTCGTTGAACAACGGAGTACGGATCCCTCAACTCGGCTTCGGCGTCTTCCAGGTGCCGGAGGACCAGGTGGCCGGTGCGGTCACGACCGCGATCGAAGCCGGCTACCGCAGCATCGACACGGCGGCCGCCTACCGCAACGAGTCCGGTGTCGGCGACGCGATCGCCGGCGTCCCCGACCTGTTCATCACGACCAAGCTGTGGAACTCCGACCAGGGCTACGACGCGACGCTGCGCGCGTTCGACGAGAGCATGCGCCGCCTGCGCCGCGACGTGCTCGACCTGTACCTCATCCACTGGCCGACCCCCGAACGCGAGCTCTACACCGAGACCTGGCGCGCGTTCGAACAGCTCTACGCCGACGGACGGGTCCGCGCGATCGGCGTCTCGAACTTCCACACGCGACACCTGCAGCGGCTCTTCGACGAGTTCCCGACCACCCCGGCGGTGAACCAGATCGAGTTGCACCCGTTGCTGCAGCAGGAAGAGATGCGCAAGGTCCACGTCACCCACCGCATCGTCACCGAGGCGTGGTCACCGCTCGCCCAGGGTGCGTTGCTGAACAAGCCCGACATCACGAGCCTCGCCGAGAAGTACGGCAAGACCCCGGCCCAGATCGTGCTGCGCTGGCACGTCCAGCTCGGCAACGTCGTGATCCCGAAGTCCGTCACGCCGTACCGGATCAAGGAGAACATCGACATCTTCGACTTCGAGCTGGCGCAGGACGACATGACGGTCATCGCCGAGCTGGACAACGGCACCCGCACCGGCCCGGACCCCGACCGCTTCAACGCCGCCTGAGCAGCTCCTCCACTCCGTTCGCGGCCCTGGCCGCGCCACCCGGCGCGGCACCGCGGGTTCCCGTCACGCCTTCGTCGACAGGACCTGGCCCAGCGCGGCGTCGAGCCCGTCCGCGTTCTCCACGACGGACACGCTGCCGCCCGTGGTCTGCGCGATGTCGGTCAGCGCGCCCTTGTCCACGTCGTTGCCGATGGCGATGAAGCTGACCGCGAGATCCGTCCCGTGCAGCTGCGACTTCAGCGCCGCCAGGTCGATCCCGCCGTCCGGGGCGCCGTCGGTGATCACCACGACCCGGTTGACCCGTCCGGCCACGAAACCGTCGTGCGCCGCCTCGTAGCACGCCGCCAGCGCGCTGTAGAGCTGTGAGCCTTCAGTGGTCTTGAGCCCGTCGACGGCCTTGCGCAACGCCTCGCGCTTGTCCGCGACCGGCCCGGTCGCGACGAGTTGCTTGTACGGCTTGGACCCGTCGAGGTCGCGGGCGAACTCCCACAGCCCGAACGACCCCGACACCGATCTGTCCACCTGGCCGCGCAGGGCCGCCTTCACCTTGTCCAACCTGGGTTTCATCGACGTCGAGACGTCCGCCAGCACCGTGACGACCTGCCCGCCGCGGTCCGCCGACGCCCAGGCGGAGGAGATCTGCTGCGCGGTCGTCGCGTCCGCGGCCACGAGGTTCTCCGTCACGGCGGACCAGGACACGCCCGGCGAGGGCGACGGGCGGTCCTGAGTGGACTCGACGCGCAACCCGCCGCGCGCGAGAATGGCCTGCTGCGCGGGCTGGGTCATGAAGTCGCGGAACGCCTGCGCCGCACGCTCTTCCGCCTCACCGACCTCGGCGCCGCCCAGTGCCACGTACGGGAAGTCCGCCACCGGAGCCGGACCGGCGGGCAGCACGCCCACGAGCGGCTTGGACGGTGCGTCCTTGCCGGTGTTGTGCTTGAACAGGTCCACTTCGGACACCGGCGTCACGGAGAACCCTGCCGCGTTGACCGTCGCGCTGTCGCCGAGGCGTCCCAACGCGTCACGCGTCGTGGCCGGCACCTCCGGCGGCACCGTCGCCGCCAGCTTCGTGAGCTTCGCCTTCGACGCCTCCGACCCGAGCGACTCCGCCGTCACCGGGCCCTTGCCGTCGGCGAGCGCCGCCTGGATCGCCAGCGCGGAGGCGGTGTTCGCGGCGGGGTCGGGCATCGCGACGCTGAACCGGCCCCAGGACTGGCCGAACTTGCTCCAGTCCGTGACCTCGGGCATGTCCGACCACCGGAAGTCCTTCAGCACCGGCGCGGCGGCCTCGGGAGCCGCGAGCAGCACCGGCGAGGTGCCGACGGACTTGGGTGCCGCACCGACCAGCTTGGCGTTGAGCGCGGTGAGCCGGTTCGCCCACAGCGTCGAGTCCGGGAGCCACGCGTGGGGCCGCTTGCCGAGCTTCGACTCGTCCCAGGTCGTCGTCAGGCCGTCCAGCACCGCGGAGGAGTCCAGAGACGTCACTTCGATCGCGATGCAGTGGTCGTACACAACGGGCCGTGTCGCGCTGTACGCGCGCGCCACATCCGCAACGGCGCCGGCGATGCTCGGCGTCGCGGCGACGCGCAGCACGGAGTCGCCCTCGCTGCAGTTCTGCGCCAGTGCCTGGGAACGCCTCTCGAGCACCCCACCTGCCCACGACAGGGCGAGCCAGCCGAGGCCGATCAGCACGACGAACACGACGATCAGCACGGGCCACTTGGCGATCCCACGCTTCACCTTCGCCCGCAGGGCGCGGTGTCGAGACATCGATCCCTCACAACTACTCAGCGGCCCCCGACGACCGCCAGTCACGCTAACAGGTGAACTCGGTCAGCGAAGTGAAGTCACTGTAAGTATCGACTGGCATACGAACACGAGCCGTTCTCGCAACGGTTGTGCCCGCTCAGCGAACGCCGCCTGCCGCCGCGCGTACTCCGAACGGCCCTCCGGAGTCTCGATCGGCACCGGCCCGTAGCCGAGTTTCGCCAGGTCGTAGGGGGAGGCCTGCATGTCGAGCTCCCGCACGTCCGCCGCCAGCTCGAAGCAGTCGGCGACCAGGTCCGACGGAGTCGCGGGCTCCAGCTTGTACGCCCATTTGAACAGGTCCATGTTCGCGTGCAAGCACCCCGGCTGCTCGTTCGCCACCTGGTCCTCCCGCGTCGGCTGGAGGGTGTTGCGCGGCCGTGCGGGCTGCGTGAAGAACCGGAAGGCGTCGAAGTGCCCGCACTGGATCCTGCTCGACTCGACCACGGCGTCGGTCCCGTCGCTGCCCAGGCGCAACGGCCAGGCGTTGTGCCGGACCTCCTCGGGCTGCTGCCGGTAGACCATCGCCCACTCGTGCAGCCCGAAGCACCCGAGCCGCGCCGGCCTGCTGAGCGTGGCCGTGAGCAGCGCCTGGACGAACTCGAGCGTCTTCTCCCGCTGCGCCAGGAAGCTCTCGACGTCGAGCGTCACACCGTCCGGGGTGTCCTTGTAGTGCGGAAACTCCAGGTATTCGGCGGCGTCCTCCAGGACGATCCCAGGCCCCGGATGCCATCGTTCGAGCCGCACGGGCCGATGGCTGTAGTACGTGAAGAGGAAGTCCATGACCGGGTGCTTCTCCTTGCGAAGCTTCCGCTCCTGGTGCGGCCCGGTGAACCGGCGCATGCGCGCGACGTGCTCTTCGCGCAACTGGTGCCATTCGGCTCGGGTCAGGACCTCCACGGGCGATTACCGTACGCGCATGGTGAAGAGCAACGCTTCCACGGTCGCGGAGTACCTCGCCGAACTGCCTGATGAGCGGCGTGCCGAGGTGGAGGCTGTGCGCGACGTCATCCTCGCCAACCTCCCCGACGGCTATGCCGAGGTCATGGACTGGGGCCTGATCACCTACTCGGTGCCGCTGGAGGTGAGCGGCCCCACGTACAACAAGAAGCCGCTCATGTACGCGGCCCTGGCCGCCCAGAAGAACTACTACGCCGTCTACCTGATGACGGTGATGGGCGACGGCGAGGAGTCGTTCCGCGCCAGGTGGGCGGCGACCGGCAAGAAGCT
This sequence comes from Lentzea rhizosphaerae, assembly GCF_042649515.1. Classification (NCBI taxonomy): domain Bacteria; kingdom Bacillati; phylum Actinomycetota; class Actinomycetes; order Pseudonocardiales; family Pseudonocardiaceae; genus Lentzea; species Lentzea rhizosphaerae. The sequence continues at coordinate 272,813 of NZ_JBHRZI010000027.1, read as the reverse complement.
CGACATGGGCAAGGCCTGCGTGCGCTTCAAGCGGGCCGCCGACCTGCCCCTGGACGTCATCGCCGATGAGGTGGCGCGCCTGAGCGTCGAGGACTTCGTCGAGTGGCACCGCCAGGCTCGTGCCACGGGGTGACCGCCCGCCTGACAGGCCCTAGAGCGGCGGCACCAGCCCGGTGAACGTCCGCGCGCCGTTGCAGTGCGGGCACTCCCGCCCGTTGTCGACGGTCCGCGGCGTCCCGCTGATGATCGCGAGCGTCGGCGCCGCGATGTAGCTCGCGCCCCCGCACAGGTGGCAGACCGTGCGCGGCTCTGGCGTGACGGCGAAGAGGTCGTCCGGGTCTTCCTCGTCCTCGAAGTCGTCGTCCTCGGCGAACTCGTCCTCGTCGTCCTCACTCATGGTGCACAACCTAGTGGGTGGGCTGAGATGCGCGGCTCAGCGACTCGATCGTCGCCTCCTCGCCGCACGCTGCGCACACCACGCGTGGCTCCAGCACGTGCCCGCACGAGTGCTCGTACACGAGCGGGAGGGGCCCCTCCGTCACGTACGCGTCGCCCCACTCCTTGAGCATCAACAGAACGTTGTTCAGCGCACGGCCCGCGTCCGTCAGGTGGTACTCGTGCCGCGGCGGGTGGTCGGAGTACTGGTGCTTCTCCAGCACGCCTGCCGCGACCAGCTTCTTCAGCCGTGTGGCGAGGACGTCGCGGGACGCGCCGGTGTGCGCCGCGATCTGGTCGAAGCGCGTGTTGCCGAAGAAGACCTCGCGCAACGCCAGCAGCGACCAGCGCTCGCCCACGACCTCCAGCGCGTTCGCCACGGAGCAGGTTCGAGGTGCCATGTGACCATCCTAGCAGTGGGTTGGCAAATCCAACTTACCCCGCTAACGTCAGTTTGGAAATCCAACCTAGGAGGTAGCAATGAGCTTCAACGGTGCGACGGTGCTGGTGACGGGGGCCAACCGCGGGCTCGGACGGGCGTTCGCGCTGGAGTTCGCGAGGCGCGGGGCGAAGGTCTACGCCGGTGCGCGCAACCCGGCGTCCGTGGTGGACGAGGGCGTCATCCCGGTCCAGCTGGACGTGACCGACGACGCGTCCGTCGCGGCCGCGGCCAAGGAGCTCGGCGACGTCTCGATCGTGGTCAACAACGCCGGCGTGCTCTTCGCGGGCGAGGACGTCGACAGCATCAAGGCGGAGCTCGAGGTCAACTTCTTCGGGATCGTCCGCACGACGGACGCGTTCGCACCCGTGCTGAAGGCCAACGGCGGCGGCGTGCTCGTCAACGTGCTGAGCGTCCTGTCGTTCATCGGCTACCCCGGCGCGCGCGGCTACGCGGCGTCCAAGGCGGCGGCCTGGTCGTTGACCAAGTCCACGCGGGAAGCCTTGCGGGAGCAGGGAACCAACGTCGTCGCCGTGCACGCCGGCTTCATCGACACGGACATGGCGGCCGCCCAGACCGGGCCCAAGATCTCGCCGGAGGACGTCGTTTCCCAGGTGCTGCAAGCGATCGAGAACGGTGACGAAGAGGTGCTCGCCGACGACCTGACTCGTTCGGTCAAGGCCTCACTGTCCTCCTGAGACGGTCAGCGCCGCAGCTCCCACACCACGTCCACGCCGACGCGCTTGCCGATCGCGGGCTGGCGCGACGGCGTGCGGCGCTCGATCTCGGTGAACCCGAGCCGCCGCGGCACACCGCTGCTCGCCACGTTGGCCTCGTCGTGCCAGATCTGGACCCTGCGCACACCGTCGAGCCCGAACGCGAACTCGACCAGCTCCCGCGTCGCGGCGTTGCGCCTCCACCACGCCGACGATCGCGCCGTCGACGGTGATGGCGTGGGGGAACGACGTCCCGCGTTCCCACCCCTGCGCGGCGGAGCGGAGGAACTCGGCGACGGTCTCCGCGTCGTAACCGTCGGTCACCCAGGGAGACCACGGCCTCAGGTGGCCGAGCGACTCCGTGACAGCACGCAGCAACTCCTCCGCGTCGGCTTCACTCAGCTTCCGGAGCTTCATACTTCACTTTGTAACGCAGGTGCGTGACCGAGGTGGACTCAATTACCGACACCGGTCCCTCCAGCGCGTACCCCTTGCCGGGCGCGAAGAACGGCGTGCCGCCGCCCAGGATCACCGGCACCAGGTCGAGGAAGATCTCGTCGACCAGCCCCGCGTCGATGGCCTGCCGCGCGATCTCGCCGGAGTTGAGGCCGACGCCCTTGTCACCCGCGTGCTTCTGGGCCACCGCAACGGCTTCTTCGATGCTGCCGTTGATGAACGTGAAGTGCTCGTTGTCCTCCAACGGCCGATGGGTGAGCACGACCGTGTGCACGCCCATCGGATGCTGGCCACCCCAGCCGTTGGTGTAGTCGTAGAGCTTTCGCCCCACCACCAGCGCGCCCGTCGCCTGGATCAGGCCGCTGAAGTACGCGGCGCTCGCCGGCGTCAGGTGCACGGTCATCGCGCCCGTCGGCACCGTGAACGCGACGTCGCCCGCCTCGTACCAGCGGAACAGCTTGTCGAAGCCGGAGTTGTCCGGCCCCGAGACGTAACCGTCGATCGAGGTGCTGGCGCCCGTGTAGACCTTGCCCATTTTGTGCCTCCGTGTGTGTCCGTCACCCCTGTGTCGATCGGGAGACACGGACTTTCGACAGGGCTTCAGACACACATACCGGCTACACCCAACGCACGTGGGTGCCGTCCCGCACCGTGCCCACGTACTCCTCCAACAGGTCCTCCAACGCCACCACGCCCAGCACGGTGCCGTCGGCCGAGACCGCGCGCGCCAGGTGCGACTGCGCCCGGCGCAACGCCGTCAGCGCCTCGTCGAGCCGGGCGTCCGCGGGCACCTCCGGCAACCCGCGCACCCGCGCCCGCGGCACCAGCGTCGACGCGCCCTCCAGGTCCAGCACGTCCTTGACGTGCAGGTACCCGACCAGGCCCACGTCGGACAGCACCGGGAAGCGCGAGAACCCGGTCGCCGCGACGGCCGCCTCGATCTCGCCCACGGTCGGCGACGCGGACACCGTCGTCAGCCGGTCCAGCGGCACCAGCACGTCCGCCACCGTGCGTTCGGCGGACGACAACGTCTGCCTGAGCCGCCGGTGCTCGGAGTCCTCCAGCAGGCCCTCCGAACGCGACTGGCCGATCAGCAGCGCCAGCTCGTCCGGGGTGTAGGCCGACTCCAGCTCCTCCACCGGCTCCACCCCGAACCGGCGCAGGATCCACCGGCCCGCGGCGGTGAACAGCGCCAGCACCGGCGAGATCATCCGCGAGAACCCGTAGTGCACCGGCACCAGCCACACCGCGGCCCGTTCCGGACCGGCGATGGCGAGGTTCTTCGGCACCATCTCGCCGAGGATCGTGTGCAACGCGACGACGATGACCAACGCCACCGCGAACGCCACACCGTGCACCACGGCCAACGGCAGCCCAACGGCGCCGAGGGGTCCCTCCAGCACGGAAGCCAGCGCGGGCTCGGCGATCGCACCCAGCCCCAACGAGCACAACGTGATGCCCAGCTGCGCGCCCGCGATCAGCAACGGCAGCTGCTGCGACGCCTTGATCGCGGTCCGGGCCCGCGAGGAACCCTTGTCCGCCAACGCCTCCAGCCTGTCCCGGCGCGCGGTGATCACCGCGAACTCGGCACCGACGAAGAAGGCGTTGCCCGCCAGCAACAACACGACGACGAGGAAGTTCACGACGCCGCCACCACCCGCAGCTCGGCCACGCGGTGCCGGTCCATCCGCATGACGGTCACCCGCCACCCGTCGACCCGGATCTCGTCACCGACGTCGGGAATCCGCCCCAGCCGTGCCAGCACCAGCCCCGCCAACGTCTCGTAGTCGCCCTCGGGCATGTGGAACCCGGTCGCCTCGGCCACCTCGTCGTCGCGCAGCAGGCCCGACACGAGCCAGCTGTCCTTGCCCAGCGACCGCACCGGCGGTGTCTCGCCGCGGTCGTGCTCGTCGCGCACGTCGCCGACGATCTCCTCGACGACGTCCTCCAGCGTCACCAGCCCGGCCGTGCCGCCGTACTCGTCGACGACCAGCGCCGCCTGCAACCCGGAGGCCCGCAGCCGGTCCAGCAGCGCGTCGCCCTCCAGCGTCTCCGGCACCGAGTGCACCGGGCGCGTCACGGCCGACAGCGGGGTCGACCCGCGCAACGCGGAAGGCACCGCGAACGCCTGCTTCACATGCACCATGCCGCGCACGTCGTCCAGCGACCCGTCGTGCACCGGGAACCGCGAGAACCCGGTCTCGCGCGCCTTCAGCACGAGGTCCGTCACCGTCGCGTCGGCCCGCAGCGCCTCCACCCGCACGCGCGGCGTCATCAGCTCGCCCGCCGTCCGGTCGCCGAAGCGCAGCGACCGGTCCAGCAGCGCCGCGGTGCCCTGGTCCAGCGTCCCGTGCTCGGCCGAGGTCCGGACCAGCGCGCCGAGCTCCTCCGGCGACCGCGCGGACGCCAACTCCTCGACCGGCTCGACCCCGAAACGCCGGACCAGCCAGTTCGCCGAGTTGTTCATCCAGTTGATCAACCAGCGGAAGACCGTGGAGAACGCCGCCTGGATGCTCACCACGCCCCGCGCGGTCTCCAGCGGCTTCGCGATCGCCAGGTTCTTGGGCACGAGCTCTCCGAACACCATCGACAACGCCGTGGCGATCGCCAGCGCCAGTGCCAGCGACAGGCCGACCGCGAAGGCGTGCGGCACGCCGGCCGCGGTCAGCCCCGGCTCGATCAGCGACGCGATCGCGGGTTCCGCGATGTAGCCGGTGATCAGCGTGGTCAGCGTGATGGCGAGCTGGGCGCCGGAGAGCTGGAACGACAACGTCCGGTGCGCCCGGTCGATGGTCCGCGCCTTCGCGTCACCGACCTCGGCGACGTGGCGTTCGACGGTGCTGCGTTCCAGCGCGGTCAGCGAGAACTCCGCCGCCACCGCGATGAAGGTGCCGGCCGTCAGCGCCACGACGGCGAGCAGACCGAGCACGCTCAGAAGGATTCCGGTCACCTGAGCGCTCCAGAGCTAGGGACCGGATTGGTATGCCAGCCGGGGCCAGACCCCATGGGGACGGCTCAACTCCTCATGACTAAGTACGTGAACAGCCAGACGAGTCTAATTGTGGGCAGTCGACGCCCTCAGCACCACCTCGCCCGCCACGCGGACGGTGCGGGCCTCGTCACCACCCGCGTCCAGCACCAGACCTGCGGCGATCTCGCCCATCTCCTCCAGCGGCAGCCGCACGGTCGACAGCGCCGGAACCGTGTCGCGCAGGGTCGGGATGTCGTCGAACCCGGCGATCGACATGTCCTCCGGCACCCGCACGCCCCGTTCGCGCAGCGCGGCCATCGCCCCCATCGCCATCACGTCGGTCACGGCGAACACGCAGGTGGCGCGCGATTTCGACGCCAGCAGCTCCAGTGCGGCCTCGTACCCGCCGTCACGTGTGAAGGCGCCGTTGATCACCAGCGGCGGCGCGACGCCGGCGTCGGCGAGCCCGGCCTTGAACCCCGCGAGCCGGTCCCGTGCCACGACCAGGTCGGCAGGACCACCCAGAACGGCGAACTTCTTGTGCCCGAGCGCGGCGAGCTCCCGCGCCAGCGCCCGGCCTCCCGCGCGGTTGCCGGGAACGACGGTGTCGGTGCCGAGCTTCGCCTGTGACACGCACGCGACACGCCCGCCCTGCTCGGTGAACGCGTCGATCTCCGCCGCCAGCCGCGACTGCGCCGCACGGTCCGTGGTGCGCGAACCGGCGAGCACGACCGCACGGGCCCGATGCGCACGGAGAGTGGAAAGCAGCTCCACCTCGCGCTCAGGCCTGCGGCCGGTCGTGCCCAGCACGACCACGAGCCCGGCCTCCTCTGCCACCCGCGTCACGCCCGCGGCGATGCACGAGAAGTACGGGTCGGTGATGTCGTGGACGACCAGTCCGACGAGCGAGCTGGAGTTGCGGGCCAGCGCCTGCGCGGAGGCGTTCGGCACGTAACCGAGCTCCTCGGCGGTGCGCAGGACGCGCTCGCTCAGCTCCTCGCTCACCTGCCGCGTGCTGCCGTTGAGCACGCGCGAGGCGGTCGCCAGCGACACACCTGCCTGCTTGGCCACCTCGGCAAGTGTCACCTGTCGGGCGGACACGACCACCTCCGTCAACGTGCATGTGAGCGCTGAGACTAACTCGCGCGGAGGTTGACGGCCGTCAAGTACCGCGATTAGCGTGGCGGGAAAGCGCTTTCCAGCGCTGCTACCAGGGAGGTGTGATGGCGGTTCGGACCATCGGAGTGGCGGTCAACGGCGTCACGGGGCGGATGGGTTACCGCCAGCACCTGGTCCGCTCCCTGCTGCCCTTGCGCGATGAGGGCGTACGGCTGCAGGACGGGACCGTGCTGAAGGTGGAACCGGTGCTCGTGGGGCGCAACGCCGACAAGCTCAAGGAGATCGCGGAACGGCACGACCTCGCGCGCTGGACCACGGACCTCGACGCGGCGCTGGCGGACCCCTCGGTGGAGATCTACTTCGACTCGCAGGTCACCTCGAAGCACGTCGAGTCGATCACCAAGGCGCTGGAGGCCGGCAAGCACGTCTACACGGAGAAGCCGGTCAGCGAGACCGTCGAGCAGGCGCTGCAGCTCGCGCGCCTGGCCGACGAGAAGGGTCTCCGGCACGGCGTGGTCGCGGACAAGCTCTACCTGCCGGGCATCCGCAAGCTCAAGCGGCTGATCGACGGCGGCTTCTTCGGCCGGATCCTGAGCGTGCGCGGCGAGTTCGGCTACTGGGTGTTCGAGGGCGACTGGCAGCCCGCGCAGCGCCCGAGCTGGAACTACCGCGCCGAGGACGGCGGCGGCATCGTCTCGGACATGTTCTGCCACTGGAGCTACCTGCTCCACGACCTCTTCGGCCGCGTCGAGGCGGTCACGGCGAAGGCCGTCACGCACATCCCCACGCGCTGGGACGAGCAGGACAACGCCTACGAGGCCACCGCGGACGACGCCGCGTACGGGATCTTCGAGATCGAGAACGGCGTCATCGCCCAGATCAACTCGTCCTGGTGCGTGCGCGTGCGCCGCGACGAGCTCGTCGAGTTCCAAGTGGACGGCACCGAGGGCAGCGCGGTCGCCGGGCTGCGGGAGTGCTTCGTGCAGCCTCGCGCCGTCACACCGAAGCCGGTCTGGAACCCGGACCTCCCGGTCACGCACCCGTTCCGCGACCAGTGGCAGCAGGTGCCGGACAACGAGGACTTCGACAACGGCTTCAAGGTGCAGTGGGCGGAGTTCCTGCGGCACGTCTACCAGGGCACGCCGTTCCCGCACGACTTCCGCGCGGGTGCACGGGGTGTCGCGCTGGCCGCTGCCGGTCTGCAGTCCTCTTCGGAGGGTCGTCGCGTGGAGATCGCCGATGTCTAGTCGCATCGTGTTCGCGGCGGCACACGTTGTTGCGAAGGATGAGCGCACGGTGGACTGGGACGCGACCCTGGCGTTCCGGCACCACCTCTGGTCGCACGGCCTCGGTGTCGCGGAGGCGATGGACACCGCGCAGCGCGGCATGGGCCTCGACTGGCCGGCCGCGGCCGAGCTGATCCGCCGCAGCGCCGCCGAGAAGACCGGACGGATCTGCGCGGGCGTCGCCACCGACCACCTCACGGGCGAAGCCGGCCTGGACGACGTGCTGCAGGCCTATCTGGAGCAGCTCGACGTCGTGCAGGAGGCGGGCGCGCAGCCCGTGCTGATGTGCTCACGTCAGCTCGCGGCCGCAGCTCGCGGGCCGGAGGACTACGAGAAGGTCTACGGCACGTTGCTCGACCGCGTCAGCGAACCGGTGATCCTGCACTGGCTCGGCACCGCGTTCGACCCGGCGCTGGAGGGCTACTGGGGTGCCGCGGAGGTCCCGCAGGCCACCCGGAACTTCCTGGAGATCATCGCGTCGCGGCCGGACAAGGTCGACGGCGTGAAGGTCTCGCTGCTCGACGCCGACCACGAGATCGGGCTGCGGCGCGCGCTGCCTGACGGCGTGAAGTGCTACACCGGCGACGACTTCAACTACCCGGACCTGATCGCGGGCGACTCGGAGGGCTACAGCCACGCGTTGCTCGGGATCTTCGACCCGATCGCGCCGGTGGCAGCGAAAGCCCTGCGGAAACTCGCCGAGGGTGACACCGCGGAGTTCCACCGGATCATGGCGCCGACGGTTCCGTTGTCGCGGCACCTGTTCAGCACGCCGACCTATTACTACAAGACCGGTGTGGTGTTCCTGGCGTGGCTCGCGGGACATCAGGAACGGTTCGCGTTGCTCGACGGTCTGGAATCCGCTCGCAGCGTCGAACACCTGGCCGAAGCGAAACGACTGGCGGAGATCGCCGGCGTGATCGAACCGGAGTTCGCGGAACGGCGGTGGCGGCAATGGCTCGCCTCTCGCTGAACCAGGCCACGATCAAACGGGCAACGGTCGTCGAAGCCGTCGAGGGTTGCGTGCGGCACGGCATCGAGTCCATCGGGCTGTGGCGCGAACCGGTCGCGGACCACGGTCTCGACCGCACGGCGAAACTCGTCGCGGACGCCGGTCTGCGCGTGTCGTCGCTGTGCCGCGGAGGGTTCGTTACGGCCGTCGACAACCGTGCAGCGCTCGACGACAACCGCCGCGCCATCGACGAGGCCGCCGCGCTGCGCACCGACACCCTCGTGATGGTCGTCGGGGGAGTGGCGGGCGACAAGGACCTCATCGGTGCACGTCAGCGCGTTGCGGACGCCATCGCCGAACTGGCGGTGTACGCGGCGGAAGCGGGCGTGACCCTGGCGCTGGAACCCATGCACCCGGTGTTCTGCGCCGATCGGGGCGTGCTCTCGACGTTGTCGCAGGCGCTGGACATCGCGGAACGGCACGAGTCGGTCGGTGTCGTCGTCGACGCGCTGCACGTGTGGTGGGACCCCGACCTCGACGCGCAGATCGTGCGCGCGGGACCGCACATCGCGTCGTACCAGGTGTGCGACTGGCTCACGCCGGTTCCGGCGGACGTGTTGCTGGGCCGCGGTTATCCGGGAGACGGCGACATCGACCTCGACCGTTTGACCAGGCAGGTCGCCGCGACGGGATATTCGAAAGACGTCGAAGTGGAGATCTTCAACGCCGACATCTGGGCGGCGGACTTCGACGAGGTGATCGAGGAGGTTTCACGCAGGTACCACGCCATTGTGGAACCAGCGCTGTAGAGAACGCGGGGAAGCCGGTCGTCGACGGCGGCGACGACCGACCCCGGCGTTGGTGCCTGTATATCCGAAAACCAGTGCTCTTTGGTCCAGATTTCAGATAAATCTCAGAAATCAGCCGCCGTTGACGGACCTGTAAACCTTTGCACGGTGTTTCGGCTTCGTGGTCGTGATCTTGATGACGGCGTCGAACATGGACCGGCCGAGCTCGGCGCGGGCCCCGACGGCCGGGTGCGTGGTGCTGAAGTCGGCGTCGTTCGTGGCCTTGTCACCGGCGAACGCGCCGGACGCGAACATCGAGTAGATCAGGATCGCGCGGTTGTCCTCGCTGAACATGATCCCGGCCTCGTTGCGGCCGTCCTCGAACCAGCCGGCCTTCGTGGCGACGCGCAGCCGCTCGTTGGTCGTCAGGTTCAGCCGCACGCCGTCGGTGAAGCTCGCCGTCGCACGCAGGATGTTCAGCAGGTACGCGGTGGACGCGGCGGACAGCAGCTGGCCGTCGACCAGCTTCTGCAGCAGCGTGTGCGTCTCGCGCGCGGTGGTGGTGCCGAGGAAGAACCGGTTCGGGTTCGTGACCGGGACGACCTGGGTGTGCACGAAGCCCTTGGACCGCAGGATCTCGTTGAGCTCCAGCGCCGGCACGACCAGGCCGCACAGGCGGACCGCGGTGTTGTCCGAGACGGTGAGCAGGTTCGCCAGCGCGTGGCCGACGGTGACCTCGCTCGGGTACGCGCCGTCGAGCGCGAAGATGCCGTCGGTGTCCTGGATGACGATGGCGGCCGACACCGTGACCGTCTGGTCGAGCTTGATCAGGCCGCGGTCCACCTTGTCCAGGACGGCGACCGCGACCGCGATCTTGTTCACGCTGTAGGCCTCGACGACCTTGTCCGCGTTCTCGTCGACGGCGGCCTTCGTCGTCCCGTCGAGGTCGGCGATGGTGATCAGCGACGACCACGTGCCCTTCGCCTTGCGGGTCTGCCGCCGGTAGATCTGCGCCACGCGCCTGCGCGAGCGGTCCGCGGTGGTCGGAGAGCGTTCGATCTCGACCTCCGCGTCTTCCTGTGCGTTTGCTGCACCGTTGGAGCCGAGCACGGCCGTCGCGGCTGCGACGGTACCCAGTCCGAACACGGACCTGCGGTTCAAAGTCATGCGCGGTATCAAAACAGGCGGCACTGACACTTCCCTGACTAGGGTTGGATCATGGAACCCGTCTTCGTCGTGACCGGCGCGTCCCGCGGCATCGGGGCGGCCACCGCCTCGCTGGCAGCCGACGCGGGCTACCGCGTGGTCAGGGCCTCGCGCTCGGCAGAAGAATCCGTCGGAGACCGCGGGTGGGACGCGAAATGTGACGTTTCCTCGTGGGACTCCGTGCAGGAGTTGATGTCCCGAGTGGAATCGCGGTGGGGTCGCATCGACGTGGTCTTCGCGAACGCAGGCGTTTCCCTCGACACGTCGTTCGTCTCCGAGGCGGGCGCGAAGCCGTCGGAGTGGACGGAGATGGTCGTCACCAACGTGTGCGGGCCCGCGTTCACCGCCCGCGCGGCCATGCCCGCGTTGATGCGGTCCGGCGGCCACCTGGTGCTGACCGGTTCCGCCGCCGGCCGCGGGGTGCGGCCGGGCAACCTCTACTCGGCGACCAAGTGGGCGATCACCGGGCTGGCGCAGGCGATCCGGGCCGAGGCGGTGGGCACCGGGGTGCGGGTCACCGTCGTTCAGCCCGGACTCGTCGACACGGAGGCGATCCCCGCGTCCAGGGCCGCCGATCCCAAGCTGGCGCCCGAGGACGTCGGGAGGGCGGTGCTCTACGCCGTCTCGCAACCGTCCACCGTGGACGTCAACGAGATCCTGATCCGGCCCACCGGTCAGGCCGCCCACCGCTGAGCGTCAGCTGCTGACCTTGGCCGGCGTGATGTTGTGCCACCGGTTGAACGTGTTGCCGGGGTCGTACTCGGCCTTGATCCCGGCGAGCCGGTCGTAGTTCTCCCTGCCGTAGCCCGCGACGACGCGGTCCGCGCCCTCGTCGCCGATGAAGTTGAGGTACACCGCGCCCGTGGACCACGGCGCGAGCACGTCGCGGAGGTGGTGCGCCCAGTCCCGCGCCCGCTGGTCGTCCGCGGGGTTCTCCCACAGTCCCAGCGGATGCGCGACCCAGGGCGTGTCGCGGTTGGCCATCGGCCAGTCGGCGGCGTTGCGGGCGACCGCGCCACCCCACGGGATCAGGCCGTGCTGCGAGGGCGACGGCGTGATCATCCGGTCCGCGGCCGCGCAGAACGCGTGCACCGCCTCGTCGGGCATGGACCGCAGGTACTCGGCGGACCAGTAGTTCCGGAAGCCGGGCGGATCGTCCAACATGGACTGGAAGTCCGCGTAGGGGATGTCGGTCACCACCAGCGCGTGCGGGTCGAGCTCCGCCATCGGCGCGATGAGGGCGGGCAGGTCCTCGGCGCCGCCCATGTACGTGACGAGAACACCGCAGCAGAGCTTGCCGACGAGTTCAGCGGGCACGAAGTCCTCCGGCGGCCCGGTCAGGTAGATCGCGCCGCCGCCGACCTCCTCGGGCGCGGTGGCCATGAAGTCGCGGTAGGCGAGGGTCGCTGCTTCGCCGTCCCGCGCGGGCCACAGCAGCAGCGCGAAGGAGAACTTCGGCAGCGGGTGCAGCCGGAACGTGAACGACGTCGCCACGCCGAAGTTGCCACCGCCGCCGTGCAACGCCCAGAACAGGTCGGGGTGCTCGGTCTCGCTCGCGGTCACGGTCGTGCCGTCGGCGAGCACCAGGTCGACGGCCAGCAGGTTGTCGCACGCCAGCCCGTACTTGCGTTCGAGCCAGCCGGATCCGCCGCCGAGCGTCAGCCCGCCAACGCCCGTGGTGGAGACCCTGCCGCCGGTCGTGGCCGCACCGGCGCGCTGGGCGGCGCGGTCGAACACGCCCCAGTCGGCCCCGCCGGCCACCACGGCGCTGCGCGCGTCGGGCGCGATCGAGACGGCGTTCATCCGGCGCAGGTCCAGCACCAGCCCGTCCTGCACGAGGCTCGCCCCCGCGACGCTGTGCCCGCCGCTGCGCACCGCCACCGGCATCCCGGTGCGACGGGCGAAAGCGAGCGCTTCCTGCACGTCGGAGGTGCCGTCGCACTGGGCGATGACCGCCGGTCTCGTCTCGATGGCGCTGTTGAACACGGCTCGCGCGTCCTCGTACGCGGGGTCGTCCGCGGTCAGCAGGGTTCCGGAGAAGGCGGCGCGCAGGCTTCCTAGGTCTGTCATGACGGGACCTCCCTGAGTGATTGGCGTCACTCAGACTGCGCCGTCCGGACGCTACCCGCTGGTCCGGTAAGAACTCCCTAAGACCTCCGAACACCGCTGCAGCAGTGCGCGCAACTGGACGCGTTCCTCGTCGGTGAACGCGTCCGCCAGCTTCTGCTCCACCGCGACCGCACCCTGGTCCGCCTCGCGGAACTTCGCCTGCCCCGCCTCGGTCAGCCGGTTCTCCAGGACGTTGCGCTGCCACTGGTGCGGCGTCCGCTCGACCAGCCCGAGCGCGACCAGGTTCTGCAGGATCGTCGTCATCGTCTGCGGCGTGACCAGGCACAACCGCGCCAGCTCCGCCGCGGGCGCGCCGGGGTGCTCGCTCAGTGCGAGCAGCGCCGAGTACTGCGGCACGGTCAGGCCCGCCGGCTTCACCGCCGCCGACTTCGCGGCGATCAGCTCCATCTCGGCGCGCTTGATGTCTCCGCCGATCCGATCACCGCTGCGCATCCACCCATCGTAGAAGTGTGGTAAGACTACTGATGGTTATCAGGGTTCTGATAACCATCAGTAGTCTTACTGGAGGGAAGCAATGCGCATCGCGCTAGCCGTCATGGCGGCGTTGTTGCTGTTCACGGGCACGGCGTCGGCCACACCGAGGCACATCGAGGCCTCGTCGCCGTCGCTGCACCCCGAAGGCGTGCAGTGGGATCCGACCCGAGGGCAGTTCCTCGTCAGCTCATTGCGCCACGGCACGGTGTCGCTCGTCGGCACGAACGGCCGCGTCCGCCCGTTGGTCACGGGCACGCGCATGGTGTCGACGTTCGGCATCCAGGTGGACCGCGGCAGGCTGCTCGTCGCCTACGGGGACATCGGCTTCGGCGAGAAGTCGGTACCCGGCCAGTCCGGGCTGGGGATCTTCGACCTGTGCACCGGGCGTGCCCTGCGGTTCGTGGACGTGCCGGGCGGCGCCAACGACGTGGCGGTCGACCCGTCCGGCAACGCCTACGTCACCGGCCCGGCGGGCGACACGATCTGGAAGGTGTCGCCCTCGGGCGAGGTCTCGGCGTTCGCTGCGGACCCGCGGCTCGCGGCGGCCATCGGCAACAACGGAATCGTCTGGGACCCCAGGGGATTCGCCGTCACCGGCAACTACACCACCGGCACGCTGTTCAAGGTCACCCGCGGCCACGTCGAGGAACTGCCCGCCCCGAAGCTCGTGGGCGCGGACGGCCTGACGCTCACCCGCGACGGCCTCGTGGCGGTCACCAACACCCTCGGCGCGCCGGGGAAGAACGCGGTCACCGTGCTCGACACCCGCACGTGGCAGGTGAAGTCCCAGCGTTCGTGGCCGACTGCGCCGACCACCGCGGCCCGCACACCGCACGGCACGTACGTGCTGAGCGGCCACCTCGACGTGCTGCTGGCGGGCGGGACGACGGACGAGTTCAGCCTCGACCGATGAACTCCAGGAGCAGCCGGTTGATCTCCTCCGGCCGCTCCAGGTACCCGATGTGCCCGCACCCGTCGACCTCGACGTAGCGGGCACCGGGAATCGCGTCCGCCACCTCGCGTGACAGGCGGGGTGGCAGGACGACGTCGTCGGCGAACCCGACCACCAGCGCCGGCGTGGAGATCCGCCGGTACGCGTCGAGCCGCGGTTCGTAGTCGTGCAACGCCAGCTGGGCGCGCTCACCGCCGCTGAGCGACGACCCCGCGAACTCGTACAGCTGCAACCAGTCGCGGGCCGCGGCCGGGTTCGCGAGCGTCGCCGGCGACAGGTTGCGGATCACCGACGCCGCCGCGTAGAACGCCACCGGCACCTCGGTGCCCTTGTCGTACAGGTCGCACAGCGCCTGCGACCACGCCTGCTGCGCCGGTTCGGGGCGGCCCGTGGTCGCCATCATCACCACCGAACGAACGAGCGACGGGTGAGCCAGCGCGAGTTCCTGGGCGATGCGGCCGCCGAGCGAGGTGCCGACCACGTGCGCCGGACCACCCAGGTGCTCGATCAGCGCCGCGGTGTCGGCGACCATGTCGTCGACCGTGAAGCCGTCCGCGCACTCCGACGACGGCCGGATGCCCCGGTTGTCGAAGTACGCGACGCGGTAGCCGGCCTTGACCAGCGCGGGCACCTGGTAGGCGCGCCAGACGCGGCCGGGACTGCCGGTGCCCATGATCAGCACGACGAGGTCGCCGGATCCCTCGGTCTGGACGTTCAGCTCGATGCCGTTGAGCGGGACAAGCGCCATTCCCAAGATCCTAGAAGCGGCACAAGGGCCGGATCTCCTCGGCGTGAGAGGGATAACGCCCGCACAGGTCGTCCGCATGTCCGAAGGAGACGATGTCGTCGGTGTACGGCGGCACCACCACCGTGCCCACCAACGACCACTCACCGTCCGGCGCGCTGCCCTGCCACACACCCGCGGGGACGACGACCTGCGGGTTCGACGCGCTCAGCACCGGCTGCGCGACCGAACCGTCCGGGTGCAGCAGCAACATCCGCAACGGCGACCCGGCGTGGAAGTGGTAGATCTCCAGGTGCCTCAGCACGTGCATGCCGGAGAAGTCGGGCCTGCGCAACAGGTACGCGATCGCCGACACCTCCTCCGACCGGTGCGTCTGCGCGAAGTAGCCGCCCTCGACGGGAAGCTCCTGCAGGCCGAGCTCGCTGATCAACTGCTCTGGTGTCACGTCATCTCCGGTAGCGGTGAACCGTGCACGACGACCATGCCCTTGCCGAGCCGTTTCGCCGTGTACATCGCGGCGTCCGCGGCGCCGAGCACGTCGTCGGCGGTGACCGCGGGGTCGTGCGAGAACCGTTGTGCCACACCGATGCTGGCGTGCACGTGGTGCACCCTGCCCTGTACCTCGTGCGGATGAGCCAACGCCTTGAGCAGCCGTTCGCCGATCTCCTCGGCGTCCCCGCCGTCGATCAGCACGCCGAACTCGTCACCGCCGAGCCGCGCGACGGTGTCCTCCTCGCGCACGCTGTTCTCCAGCCGTGCGGCGACGTTGCGCAGAACCATGTCGCCCTCGGCGTGTCCGTTGTTGTCGTTGACCGCTTTGAAACCGTCCACGTCGATGAACAACAGGATCAACGGCTGTGCGCGGTCTTGCACCGCCAGCGCGCGCTCCAGCCGTTCGCGGAACAGGGAGCGGTTCGCGACGCCGGTCAACGGATCGTGCGTCGCCTCGTGCCGTAGTTGCTCACGAGAGACACGGAGCTGGTCCATCAAACGGACGTTGTCCATCATCGTGACGAGCTGACGCACGATCACGAAGCACACGACGGCGAGACCGACGTAGATCTCGACCGGGTTGAGGCGGCCGCCGGTCGCGGTGTTCCACAGGACGAAGAGCCCGGTGACCGCGAGCGGCACGTACGGCACGAACAGGTGCAACAGGTCGGCGGTCCGGATGCGGCCGGGCGACGCTTCCAGGTTGCGGGCCGGGGCCAGCGCGCTGAGGAAGAAGAACGCCGGGCACAGCATGAACCCGATGTCCGCCATCGGCGGGATCGCCGTGATGCCCTTGGAGATGTAGAACGCGAACACCCAGCCCGACGACGACTGTGCGATACCTGCCAGTGCGATGAAGAGCATCGGCCACTGACGTACGGGCTGATGCGTCCACGACAGCACCACGATCGCCACGAGCAGCACGAGGTACGCGGCGGGATGCGCGACGACGGTGGCGAAACCGGGCCCTTCGGTCGCCCACGCGCGGGTCAGCGACTCCAGCGCCGACACCCACGTCAGCACGAACAGCGACCCGATCACGATCAACCCGTCGAGCACGACGACGGTGCGGCTGCGGTAGTTCGGCAACAGGTCGTCGGCCCGGCGCTTCTGCGCCTTCACGACCACCGCGGCCAGGCACAGCACCGGCACGAGCGTGAACCCGAGCGGCGCGATCGTCGACGTCGGCAGCTGCACGCCCAGGATCTGCTGCCCCCAGATCCACGCGGACAGCCCGACGGTCAGGCTCGTCATCGCCGCCGTCATCCAGCCGTCGCGTTTCTTCGCGTACGCCAGAAGAGCCGCCACGGCGAACACGAGCTGCACGACCTTGTCGATCGCGACGCCGACCTCACGCGGCGCGGTGAGTGCGGTGAGGATGGTGATGACCATGAAGGTGCCGACGCACCCGGCCACGAGCCAGAACCTCTTCACCGCGCACTCCCGTGATCGAAACCCGACCACCGTAGTGACGGCGGTGCGGACTTGTCGAACCGTGTCGGTGCGAGTCGCCCATGCGTGCACCGGATATGGTTCGAACTGTTGTTCGTTCAGCGATCCGGGGAGCTGTTGTGCGCGTGTTCGGGGTCGACCCCGGTCTGACCAGGTGCGGCTTCGGCGTCGTCGACGGCGGACCGGGCCGGACCGTGCGCGCTGTCGCCGTCGACGTCCTGCGCACGCCTGTTGACGCTCCTCTGTCCGTGCGCCTGCACGAGCTGTACGTCGGCGTCTGCGAGTGGCTCGACCGCTACGAGCCTCAGGTCGTTGCCATCGAACGGGTCTTCGCCCAGCACAACGTCCGCACGGCCATGGGCGTCGCACAGGCGTCGGGCGTCGTCGCACTGGCCGCCGCGCAACGGAACCTGCCCGTCGAGTTCCACACGCCCTCCGAGGTGAAGGCCGCCGTCACGGGTTCGGGCCGCGCGGACAAGGCGCAGGTGACCGCGATGGTCACCAAACTGCTCGGCCTGAAGGTGGCGCCGAAGCCGGCGGACGCGGCAGACGCGCTCGCCCTG
Source organism: Lentzea rhizosphaerae (assembly GCF_042649515.1). Lineage (NCBI taxonomy): Bacteria > Bacillati > Actinomycetota > Actinomycetes > Pseudonocardiales > Pseudonocardiaceae > Lentzea > Lentzea rhizosphaerae. Next base: position 255,637 of record NZ_JBHRZI010000027.1, on the reverse strand, counting down.
GCCATCTGCCACCACTGGCGCGCGCCGATGCGCAACCGCATGGAGGAGGCGCAGGCACGCGCGGCGGAGCTCGCCCGCGTGCACAAGGCCAAGCTGGCCGAAGCCGCCAAGCGCACGAACTAAGGTCCAGCCCGTGAACTCCGGAGGAACCAGGTGATCTCGTCACTGCGCGGCCAGGTGCAGCACGTCGGCCTCGACCACGCCGTCGTCGAGGTGGGCGGCGTCGGGTTCGCCGTCCAGATGACCCCGACCACGCTCGCCACGCTGCGCCGCGGCGAGGAGGCGAGCCTCGCCACCACCCTCGTCGTGCGCGAGGACAGCCTCACCCTCTTCGGGTTCGCCGACGCCGAGGCCCGCGAGCTGTTCGGCCTGCTCCAGACGGTCAGCGGCATCGGCCCGCGGATCGCCCTCGCGACGCTCGCGGTCCTCGAACCGGACAAGCTCCGCCACGCCCTCGCCGAAGGCAACATCACGGTCCTCACGCAGGTCCCCGGCATCGGCAAGAAGGGCGCGGAACGCCTCATCATCGAGCTCCGCGACAAGGTCGGCGCCCTCCCGACGCCCACCACCCCGGCCCACAGCAAGACGCGCGACCACGTCGTCGAGGCGCTCCTCGGCCTCGGCTTCCCGGCCAAGGCCGCGGAGCAGACCGTCGACGGCGTCCTCGCCGACAACCCGGACCAGTCCACGTCCGCCGTCCTGCGCCGTGCGCTCGCGACCTTGGGGCGCAAGTGACCGAGGACGAGCTCAGCCCCTTCGCCGCGCCGGCCGAGCGCGACGTCGAGACCAGCCTCCGACCGGCCGACCTGCACGAGTTCGTCGGCCAGCAGCGGGTCCGCGAACAGCTCGAACTCGTGCTGCACGGCGCCATGCGACGGGGTACCGCGCCGGACCACGTCCTGCTCAGCGGCCCTCCCGGTCTGGGCAAGACCAGCCTGGCCATGATCATCGCGAAAGAGCTCAACAGCGCCATCCGCATCACCAGCGGCCCCGCACTCGAACGCGCGGGCGACCTCGCCGCGATGCTGTCCAACCTGGTCGAGGGCGACGTCCTGTTCATCGACGAGATCCACCGCATGGCCCGCCCCGCCGAGGAGATGCTGTACCTCGCGATGGAGGACTTCCGCGTCGACGTCGTCGTCGGCAAAGGCCCCGGCGCGACCAGCATCCCGCTCGACATCGCACCGTTCACGCTGGTGGGAGCCACGACGAGGTCCGGAGCGCTCACCGGGCCGCTGCGGGACCGCTTCGGCTTCACCGGCCACATGGAGTTCTACAGCGCCGACGAGCTCGACCTCATCGTGAAGCGCAGCGCCAAGATCCTCGGCGTCGACCTCCACGACGACGGCGCCATCGAGATCGCGGGACGCAGCCGCGGCACCCCCCGGATCGCGAACCGACTCCTGCGTCGCGTCCGCGACTTCGCCGAGGTCAGGGCCGACGGCCGGGTCACGGAGGAGATCGCCAAGCAGGCGCTGGAGGTCTACGACGTCGACCAGCTCGGCCTCGACCGGCTCGACCGGGCGGTGCTGTCGGCGCTGGTCAAGAGCTTCAACGGCGGCCCGGTCGGGGTGTCCACGCTCGCGGTCGCGGTCGGTGAGGAACCGACCACCGTGGAAGAGGTGTGCGAACCGTATTTGGTGCGGGCTGGCATGCTGGCCCGGACGCCGCGCGGCCGAGTGGCGACGCCTGCCGCGTGGCACCACCTGGGGCTGGAACCGCCCGCCGGTGATCAACTGTGGTGACCTGGCACAATCGGTGAAAGCACCTGGACATATCGGACGTGCGTAGAGGCATGTCCACTTGATCGGAGAATGATGGGCAACCTTTCGTCTTTGATGTTCCCGTTGCTTCTGGTTCTGCTGGCCGTGCCGCTGTTCCTCAGCGCGCGCAAGCAGAAGCGGGCGATGGCCGAGCAGCAGCAGCTGCAGAGCTCGCTCGAGCCGGGGGACAAGGTCATGACGACTTCGGGTCTCTACGGCACCGTCGCCGACGCGAGCCACGACACCACCATCGACATCGAGATCTCCGAGGGTGTCGTCACGCGCTGGCTGCGCGCCGCGATCCGCGAGAAGGTCGTCGAGACGGACGAGACCGTCGTCGAGGACAAGGTCGAGGAGGACGAGGAGCCCGCGACCACCGCACAGGTCGCCGAGCCCCTGGACCACAACGCCAAGAAGTAACCACATAAGCTCGGCTACCTGGAGTTGGCAACTGTGAAATCCGCCAACTCCAGGTAGTGACGCGCAGCTCACGCGGCGCGCGTTACGCTGCGCGCTCGGAAACCATCGCTACTAGGAGACGGACGGATCGTGGCACCTCCGGCCGGGCAAATTCGCCCCGCGAAGTACTTGGCGAGTTTTGTCCTCATCGTGGTCGCTCTTTACGCCCTGGTGTTCTTCACCGGGAACGGTTCGGCCAAACCCAAGCTCGGTATCGACCTCCAGGGCGGCACCATCGTCACGCTGACCGCGCGTCAGGAAGACGGTGCCCAGCCCAGCGAGGACGCGCTGAACCGCGCACGTGACCTCATCGAGGTCCGCGTCAACGGTCTCGGTGTGTCCGGTGCCGAGGTCGTGCGAGACGGCAACAACCTGACGATCACCGTGCCCGGCGCGGACAGCGAAGGCGCGAAGGGCCTCGGCCAGACCGCTCGCCTCGCGTTCCGCAAGGTCATCGGCCAGCCGGTCCCCGCGGGCACGCCGGTCCAGCCGCAGACGTCGTCGAGCACCGCGCCGTCCAGCGGTGCGAGCACGCCGCCGTCCACGCCGTCGAGCCAGAGCGCGGGCACCCCCTCGTCGAGCAACGCTCCGCAGGGCCGCCCCGCGCCGAACCTGGCCGCGCAGCCATCCAGCACGCCGCCGTCGAGCAGCACCGCGCCGTCGTCCTCCAGCGCTCCGACTTCCACTCCGTCCGCCCCCTCCAACATCGACCCGAAGGTCGCGAAGGAGATCCAGGAGGCCAAGGCCTTGCGCCAGGCCACGGACCCGCAGATCCTCCAGCAGGCCGCGCTCCTGCTCGACTGCTCGAAGGCAGACCCGCTGCGCGGCAACGACGACCTGGACAAGCCGCTCGTCACCTGTGACGAGAAGGGCGAGTTCAAGTACACGCTGGCGCCGGCCGTGCAGCCCAAGGAAGACACGCAGACCAAGGCTGACGACTACACCAACTACACCCGCCTCACGGGTGAGGACATCGACAACGCCGCCGCGAACAACAACCCGAACGGCACCGGCTACGTCGTCAACCTGAGCTTCAAGAGCGAGGGTGGCTCCAAGTGGGCCAAGTTCACCTCCGCCAACGTCCAGCAGGCCGTCGCGGTCGTGCTCGACGGTGAGGTCATGTCCGCGCCGACCATCCAGTCGGCCATCGAGGGCGGCTCCACCGAGATCAGCGGCAAGTTCACGCTGAAGGAAGCCACGAACCTCGCGAACACGCTGAAGTACGGCGCGCTGCCGCTGTCCTTCGACTCCTCCGAGGCCCAGACCATCTCCCCGACGCTCGGCCTGCAGTCGCTCAAGGCCGGTCTGATCGCCGGCGGCATCGGCCTCGCGCTGGTCTTCGTCTACTGCATGTTCTACTACCGCCTGCTGGGCCTGCTGACGATCCTGTCGCTCGGACTGTCGGCCGTGATCATCTACGCGGTGCTGGTGCTGCTGGGCCGCTGGATCGGGTTCACGCTCGACCTCGCGGGCATCGCCGGTTTCATCGTCGCCATCGGTATCACCGCGGACTCGTTCATCGTCTTCTTCGAACGACTGAAAGACGAAGTGCGTGAGGGCCGCACGTTCCGTTCGGCCGTGCCGCGCGCATGGGTCCGTTCGCGCCGCACGATCCTTTCCGCCGACGCGGTCAGCTTCATCGCCGCCGCCGTGCTGTACGTGATCGCGGTCGGCCAGGTGAAGGGCTTCGCGTTCACCCTGGGCATGTCGACGGTCCTCGACCTCGTGGTCGTGTTCCTCGTGACGCACCCGCTGGTCGCGATGGCGTCGAAGTCCAAGTTCCTGTCCAACCCGAACCTGTCCGGCCTGGGCGGCGCCGCGCGCGAGGGTGCGGCCCACCGCGCCGCCGTGACCGGCAAGACCGCTGCCGTGAAGGAGGCCTGACATGGGCAACGTGTTCACGCGCCTCTACGTGGGCAACGGCGCTTTCGACATCGTCGGCAAGCGCACCCGCTGGTACATCATCTCGGGCATCATCCTGCTGGTCTGCATCGGCTCGATGGTCTTCAAGCAGTTCAACCTCGGCATCGACTTCGAGGGCGGCACCAAGATCTCGCTGCCGTCGGTCTCGCAGTCCGGCCAGGCCATCTCGACGAAGGCCGTCGAGGACTCGTACGCGAAGGCGCTGCCCGGCAAGAAGCCGAACGCCGTGCAGGCCGTCGGTTCCGGTGCCAGCGCCACCATCCAGATCAAGTCGCCCGCGCTGAACGTCGCCGAGGTCGCGACGCTCAAGACGACTCTCGCGCAGGACACGTCGCCGCAGGGTGGTCAGACGGCGATCTCCGACAGCGCCGTCTCCGCGTCCTGGGGTGGTGAGATCAGCGGCAAGGCCCTGTGGGCCCTGTTCTGGTTCTTCATCGCGGTCACGCTGTTCCTGGCGTTCTACTTCGAGTGGCGCATGGCCGTCGGCGCGCTCGTCGCCGTCTTCCACGACGTCATCATCACCGCGGGCGTGTACTCGCTCATCGGGTTCGAGGTGACGCCGGCGACGGTCATCGGTCTGCTCACCATCCTCGGTTTCTCCCTGTACGACACGGTCGTCGTGTTCGACAAGGTCAAGGAGAACACCCGAGGCCTGCTGGGCCTGACCCGCCGCACGTACGGCGAGGCCGCCAACCTGGCGCTCAACCAGACCCTGATGCGCTCGATCAACACCTCGCTGATCGCGCTGCTGCCGGTCATCGGCCTGCTGGTCGTCGGCGTCGGCATCCTGGGCGTCGGCACGCTCCAGGACCTGGCGCTCGTCCAGCTCGTCGGCATGTTCGTCGGTGCCCTGTCGTCCATCTTCATCGCCACGCCCGTCCTGGTGGACCTGAAGATGCGCGACCCGAAGTACATCGCGCAGGCCAAGCGCGTGGCCGCCCGCCGCGCCAAGGCCTCCGGCCCGCAGGTGGCCGAGGGCATCGAGTCGGTCGACGAGGACGCCCTCGCCGCCGACCTGCGCAAGGAAGAGGCGCTCGCCGCCGCCGCGTCGGTGCCTCACCGCACCGCCAAGGCCGGTGACGTGCGCCGCCGCCCGACCGGAAAGCGCCAGCGTTGAAATTGGATCGTGCTCTGGGACTGATGCGTGAGGTCCCGGACTTCCCCAAGCCAGGGGTCGTCTTCCGGGACTTCACGCCGGTTCTCGCCGACCCCGACGCCCTGCGCGCCGTGGTCGACGCGCTGCAGGACAAGATCGACGACAGCACCCAGGTGATCGCCGCCATCGAGTCGCGCGGCTTCCTCCTGGGTGCTGCCCTGGGCTACGGCTGGCGCTACGGCGTCGTGCCGCTGCGCAAGCCGGGCAAGCTCCCGGTCGTCGCCGACTCGGTGGCCTACGACCTGGAGTACGGCACGGCTTCGCTGGAGCTCCCCGCCGCCGCCATCCAGCCGGGCCAGCGCGTCGTCGTGGTGGACGACGTGCTCGCCACGGGTGGCACCGCCGAAGCCGCCTGCACGCTCGTGGAGCGGGCCGGCGGCATCGTGACGGGTGTGTCGGTGGTGCTGGAGATCGCGGCCCTGGGCGGACGCAGCCGTTTGGCGGGCCGCGAGGTCAGCGCCCTGCTGGCGGTCTGACGCGTCAGCTGTTGTACAACAGCATCAGGTAGACGTTCTTGATCGCGCCGATGATCCCGTAGATCACCATCCACACCACGAGGTAGACCGGGATCGTCAGCGGGATCAGCACCCACGGCGCGATCTTCGCCCGCATCAGGATCAGCCACGTGACGACCGTGGTGATCACCCAGAACACCCCGCCGATGACGAGCGCGGGCGCCAGGTTGTCCCATTCCGACTGGGTTCTCACGTTGGCGACGACGACCGTCACGATCCAGGCGATGTACCAGATCGAAGCTCCGGCGGCACAGTGCAGGAGCGGCGTGCCCTTCTTGGCGGGCGGCGACGGTGGTGGCGCAAAAGGCGTCGGCTGCATTTCTGGTCCCCCCAGACCTTGTTGCTTCGCGAGATCATGTCAGCTGGGTGGGGGCGGCGCCACGAATCCGGCACTGATCGTGACGAAGACCAACGCCACGATCGACACCAGGAACGTCCACACGGCCAGCTGCCACCACTTGGCTTCCGTGGCACCCCGGAACAGCAGCCAGCTCGCCGCGGTGGCGAGCAGCCAGGCCGCGGCGGCGCCGGCGAGGGCTCTGGGGTCGAAGTTGGTGGGGTCGTCGAGGGCGAGGTACGCCATGGTGCCGAGCCAGACGGCGTTCATGGCGCCGCACCACAGGAGTGTCCTCACGCGGGTGAGTGTCTCAAGTTGTGCTTGGACAGCTTCGCCGACCCGGCACATGCCCTCCTTCGTCGGGCGTGTGCCGGGCCGAATTTCTGTGGTTCCTTTTCTCGGGTGGTTGCGGGGCGTGGTTTCTTTGCGTGCTTCGCGCTTTAGTGCCGTGCGTGGTTGATAGTTGTTGCGTTGCGTCTAGAGAGATGCGCACTAACGGACCCTATGGCCGCCTGTCGAGTCGCTACGCCCGATCGTGTGACGCCTGACGTGCGTTTTAATCGTGATCTTGCGGTAATGTCGAACGCATGAGCGAACCGGACTTCCGCCTTCTGGCCACCGACGAGCTGCTGAGTGCAGTCGTCGGTGACGTGGTGGAAATTCGTGTTCTCGAAAACGCGATGATGCAGAAGATCGCCGAATTGGAACGTCGCGGCGCAGCGAGCGAGTTGGGCAGGAATGTGGCCGACGTGCTGCGCCACGCCGTGCGCTGGGATCTGCCGACCGCGCAGCAGTGGGTAGCGCGAGCCGGGCTGCTGACCCGTGAGGTCACGCCGACCGGCTCCGTGCTGGAGCCCGAACTGCCCGTCACCGCCGCCGCGGTGGCAGAGGGAGCGTTGTCCGGCGAGCACGTCTCGGCGGTCGCCAAGGCGATGAAGAGCCTGCCGCCCGAAGCGGAGCAGCCCCTGGTCGAGTACGCCCGCGAGCACGAGCCCCGCGCGGTGAAGTCGTTCGCCAGAGACCTGGCCTACCGGCTGTTCCAGAACGACCCGGAGCCGGGCGAGACCGAACCGGAGCTCCCCGTCAACCGGCTGCGCCTGCACTGGAAGGGCGACCAGCTGGAGGTGCGGGCCAGCCTCGACAAGATCACCGGCGCAAAGCTCGAGGCGATGATCGACCCCTTGGCCAAACCCCGCTCGACCACCCCGGACGAGGGCCCCGACCCACGCACCCGCCCCGAACGCGACGGCGACGCCTTCGCCGACCTGATCGACCTGATGCTGCGCGCCGACCGCCTCCCAGAACACGGCGGCGAGCCGGTCACGCTGACCGTGACCATGAACTACGAAGACCTGGCCGCAACGACAGGCGTGGCGACGCTGGACACCCGCGAGCAAGTCTCAGCCAAGTTGGTCCGCCGCCTGGCCTGCAACGCCGGAGTGATCCCGGTCGTCCTGGGTGGACGGTCCGAGCAGCTGGACATCGGCCGCAAGACCCGCACCTTCCCGGCGGCGCTTCGCCGTCTGCTCGTGGTGAGAGACAAAGGCTGCACCTTCCCCGGCTGCGACCGTCCACCGAAACACTGCGACGCCCACCACATCAGGCATTGGGCCAACGGCGGCGCCACCTCGATCGACAACGCCACCCTGCTCTGCCGCCACCACCACACGTTGATCCATCAAAGCGAATGGGAGGTCACACTCCGCGATGGCACTCCGATCTTCATCCCTCCCGCCTGGCTGGACCCTGCCCGCACCCCAAGAACCAACACCGCCTTCCGCGACGGGCGCCAACGCGCCGCCTGAAGCCGGCCTGTCTCGCGCACTCGTTTTCACCCCAATGAGCTGGTTCGTGGAGGAGGGCCAATGCCTACCGTCGGACGAATGACTGCGATCACCTCCACCGCCTACAGCCGCGACCTGGGCGACGAACTGCGTCGGCTCCGCGAGAAGTTCACCGGGCTGACGGGCTTCGCCTTCGCGGAACAACTCGGCTGGGACCCGAGCAAGGTCTCCAACATCGAGAACGGCAAGGCGCGCGCGAGCGAGATCGACCTGGTCCAGTACCTGATGATCTGTGGTCGGGACAGCACCTACTTCGAGGCATTCCGTGACCGTTACCGCTACGCCTTCGACCCGTATGTGGCCCTGGTGCCGGACAACCTGCGCACCCTCGCGATGGCGGAAGCACAGGCGAAGAAGATCACCAGTTACGACGTGCTGTCAGTTCCTGGCCTCATCCAGACCCCTGAGTACGCGCAAACGCTGCTTGCCTCGGGTCGGAACACCCCGTCCGACATCGAGAAGTTTCTGAAGTGGCGTATGGAGCGGCAGGCCGTCCTCAAGCGGCCGAATCGCCCGGAGTGTCGCTTCTACGTACACGAGCTGGCTCTCCAGCTCCAGGTGGGCGATGAACGGATCATGGAGGAGCAGTACCTCCGCATGCTGTTCAACACGCACATCCTGAGGATCGTGCCGATGTCGGCTGGCCCTGCGCCGATCAGGATGTCTCCACGGATGCTCTTCAGCTTCGAGAAACTGATACCCGTGGCGTACAGCGAGACCGATCTCGCGAGGGTCTTCGCGCACGACGGAGCCGCCATCGCGGACAGTCGGGAGTTCTTCAAGTGGTTGGATGCCCTTGCTTTGGATGAGGGACAATCGCGGAGCATGCTGGCGAACTACGTCAGCGGTCTCCGAAAGGACTCCCATGAGCCACGCACGGAGCTGGCGTAAGAGTTCCTACAGCGGCCCTCAAGGGGACAGCGCCTGCGTCGAGGTGTCGCTCGCGGCGCCCGCCGCCTCCTTCGCGCCTTCCGCGTCCGACTCCGCCGCGGCGCTCGTGCGTGACTCGAAGGCCACTCGCGGTGACGCCCTGGTCTTCTCGATTCAGGCGTGGCGCGCGTTCGTGGCGAGCGTCGCCTGATCGGCTCAGCAAAAGTTTGGGCGGCGTTCACCGTGTGAGCTGCGCCGCTCAGCGCGCCATCGGAAGTTTCGTCAGCGTGAACGCGTTATCCTCGGTACTCGCGAGACCCGAGGAGCGTGGGGTTGAGTCAAGACACCGAACCCGCTGCGACGGTTGTTCAACCGTCGGCTACCCGGCGCGTGCGCGCCCGCCTTGCGCGGCGCATCACCGCCCAACGTGCGGCCCCGGTGAAGCAGGTCCTCGAACCTCTCGCCGCCGTGCACCGTGACCTCCATCCCAAGGCCGATCTGGCGCTTCTGCAGCACGCATATGACGTTGCCGAGGAGAAGCACCGCCCGCAGCGCCGCAAGTCCGGCGATCCGTACATCACCCACCCGCTCGCCGTGGCGACGATCCTCGCCGAGCTGGGCATGGACACCACGACGCTGGTGGCCGCGCTGCTGCACGACACCGTGGAAGACACCGACTACTCGCTCAACCAGCTCAAGGAAGACTTCGGTGAGGAAGTCGCCCGGCTGGTCGACGGCGTCACGAAGCTCGACAAGGTCAAGCTGGGGGCAGCGGCCGAGGCCGAGACCATTCGCAAGATGGTCATCGCGATGGCGAAGGACCCTCGGGTTCTGGTCATCAAACTGGCCGACCGGCTGCACAACATGCGCACCATGCGGTTCCTGCCGCCGGAGAAGCAGGCCCGCAAGGCCCGTGAGACGCTCGAAGTGCTCGCACCGCTTGCCCACCGGCTGGGCATGGCGACCGTCAAGTGGGAGCTGGAGGACCTCGCGTTCGCGATCCTGCAGCCGAAGAAGTACGACGAGATCGTCCGCCTGGTCGCGAAGCGTGCGCCGAGTCGCGACACGTATCTGCGGACCGTCGTCGAGGAGCTCAACACGCAGCTCGAGGCCGCGCGGATCGTCGCGAAGGTCGAGGGCAGGCCGAAGCACTACTACTCGATCAACCAGAAGATGATCGTGCGCGGCCGGGACTTCGACGACATCCACGACCTCGTGGGTGTGCGGATCCTGGTCGACGAGGTGCGTGACTGCTACGCGGCCATGGGTGTGGTCCACGCGGCCTGGCAGCCGATGCCGGGGCGGTTCAAGGACTACATCGCGCAGCCGCGGTTCGGCGTGTACCAGTCGCTGCACACGACCGTCATCGGTCCCGACGGCAAGCCTCTCGAGGTGCAGATCCGCACCCACGAGATGCACCAGCGGGCCGAGTACGGCATCGCGGCGCACTGGCGCTACAAGGAGACCAAGGGCACGCACAACGGCAAGTCCGTCGAGATCGACGAGATGGCGTGGATGCGCCAGCTCCTCGACTGGCAGCGGGAAGCCGCGGACCCCGGTGAGTTCCTCGAAGGGCTGCGCTGGGACCTCGCCGCGCGCGAGATCTTCGTGTTCACGCCCAAGGGTGACGTCGAGACCCTGCCGACGGGTTCCACGCCTGTCGACTTCGCCTACGCCGTGCACACCGAGGTCGGGCACCGCTGCATCGGTGCGCGCGTCAACGGTCGTCTGGTCGCTCTCGAACGCAAGCTCGAGAACGGCGAGGTCGTCGAGATCTTCACCTCCAAGGCGGAGGGGGCGGGCCCGTCCCGCGACTGGTTGAGCTTCGTCGCGTCACCGCGCGCCAAGGCGAAGATCAAGCAGTGGTTCGCCAAGGAGCGCAAGGAAGAGGCGATCGAGCAGGGCAAGGACGCGATCACCAAGGAGGTCCGCCGCGTCGGGCTGCCGATCCAGCGTCTGGTCAGCGTCGACTCGATGCAGGCCCTCGCCAAGGAACTGCACTACCCGGACATGAGCGCGCTGTACGCGGCGGTGGGTGAGGGCCACACGAGCGCCCGCCACGTCGTGCAACGGCTCGTCGCGCAGCTCGGCGGTGTCGACCACGCCGAAGAGGAACTGGCCGACCGCGCCACCCCGTCCACGGTCACCAGGCGCCGCCCCACGGGCGACGCGGGCGTGATCGTCAAGGACGCGGGCGACGTGTGGGTGAAGCTCGCCCGCTGCTGCACTCCGGTGCCGGGCGACGACATCCTCGGCTTCGTCACGCGCGGCGGCGGCGTGTCCGTGCACAGGACCGACTGCACGAACGCGGACGAGCTGCTGAAGTCGCCGGAACGCCTCCTCGACGTCGAATGGGCGCCGTCGGCCTCCAGCGTCTTCCTGGTCGCCATCCAGGTGGAGGCGCTCGACCGGCACCGCCTGCTCTCGGACGTCACGAAGGTGCTGGCCGACGAGCGCGTGAACATCCTGTCGGCGTCGGTGACGACGTCGCGGGACCGCGTGGCCGTCAGCCGGTTCTCGTTCGAGATGGGCGACCCGAAGCACCTCGGGCACGTCCTGAAGGCGGTGCGCAGCGTGGAGGGCGTCTACGACGTCTACCGCGTGACCTCAGCCTCGTAACGCCCGGCCTTGTAAACGATGAACGGCGCTTTTGTCCACCTGAGGTGGACAAAAGCGCCGTTCATCGTGTTAAGAGTTAGTTCGCGACCAGCGCCGACTTGATGTCGACCGGCGTCTTGGGCTTGCCGTCACCCTGACCCGGCTGCTGCGAGATCGTGCCGGTCTTCGCGACCTCGTCGATCTTCTTCAGCGAGTCCTGGTCCACCGTGCCGAAGATCGTGTACTTCGGCTGCAGGTTCGCGCCGTCGCCGTAGACGATGAAGAACTGCGAACCGTTGGTGTCCGGGCCCGAGTTCGCCATGGCGAGCACGCCGCGGCCGTAGGTCAGCTCCGGGTAGACCTCGTCCTTGAACGAGTAGCCGGGGCCTCCCATGCCGTTGCCGCCGGGGTCGCCGCACTGCAGCACCTGGATGCCGGTCACCACGAGGCGGTGGCACGTGGTGTTGTCGAAGTACTTCTGCTTGGCCAGCGAGACGAAGTTGTTCACCGTGCACGGGGCCAGCGACCGGTCGAGGTTGAACTTCAGGTCACCGATCGAGGTGCCGAGCGTGACGCCGACGGTGCCGGTCGCCGGCTGCTCGCCGTTCGCGGGCGGCGTGTTCTCCTTGGCCGCCGGCTCCTGGCCCTTCGTGTATTCACAGTTCACCTTTTCCGGCAACGCCTGCGGGCGCTTCGGAATCTGGTGCATCTCGGTGGGGATCTTCTCCGCCTTGTCCACCGACTCCTGCTGCGGAGTCTCCGATGCGGCGGCGTCACCGTTGCCGAAGTCGTGGGTCGCGAGCCACCACACACCACCTCCGACGAGCGCAACAACGACGACCGTCGAGACGACGGCGATGATACGACGCTTCTTGGCCCGCTCCTGGCGGTAGACCATCTGACGCTCAAGCTTGCGCTTGGCTGCCGCGCGTCGCTGCTCGTTGGTGGGCACGTGCTCCCTCCCCAGGGACTCATGCGAATAGGGCGGACGGCTCGGGAGTCTAGGGCCTGCGCATATGGCCTTTGTGTAGTGGTTAGGCTGAAGGGGATTAGGGAGGTCATTTTCGTGCTCGTGATCGGGTTCCCGACCGGTGCGCTCCAGGCGAACTGCTTCGTCCTGGCGGCCGGTGAGGGCGAGCCCTGCGTGATCATCGATCCCGGTCAGGACGCGGTCGAGCCGATCGAGCAGGCGTTGCGCAAGCACCGGCTCGCACCGGTCGCCGTGCTGCTCACGCACGGGCACTTCGACCACACGTTCTCCGTCACGCCCGTGTGCGACGGCAACGACATCCCCGCCTACATCCACCCGGACGACGTCGAGATGCTGTCCGACCCGCTCAAGGGCGTCAGCCGCGAGTCGGCCGTGTTCTTCGGGGGCAACCTGGAGATGCGGGAGCCGAACGAGGTCCGCGAGCTGAAGGACGGCACCGACCTCGACCTCGCCGGGCTGAAGATCACCGTCGACCACACGCCGGGCCATACCGGCGGGTCGGTGATGTTCCGCTCCGGCGTGCAGGAAGGCGGTCGCCTGGTGATCTCGGGTGACACGCTCTTCGCCGGTTCCATCGGACGCACCGACCTGCCTGGCGGTGACCACTCACGCATGTTGTCGTCTCTGCAGAGCAAGGTCCTGACCTTGCCCGACGACACGGTGGTGCTGCCCGGCCACGGACCGACGACGACCATTGGCCGCGAGCGCGCGACGAACCCGTACCTGCTTCAGCTGCAGGACGCTGTTCCCGACGCGCAGGCCGCCCCGCACCGAGGACTTTGAGAGACGTGTTTTCCGCACCCAAAGGCGTTCCCGACTACATCCCGCCGACGTCCGCCGCGTTCCTGCACGTCCGGTCGACGCTGACCCGTGCCGCCGAGCTCGCGGGCTACGCCTACATCGAGCTGCCCGTCTTCGAGGACACGGCGTTGTTCTCCCGCGGTGTCGGTGAGTCGACCGACGTCGTCACCAAGGAGATGTACACCTTCCTCGATCGCGGCGACCGGTCCATCACGCTGCGCCCCGAGGGCACCGCGGGCGTGATGCGGGCCGTGATCGAGCACAGCCTCGACCGCGGCTCGCTGCCGGTGAAGCTCTTCTACGCTGGCCAGTTCTTCCGCGCCGAGGCCCCGCAGGCCGGCCGGTACCGGCAGTTCCACCAGGTCGGCATCGAGGCGATCGGCGTCGACGACCCCGCGCTCGACGCCGAGGTCATCGCGGTCGGCGACGCCGGGTTCCGCGCGCTGGGCCTGACCGGCTACCGCCTGGAGATCACCTCGCTGGGCGACGCGAACTGCCGTCCCGCGTACCGGGAGAAGCTCCAGGCGTTCCTGGCGAAGCTGCCGCTCGACGAGGCGACCCGCCAGCGCGCCGAGCTGAACCCGTTGCGCGTGCTCGACGACAAGCGCCCCGAGGTGCGCGAGATGGTCGCCGAGGCGCCGCTGATGGTGGACCACCTGTGCGACGAGTGCCGTGCGCACTACGAGCTCGTGAAGGGCTACCTGACCGAGCTGGGCGTGAAGTTCGTCGAGAACCCGCGCATGGTCCGCGGCCTCGACTACTACACGAAGACGACGTTCGAGTTCGTCCACGACGGCCTGGGCGCGCAGTCCGGCATCGGCGGCGGCGGCCGTTACGACGGCCTGATGGCCCAGCTGGGCGGCCAGGAGCTGTCCGGCGTGGGTTTCGGTCTCGGCGTCGACCGCGCGCTGCTGGCGGCGCAGGCGGAGGGCGTGCTGCCCGAGCTCGGCCGCGTCGACGTGATCGGCGTGCCGCTGGGCGAGGCCGCGCGGGCCCGGCTCGTCGCGATCGCCGGGGAGCTGCGTGCCGCCGGGGTGCGGACGGACCTCGTCTACGGCGGCCGGTCGATGAAGGCGGGCTTCAAGGCCGCCGACAAGTCGGGCGCGAAGCTCGCTCTCGTGCTGGGCGAGCGCGACCTGGAGGCCGGCAACATCGGCGTGAAGACCCTCGCGACCGGCGAGCAGATCACCGTGCCGCTCGCGGACGTGATCTCTGCGGTGCGCGACGCGTTGAAGGCGAGCGAGCTGGTGGCCGCGGTGCCGGGTGGTGCCGAGGCGCTGGCGTCGGACCTGGGTGGCGCGGTGGCCGAGGCGGTGCGGGAGACCCCGTGAGCGACGACAAGCTCGTTCTCGACCTGCTGGACCAGGCGACGGTCCGCAAGCGTGCGCGGATGGTGGCGATCGGCGGCCTCATGGTCGCCCTCGCCTTCGGCGCGGTGATCGGGTTCTTCGGTGGCCGCTGGGCGGGCATCATCGCGTTCCTGATCGTGTCGCTGCCGGTGATCCTGCTGGCGCTGTCCGAGGCCCGCCGCACGGTGTGGCTGGAGGGCACGACCGTGTACGTCCGCGCGTTCGGCACGCGCCAGGTCGACCTGGCCACCGCCGACGCGCTCGACCTCCTGGTGACCGACCTGCGCGGCGCCAGGACCGTCGGGCTGTTCGTGCGCGGCGGCAAGAAGGCGATCAACGTCGCGTTGTCGATGTACGCGGGCACCGGTGGCCGTGAGCTGGGCATCTACCAGCTGCGGAGGCTGGCCGACGCGCTGGCGGCGCGGGGCGACACGCCTGGCCTGGTGTTCTCGGAGCTGCTGGTGGCCCAGCTGCGGGCCGAGGCGCGCGGGCTGGCCGCGGCCGACCGTCCGCTGTACCGGCTGGGGTCGCTCGCGCCGGCGGGCCGCATGGCGCAGAAGCTCCATCCGGACGCCGTGTCGAAGTTCGTGACGTCGCTGGACTGAGTGCCGGGCAAGGCGCCTACGTGCCCCAGAGGCCTGAGGGCGGCGCGGGGGACAGGGTCGCGGTCGCGTCGGTGGTGACCGGTGCGCCACCGATGAACTTCGTCAGCCCCGTGCCGTGCTCGACCCGCCCCGGGAACGGATCTCCGGCGGTCGCTCGCGTCAGCTGCTGCATCGGCAGGCCGGTGTGCGACGCCAGGATCACGAAGTTGCCGAACCTGCGGCCGCGGAACACGCCCGGTTCGGCGAGCACGCAGACGTGTTCGAACACCGCGCGCACGGTTGCGCACTGGGCCCGTGCGAACTGCAGGCCGTTGCCGTCGCCGATGTTCGCCGCGTAGATCCCGTCGTCCGCGAGCGCCGAGGACGCCTGCCGCACGTACTCGACCGACGTCAGGTGCGCGGGCGTGCGGGCTCCGGCGAAGCAGTCGCTCACGATCAGGTCGAACGAGCCGGGGCGCGCCTTCACCAGCACCGCGCGGGCGTCACCGGTGGTGATCCTCACCCGAGCCGGTGGCGGGAGCTCGCGGCGGATGAACGCGATCAGCCCAGCGTCGATCTCGGCCACCTGCTGAGACGCGCGAGGCAGGAGGTCCGCCACGTAGCGCGCCAGCGTGAGAGCGCCACCACCGAGGTGGAGAACACGCGAAGGCGCCGTGAGGTCGACGATGTGACCCAGCCGGCGGACGTACTCGAACTCGAGGTAGGTCGGGTCGTCCAGGTCCACATGCGACTGTGGGGTTCCATTGACCCGCAACGTCCACGAGTTCCGTCCACCCAGGTCGGGCACCAGCTCCGCGACACCTGAGTCGATCGACTCGGTGATCGCCTCTGTGTCGGGCCGCTGTCTTCCCACTGCTCTATTGTCTCATCGGGCGTGTCAGTCCAGAGGAGGACCTACGTGCAGGTTATCGCCAACATCCTGATCGCCCTCGTGGCGTTGATTCACCTCTACATCGTGGTGCTGGAGATGTTCCTCTGGACGACACCGCGTGGCCAGAAGGCGTTCAACCTGACGCCGGAGTTCGCACAGGAGACCAAGACGCTCGCGGGGAACCAGGGCCTGTACAACGGCTTCCTCGCGGCCGGCCTGATCTACGCGCTGATCCGGCAGGACTTCGGCGCGTCGGTGCTCTTCACGGTGTTCGTGATCGTGGCGGGCGTCTACGGCACGTTCACGGCGAGCCGGAAGATCTTCTTCGTGCAGGTGGTGCCTGGCGTGCTGGCGCTGCTCTTCGTGCTCTTGGCGCGCTAGGCCGTTCCCACGGCCCCTTGTCGGGGTCGTAGCCGATGAAGAGGTCGCCCTCGATCCGTGCGGGCCGCGGCTTCTCGGGCTTCGGCTCGGGCTTCGGGCGCTTCACGGTCTTCGGTTCCGGTTCCGGTTCCGAAGGCTCGGAGGGCTCTTCTGTCGGGGGGACCTCCTGGCGCACCGCGACGAGCGCGGCCAGGGCGGTGGTCACCGGGACCGCCGCCACCAGGCCGATGCTGCCGACCAGGGTGCGCACGATCTCCTGCGCGATCTGCTGTGCGGTCAACACCTCGCCCATCGACCGCCCGGCGAGCGAGATCGCCAGCAGCAACGGCAGCGCGGCGCCCGCGTAGGCCATCACGAGCGTGTTCACCACGGACGACATGTGGTCGCGCCCGATGCGCGAGCCCGCCGCGAAGAGCTCCCGCCACGTCAGCTTGTCGTTGGCGCGGCGGAGCTCCCACACCGCGCTGGTCTGGGTGACCGTCACGTCGTCGAGGACGCCCAGCGCGCCGATGAGCGTGCCGGCGAGCAGCAGCCCGCGCGTGTCGATGTCGGTGCCGAGCAGGGTGACGAGGTTGACCGTGTCCTCGTCGAGGCCGGTCAGCTTCGACACCACCGAGAACAACGCGCCCAGCACCCCGATCAGCGCGAGGCTGACCAGCGTCCCGAGCACCGCCGTCGACGTTCTCGCGGACACGCCGTGCGTCAGGTACAGCACCACGAACATGATCAGCCCGGCGCCGACCACCGCCACCAGCAGCGGGTTCTCGCCCGCGAGGATCGACGGCATGATGAACAGCGCCAGCACCGCGAAGCTCAGCAGCAACGCGCCGAGTGCCGCGAGCCCCTGCCACCGCCCGAGCAGCAGCACGGCACCAGCGAACAGCAGCGCCAGCACGGCGAGCGACCAGCCGCGCTGGAAGTCCACGATCTGGTAGGACTCGGCGGCCTGCGGCTGACTGCCCGAATAGGACAGCACGACCTCGTCGCCGACCTGGAAGTGCGGTGCTCCTGGGCCTTGCGGGCTCGGGATCGTCACGCTCTGCCCGCTCGCGTCGCCGTCGGTCATCCGCACGGTGATCGCGATGCACTTGTCGCCGCAGTTCGCCTGCATGCCGGTGACGACCGCCTCGACCGGCTTCTGGTGCAGGCCGATCGCCGCGCCGGTCTTCTGCTCGTGCCCGAACGGGTAGAGCAGCGCCGCGCCGACGATCGTGGCCAGCGCCAACGGCACCAGCAGCCACATCAGCAACGTGCGCACGCGCTGCGACGCGGGTTCCGCTGGTTGTGCGTGGCTGTGCCCGTGACCGTGACCCACGCGTGACATCCTGCCCCATGAGGTGTTGGGCTGCGGTTACGGGCTGCTCTGGTCCACACCGGACGTTGGTGCGCGGCACCACGAACCCCACGTGCAACACGGCACCCCAACGGGTGACCGGCAGGCTCCTTGACCGCTGTTCGAACATGTGTTCGAATCGATGACGTGCGATGGGACGGACAGAAACTCGAGGCAGAGCCGCAGCAGGCACTACCGGGGCTACCGGGACTGGTGCGCAGCGTACGAACTCCTGAGTTCGCGGACGTGGTGTTCCACGAGGTCCGCGCCAAATCCGTGCTCAACGGGGTACCGGGTTCGTCGCTGCCCTTCTCGTGGACCGTGAACCCGTACCGGGGCTGCTCACACGCCTGCACCTACTGCATGGCCGGTGACACCCCGATCCTCATGGGCGACGGCCGCACCAAACCGTTGTCACAGCTGAGGGAGGGCGATGAGATCTACGGCACCGAACTCGTCGGCAACTACCGGCGCTACAAGCTCACGACCGTTCTCGCGCACTGGGAGACGCGCAAGGAGGCGTACCGGCTGACGCTGGAGGACGGCACCTCGGTGGTCGCGTCCGGTGATCACCGCTTCCTGACCGACCGCGGGTGGAAGCACGTGACCGGCGAGACGGCCGGCACGGGTCGCCGTCCGCACCTGACGACCGGCAACAAGCTGATGGGCACGGGGGCTTTCGTCGAGCAGCCGACCGTGACCGACGACTACCGCCGCGGCTACCTGCGCGGCATGGTCGACGACGAGAACGAGTTCCGGATCCCGTTGGCCGACATAGAGGCCATGGACCGCACACAGGAGTACCTCGACTACTTCGGTGTGCGAGAGGGGAGTGGATTTCTGCACCAAGTGCGCGACCTCGCGCACTGGCAGATAGCCCCGAACCCCGACTGGCTCAAGGGATTCCTGGCCGGCGCGTTCGACTACCTGGGGACCTGCTCGCGCAGCATCCTGCGGCTGTCGTCGCGCAACGCCACCGTCATCGAGGCGATCGTGCTGGCGTTGAAGCACTTCCACTTCGACTTCGCGATCGAGGAGCTGCGCCGCCGTCGCGGTGTGCGGGTCGTGCGGCTGCGCGGTGGACTGCGCGAGAACCTGCGGTTCTTCCACACCGTCGACCCGTCGATCACGCGCAAGCGCGACATCGACGGTGTGGCGATCAAGTCGCAGCAGCCGTTGGGCGTCGTGTCCGTCGAACCGCTCGGCGAGATGACGTTGTACGACATCACGACCGGTACGTCCGACTTCATCGCGAACGGTGTGGTGTCGCACAACTGCTTCGCGCGCAAGACGCACACGTACCTGGATCTGGACTCCGGCAAGGACTTCGACAGCCAGCTGATCGTCAAGGTCAACGCGGGGGAGGTGCTGTCGCGTCAGCTGCGGTCTCCCCGCTGGAAGCAGGAGCACGTCGCGCTGGGCACGAACACCGACCCGTACCAGCGGGCGGAGGGGCGGTACGCCTTGATGCCAGGGATCATCGAGGCCCTGACCGCCTCCCGCACGCCCTTCTCGATCCTCACCAAGGGCACGTTGCTGGCGCGCGACCTGCCGCTGCTGACCGCGGCGGCCGAGGTCGTGCCGGTCGGGATCGCGGTGTCGCTCGCGTTGATGGACCGCGACCTGCACCGGTCGCTGGAACCGGGCACGCCGACGCCCGCCGCTCGCCTCGACCTGGTGCGGAAGGTGCGGGAGGCGGGGTTGCCGTGCGGGGTGTTCGTGGCGCCCGTGCTGCCCGAGCTGACGGATTCCGTGGAGCAGCTGGACTT
The DNA here is from genome assembly GCF_042649515.1 of Lentzea rhizosphaerae. Lineage (NCBI taxonomy): Bacteria > Bacillati > Actinomycetota > Actinomycetes > Pseudonocardiales > Pseudonocardiaceae > Lentzea > Lentzea rhizosphaerae. The sequence continues at coordinate 236,072 of NZ_JBHRZI010000027.1, read as the reverse complement.
CCTGCTGGAGCAGATCGCGGACGCCGGCGCCACCGGCGTGACCGTGCTGCCGCTGCACCTGCGTCCCGGCGCGCGGGAGTGGTTCGCGGCCTGGTTGCGCCGTGAGCACCCGGACCTGGTCGAAACCTACCGGCACCTGTACGGCAACGGGTCCTATGTGGACAAGCGGTACCGCAAGTGGCTGACCGCGCGGGTGGTCCCGTTGATCGAGAAGCACGGCCTGGCACCACGCGGCCGTTCCACCGACGCCGTCACCGGTGTGCCCGGCGACGACGACGGCGTGTGGCCCGACGGCAGCCTGCCGGTCGGTGTGCCGGCGCCACGCGTGGACCAGGAACAGCTCACCCTGCTCTGAACTGCACTGCTCTGAACTGCACTGCGGTAGGCACCCTCTTCCCCGGGGTGTCCTTCACCGCTTCGGTCACTCGGCCCAGCCGCCCTGGGCCATCGTCTGGAACTTCCACTCGCCGCCGACCTTCACGAGCAGGTCGCCGTAGCGGACCGTGATCCCGTTGATCGTGCCGTCGGTGATCACGAAGACCAGGTTGTCGTTGATGAAGTGCGGCGTCCTGGTGGACTCCATCTGCACGTCACCTCCGAGTTGAGCCCCCATCTCCTCGAGGAACCTCTCCCGGTCCCACGACGTCGCCGAACCGTCGGTGACGGTGTTGATCGGGAACAGCGCCATGTCGGCCATCTTCTCGACCTCGCCCTTCACTGCGAGCTCGTCCCACCGCGCGAACCACTGCATGACCTCGTCGTACGACATACCGTACATTGTACGGAAGCGGGCGGGCTGCGTCGAGGTGGATTTCCGTGCGGAGGTTCAGGCGGGCAGGGTGCCGACCACTGCCGTGGTGTCTTCGCTGGTCACGAGCTCGGTGGCGAACCCGGCGGTCGTGAAGGCGTGGAGTGCTTCGGGTGCCTGGCGTGAGCTGGTTTCGCTCATCAGGACCCCGCCGGGGCGCAGCCAGCTCGCCGCTTGGGCGGCCACGCGGCGCATGACCTCGAGGCCGTCCGCGCCGCCGTCGAGGGCGATCCGTGCCTCGTGGTCGCGTGCTTCGGACGGCATGAACTCGATGTCGCCGGTGGGCACGTAAGGCACGTTGGCGACCACGACGTCGATGTGACCTCGTAGGTGCGTGGGCAGTGCATCGAACAGATCGCCCTCGTACACGTTGGTGAGGTTCTTGCGCGCGCACGCCACTGCCACGGGGTCGATGTCGGCCGCGTACACCGTGGCGTTCGGCAGCCTGTGGTGCAGCACCGCGCCCACCGCGCCGGATCCGCAGCACATGTCGACGACCACGGCGGGCTTCAGCTCGGTGGCGAGGTCGACCAGGAGCTCGGTGCGGTGGCGTGGCACGAACACGCCGTTGGTGATCGTGATCCGCTGGCCGCAGAACTCGGCCCAGCCCACGACGTGCTCCAGCGGCAGCCCGCTCGTTCGCTGCGCGACCAGCTCGTCGAGGTGCTGCGGGCTGGTGGCGGCTTCTTCGAGCAGGGTGGCCTCTTCCTCGGCGAACACGCAGCCCGCGGCCCTGAGTTGATCGACGATGCTCATCGCTCTGGACCGTACCTCGGCATTTACAAGCAGTCTTGACTGTTTGTTTGTGGCCCGGAACACTCGGAGGCGTGGAGACGAGGCAACGTCAGGCCGACCGCACCCGCGAGACGAAGCGGAAGCTCATGGAGGCGACCGTCGAGTGCCTGGTGGAGCGCGGCTGGTCCGGCACGACGACGACCGAGGTGGCCGAGCGGGCGGGCGTGTCGAGAGGCGCGCAGCTGCACCACTTCAGGACGCGCGGCGAACTGGTGGCCTCGGCTGTGGAGTACGTGGGCGCGGAGAGCGTCGAGGTGCTCAAGCGGCGGGCGCAGATCGCGGAGAAGAGCACGCACGCCGTGGTGGAGCTGATCGCGGACTTCCACGCGAGCGACCTGTTCACCGCGGCGCTGGAGCTGTGGGTCGCCGCGCGCACGGACCCGGAGCTGCGCGAACAGGTGCTGGAACTGCAGGCGCGGCTCGGGCGCGAGGTGTACGGCCTGGCGCTGGAACTGCTCGACGTCGACGACGCGAAGCCCGGGGTCAAGGACGCGGTGCAGGCGACGCTGGACCTGGTGCGCGGGCTGGCGCTCGCGAACCAGCTCGCCGACGACGGCAAGCGCCGCGCCCACGTCGTGCGCTACTGGGCGAAGATGCTGGAGGAGCAGCTGTGATCACGGAACTGCTGGCCGATCTCGACGCCGAGTCTCGGGACCTCGACGACCTGGTGGCCGGCGCGCCGGACTGGTCGCTGCCCACGCCCGCCGAGGGGTGGACGGTCGGGCACCAGATCGGCCATCTCATGTGGACGGACAAGGCGGCGATCCTCGCCATCACCGATCCCGAGGCCTTCCAGGCGCAGCCGCTGACCGCGGACCTCGTGGACCGCACCGCGGCGGAGGCGGCGGCGCTGCCGGACCTGCTGGAGTTGTGGCGTGCCAGCCGGTCGGCGCTGCACGAGCACCTGGCGGGGGCGCGCGGCAAGATCGTGTGGTTCGGGCCGCCGATGAGCCCGGCGTCGATGGCCACCGCTCGGTTGATGGAGACGTGGGCGCACGGGCAGGACGTCGCCGACGCGCTCGGGGTGGTGCGGGAGCCGACAGCGCGGATCAGGCACGTGTGTCACATCGGGGTGCGGACGATGGGGTTCGCCTTCCTGCTCAACGGGTTGGCGGTGCCGGAGGCCGAGGTTCGGGTGGAGCTGACCGGGCCGGGTGGCGAGTCGTGGACGTGGGGGCCCGAGGGCGCGGAGAACCGGGTTTCGGGGCCGGCGTTGGACTTCGCGTGGCTGGTGACGCAGCGGCGCAACCGCAAGGAGCTCGCGGTCGAGGCCGTGGGGCCGGTGGCGGAGGAGTGGGTGCCGATCGCGCAGGCGTTCGCGGGGCCGCCCGGAGGTGGCCGGTGATCAGGATCGGCAACGCCTCGGGTTTCTACGGGGATCGGCTCTCGGCGATGCGGGAACAGCTCGAAGGCGGCCACCTCGACGTGCTGACCGGGGATTACCTCGCCGAGCTCACCATGCTCATCCTCGGCCGCGACCGCATGAAGGACTCCGGCCTCGGCTACGCCAGGACGTTCCTGCGGCAGATGGAGGACTGCCTGGCCCTGGCGCTGGAGCAGGGCGTCAAGATCGTGGTGAACGCCGGTGGCCTCAACCCGGAAGGGCTCGCTCGCAAGCTCAGCGAGCTGAACCCCGCGGGGCTGGCCGGCAAGGTCGGGTACGTCACCGGAGACGACCTCAAAGAGCGGTTCCCCGAGGCGTTGACCGCCAACGCCTACCTCGGCGCGTGGGAGATCGCGGACTGCCTCAAGCAAGGGGCGCAGATCGTGGTCACCGGGCGTGTCACGGACGCGAGTCTCGTCGTGGGGCCCGCCGCGGCGCACTTCGGGTGGGCGCGTGACGACTGGGATCGGCTGGCCGGAGCCACCGTCGCGGGGCACGTGCTCGAGTGCGGGACGCAGGCCACGGGTGGGAACTACTCGTTCTTCACCGAGATCGACGCGACCCGGCCCGGGTTTCCGATCGCGGAGATCGACGAGGACGGGTCGGCGGTCATCACCAAGCACGAGGGCACGGGTGGTGCGGTCACGATCGACACCGTCACGGCGCAGCTGTTGTACGAGATCGGGGCGCCGGAGTACCTCGGGCCGGACGTCACCACGCACTTCGACACGATCCGGCTCGAAGAACACCAGCGCGGGGTCAGGATCAGCGGCACCAAGGGCAGCCCGCCGCCGGACACGCTCAAGGTGTGCCTGAACACGTTGGGCGGATTCAGGAACGCCACGACGTTCGTCCTCACCGGACTCGACGTCGAAGCGAAAGCCGACCTGGTCGAGAAGCAGCTCCGGCAAGCCATCGGGGACGAAGGGCTGACGTGGACACTCGCGCGGACCGACCAACCGGACGCGGGCACCGAAGAGCAGGCCAGCGCGCTGCTGCACGTGACGATCAAGACCAAAGATCCCAAGCGGGCCAAGGGGTTCAGCAGGGCGGCGATCGAACTGGCGCTGGCGAGTTATCCCGGGTTTCACGTCACGGCACCGCCGGCAGACGGGACGCCGTTCGGGGTTTACCGGGCGGCGTACGTGAATCGTGACGAGGTCAGCGCGAAGGCGGTGTTGCTGTGAAGAGGCCGCTGGGAACGATCGCCGGTGCGCGCAGCGGTGACAAGGGCGGGGACGCGAACCTCGGGGTCTGGGTGCGCACCGACGAGGCCTACGAGTGGCTCAACGGGTTCCTGACCACCGAGAAGCTCAAGGAGTTGCTGCCGGAGGCGAACGAGGTCAGCCGGTACGAGCTGAAGAACCTCAGGGCGCTCAACTTCGTGCTGCACGGGCTGCTCGGTGACGGCGTCGCGAGCAGCACGCGATTCGACCCGCAGGCGAAGGCGTTGGGCGAGTGGTTGCGCAGCAGGGAAGTCGAGATCCCGGAGGAGCTCCTGTGATCACCAAGGACCTGTACGAGCGGAAAGAGCTCAGGCAGCTCGTGAAGGACTTCACGCGCAACGAGATCGTGCCGCACCTCGACGAGTGGGAACGCCAGGGCGAGGTTCCGCGCGAGCTGCACAAGAAGGCGGCGGAGCTGGATCTGCTGGGCATCGGGTTCGAGCACGGTGATCTGCTCGACTCGGTCGTGCTCACCGAGGAGATCATCCAAAGTGGAGGGTCGTCGGGGGTGATGGCGGCGCTGTTCACGCTCGGCATCGCGATCCCTCACATCTGGCAGAGCGGCAACCAGGACCTGATCGAACGGTTCGCGAAGCCCGCCATCCGAGGCGAGAAGATCGGCAGCCTTGCCGTCACCGAGCCCGGCGCGGGATCGGACGTCGCCGGCATCCGCACCAAGGCCGTGAGAGAAGGCGACCACTACATCGTCAACGGCACCAAGACGTTCATCACCTCCGGCTGCCGGGCCGACTTCGTCACGACGGCCGTGCGGACCGGTGAGAAGGGGTACAAGGGCATCTCGCTGCTGGTGATCGAGGACGGGTTCACGCGCCGCAAGCTCGACAAGATGGGCTGGCACTGCAGCGACACCGCCGAACTGCACTTCGACGACGTCCACGTCCCCGCGAAGAACCTGGTGGGCGAGGAGAACCAGGGCTTCGCGCTGATCATGCAGCAGTTCCAGGTCGAGCGGATCACCATGGCCGTTGAGGCGTACGCGACGGCGCAACGGGCGCTGGACCTGACCGTCGAGTGGACCCGCAACCGCGAGACGTTCGGCAAGCCGCTCATCAAGAACCAGGTGGTGAGCCACAAGCTCGCCGAGATGGCGCAGAAGATCGACCTGGCGCGCACCTACACCCGTGAGGTCGCTGCCAGGGTCAACCGGAACGAAGAGTGCGTGACCGAGGTCTGCTTCGCCAAGAACGCCGCTGTCCAGGCGTGCAGCGAGGTCGTGGACGCGGCGGTGCAGCTGCACGGCGGTATGGGGTACATGCGGGAGTCCGAAGTGGAGCGTCACTACCGGGACGCCCGCATCCTCGGCATCGGGGGCGGCGCGAGCGAAGTGATGACCGAGCTCGCGGCACGACGATTGGGGTTCGCCTGATGGGCAACAGGGAGGCGCTGCTCGCGAAGATCGCGCAGCTGGACGCCGAACACGCGAAAGCGCTCGCGGGAGGTGGGCCGAAGTACGTCGAGCGGCACCACAAGCGCGGCAAGCTCCTGGCCAGGGAACGGGTCGAGCTGCTGATCGACGAGGACAGCCCGTTCCTGGAGCTGTCGCCGCTCGCCGCGTGGGGCACCGACTTCCCCGTCGGGGCGAGTGTTGTCACCGGCATCGGGCGGGTCGAGGGCGTCGAGTGCGTGATCGTCGCGAACGACCCGACCGTGCGCGGTGGTGCGTCGAACCCGTACACGTTGAAGAAGTCGCTGCGGGCCAACGACATCGCGTTGCAGAACCGGCTGCCGCTGGTCAGCCTCGTCGAGTCCGGCGGTGCGGACCTGCCCACGCAGAGCGAGATCTTCATCCCCGGCGGCCGGGCGTTCCGCGACCTGACAAGGCTCAGTGCGGCCGGCATCCCCACGATCACGGCGGTGTTCGGCAACGCGACGGCCGGCGGTGCGTACGTGCCGGGCATGTCCGACTACGTGATCATGATCAAGGAACGGTCGAAGGTCTTCCTGGGCGGTCCGCCGCTGGTCAAGATGGCCACCGGGGAGGACGCGGACGACGAGTCGCTGGGCGGCGCCACGATGCACGGCGCCACGTCCGGGCTCGCGGACTTCGTGGCGGAGGACGAGACCGACGCGATCCGGCTCACACGCAGGGTCGTCGCCAGGCTGAACTGGCGCAAGCAGGGCCCTGAGCCGCACACGACAGAAGAGCCGCTCTTCGACGCCGACAGCATCCTGGACATCGTCTCCGAGGACCAGCGGGTGCCGTTCGACCCGCGTGACGTGATCGCACGGCTCGTCGACGGCTCCAAGTTCGACGAGTTCAAACCGTTGTACGGCAACAGCCTCGTCACCGGGTGGGCCAGGATCCACGGCTACCCGGTCGGTATCCTCGCCAACGCGCGCGGTGTCCTGTTCAGCGAGGAGTCGCAGAAGGCCACGCAGTTCATCCAGCTCGCCAACCAGAGCGACACCCCGCTGGTCTTCCTGCAGAACACCACGGGCTACATGGTCGGCGCCCAGTACGAGCAGGGCGGCATCGTCAAGCACGGCTCGATGATGATCAACGCCGTGTCCAACAGCCGGGTGCCGCACCTGACCATCACGATGGGCGCGTCGTACGGCGCGGGCAACTACGGCATGTGCGGCAGGGCGTACGACCCGCGGTTCCTGTTCACCTGGCCCAACGCCAAGTCGGCCGTGATGGGACCCGCGCAGCTCGCCGGTGTGCTCTCGATCGTCGGACGGCAGGCCGCGATGGCGAAGGGGCAGGAGTACAACGAGGAGCACGACGCCGCCATGCGCAAGATGGTCGAGGCGCAGATCGAGGAGCAGTCGCTGGCGCCGTTCCTGTCCGGGAAGCTCTACGACGACGGCGTGATCGACCCGCGCGACACCAGGACCGTGCTCGCCCTCTGCCTCTCCGCCGTCCACAGCGGACCGATCAAGGGCGCCGACGGCTTCGGCGTCTTCCGGATGTGATGACCGAAGTGATCAAGACACTCCTGATCGCCAACCGCGGCGAGATCGCCCGCAGGATCATCCGCACCTGTCAGGCCAACGGGATTCGCACGGTCGCGGTGTTCTCCGACCCGGACGCCGCCGCCCCGCACGTCCGGGAGGCCGACTTCGCGGTCAACCTGCCGGGTGCGTCACCGGCCGAGACCTACCTCCGCGCCGACCTGCTCGTCGAGGCGGCGGTCAAGGCCGGTGCGGACGCCGTTCACCCCGGTTACGGGTTCCTCAGCGAGAACGCCGACTTCGCACGCAAGGTCCAGGCGGCGGGCCTGACCTGGGTCGGACCGGAGCCGGACTCCATCGAGGCGATGGGCTCCAAGGTCGCCGCGAAGAAGCGGATGGCGGCCGCGGGCGTGCCGACGCTGCCGGAACTGGATCCCGAGACAGTCACCGAGTTCCCGGTGCTGATCAAGGCATCCGCTGGTGGCGGCGGACGCGGCATGCGGATCGTGCGCGAGCACGAGGAGTTCGCCGACGCCCTGGCCAGCGCCCGACGTGAGGCCGAGTCGGCGTTCGGTGACTCGACGGTGTTCTGCGAGCCGCTGCTGGAGCACGCCCGGCACGTCGAGGTGCAGATCCTCGCGGACGCGCACGGCACGGTGTGGGCGCTCGGCGAACGCGAGTGCTCGATCCAGCGCCGGCACCAGAAGATCGTCGAGGAGTCGCCGAGCCCGGCGGTCACCGACGACGTGCGCAAGCGTTTGTTCGCGGCGGCGACGGCCGCGGCCGAGTCGATCGGGTACGTCGGCGCGGGCACTGTCGAGTTCATGCTGAAGGGCGAGGACTTCCACTTCCTGGAGGTCAACACGCGCCTCCAGGTCGAGCACCCGGTCACCGAACTGGTGTACGGCGTCGATCTCGTCGACTGGCAGCTGAGGATCGCGGAAGGCGCTCGGCTGCCGAGCGAGACGCCGGAACCGAGCGGGCACGCCATCGAGGTCCGCCTCTACGCCGAGGACCCCGACCACGACTGGCGTCCGGCGAGCGGCGCCCTGCACCGGTTCCACGTGCCCGGTGACGTCCGGCTCGACAGCGGTGTCGAGGACGGCTCGGTGGTCTCGGTCCACTACGACCCCATGCTGGCCAAGGTCATCGCGTACGCGCCGACCAGGGCCGGGGCGGCCCGCAAGCTCGCGACGGCGCTGGAGAACGCCCAGATCCACGGCCTGGTCACGAACCGCGCGCTGCTCGTGGACATCCTTCAGAACGACGCGTTCCTCGACGGCGACACGCACACCGGGTTCCTCGCCGAGCACGACTTCACCAGGACCGTTGATCCGCAACCGTTTGCGCTCGCTGCGGCACTCGCCCAGGCTGCTGGTCGCAGGATCGGGACCCTGCCGCTCGGCTGGCGGAACGTGCGCTCGCAGCAGCCGAAGGCGAAGTTCCTGTTCGGGGACCGCGAGATCGAGGTCGCCTACGACCCGAAGCAGGCCACCCCCGGCGTGATCACGCTGGACCTGGACGGCGTGCGCACCCCGTTCCACGTCGCCGCGTACGGCGATCTGGTCGAGGTCGACTCGCCGCGCGGGTCGGTCTCGCTGAGGGTCGTGCCGCGCTTCCCCGAACCGGAGACCAAGCTCGCGCCGGGCGCCACCGTCGCCCCGATGCCCGGCACCGTCGTCCGGGTCAGCGTCGGGCAGGGCGACCAGGTCGAGGCAGGCGCGGAACTGCTGGTGCTGGAAGCCATGAAGATGGAACACCGCGTGCTCGCGACGAGCGCGGGCACCGTCACCGAACTTCTCGTCGAACAGTCTCAGCAGGTCAACGCCGGAGACGTTCTCGCCGTAGTGGAGGAATCGTGAGCTTCGTCGAGTCCGAAGAGCGGATCGCGCTGCGCAAGGCGGTCGCCGAGTTCGGTGCCAAGTACGGCCACGACTACTTCATCGCCAAGGCCAGGGCGGGGGAGAAGACGACCGAGCTGTGGGAGGAGGCCGGCAAGCTCGGCTACCTCGGCGTCGCCGTGCCCGATGAGTACGGCGGCGGTGGCGGTGGCATCGGCGACCTCGCCGCAGTGTGCGAGGAGCTGGCGGCGGCGGGATGTCCGTTGCTGCTCATGGTGGTCTCGCCGGCCATCTGCGCCACGGTGATCGCCCGGTTCGGCACCGACGAGCAGAAGTCCAAGTGGCTGCCCGGTTTCGCGGACGGCACGCTCAAGATGGCGTTCGCGATCACCGAGCCGGACGCGGGATCCAACTCGCACAAGCTCAGGACGAACGTCCGCCGCGACGGTGACGACTGGATCCTCAAGGGCACCAAGACCTACATCTCCGGCATCGACGAGGTCGACGCCGTGCTCGTGGTCGCCATCCAGCAGACCGGACCGGTGCTCGTGGTCGTCCCGACGAACGCCGAGGGCTTCACCTGGCACCAGATCGACATGGACCTGGTCGCACCGGAGAAGCAGTTCACGCTGTTCTTCGACGACGTGCGGCTGCCGTCGGACGCGGTCGTCGGATCACCGGACCAGGGGCTGCTCCAGGTCTTCGCGGGCCTCAACCCCGAACGGATCATGGGTGCGAGCATGGCGACCGGCTCGGCGCGGCTCGCGATCAGCAAGGCCGTCACGTACGCCCAGCAGCGCACCGTCTGGGACAGCCCGATCGGCTCGCACCAGGGCCTCGCGCACCCGCTGGCGAAGATCCACATCGAGATCGAGCTGGCCAGGTTGATGACCCAGAAGGCGGCCGCGCTCTACGACTCCGGTCGTGACAAGGAGGCGGGTGAGGCCGCGAACATGGCCAAGTACGCGGCGGGCGAGGCCATCGCGGCGGCCGTCGACCAGGCGATCCAGACCCACGGCGGCAACGGGCTGACCTCCGAGTTCGGCCTCGCGTCGATGCTCGGCATGTCCCGGATGGCCCGGATCGCGCCCGTCAGCCGGGAGATGGTGCTCAACTTCGTCGCGCAGAACAGCCTGAAGCTGCCCAGGTCCTACTGACAGACTGCGAGGCATGGGGACCTTCAGCACGGACGACGGCGTCAAGCTCGCGTACCACGGCCCGGCAGGCGATCACCCGTTGATCGGCCTGCCGGGAGGGCCGATGCAGGCGTCGTCCTACATCGGCGGACTGCCGCTCGAGAACGTGGTCAGGCTCGACCTGCGCGGCACCGGCGATTCCGAGAAGGCGCCGGAGGAGACCTACCGGGTGGACCACCAGGTGGACGACGTGGAAGCGCTCCGGCGGCACCTGGGCTTCGACCAGATCAGCCTGCTCGGCCACTCGGCGGGCGGCACCCTCGCCATCCTGTACGCCGTGCGATTCCCTCAGCACGTCAAGGAACTCGTTCTCGTCGCACCCAGCCCGCGCGTGGTCGGCATCGACGTCACGGATGAGGACCGCAGGGAAGTCGCTCTACGGCGCAGCGGAGAGCCCTGGTACGCCGAGGCGATCAAGGGGTTCGAGGAGATCTGGGCGGGCAACGTGACGCCGGAGGCGTTCGCGAAGATCAACCCGTTCTGGCACGGCCGCTGGGACGACGAGGCGCGGGCGCTGGACGACCACCCCCGCAACCCCGAGGCCGCCCAGGAGTTCTACGCCGAAGGCGCGTTCGATCCGCGGAAGGTCCGCGAGGAGCTCAAGAACCTCGACGTGCCAACGGTTCTGATCGCAGGAGAGCTGGACGTCGCTTTGCCGCCCGAGCGCGCGCAGGAGTACGCGGACCTGTTCCCACGCGCGCGGCTCGTCGTGCAGCCCGGCGCCGGTCACTTCCCCTGGGTCGACGACCCGGAGGCGTTCGCGGCCGCGGTCCAGCGCATCCCGTAGAGGCCCGGCCCGAAGTCCAGCGCGGCGGCGTGCGCGTAACCCCAGGCGTCCACCGGAGCCGGGCGTGCGCCGCCGAACATTTCCGTTCCCGCCGGGCCCGACGCGAATTGCTCGCAGGAAGCGGGCGGGGACTCGGCCGGGAATTTGATCTCCAGGACGTAGTCGTGCACCCGTTCGGCGAACCGGCGGAAATGCGTGTGCTCGACCGTCGGGTGTGGATAGATCAATTCGTACTCGATCGCGATCGAGGTGCCGGCGGCCAGTGGTTCGTCGAACAACAGCTCCGCGACGAGGACGCCGTTCGTGCGCTCGCGGGCGACCCGGCCGACCCGGCAGGACCGCACGGCCGTCAGCGCGGGCTGCGCCGATCCCGTTTCCTGGCACAGGATCCAGCGGTCCACATCGGCCGTTCTCGCCTGCACGACCTGGCGTGACCGGACGCCGCGCACACCGCCGCAGGGCGCGACGTCGACCCGGTCGTGCTGCGCGGTCAGCACCAGCCCTGAGCTGTCCCACTGCGCCCGTGCCGACAGCTCCCGCCTGCGGGAACGCCCGCGCGGCCGTGGTGGGCCGAGGAGCCGGGACAGCGCGTTCTCCTGGAGCCCGAGCACGTCCTCGAGGTGGGCGAGCGCCATCATCGACTCCGGCCGCTCGGGTCTGCGCCTGCCGGACTGCCAGTAGCTCAGCGCCGTCACGCTGATCGGCGCGCCGCGCATCCGCAACCGGTGCTGCAGCCGTTCCAGGCTGAGGCCTCTCAGCTGGATCGCGACCCGCAACGCGTCCGCGAACGGACCCGTCACCAACAGGTCGGCGAGCTCCTCGCGGGGTGGGTAAATCGTCAGCATCACGCCTCCGTTTCACGGAGTCAAGATCGGAAGGCTATCGGCAGCAAAGGGAAGGCGGTACAGCCGATCGGCGGTTTTGCGCCGGTTCGAAACCCGGAAAGTTCAGATCTCGGGCCTATTACGCCGCCAATAGTCCCCTTCGGGTTCCTGAGCATCCCTGCGACGAACAGGACAACACAATGCGCAAGACAGCAATCCTGCTGGGCTCGGCGGTCGTGGTCGCCGCCTTCGCGGCACCCGCTTCCGCCGCCGTGGGCGAGATCCGCACCTTCGAGGGCGCGAACAACATCCCCGGCAGCTTCGTCGTGAAGCTGAAGGACGACCGGATCACCGCGAGTGCCGCGACTCTCGGTGCCCGGTTCGGCGGCCAGATCGAGTACGTCTACGACACCGTGTTCAAGGGCTTCTCGGTCAAGATGTCCGACGCCCAGGCCCGCAGACTCGCGGCCGATCCGTCCGTCGAGTACGTGGAACGCGACCAGGTCCTCAGCGTCCAGGCCACGCAGACGAACCCGCCGTCGTGGGGTCTCGACCGAATCGACCAGCGCAACCTGCCGCTCGACCAGCGCTACACCTACAACACCACCGGTTCCGGCGTGAACGCCTACGTCATCGACACGGGTGTCCGCATCACCCACCAGACGTTCGGCGGCCGCGCCAAGAACGGCTACGACTTCGTCGACAACGACGCCGTCGCGCAGGACGGCAACGGCCACGGCACGCACGTCGCCGGCACCATCGCCGGTTCTCAGTACGGTGTGGCGAAGGCGGCGAACATCATCGCCGTGCGCGTGCTGAACAACCAGGGCTCCGGCACGCTCGCCGGGGTCAACGCGGGCATCAACTGGGTGGCCGCGAACCACGTCAAGCCCGCGGTGGCGAACATGTCGCTCGGCGGCAGCGCGAACTCCTCGCTCGACAGCGCCGTCGCCGGTGCGATCACGCGCGGTGTCACGTTCGCGGTGGCGGCGGGCAACTCCAACGCCAACGCCAACACCTTCTCCCCGGCCCGCGTGGCGACCGCGATCACCGTGGGGTCGACCGACCGCAACGACGCTCGCTCCTCGTTCTCCAACTTCGGCGCCGTCGTGGACGTCTTCGCGCCCGGCCGTGACATCACGTCGGCGTGGAACACCAGTGACACCGCCACGAACACCATCTCCGGCACCTCGATGGCGACGCCGCACGTCGCCGGCGTGGTGGCTCGGTACCTGCAGGGCAACTTCAACGTGACGCCCGCGCAGGTGGAGTCCGCGATCAAGTCCAACGCCACCAACGGCAAGGTGACCAACCCCGGCGCCGGCACGACGACCAGGCTCCTGTACTGGCCGCCGACCAGCTGACGACCCCTGATGTGCGGCCCCGGCTCCCTGCGAGCCGGGGCCGTTTTCCCTGCAAGGAAAGGAAGTTCGCACGTGAGAGCCCTGCTGGCAGTCGCCGCCCTGGCGGCAGCGGTCGTGGTCGCCCCGGCGTCCGCGGCCACGTCCTCGTACATCGTGGTGATGAAGGACGGCGCGGTGTCGTCGTTCAGCGGTGCCGTGGAGCACCGGTACACCAGTGTTTTCAACGGTTTCAGCGCGCGGCTGACCGCTGCACAGCTGCGTGCGCTGAAGGCCGACCCCAACGTGTCTCATGTGGAACGTGACGGGATCGTGCACGCGAACAGCACGCAGCTCGACCCGCCGTGGGGGCTGGACCGGATCGACCAGCGCGCGTTGCCGTTGGACCGCAAGTACTCCTACACGAGCACCGGTCAAGGCGTGAACATCTACGTGCTCGACACCGGCATCCGCGTGACGCACACCGACTTCGGCGGCCGGGCCAGGAACGGCTGGGACTTCATCGACAACGACGCGATCGCGCAGGACGGCAACGGCCACGGCACGCACGTCGCCGGGATCGCCGCGGGCACGAAGCACGGCGTCGCCAAGCGCTCCACCGTGTGGGCCGTCAAGGTGCTCGGCGACAACGGCAGCGGCACGATCGCCGGTGTGATCGCGGGCATCGACTGGGTGACGAAGAACGCCGTCAAGCCCGCTGTGGCGAACATGTCCTTGGGCGGCAGCGCTTCCGTGACGCTGGACGACGCGGTGCGGCGTTCGATCGCTTCCGGCGTCTCGTACACGCTCGCGGCCGGTGGCAGCAACACCGATCCGAAGAACACCTCTCCGCAACGGGTCGCGGAGGCGATCTGCGTGGGTGCGTTGACGTCGACCGACACCAAGGCGTCCTCGTCGAACTACGGCCCGCTGGTCGACCTCTACGCGCCGGGCGTCAGCATTCCGTCCACCTGGAACACCAACGACACCGCCACGAACACCATCTCCGGCACCTCGATGGCCGCGCCGCACGCGGCCGGAGTCGCCGCGCGGTACCTGGAGTTCAACCGTGCGGCCACTCCCGCACAGGTCGAGCGCGCACTGGTTACCACGGGCACACCGGGCACGCCACCCGTCACTCGTATCCTTCACTGGCCGCCATCCCTGTGAAAGGTGAATTCTCAGGCGCGTCTTAATCTTTAGGACACCCTTGGCAGGAACCGGATCGATCCATAACGTCGAAAGTGCTTCGTTCCCCTGCAAAGAACGGAATGCACAACATGACGCGAAAGATCCGGTTCCTCGCCGGTGCCGGCGCGGCGACCCTCGCCATGTCGGTCCTGATGATCCCCAACGCTTACGCCGCGGAGGGCGAGGTCCTGTCCCTCAGCGCCCCCGAGAAGATCGCCGGCAGCTTCATCGTGAAGCTGAAGGAGGGCAAGGCGAACTCCCACGCCCTGGCTTCGCGCTTCGGCGGGACGGTGGAGCGCGAGTACACGAGCTTCGGCGGCTTCAACGTGAAGCTGACGGAGAAGCAGGCCAAGCGCCTGGCCGCCGACCCGTCCGTCGAGTTCGTCGAGGCGGACCAGGTCGTGCACACGCAGGCCACGCAGACGAATCCGCCGTCGTGGGGTCTCGACCGCATCGACCAGCGCAACCTGCCGCTCAACCAGTCGTACAGCTACACCTCGACCGGAGCGGGCGTCACCGCGTACGTCATCGACACCGGTGTGCGCATCAGCCACTCGACGTTCGGTGGCCGCGCTTCCAACGGCCGTGACTTCGTGGACAACGACAACGTCGCGCAGGACGGCAACGGCCACGGCACGCACGTCGCGGGCACCATCGCGGGCTCGCAGTACGGCGTCGCGAAGGCCGCCAAGATCGTCGCCGTCCGCGTGCTCGACAACAACGGCTCCGGCACCCTCGCCGGTGTCGCGGCGGGCATCGACTGGGTCGGCAACAACGCCGTCAAGCCGGCCGTCGCGAACCTGTCGCTCGGCGGCAGCGCCAACGCCACGCTCGACACGGCCGTGAAGAACGCCATCGCCAAGGGCGTGACCTTCGCGGTCGCGGCCGGCAACTCCAACGCCAACGCGTCCGGCTTCTCCCCGGCCCGCGTGGCCGAGGCGATCACCGTTGGCGCCACGACGAACACCGACGCCCGCGCGTCCTACTCGAACTACGGCTCGCTCCTGGACATCTTCGCGCCGGGCAGCAGCATCACGTCGGCGTGGAACACGTCCGACAGCGCCACCAACTCCATCTCGGGCACGTCGATGGCGACCCCGCACGTGGCCGGTGCCGCGGCGAGGTACCTGTCGACCAACAAGACGGCCACGCCGGCTCAGGTCGCCTCGTACCTGATCGGGCAGTCGACGCCGTCGAAGGTGACGTCGCCGGGCTCGGGCTCGCCGAACCGCCTGCTGTACCTCGCGCCGACCGCGTGAGCTAGCCAGTCGATGAACGGCGCATTTGTTCACCTCAAGTGGACAAATGCGCCGTTCATCGTGTGATCAGAGGACCTGTTCGGCCACTGAAAGTGCTACGAGGTAGAGGGCGGCCATCAGCGCCGCACCGATCCACGGCCAGTACGCGCGAGGCTCCCGCAGCGCCCGGAACCACGTCGCGAACGTCGCCGACAGCCCGATGACCACCGTGCCGACCGTCGCCATCATGAACGGCGCGTAGCACGCACCAGTGCACGCGTTGACGGGCGTGAAGCCGAGTACGCCCAGGAACAGCACGCCGACGGCGGCGACGAACATCACGACCATGCCGAAGACGGCGACCGGGATCCGCATGTCCTCGGACGCTAGTCAGCCGAGATCACTTCCGCAGGAAAAGCCCTGCGTGAAAATCCGTCGGTGCCTCCAGCTAGCCTTGACGGCAAAGCTGACTTCGTCTACAAGGAGCCACCACCGTGTTGCGCACGCACGAGGCCGGATCACTCCGGGCCGAGCACGCCGGGCAGTCCGTCACCCTCACCGGGTGGGTCGCTCGCCGGCGTGATCACGGCGGTGTCATCTTCATCGACCTGCGCGACGCGTCCGGTGTGGCCCAGGTCGTCTTCCGCGAGGGCGAGATGGCCGAGCGCGCGCACCGCCTGCGCAGCGAGTACGTCATCAAGGTCACCGGCGACGTGAGCAGGCGTCCGGAGGGCAGCGAGAACCCCGACCTTGCCACCGGTGCCATCGAGGTCTACGTGAGCGACCTCGAGGTCCTCAACGAGGCCGCGCCGCTGCCGTTCCAGGTCGAGGCCGAGGGCGAGGTCGGCGAGGAGGCGCGTCTCAAGCACCGCTACCTCGACCTGCGCCGCAGCGGCCCGGCCAAGGCCATCCGCCTGCGCAGCGAGGTCAGCCGGATCGCGCGCGAGGTTCTCCACGGCGAGAAGTTCGTCGAGGTCGAGACGCCGACGCTGACCCGCTCCACCCCCGAGGGCGCGCGTGACTTCCTGGTGCCGGCGCGGCTGCGTCCGGGCTCCTGGTACGCGCTGCCGCAGTCGCCGCAGCTGTTCAAGCAGCTGCTGATGGTCGGTGGCCTGGAGCGCTACTACCAGATCGCGCGCTGCTACCGGGACGAGGACTTCCGCGCGGACCGCCAGCCGGAGTTCACCCAGCTCGACATCGAGATGAGCTTCGTCGAGCAGGACGACGTCATCGCGCTGACCGAGAAGCTGCTCGCCGCCATCTGGAAGGAGACGAAGGACGTCGAGCTGCCGCTGCCGTTCCGCCGCATCTCCTACGCCGAGGCGATGGCGAAGTACGGCTCGGACAAGCCCGACCTGCGCTTCGACGTCGAGCTCACCGAGCTCACCGAGTACTTCAAGGACACGACGTTCCGGGTGTTCCAGGCGCCGTACGTCGGTGCCGTGGTCATGCCGGGTGGTGCCTCCCAGCCGCGCCGCACGCTCGACGGCTGGCAGGAGTTCGCCAAGCAGCGCGGCCACAAGGGCCTCGCGTACGTGCTGGTCCAGGAGGACGGCACGCTCGGCGGCCCGGTCGCGAAGAACCTGACCGACGCCGAGCGCGACGGCCTGGCCAAGGCGGTCGGCGCCAACCCCGGCGACTGCATCTTCTTCGCCGCGGGCGAGGCCCGTGACGCGCGCGCCCTGCTGGGTGCGGCCCGTGTCGAGATCGCGCACCGCGTCGGCCTGGTCGACGAGAACGCGTGGGCGTTCGCGTGGGTCGTCGACTTCCCGATGTTCGAGGCCGTCGACAAGCTCGAGGCCGGTGACGTCGCGGTCGGTGGCGGCAAGTGGACGGCGCTGCACCACGCGTTCACCTCGCCGACGCCGGAGTGGATCGACAACTTCGAGACCGACCCCGGCAACGCGCTGGCCTACGCCTACGACGTGATCCTCAACGGCAACGAGCTCGGCGGTGGCTCGATCCGTATCCACCGCGCGGACGTGCAGCAGCGCGCGTTCAACGTGATGGGCATCGGTGCCGAGGAGGCGCAGGAGAAGTTCGGCTTCCTGCTCGACGCGTTCAAGTTCGGCGCCCCGCCCCACGGCGGCATCGCGCTCGGCTGGGACCGCCTCTGCATGCTGCTCGCGGGTGTCGACTCGATCCGCGAGGTCATCGCGTTCCCGAAGAGCGGCGGCGGCTACGACCCGCTGACCGCGGCTCCGGCGCCGATCACCGCGCAGCAGCGCAAGGAAGCCGGCGTCGACGCCAAGCCCGACCAGAAGTAATGCTCAGGCTGCGGGTGGTCTGCCCGGCGGAGGAGTCCGAGGCCGCCCAGAAGATCCTCCGCGACCACGCAGGGGCCACCCACCTGGTGGTCCTGCGTGGCGCGGCGATCGACCCCGAGGGCGACCTCATCACCGCCGACGTGGCGCGTGAGGCCGTCGACGAGATCGTCGTCGCGCTGTGCGACCTCAGCATCGACCACACCGGTGGCGTCACGATCGAAACGATCGACACGTCGCTGTCCGACGCAGCCGACCGCGCGGAGGAGAACGCGCCGGGCGAGGGCTCGGACGTGATCGTGTGGGAGGAGCTGATCGCGAAGTCGGGCGAGGAGTCCCGGCCGAGCGTCACCTTCCAGGCGTTCCTCACCATCGCGTGCCTGCTCGCGGCGGTGGGCGTCGCGACGAACTCGCCGGTGACGATCGTCGGCGCGATGGTCGTCGGGCCGGAGTTCGGCCCGCTCGCCGCCATCGCGGTGGGGCTCGTCGCGAAGCGGTGGGACCTGGTCAGACGAGCAACACTCGCGCTCGCGATCGGGTTTCCGCTCGCGATGATGATCACGTCCGCGCTGACGTGGCTCGGCGAGCTCGGCGGCCTGTTCGACAGGGCGTCGTTGTTCGACGGGCACCAGGTCGACTTCGTCTACCAGTTCGGGCCGTTCTCGCTGATCGTCGCGTTGCTGGCGGGCGCGGCGGGCATGCTGTCGATGACGTCGGCGAAGTCCGCGGCACTGGTCGGCGTGTTCATCTCGGTCACCACGGTTCCGGCCGCCGGTTACGCCGCGCTGGCCGCTGTTCTCGGAGTGTGGGACAGAGTGGGGCCCGCCGTTGCCCAGTTGGGCATCAACTTGATCGGTATTGTCGCCGCCGCCGCGCTCGTTCTGTTGATCCGCAGGCGCCGGGCAACGGATGGTGTTTCCACACGTCCACTGTCCAAGGGGTGATCCGGGAACAGCTCGAGCCGTTATCAACGAGTGGTGGTGGTCGCAGCCCGGCCCGATTAGCGTCGGTCCGGCTCGAGGACATGGGGAGTAGGGTCGGAGGGGATGAGCGTGGAGATCACCGCGGGCCCTCCCGACACGACTTCACCGGAAATAGCGGACGCTGTCGGGGCGGCGGAGCGGGTACTGACCAGGCGACTGGGCGCACAGGTGCGCCTCGCGGACCCCGAGGCTCTCGGGGGTACCGGTCGTTCCGTCGTCATTCGCGTGAGAGTCGCTTCCTCGCCGTTCTCCATGCCGCGCACGCTCGTGGTGAAGCGCTATCCGGCTGGTTCCGGCGATCGTGACCCGTGGGCGCACGAGGCGGTCAGCCACCAGCTGCTGACGGCGCTTCCGGCAGAAGAGCGCGCTACGCCAGAGCTTTTCGCTCACGACGCGACGTCGCGTCTGGTCGTGCTGGAAGATCTGGGTCGTGCGCCGCGTCTGTCCGAGAAGCTGCATGCGAAAGACGCGCGCGCTGCGGAACGTGGTCTGCTGTCGTGGGCGCACGCCATGGGACGCCTGCACGCCACGACGGCGGGCCGTGACGCGGACTTCGACGCGTTGATGCGCCGGGCCGGTGCGCAGTGCTGCCAGGACCCGATCGCGGTCGACGTGCACGCGGCCATCGCGGGGTTACCGGCGCTGCTCGAGTCCACGTTGGCCGTTGAGACCTCTCCGCACGCCATCGAGTTCGCCGCCGAGGCCGCACGGGCGTTCAGCACCTCGCGGCGGCGCGCGTTCAGCCCTTCGACGTCCTGTCCGGACAACCACCTGGTCACCTCGCGCGGTGTCCGTTTCGTCGACTTCGAGGGCGGCTGCGTCCGCGACATCGTGTTCGACGCCGCCGCCCTGCGCGTGCCGTTCCCGTCGTGCTGGTGCGGCTGGGGCCTGCCGCCGGGCATGTCCGAGGCCATGGTCGCCGCGTGGCGGGCCGAGGTCGGGGCGGTGTGGCCCGAGATGGACGACGACACGGTGCTCTTACCGCGTCTGCTGGAAGCGCAGCTGCTGTGGGTGTGGCTCGCGACGTGGCGCGCGCTGTCCAAGCCGATGCCGAGCGTCGTCAACGCACCACCGCGCAGCGTCGTGCTGGCGGGCCGGTGGGTGCGCCTGCGGTCCGACGCGCTGATCCTCGGCGAGAAGACGGTCGCCTCCCACGCCGACGCGGTGGTCGGCGCACTGGTCGACCACTACGGCGCCGAGGTGCTCGAACTCCCGCTTTACCCAGCATTTCGCTGAACCGTTCCCGCACGGTCATTCCAGGATCACCGGGCGAGATGATCCTGAGTCGCGTGCTGGTGTTACTCGGTGACTCGACAGCGGTCGGGATCGGCGACCTCGTTCCCGGCGGCTGGCGCGGCTTCGGCCCGCTGCTCTCGTCCGCGTTCGAGGACAACGGCTACCGCAACTACGCCGTCTCCGGTGCCCGCCTCGCCGACGTCAGGCGCACCCAGCTGCCGCAGGCGCTGCGCGACGAACCCCGCGCCGCCGTCGTCATCGCCGGTGTGAACGACACGCTGCGATCGGACTTCTCCGTGCGGCGGATGCACGAGGACCTCGACCACATCTGCCGCGCGCTGACGGCCGCGGGCGCTTCCGTGGTCACCGTGCGGTTCCACGACCAGGGCCGCGTGTTCAAGCTGCCGGGCCGGTTGCGGCGGGTGCTCAAGGAGCGGATCGACGAGTTCAACCGCGTGATCGACGTCGTCGTCGCGCGGCACGGCGTGCGGTGCGTGGACCTGCACACGTTGCCCGGCGCGTACGAGCTGCAGACGTGGGCGGTCGACCGGCTGCACCCGTCCGAGCGCGGCCACCGGATGCTCGCGCGGGCGTTCGCGTCCGAGCTGCGCGCGCTCGGGCACCGGGTCGGCGACGTGAGCCTGGAGTGCTCCGGCGGGCGCGAACTGACGGTGTGGCACCACGTCGCGTGGTTGCTGCTCAAGGGGATTCCGTGGCTCTGGCGGCGCGGGGCGGACCTGATCCCGTTGCTGTGGGAGCCGTCATCCGGCGCGCAGCGAGACGGTGAACGTGGTCTTGCCCGGGACGCTCTGCACGGACACCTCGCCGTCGTGCGCGCCGACGACGGCGGCCACGATGGACAGCCCCAGCCCCGTGCTGCCGGCGGCGCGTGACCGCGAGCTGTCGCCGCGGGCGAACCGTTCGAAGACCTCCAGACCCTCCGGGATGCCCGGCCCGTCGTCGGTGACGGTGAGGTCGATCCGTCCGTTGTGGACGGTCAGGCCGGTGGTGACCGTCGTGCCGGGCGGGGTGTGCGTGCGGGCGTTGGAGAGCAGGTTGCCGAGAACCTGGTGCAGTCGCTGGACATCGCCCTGGACCGTGACGGGGTCGGGCGGCACCGCGATCCTCCAGCTGTGGCCCGGTGCGGAGATCCGCGCGTCGCCGACCACGTCCAGCACGAGCTTGGTCAGGTCGACCTCCTCGCGATCCAGCGGGCGGCCGTCGTCGAGGCGGGCGAGCAGCAGCATGTCCTCGACCAGCGACGTCATCCGCACGGCCTCGGACTCGACGCGGCTCATGGCGTGCGCGATCTGCGGGCTCACGTCCTCCTCCGAGCGGCGGGTCAGCTCGGCGTAGCCGCGGATGGCGGCGAGCGGTGTGCGCAGCTCGTGGGAGGCGTCCGCGACGAACCGGCGGACGCGGGTCTCGCTGTCGTGCCTGGCTTTCAGCGCGTCGCCGACGTGGCCGAGCATGCGGTTGAACGCGAGTCCGACCTTGCCGACCTCGGTGTCGGGATCGGTGTCCGGCACGCGTTCAGCGAGCGCGACGTCACCTTGGTGCAGTGGCAGCTCGGAGACGCGGGTGGCGGTGTCGGCCACGCGGTCGAGCGGCACCAGGCTGCGGCGGATGATCCTGCGGCCGACCAGGGCCGCCGCCGCCACGCCCGCCGCGGTGAGGGCGACCATGAGCCAGATCATCCGCCACACGACCTCGTCGACCGGGCCGGACGGCAGGCCCTTGATCCGCGACTGGTCCACGTTGACGCGGAAGTGGCCCTCGGCGCCCATGTCGACGGAGTGGGCGCCTGGGCTGAGCCCGGTCAGCGCCGCGGTCTCCTGGGCGTTCATCACGCGCATCTTCTTGCGCGGCAGCTCGATGGTGCCCTTGACCTCGCCGTCGACGATCATCGCGTTGATGCCCGGTGCGCGCGCTCCCACCGGGGACTGCACCAGGTCCTCGATCTGGCGGTCCAGGTCCTTGGTGAGGAACTCGTGCAGCGCGAACACCGCGACGACACCGGTGACGACCGTGAGCACCACCAGGACGACGATCTGGCCGAAGATCAGCCTGGACCGCAGCGTCTTAGGACGAAGGCTTGAGGACATAGCCCGCGCCTCGCATCGTGTGGATCATCGGTGCGCGCCCGGCGTCGATCTTCTTGCGCAGGTAGGAGATGTACAGCTCGACGATGTTCGCCTGCCCGCCGAAGTCGTAGCTCCACACCCGGTCGAGGATCTGCGCCTTGCTCAGCACGCGCCGCGGGTTGCTCATCAGGTACCGCAGCAGCTCGAACTCCGTAGCGGTCAACGAGATCTGCTCACCACCACGTGTCACCTCGCGCGTGTCCTCGTTCAGAGCGAGATCGCCGACCACGAGTCGTGCGCCCGCGTCCTCCTCCGTGACTCCCGTGCGCCGCATGAGTGCACGCAACCGCAGCACGACCTCTTCGAGAGAGAACGGCTTCGTCACGTAGTCGTCGCCGCCCGCGGTGAGGCCCGCGATGCGGTCCTCCACGGCGTCGCGCGCGGTCAGGAACAGCACCGGCAGGTTCGGCTGCTCCGCCCGCATGCGCCGCAGCACCTCGAAGCCGTCGAAGTCCGGCAGCATCACGTCCAGCACGACGGCGTCCGGGCGGAACTCCCGTGCGGTCGTGACGGCCGTGGAGCCGTCCAGGGCGGTGCGGACGTCCCACTTCTCCATGCGCAGCGCCATCGTCATCAGCTCGGCCAGAGTGGACTCGTCGTCCACCACGAGCACCCGGACGGGTTGCCCGTCAGGCCTGCGGAGCTCGGACTTCATCGTGCGCATGGCCTCCATGGTCGCTGGCGATCCTGTGTACCACCTGTGAGACCCGTCCACCGTTCGGGCGATTGGCGGTTACGTCAATTGTGAGGAGCTATGTTCGGTTTGAGGCCCGACGAGTTGACGGAGGTGAGCGGCCTGCGCACGTTCACGCTGACCGTCATGGGGTCCACCGACCTGCACGGCAACCTGTTCAACTGGGACTACTACCTCGACCGCGAGTTCGACGACTTCGCGCACAACGACGTCGGGCTCGCGAAGATCTCGACGCTGGTCTCGCAGGTGCGTGCGGACGTGGGGCGCCACAGGACGTTGCTGCTCGACGCCGGTGACACCATCCAGGGCACACCGCTCGCGTACTACTACGCGAAGGTCGAGCCGATCACACGGGCGCACGTGCACCCGATGGCGGCCGCGATGAACGCCATCGGCTACACCGCCGCGGCGGTGGGCAACCACGAGTTCAACTACGGGCTGCAGGTGCTGCGGACGTTCGAGCGGCAGCTGGAGTTCCCGTTGCTCGCGGCCAACGCTCTGGACGTGACCACCGGGCAGCCCGCGTTCCCGCCGTACGTGATCAAGACGGTGTGGCGCACCGGCGGGCCGCCGTTGCGGGTGGGGATCCTCGGGCTGACGAACCCCGGGATCGCGGTGTGGGACCGCGCCCACGTCGAGGGCGTGCTGACGTTTCCCGGTCTGGTGGAGCAGGCGCTGCACTGGGTGCCGGAGGTGCGGTCGAAGTCCGACCTCGTGGTGATCGCGGCGCACTCCGGCGCGGACCTCTCTTCGTCGCTGGGGGATCAGGTGCCGTTCCCGGAGAACTGCGCCGAGCTGGTGGCCGAGACGGTGCCGGGCGTCGACGCGGTGCTGGTCGGCCACGCCCACGTGGAGATCCCGCAGCGGTTCGTGACGAACAAGGTCACCGGACGGCCGGTGCTGCTGACCGAGCCGTTGTTCTGGGGCAAGCGGCTGTCGCTGATGGAGTTCGACCTGCGCTACGACCAGCGCTGGGAGCTTGTGGCGTCGCGGTCGGAGGTGCTGTCGTCCGCCTCGGTGGAGGAGGACCCGCGGATCGTGCGGCTGCTGCGGCACGACCACGCGAAGGTCGTGGACTACGTCAACGCGCGGATCGGCACGTGCGCCGGGGCGATGTCGGCGGCGCGCTCGCGGTTCGAGGACACACCGGCGTTGCGGTTCATCAACCACGTGCAGGCGCTGGAGATCGCGAAGTCGACGTCGCTGCCGGTGGTGTCGTTGTGCGCGCCCTTCAACCGGGCGGCGGCGATCCCGGCGGGGGAGGTGTCCATCAGGGACGTCGCGGGGCTCTACATCTTCGACAACACACTGGTGGGCGTGCGGCTGACCGGCGCGCAGCTGCGCGACTTCCTGGAGGAGTCGGCGCGGTACTTCCGGCAGGTGTCCGGACCGGGGCCGTTCTCGGCGGCCGAGGTGTCCGCGGACGTGCCGGACTACAACTTCGACATCGCCTACGGCCTGACCGCGCCGCTGACCTACTCCATCGACATCGCGCAGCCGGTCGGCTCGCGGATCACCGATCTGAGGTTCGGCGGTGAGCCGGTCGCCGACTCGTTCGAGTTCGCGGTGGCCGTGAACAACTACCGGCAGGCGGGCGGCGGCGACTTCCCGCACATCGCGTCCGCGCCCGTGCTGCACAACCAGCAGCAGGAGATCCGCCAGCTGCTGATCGACTGGGTCAAGGCGGCGGGCGTGCTGAACCCGGCCGACTTCACCGGTTCGGACTGGCGCCTCGTGGCCGCGGGCTCGCCCGTGGAGGTAACCCCGAACGGGTGAATTCGGGCGTGTTGTCCAGGGCCTTCTGCTCCAGGTGGTGGCATGGGGTCGCCCGAATGAGATAGGTCAGGCGCGTGCAGTTGCTGCAACGCGTCTTCGTCGGCGCCCTCGTCGTGCCCGCGTTGCTCGCCACGGCGGGCCTCGCGGCCCATCCCGCGCCCGACGTGACGCCCGGCCACCTCGTGGTCGCGGTGCGCTCGGCGGAGATCGTGCTGGCCGGCACGGCGGGAACGGCGGGCGAGCGCCAGGAGGTCGTGGACGCCGTGCGCGCGCTGACCGCGGCCCACCGGATCACCGACATGATCACCCCCAACGCCGGCGAACGCATGCCCGTCTCACCGGACGTGGCCGCCGCCCTGCTGGAGGCGGTGCTGGACCAGGGCGTCACCGACTTCACCGGCGTCGTCCACAAAGGACACCTGACCGCCTCGGCGCGCGTGGCGGACCCCGAGCGCGCGGGCTCGCTGAGCGACGCCCTGCGCGCCGCCGCCCCGGGCCTGCGCGTCGACGAGGACTTCACGACTACGGGCTAGGAGCTGTTCGGTGTTCGGGTTCTTCTTCCAGATGTTCCTGCTGTGCGCGGGCGCGTTCCTGGCGGGCGTGCTGCTGACGTGGCTGACGATGAGGCCGCGGGACTCCTCCCCCGAGGCGCCGCTGTCGATCATGGAGGAGCCGGTCGCGGCGGTGCCCACGATCAAGGCGAACTCGCGGACGATGATGTACCACACGCCGGAATCGCCGTACTACAAGCGGATGAAGGGCGACGCGTTCTTCCACTCGCCGGAGGACGCGCGGAGGGCGGGCTACACGATGTGGACGCCGCGGCCGCGGGTGCCGGTGTCGTCGTAGGCGCGGAGCCAGGTGTCGAGCTCCAGGTAGTCGGCGTCGGTGAGGCCGTGGCGCGGGTTCACCCTGTGCAGCAGGGCTTCGCCGTGGTGCTTCGCGACCCACGCGCGGTCGGACTCGGTGAGCTCGTCGTCGACCCAGGCGAACGGCCTGCCCGCCGCGAGCGTCACGAGACCTCTGGTCTTCCAGTGCAGACCCGCGCGGGCGTCCGCGGCCTCGGTGTCCGGGTCGTCCGGCCACGTCGCGACCGGCAGCTCCGGCAGGCCCAGCAGGGGAGCGAGGTGGGTGTTCGCCTCGTCCATCCACGTCGTGGCCCACATGAGTTCGCACGGCAAGGCTGCGAGCCACGGACCGTGCATCGGGTCGAGGCGTGCGAGGCCCGGGGTGCCGGGAACGCCGTCGCCGAACGGGAGGAGCGGGCCGTCGACGTCGAGGAAGAGGATCGGAAGGCCGGTCACCCGCACACCGTAAGCTCGGTCCGTGATTGCCGACGTGATCAAGCCCGGCCTCGACGTGCTCTTCTGCGGCATCAACCCCGGCCTCGTGTCGGAGGCGACCGGGCACCACTTCGCGCGGCCGGGAAACCGGTTCTGGCCCGCGCTGCATTTGTCCGGTTTCACCCCCAGGCAGTTCGCGCCCGCCGAACAGGAGGGGCTGCTCGAACTGGGGCTCGGCATCACCAACGTCGTCGCGCGGCCGAGTGCCAAGGCCGACGAATTAACAATTGACGAACTGAAAGCGGGCGGGGTCGAGCTTGCCGAAAAAGTCGAGAGGTATTCACCGAAAGTTCTGGCGGTGCTGGGCGTGACGGTGTACCGGGCCGCGTTCGGGCGCAAGAAGGCGCAGGTCGGGCCTCAGCAGGACGCGGTGGGTGGGGCTCGGGTGTGGTTGTTGCCCAATCCGAGCGGGTTGAACGCGCACTGGCAGCTGCCCGCGCTGGCCGAGGAGTTCGCGCGGCTCAAAGCGAGCCTGTAAAAATCGCAACAAAGGTTCACATTCATGCCCACTGAAAGTGGGCTGGACGGAGTGTTCCCGGTCTGCTTGCATCCACATCTGCGTCCATTCGAGTGGCCTTCACCCAGAAGCGGAACCGGGTACGCCGGGCTGCGTCAGAATTTGGCAATACCGCGCAGAACTTGGTGAATCATCAACACTGGTGGGGGCGCAGTGGAGGTCAGGATTCTGGGGCCGGTCGAGCCGTCCGTGCCGCCGAAGCCCGCGCAGATCTTAGCCGTCTTGGCGGTCGAGTGCGGGAAGATCGTTCCGGTCGAACGGCTCATCGATCTCATCTGGGGTGAGGAGCCGCCACCGCAGGCGCGGAAATCGCTGCAGGTGCACATCTCCAGCCTGCGCAGGGCCGGGTTGCCGGTCGAGCACCGGGCCGCCGGGTACGTCCTCAACTCCGAACCCGAGGAAGTCGACCTGCACGTGTTCCGCAGGCTGGTCGCGCAGGCCGGGGACGAGACCGACCTCAAGGTCAAGGCCGAGGCGCTCGGGCAGGCGCTGCGGTTGTGGCGCGGCACGCCGGTGGTGTTCGCGCAGACGCTCGACGTGCAACGGCTCGCCGCCGCAGAGATGTGGGTGGACGCGGAGCTGGCGCTGGGGCGCCACGCCGAGCTCGTCGAGAGGCTCGGGGCGTTCGTGAGCGAGTACCCGCTGGCCGAACGGCTGCGCGGTCAGCTCATGACGGCGCTCGCCAGGGCCGGGCGGCGGGCCGACGCGATGCGCGTGTTCCGGGAGACGCGCAAGGTCCTCGTCGACGAGCTGGGCGTGGAGCCGGGCGAGCAGCTCCAGCAGCTCTACCGCGACGTCCTGGAGGGCGCGCGGGACAGCCGGCGCAACTACCTGCCGCGCGACGCCGGTGACTTCACCGGACGGGACGGCGAGCTCGGGAGGCTGCTCGACAGCGACGGCGGCGTCTGGTGGATCGAAGGGCCCGCGGGTGTCGGCAAGTCGGCGCTGGCCGTGCACGCGGCGCACCGGCTGGCGGACCGCTATCCGGACGGGCAGCTGTTCGTCGACCTGCACTCGCCGTCGGGAGCGCTGGACGCGTTGCTGCGCGCGATGGACGTGCCGAGCGAGCGGATCCCGGAGTCCGCGGAGGAACGGGCGGCGCTGTGGCGGGCCACGGTCGGCGGGCGGCGCGTGGTGATCGTGCTGGACGGCGTCACGAGCGTGTCGCAGGTCAGGCCGCTGCTGCCCGGCAGTCCCGGCTGCCTCACGCTGATCACGAGCCGCAGCAGGCTGTCCTCGCTCGAAGGCGTGCGCCGGATCCCGTTGGACGTGCTGAGCGGCGACGAGGCCGTCACGCTCCTCAAGCGCATCCTCGGCGACGACCGCGTGGCGGACGAGCCGGACCAGGCCAGGGAGGTCGCGCGGCTGTGCGGGTACCTGCCGCTCGCGGTGCGGATCACCGGCGCGCGGCTGGCGGGGCGGGCGCACTGGCCGGTCTCGAAGCTCGTCAGACGGCTCTCCGACGAGCGGTCGAGACTCGACGAGCTGGTCGCGGACGACCTCGCCGTGCGGGCCGGCCTGGAGCTGACCTACCGGGCGCTCGACGAGAACGTCCGCAGCGCCTACCGGATCTTCGGGTTCCTCGGGCTGCCCGAGGTGCCGAGCTTCCTGTGGGCGCACCTGCTCGACGAGGACGTGCTCGACCAGCTCGTCGACGCGCGGCTGCTCGACGTCATCGGCAGCGCGCGGTACCGGATGCACGAGCTGGTGCGGCTGCACGCTCGTGAGCTCGCGGAAGCCGAAGACCCGCAACAGGAACGCGAGGACCTCGTCCGCCGGGCGGTGGTGGCCGCTCTGTCCACGGTGGACGGACTGACCGAACAGCTCTTCCTCGCCGTGCCGCGCATGCAGGACTCGCTGGGGATAGTCGCCTCCGCCGCGCGCCCGACCGACAAGGACGCCTGGTTCGCGCGCGAGGAGTCGTTGCTCGTCAAGCTCGTCGAACGCGCCGCGGAGCTGGACCTCGCGGAGATGGCGTGCCAGCTCGCGGAGGTGCTGGTCTTCGCCTGGTTCGGGCTCAGAAACCGGTACGAGGCCTGGGAAAGAACGCACAGGGCGGCGCTGGAAGCCGTGTGGCGGACCGGCGACCTGAGACTCGAGGCGGTGCTGCGGTGCAGCCTCGGGCAGATGCACTACAAGCGCGACAACCTGGCCGACGCGCGGTCGTGGTTCGACACCGCGAAGACGTTGTTCGTGAACCTGGGCGACAAGCGCGGCGAGGCCGTCGCCATGAACGGCATCGGCATGGTCTGCCGGGACGTCGGCGACTACCCGTGCGCGCTGGAGGCGTTGGGCAGAGCCCGCGAGCTGCTGGAGTCGCACGATCCCGAAGGTGTCGGGCACGCGCTCTACGGAATCGGCTCCATCAAACGAGAACTCGGTGACGACGAGGCGGCGTTCGACACGCTCGCGCACGCGGAGTCCGTGTACCGCGAGGCCCGCAGCAGGAGAGGTGAGGCTCTCGCCGCCCGCGGGATCGGGCTCGTGCACCGCGCCCGCGGCGAGCTGGACCTGGCGGAGGAACACATCGAGCGCGCCCACGAGATGGTCGCGGGCACCGGTGACGAGCTGCTCGGCTGCTACACCGCCCAGGCGTGGGCGAAGGTGCTGCTGCGCAAGGGTTTGCTCGACCCGGCGGAGGAGCTGATCCACACCGCGCTGAACGGCTGCCGCGACGTCGGCGACCGGTTCGGCGAGGCGCTCGTCCGCCGCACGCTGGGGGAGTGGCGGCTCGCTGCCGGTGATCATCCCGGTGCCCGCGTCGCGCTGACCGAGGTGCTCACGTCGTTCCACGACCTCGGCCTGCCGTTGTGGCGGGCGCGAACCCTCCGGGACCTCGGAGCGGTCCACGCCTGCACGGGGGACGTCGCAGGCGCGGACCGCTGTTGGGACGAGGCCGCGGGGATCTTCGCCCGGCTGGGCACCAGGGAGGTGGGGGAAGTGCGTCACTGGCACGCCCAGTGGGGCCTCGCGATCAGCTGATCAGCCGGTGATCTTCTTGTACTTCCACGGGGCGTAGCCGCCGTCCTTCAGCGTCGCGATCGACACCTTCTCGTGGTCCATGTCGGTCGCGGTGCTGCCCTCCTCGTAGATCCACGCGACGGTGTGGGCGTCGTTCGCCCACTTCTCGAACAGCTTCACGTGGCCGTTGCGCAGGATCATGTCACCGGGCTTGAGGCCGCCCCACGTGATCTTCGTGGCGACCTCGTCCAAAGTGGACGTGTTGCGGCTGGAGGTCAGCTTCCACGCCATGGAGACGAAGCCGGAGCAGTCCGTGCGGTACTTCTTGCCGTGGTTGATGTCCCACGCGTAGGCGCTCTGGCTGTACGGGATCTTGCGGTCCCACCAGTCCTTCGCCCGCTTCATGACCTCGGTGCGGCTGATCGAGCCGCCGTACCCGGCCGCCGCCTCGACCTGCGAGACGGCGGTCTCCTGCTCGGCAGGACCTTCCGGGGCGGCCTGGGCGATGCCGCTGAAACCACCCAGCAGGCCCAGTGAGATGGCGGTCGCCGCGACGGCGTGGCGAATGCGCATGCTTGTTGCTCCGATCGACTTGCTGCTGTTGATGACCGGACTGTCCACGGCAGTGCCAAAGATCGGCCAAAGGTCGATTTAGGCGTCTCTTTACCGGTCGTTCCTACCTTGTGCCGCACTTCGGTTTGGGCATAAGGAGAAAGCATGTTCGTTCGCACGATCGCCGCTGTGATCGCGATGTTCGCCGCTCTGCTGATGGGGGCGTCCGTCGCCTCGGCGGCGCCGGCCAAGTACACCCACGCGCAGGCGACCGCGCAGCTGCGCGCGGCAGGCATCAGTTGGACCTCGAGCGGCGGGTGCAGTGACCGCAACCGTCCGAACTGCACGTCGTTCGAGCAGATCAACCAGACGACCATCGCGGGAGCCAAGACGTTCAAGCGCGCGTCCGGCTGCGCGCTGACCATCACCGGCGGCACCGAGACCGGTCACGCGTCGGGCACCTACTCGCACTGGAACGGCTACAAGGTCGACTACCGGCTGTCGAGCTGCGTCAGCAACTACATCACCGGGACCTTCACGTCCATCGGTGGCAACAAGTGGAAGTCGGCCGCCGGCAACATCTACTACCGCGAGTCGAACCACTGGGACGTCACGTACCACAGCGCGGGCTGATCCAACTCTGTTGCTGAACCGCGGTGGGGCCGGTAGTAGTTGTCGGGTGACCACACTCGGCGCTGTCTACCGGCCCCAGCTCCCGCCCGAGAACCTGCGTTCCGTCGTCCTCGCCGCCGAGGAGTCCGGTGTGGACTCCCTGTGGCTGTGGGAGGACTGCTTCCTGGAGAGCGGCATCGCCTGTGCCTCAGCGGCTCTGGCCTGGACGGAACGGTTGAAGGTCGGCGTCGGGCTGCTGCCGGTGCCACTGCGCAACGTCGCGCTGACCGCGATGGAGGCGGCCACGCTGGACCGGTTGTTCCCCGGCCGCGTCACGATCGGCGTGGGCCACGGCGTGCAGGACTGGATGGGGCAGGTCGGCGCACGGGCGTCGTCGCCGCTCACGCTTCTGCGCGAGTACACCGTTGCGCTCAAGGCGCTCCTGGCCGGCGAGCGCGTCACGACGTCCGGCCGGTACGTGAACCTGACCGGTGTGGCTCTCGACTGGCCACCCGCCGCGCCGATGCCGATCTACGTGGGCGGGCTCGGCATGAAGACCCTGGACCTCGCCGGAGAGGTCGGTGACGGCACGATCCTCGACGCCTCCGCCGATCTCGACCGGGTGAGGACGATCAGGTCGTCCCGCGAGCACCCGGTGATCGTCTACGTGGAGACGGACTCGCGCGATCGCGCGTTCGTCACGGATCTCGTGTCCTCGGTGGCCGAAGCGGGCGCTACCAGCGTGATCTTGCAGCAGTCGGCAACGAGCGAGGACCCCGAAGGGTTCGTTCGATTCGTCGGTTCACTCGATGGGGTGGGTGCATAGCGCGCTAGATAACGGCGGATACCTCCTTGCGATGGAACGGTCATGGGCCTTTCGTCGCTGTTCGGGGAGGTAGACATGCTCGGGCGCAAGAACCGCCGGATCGCTGAGCTGGAGCAGGCCGTCGAGGGTCTGCAGGAGCTTCTCGCTCGAATCGGTGACGCCCGAACAGCGCAAGACAACGCGCTGGAAGAGGTCGACCGCGCGGGCGCCGAGCTCGTCGCGTTGCGGCACCGGATCAAGAACGCCCGTGCCGAACTCCAGCCGTTGTCCGAAGAGCTCACGTTCCAGCGCGCCGGTGTCTTCCGCACCGACGCCGCCGCGGACCACCAGGCCCAGCTCGACCTGATCCACGGCGAGATGAAGACGCTGATCAAGACCGGCGCCGCGATCGAAGGCGGCGGGCAGGTCACCTACAACGGGTCGGACGCCACCGGGCGCCGGCTCGTCGAGGACTGGTCGGCGCTGATGCTCCGCTCGTACAACTGCGAGGCCGAGAACTGCCTGCGCATGTTGCGAGCCGGTGGCCTGGACGCCGCCCGCAGGCGGCTCGATCGCGCGGCGTCGGCGATCGAGCGGCTCAGCGGCACGTTCGCCCTCCGGATCTCGCCGCGCTACCAGGCGTTGCGGACCTACGAGCTGGAGCTCACCGCCGACCACCTGCAGCGCAAGGCCGAAAGCCGCCGCACCCGCCGGATTGCCTCCTGACAGGCGGGGTACCTCCTGTGCGTGGCTGAGGTCTCTCTGAACATCGAAGCGCCCGTTGACGCCGTGTGGGCCGTGCTCGCCGACGGCTGGTCGTACGCCGGATGGGTGGTGGGCGCGTCGCACATCCGCGACGTCGACACCGGCTGGCCCAAGCCCGGCGCGCGCATCCACCACAGCGTCGGACCGTGGCCGCTCGTCATCCAGGACACCACCGAGGTGGTGCGCTGTGAGCCTGCGCGGTTGCTGGAACTGGACGCGCGGTTGTGGCCCGCTGGGGCCGCGCGGATCACGTTCACGCTGGAGGACCGTGGGCAGTTCACGCACGTGCGCATGGCTGAGCGCGTCGTACGCGGTCCGTCGACCCTGTTGCCCGACGTCGTGCAGGACCTGCTGCTGACTCCGCGCAACCGGGAAACGTTGCAGCGC
Organism: Lentzea rhizosphaerae; assembly: GCF_042649515.1. NCBI lineage: Bacteria > Bacillati > Actinomycetota > Actinomycetes > Pseudonocardiales > Pseudonocardiaceae > Lentzea > Lentzea rhizosphaerae. The sequence continues at coordinate 203,487 of NZ_JBHRZI010000027.1, read as the reverse complement.
CTCAAAGCGCTGGCGAAGGGCCGTCAGTAGAGGGCGCGTTGTGCGCCTTGGACGAGTGCTTTGTACAGGCCGCCTGCCGCGCCCCAGCGCGCGAGTGCCGCCCGTGCCGCGTTCGCGCCCGCCGCGCCGTGCACGCCGCCGCCCGGCCACGCCGAGGACCCGGTGAGGTAGAGGCGGTCGAACGGGGTGTCCGCGCGGCCGAGACCGGGCACCGGCCGGAAGATCAGCTGCTGGTGGATGGCCGCCGTGCCGCCGTTGACCGAGCCGATGTCCGCCGGGCCCAGCACCGAACGCCCGATGATGCGGGAGCGGAAGCCTGGCGCGCGTTCCTCGATCATCAGCTCCATGCGGTCCGCGCGGCGTTTCAACCGGTCCGGCGTCCAGTTCCCGCCCAGCGGCACGTGGGTGTACGCCCAGGCGGCCTCGGTTCCGGCGGGGGAGCGGGACGGGTCGGTCGTCGTCATCTGGCCCAGGATCATGAACGGGTTGCGCGGCACCTTGCCGCACGCCAGCTCGTGCGCCACGCCGGCCAGGCCGTTCACGTCGCCGCCGAGGTGGACGGTGCCCGCCTGCGCGGCCTCGGGGTTGGTCCACGGGATCGGGCCCGACAGCGCCCAGTCGACCTTGATCGTGTCGCCGTCCCACTGGAACCGCTTCAGGTCCTCGACGAGCTTCACCGGCAACGCGTCCGCGCCGATCAGGTCCAGGTAGAGCGACGGTGCGGTGACGTCGGCCAGAACTGCGCGGCGTGCGCGCACGACCGAACCATCAGCCAGACGCACGCCAACGGCGACACCGCGCGCGTGCAGCACGTCCGTCACCTTCGCGTTGGTTTCGACACGCCCGCCGAACCTGCGGACGAGGGACGCGGCCAGCTCACCCGCGCCACCGCGTGGCACCGGGTTGCCGACGTCCTGCCCGAGCATGGCCAGCAACCAGCCGAAACCCGCACCACCGGCCTGGTCCGGGCCGAGGTCCGAATGCATCGTGTTGCCCGCCAACAACACGCGAGCGCCTTCACCGGCGAAGAGCTCCTCACCGAGCCGCCGCACGGGCTGGGTCAGCAGTCGCGTCAACCGCAACGTGTCGCCGAGACCGAGCGTGCGCAGCAACGACAGACCACCGCGCACGGGCGGGAAGGGGCGCAACAGCCCGTCCAGCACACCGTCGCGGACCTGCCGCCAGCGCGCGTACTCGGCCTGCCAAGCTTCGGCGTCCGAGTGTGCGAACGCGCCGACGGACTTCGCGGTGACGTCGACGTCACGAGAGAGGAGCGCGACTCGATCGTCTGGCAGCACATGCGCCAGCACGGCCGGTGCGTGTTCCCACTGCACGTCGAGGTTCAACGCGCCGATGACGGGCGAACCGAGGCCTAACGGGTAGAACGCGCTGTAGACGTCGTTCGTGAACCCGGGCGCGGTCGTCTCGGCGGAGGCGACGGCGCCGCCGGGGGTGGCGCGCTGTTCGAGCACCAGCACGTCCCAGCCCGCGTCCGCCAGCAGCGTGGCGGCGACCAGGCCGTTCGGGCCTGAGCCGATGACGACCGCATCAACCTCGTTCACGCACGCCCTCCCATTGCCATGACGACCTCGCTCAGCACATCACGCGCGTCGTGTTCGGGCCACCATCCCAGATCTTCGTGGGCTCGGGTGGTCCGTACCAGAGGTGCCTGATCGGCCATCCGGACCCACTCGGGGGTGAGCGGCTGCAACCCGAGCTTCGATGTCGCCCCCGCCAGCTTCTCGATCACCGGGTACGGCACGGGCAACCGGCCGGCGCCGACGCGTTCGGCGATCATCGGCGCGGTCAGCACCGGTTCGGAGGCGAGGTTGAAGGCGCCCAACGCCTTACGACGCACTATCTCCACGATCGCGCGCGCCACGTCGTCGGAATGCACGAGCTGCAGACGCAGGCCGTCCCACAACGGGAGCGGCAGCCACGGCAGCAACCGCGGCGGGAGCCAGCGGCCGAGCAGCCAGCGCCGCAGCTGGTCCGCCGCGGACGCCTGCCCGATGCCGCACGGCCTGATCACCGTGCACGGCAACGGGTACCGGCTGATCATCTCCTCCAGCCGCACCTTGTGCGCGCTGTAGGAGCTGCCGGGGATGCCCGTCACGGGCCACGACTCGTCGACCCTGGACCAGCGCGCCGCCGGTGCGTAGGCGGCGACCGACGACGCGCAGACCAGGTGTCCGATCTCCTCTTTCACGCAGGCAGCGAGCACGTGCTCGCTGCCGTCGACGTTCGTCTCGCGGTTCGTCGGTTTGATCGCCCACGCGAGGTGCACCACGACGTCGGCACCGCGGATGGCGTCCCGCAACGACGACAGCGCGCGCACGTCCACACCGACGTCCTCGAACTCGATGTGACGTCGTAGCGCCGTGCCGACGTTGCCGGAGCCGCCGGTGACGACGATCCTCACCCGAGGACCTTGCGGATGGCGTCACGAGCCTTGTCCACCACGGCCACGACCGGGCCGAGCGCCAGGTTCGCGATCGGGCTCTCGACACCGGGGTGCGGGCGCGTCGGCGCGATGGCCTCGGCGGCCTCCACGGCTTTCGCCATGCGTTCGAGACGTTCCTGGTCGTGCACCTTGCGCAGCAGCGGGAACTCGGCCTCCTCCTCGTGGTCGGCATGGGCGAGCACGTCGTCGCGCAGCTGCACGAGCAGCGTGTCGAAGCCCTCGGCGTCGGGCCCCATGTCGTCCATCGTGCTGAGGAGTTCCTTCGCGCGGTGTTCCTCCGCGACCCGTGCGTCCACGATCGGCTCGCCGCCGTTCACGCGTGCGACGGCGGGGTGCACGATCTCCTCCTCCGCCGTCTCATGGATGGAGAGCAGTCGCACGAGCCGATGCCATGCGTCCTTGCGTTCGTCGCCGGTAGCGGTCTCGACCTCCGCGAAGAGCGTGCGGATGGTCGCGTGTTGTCGGTGCAGCAGCGTGATCACGTCATCAGCCATGCCGTCCGGATACCCGAAAAGTGATCGACAACGCCGTATCTCATTTCGTTTGTTGCCGAAGAGCTAGCACACTCCGTAGTCGAGCGGTAGTCACATGAACCGACCCTGCCTGTGTTCCGTACCACATAAGTAGGCATTGTGTTACGACTCAACTAATACTGAGCTACCGCTTAGTATGTTCGGCTTCGATCTTTCGACCAAGGACTGCTGCATGCCCTTCCGCCGCCGTGTACTGCCCACCGCCTTAGCGCTCGCCGTCCTCGTGGCCGGCTGTGGCGCGAAGGAAGACCAGAAGGTCCAGGTCAAAACCGGGCCGGGCGTCACCGACGACAAGATCTCGCTCGGCGTCCTCACCGACCTGACCGGTCCGTTCAAGGCGTCCGCGCTGACCCGCATGAAGGGCTACGAGCTCTACCTGAAGCAGATCAACGACAGCGGGGGCATCTGCGGGCGCAAGGTCGAGATCAAGCAGAAGGACCACGCGTACGACGTGCAGAAGGCGCTCGACGCCTACTTCGAGCTGGAGCCGCAGGTTCTGGGCCTGCTGGAGCTCGCCGGCACGCCGATGACCACGGCGATCGAGCCCGACATCATGCAGACCCGCACGCTCACCGCGCCCGCGTCCTGGTCCGCGTCGCTGCTCGGCAACCCGCACATGATGATTGTGGGCACCACCTACGACCTCGACGTCATCAACGGCCTCGACCACTACAAGCGCCGCGGTGTCATCAAGGAGGGCGACACCGTCGGTCACGTGTACGTCCAGGGCAGCTACGGCGACAACGCGGTCGAGGGCAGCCGGTTCGTCGGCCAGCAGTGGAACATGAAGATCGCCGAGCAGCCGATCGGGGAGACCACGGCCGACCTCGCCCAGCAGATCGGCGCGCTGAAGGCCCAGGGCGCCAAGGCGATCGTGCTCAGCACCGCTCCCGCCCAGACCGCCGCCGCGGTGGGCGTCGCGGCTGCGTTGAAGTGGGACGTGCCGTTCATGGTCAACGTCGTGGGCTACGACCCCGCACTGCTGGACTCGCCGGTCGCCGCGGCCGTGGAGAAGCAGGTGTCCGTGGTGACGTCGGTGGCGCCGTTCGCCGGCACCCAGCCCGGCCCGCGCGAGGTGGCGGCGGCGTTCAACAAGAACTACCCCAACGACAAGCCCGCGCTGTACGTCGACCACGGCTACACGGTCGCGAAGGTGTTCCTGTCGGTCGTCGAGAAGGCCTGCAAGAACGGTGACCTCACGCGGGACGGCGTGCTGAAGGCGTTCCACGACACCAACGGCCTGGACACCCAGGGCCTCACGGGCGCCCTGCACTACTCGCTGGTGGGCCGCCCCTCGTCCACGCAGTCGTACATCACCAAGGTCGACAGGTCGGCGCCCGGCGGTCTCACGACCGTCGAGGAGCTGTTCGAGTCCGAGCTGGTGAAGGCCAAGGGCACGCGCGCCAAGTAGGACCTGATCGATGAAGGGAACCTTCATCCACCACAAGTGGATGAAGGTTCCCTTCATCGCCGTGGATCAGAATTTGTCAGGGCTGCTGAGCACCATGGGCTCATGGAGCGAGGTAAGTGGAACAATGTTGAGGACGAGCTCTGGCAGCACAGCCGCTTCGGCGTGATCCGTGCATCGGAGCTCGAGACGCTTGGAATTGGCCAGACGACCACGTACCGGCAGTGCCAGCCAGGCGGCCGTTGGCGCCGCCTGCTACCCGGAATCGTGTTGCTCGAACGGTCGGAACCGACAACTCGGCAGCGGGTCGAGGCTGCGTTGATGTTCGCGAGACACGGCGCTCTCGTCACAGGTCTCCAGGCGGCGCGGCTCTACAACCTGCGTGCTGGCCCTGATCCGGAGTTCGTGCACGTCCTCATACCTCACAAGTACTGCGTGCGGAGCTCAGGGTTCGCCGTGGTGGAACGAACGGTGTTCTTCCCACCTGCGTTCCTTCGCGACGGTATACCTCTGGCCCCTCCCACACGCGCCGTTCTGGACGGAGTGCGCCGTCTGCGGGACCTTGATCCCGTTCGCGCTCTGCTGATCGAAGCCGTTCAAAGCGGACTTGCTGACCCGGCCCAACTCCGTCGCGAGCTGGACACGGGCACCAAGCGAGGAACTGCTCTGCCGAGGCGAGTGCTGAACGAGATCGATATGGGTGTGCGGTCGGTGGCCGAAGCAGACGCGTTGGAGATCTGGCATCAGGCAGGACTGCCGACGCCGCATTGCAACGTCGTCATCGTCGACTCGGAGGGCCGCTACGTCGGTATGCCGGACACGTGGTGTGACGAGGTCGGGCTCGCTTGGGAGATCGACAGCAACGAGTTCCACTACAGCAAGGACGCCTACGCCAAGACGCTGGCGCGCAACTCAAGGTACGCGGCGGTTGGCATCAGTCTTGTGCAGACTCTGCCATCGCGCCTGCGCGTTGAACCGGATGCAGTGATCGCGGAGCTCCGAGCCGCCTACTCCGTAGCGTTGGCGCGTCCCCGGCCACCCGTACACATGAAGAACTCAGGAGCAACCGCGCAGCGGGCCTGAGAAACGATGAAGGGAACCTTCCTCCACCTGAGGTCGAGGAAGGTTCCCTTCATCGTTTGAGCTACTTGCCGAAGCCGGCCTTGCGGAGCGCGTCCGCCATCGAGCCGCTCGCCGGCGGCGGCGAGGTGCGCTGCTGGCCGCCGCGCTGCTGTCCACCACCGCGCTGAGGACGACGGTCGCGACCGCCACCGCCGCCCTGCTGCTTCGGAGCGGGCTTGCCCGGCTCGTCGGTCAGGCGCAGCGTCAGGCCGATCCGCTTGCGGGCCTCGTCGACCTCCAGCACCTTCACCCGCACCACGTCACCGGACTTCACGACGTCGCGCGGGTCCTTCACGTAGTTGTTGGACAGGGCGGAGATGTGCACGAGGCCGTCCTGGTGCACGCCGATGTCCACGAACGCGCCGAACGCGGCCACGTTCGTCACGACGCCCTCCAGCACCATGCCGGGCTTGAGGTCGGCGATCTTCTCGACGCCGTCCGCGAAGGTCGCCGTCTTGAACGCCGGGCGCGGGTCGCGGCCGGGCTTCTCCAGCTCCTTCAGGATGTCCGTGACGGTCGGCAGGCCGAACTTCTCGTCGACGAACTTCTCCGGCCGCAGCTTCGTGAGCACCGAGGTGTTGCCGATCAGCTCGGCCCCCGCCTCCTGCTGCATCTTCCGCACGACCGGGTACGCCTCGGGGTGCACGGAGGACGCGTCGAGCGGCTCGTCACCGCCGCGGATCTTGAGGAAGCCCGCGCACTGCTCGAACGCCTTCGGGCCCAGGCGCGCCACGTCCTTCAGGGCAGTGCGCGTCTTGAACGGACCGTTCTGGTCGCGGTGCAGGACGATGTTCTCCGCGAGACCGGCGGTGATGCCGGAGACGCGGGTCAGCAGCGGCACGGACGCTGTGTTGAGATCCACGCCGACCGCGTTCACGCAGTCCTCGACCACCGCGTCGAGCGAGCGCGACAGCTTCGACTCCGACAGGTCGTGCTGGTACTGGCCGACACCGATGGACTTCGGGTCGATCTTCACCAGCTCGGCCAGCGGGTCCTGCAGGCGCCGCGCGATCGACACCGCGCCGCGGATCGACACGTCGAGGCCGGGCAGTTCCGACGACGCGTAGGCCGACGCCGAGTAGACCGACGCGCCCGCCTCGGACACGACGATCTTGGTGAGCTTGAGCTCGGGGTGACGCTTGATCAGGTCGGCGGCGAGCTTGTCGGTCTCGCGCGAGGCAGTGCCGTTGCCGATCGCGATCAGGTCGACGTTGTGCTGCTTGGCCAGCGCCGCGAGCTTCGCGATCGACTCGTCCCAGCGGTTCGCGGGCACGTGCGGCTGGATCACGCCGTGCGCGACGACCTTGCCGGTGGCGTCGACGACCGCGACCTTCACGCCGGTGCGGTAGCCGGGGTCGAGGCCCATCGTGGCGCGCGTGCCGGCCGGGGCGGCCAGCAGCAGGTCGCGCAGGTTCGAGGCGAACACCTTCACGGCCTCGTCCTCGGCGAAGCTGCGCAGGCGTCCGCGCAGGTCGATGCCCAGGTGCACGAGGATCCGGGTCCGCCACGCCCAGCGCACGGTGTCGGTGAGCCACTTGTCGCCCGGCCGGCCGCGGTCGTCGATGCCGAAGCGGGCCGCGATGCGCACCTCGAACGACGAGGGACCGCCCTCCTCGTTGGGCTCCTCCGGCTCCAGGACGAGGTCGAGGACCTCCTCCTTCTCGCCGCGGAACAGCGCGAGGATGCGGTGCGAGGGCAGCTTGGCGAAGGGCTCGTCGAACTCGAAGTAGTCGGCGAACTTGGCGCCCTCGGTCTCCTTGCCCTCGCGGACCTTGGAGACGACGCGGCCGCGCGTCCACATCTGCTCGCGCAGCTCGCCGATCAGGTCGCCGTCCTCGCCGAACCGCTCGACCAGGATGGCGCGCGCACCCTGCAGGGCGGCCGCGGCGTCCGCGACCTCCTTGGCCGGGTCGACGAACTTCGCGGCCTCTTCCTGCGGGTTCAGGTTCGGGTCACCCAGAAGTGCGTCGGCCAGCGGTTCGAGACCGGCTTCCTTCGCGATCTGGGCCTTCGTGCGGCGCTTCGGCTTGTACGGCAGGTAGAGGTCCTCGAGCCGCGCCTTGGAGTCGGCGGCGAGGATCTGCGCTTCCAGCGCCTCGTCGAGCTTGCCCTGCTCGCGGATCGAGGTGAGGACGGCCGCCCGGCGCTCCTCCAGCTCACGCAGGTAACCGAGCCGTTCTTCGAGCGTGCGCAGCTGCGCGTCGTCGAGACCGCCGGTCGCCTCCTTGCGGTATCGGGCGACGAACGGGACGGTCGCGCCACCGTCGAGCAGTTCGACAGCAGAGCTGACCTGGCCGGCGGCCACGCCGAGCTCGTCAGCGATCTTCTGGTGGATGAGCGTTGTCACAGCGCGCCATTCTGCCCGTTGTCCGTTTCGGCGTGGCACGGTGTCCTGGTGACCATCGCCGAGGTCGTTCCCTCACTGCTCGCGGGCCTGGACGTTCCGGGTGCCGACAACACGTTGGACCTGCCGTCCGCACGGCGTGTCGTGCTGCTGCTCGTGGACGGGCTGGGACATCACCTGCTGCGTGAGCACGCCGAGCACGCCCCGTTCCTGTCGTCGCTGGCCGGTCGCGAGATCTCGGCGGGCTTCCCGTCGACCACCGCCGCCAGCATCGCCTCGATCGGCACCGGGTTGCTCGCCGGAGAGCACGGCATCGTCGCCTACACGTTCTGCGTCGGTGACGAGGTGCTCAACTCGCTGACCTGGTCGCGCGCCGGCGATCACCACCACGACCTGCGCAAGACGCTGGTGCCCGAGGTCGTGCAGCCGCACCCGACGCTGTTCGAACGCGCGGCGGCGGCCGGGGTGGCGGTGAGCGCGGTCGCGCCGCTGGCCCACCGCGGCAGCGGCCTGACGCGGGCGGCGCTGCGCGGCGCGTGGTACCGCGGCGCCGCCGGGTTCGGCGATCTCGCGCTGGGCGCGGTCGCGGCAGTCCGGCAGGACCGTTCGTTCTGCTACGCCTACCACCCCGATCTCGACACGATCGGGCACTTCTACGGACCGGGGTCCGAGGAGTGGTTGCTGCAGCTCGAGTTCGTGGACTCGCTGGCAGAACGCATCGCCTCACGCCTGCCCTCCGGCGCGGTACTGGTCGTCACCGCCGACCACGGCATGATCACCGTGGACGACCGGATCGACTTCGACACCGAACCCCTGCTGTGGGAGGGCGTTCGCGTGATCACCGGTGAGCCTCGCGTGCGCTACCTGCACACCGAGAGCGACGAGGTGCTCGACGTGTGGCGCGAGTTCCTCGGCGACCGCGCGGACGTGCTGTCGCGGGAGGACGCCGTGGAGGCCGGGTGGTTCGGCCCGGTCGGCCCCCTGGCCGTCGACCGCATCGGGGACGTCGTCGTGGCGATGAGGAAGTCCGCCGTGGTCGTGCGCAGCCAGGCAGAACCCCTGCTGAGCAAGCTGACCGGGATGCACGGCTCGCGGACCCCGCAGGAGCTCGCAATCCCGCTGCTCGTCCACACCGCACCTTAGGATCATCCGACGTGACGATCTCATTGCCCGGACCTGTCGCCTTCGTGCTCGGTGGCGGCGGAAGCCTCGGCGCCGCGCAGGTCGGCATGCTGCGCGCGTTGCAGGAGCACGGCGTGCGCCCGGACCTGGTCGTGGGCACCTCGGTCGGTTCGGTCAACGGTTCACTGCTGGCGCTCGACCCGGAGAAGGCCGCCTCGAGGCTGGCCGTGCTGTGGGAGGGCATGACCCGCCAGCGCGTGTTCCCCGGCGGCCCGATCGCGCAGCTCCGTTCGTTGCGCACCAACAAGACCTACTTGTTCCCGAACACCGGCCTCGCCGACGTGCTGGCCGAGGGCCTCGACGGGTGCACTTCGTTCGAGAGCCTCACGTTGCCGTTCGGCGCGGTGTCGGTGGATTGCGTGACCGGTGAGGCCGTCAACATCACGTCGGGCTCGCTGGTTCCCGCGATCCTGGCCAGCGCGGCGATCCCGGGCGTCTACCCGCCGGTGCGGATCGACGACCACGTCCTCTACGACGGTGGCGTGCTCGCCAACGTCCCGATCCGCCAGGCGCTGGCGATGGGCGCGAAGTCGTTGGTGGTGCTGGACTGCGCGTTCCCCGGCCACCTGCCCGGGGTGCCGGAGACGTTGGCCGAGACGCTGCTGTTCTGGGCCACGCTGGGCATGCGCAACCAGGCCGTGCTGGAGGTGGAGCTCGCGTCGCAGCAGGCACCCGTGCTGTACCTGCCCGGTCCGCCCGTGCAGGCCGTGACACCGCTGGACTTCTCGCACACCGCGGAGCTGGTCGAGGCCTCGTACGCGGCTTCGGCGGCGTTCCTGACGACGCTGGAGATCGCGGGGGCCGGCCTGTACGGCCACCCGTCGCACGGCTGAGACATCGGCTCATTTGGAGCCTTTATCGATTCGGTTGGCGATGTAACACGCTCATACCTCCGATGACCTCTTGAGTGCGGCCGCGGATTGGCGTAGACCTTTCCGCGGTAACACCGAGCACGTCTTCCTCCCGCCGCAGGAGGCGTCCACCAGGAGGCTGGCTCGTGCGCAAAACGTTGCGTCGTCTCGGCGTGTTGATGACCGCCGCTCTACTCGTTGCAGGCGTGAGCTCTCCGGCGCGCGCCGAGGTGCTGCATCCCCGGCAGGACTGGCTGCGGGCGTCCACGTCGGGCCTGTTCCTGCACTGGGGGATGCGGACGAATCCGGGCTACACCAGTTGCAGCGCTTGGGAAGCCGCTGTCACCAATGGTGGCTGGTCCGCCAAGTACTGGGTGGACGAGGCGAAGAAGCTGCACGCGCAGTACCTGGTGCTGGCGTCGTTCCACTCCCGGCTCGGCTATGCGCGCGCGTGGCCGTCGGCGGTTCCCGGCAGCTGCTCGACCAAGCGCGACTTCCTCGGTGAGCTGATCGACGCGGCTTCGGCGCAGGGGCTCAAGGTCATCAACTACATGACCGACGACCCGAAGTGGCACGACGAGGGCGGGCACGAGTGGCTCGACTCGGCCGCTTACTCGAAGTACAAGGGCAAGACGGTGAACCTCCAGGAGCGGCCGGGGTTCGGGCAGTTCAGCTACGACAACTTCGTCGAGGTCATGCAGCGCTACCCCAAGCTCGCGGGGTTCTGGATCGACAACGACAACGCGTACTGGGAGCAGAACGGCCTGTACGAGCGGATCCGGCGGGAGCGGCCGGACATGGTCCTCAGCAACAACAACGAGGACACGCCGATCATGGACACGATCAGCAACGAGCAGAAGACCGGCATGACGCCGTCGTACGACTACCCGCAGGCAGTCTACACGGCGGCGCCGCGGTTGATCGAGGCGTGCTTCAAGCTGCCGAGCTCCGGCGCGTGGTGGTACTCGGGCTCGAACTCCGCCGTCGACTACAAGCTCACGCTGGGCAGGCTGATCACCAACGCGGGCAGCGACGTCAAGGCGTTGATGGCCGAGACCGCGATGGTCAACGGCAAGTTCCCGTCGAACCAGGCTTCCTTCAACAACTTCGCTTCGGGGTACCTCGGCGACATCTGGGAGTCGATCGGTGGCACCTACGGCGGCGGCTACCTGCACGGCGGGTTGAAGCCGGGGTTCTGGAACGACGGCGCGCACGGCGTCACGACGGTGTCCAAAGTGGATCCGAACCGGCACTACGTCCACGTGCTGACGAAGCCGTCGGGCACGACGTTGAAGGTGCGGGACAACGGGTACAAGGTCTCGCGCGTGACGAACCTCCGCACCGGAGCGGCCGTGTCGTGGTCGCAGTCCGGTGGAACGCTGACCCTCAACGAAATTTCGTCGTGGGACCAGTACGACACCGTGTTCAAGGTCGAGACCGCGGGGCGTGAGGGGATCATCCCGGCGTCGTCGTACACGATGAGCGCGTCGGCGTCCGGTTCCGGCCACCCGGCCTCCCACGCGGCGGACGGGAACTACCAGACCTACTGGGATGCAACGGGTGCAGGCACGGTGTCGCTGCGCTTCGACCTGGGCTCGGCTCGGAAGGTCTCGTACGTGGCCTTGAACCAGCGCGAGGACTCGACCACGTACCCGGCGTCGAACTCCGCGCGCATCAAGAACTACAACGTCTACACGTCCAACGACGGTTCCAGCTGGACGAAGGTGAAGTCCGGGTCGTTGGCGAACCACCGCGGGGTGCAGTTCATCGACCTGCCGGCGAACACGACCGCGCGGCACGTCCGCGTGGAGAAGACGTCCACGCAGGGCAAGGCGCAGCTGCGGGTCGACGAGGCGTGGCTCGGGTCGGCGTACCCCAGCTAGGTCGACGAGCGGCGTTCGCGTGACGCCCGCAGGTAGCCCATGACCAGGGATTCGAGGTCAGGTTCGGTGCCGGCCCAGCCTTTCGGCACCGGCCTGGCCTCGCGCACCAGCAGGGTGGCCTGGCGCTCGGTGCGGGTCGCGCTGATCAGCGTTCCCTCCACAGCGGACTCGTCTGCGGCCGGGCCGACCAGGATCCGGTGCTGTGCCAGGACTTCCTCGATGTCGCCGTCGACCTGGACCCGGCCGTCGTCGATCAGCAGGAGGTGGTCGCACACCTCGCGCAGGTCGCCGAGCAGGTGCGAGGACATCACGACCGTGGTGCCGCGCTCGGCGACCTCGGTCATGATGATCCGCAGGGTCTCGTCGCGGGCCAGCGGGTCCAGGTCGGACAGCGGTTCGTCCAGGAGCAGCAGTCGGGGGAGCCGGCCCAGCGCCATCGCGATGGAGACCTGGGTGAGGGCGCCCGCGGACAGCGTGCCGACCTTCGCGTCGTGGTCCACGCCGGCCAGCAGCCCGAGCACCTCGCGGACCCGGTCGGCCGACCAGCGGTCGTTCATGGCCGAGCAGGCCCGCTCCAGCTCGCGCACCGTGAGGTCGCGGTAGAGCGAGCGGTTCTGCGCCAGGAACGACACGTCCGGGTGGATCCGGCCCCGCACCGGAGTGCCGAAGGTGCTGATCTCACCGGTCGTCGGGCGGACGATGCCCGCCGCCATGCGCAGCAGGGTGCTCTTGCCGGCACCGTTCGGGCCGACGAGCGCGACGACCTTCCCCTCGGGGACGGTGAAGTCGCAGTCGCGGACGGCCCAGCGGGCGCGGTACCGCTTGCCCAGTGCGGTGGCGGTCAACGGATTCATGATCGTTCCTCGGCGGGGTAGTGCTCGTCGCGGACCGCCACGTACAGCGCGTCGACGTCCTCGACGACGAGCCCGCCCTTCTGGGCGCGGTCCATCCAGCCCGACAGTTCCTGCCGCAGCGGTGCGTCGTCGCCGGTGGTGGCCTCGGACGACAGCGACTTCGTCACGAAGGTGCCGAGACCGCGGCGGCCCTCCACCAGTCCGTCCCGTTCGAGCTCGCGGTAGGCCTTGAGCACGGTGTTGGGGTTGATGGCGGTCGCCTCCACCACCTCACGCGCCGCAGGCAGCCGGTCGCCGGGGTTCAGCAGTCCCAGTCGCATGGCTTGTTTGACCTGCTGGACGATCTGCATGTAGGTGGAGACCCCGGAGCGCCGGTCGATCCGGAACTCGATCACATCGGTCAGCATAGGTGCTCGCGCAGCCGGGGACCCGCACCGTCCTCAGCTCTGCCGCCGCAGCGCCCAGGTGGTGCCGGCCAGCAGCGCGACGGCGAGCACGCCGAAGATCGCGGCGTCGTAGAGGTGCGCCTGCCAGGCCAGGCTCTCCGGGACGTAGTCCGCGAAACTCTTGGCGAGACCGGACTTCGGCAGGCACTCGAGGAACTGCTGTTGCGTGTCCGCCGTGCCCTGCCCCTGCGGCACGGTCTTGCAGGCCTCGGTCAGAGCGGTCACCTTGTCCTGCGGGACCGGTTGCCCGGCGGCGTCGAGGTAGCCGTGGTTCATCACCAGGCTGCCGTCCGTTCGCGCGGAGAGCTCCTTGTCGGGCGTCACCTCCTGGCGCTGGGTGGGAAGCAGGCGGTACGCCAGGCCGGCCAGGGCGAAGCGCACGGCGACGAACGCGCCGAGCCCCGCGGTCATCGCCACCAGAGTGCGGCGGGACATCACACCGATGAAGGTGCCGAGGGCGAAGGCGAACAGCGCGTAGGCGACCGGTGAGACGTGCGAGATGCTGAAGATCCCTGTGGAGAAGGGACTGCCGTCCAGCGGACCCAGTGAGCCGGCCGCGGACAGCCACCACGTGACCAGGGACTGGAGCGCGGCCAGCAGGACGAGTGCGGGCACCAGCGCGATCACCAGCTTGCTCGCCATCCACCGGGTGCGACTCACCGACTGGGTGAAGGCCAGCACGTGGGTGCCCTGCTCCAGCTCCCTCGCGAAGAGGGGAGCACCGATGAAGACGCCGATCAGGGCGGGGGCGAAGATGATCAGCATCTCTCCCTTCTCCATCGTGTCCGACCAACTCGCGTAGAAGTTCTTGATCACCCCCGTCGGTGCCGTGCACTCCTGAAGGGGGCGCGTCACGCAGTCGGTGAGCTGCGCCGAGGCGATGGCGTCGAGCATGTTCGACCGCAGCAGCGTGATGACGCCGGCGCCGACGACCAACAGGCCGAGCAGGGTGAGCAGCTGCGCGCGCTGCCGCCGCCAGGAAACCCAGATCATGCCGCTTCCTCCTGTGCCGCCTGACGCATGCGGTTCAACGCGAGCTCGCCCAGCGGCACGCCGTGGGGGCTGAGCTGACCGACGTCGCCGGCCAGCAGGATCCGTCCTTTGTGGAGCAGGACGAGGTGGTCGCACACGCCTTCGAGCTCCGCCAGCACGTGTGACGACAGAACCACGGTGATGCCCTGAGTCCTCGCCTCGACCATCAGCGCCCGCAACACGGCCTCGCGGGCCAGCGGATCGAGATCGGCCAACGGCTCGTCGAGCAGCAGCAACCCGGGCCGCTTGCCCAGTGCCAGCGCCAGCGCGACACGGGTGCGCTGCCCGCCGGACAACGTGCCCACCACGGCGTTCATCGGCACCTGGGCCTGCCCGATGAGGTACTCGGCGTAACCCTGGTCCCAGGTCGGGTTGGTCCGCGCCCCGAACGTCAGCGTCTCGGACACCGTGAACTGCGAGTACAGCGGCTTCTGCTGAGCCAGGTACGACACCGCGGGGTGCAGTCCCTTGCCGGTAGGACGGTCGCCGAAGACGGAGATCCGCCCGGTCGACGGCCGCAGCAACCCGGTGATCAGCCCCATCAACGTGCTCTTGCCCGCGCCGTTCGGCCCGACGAGGGCCACGACCCGGTTGCTCGGGATCACCAGGGACGTCTCGCGCAGGGCCCAGCCGCGGCGGTACTTCTTGCCCAGGCCCTCGGCGATGACCGGAGGCGCCTGGTCAGGCTGCCTTCGCAGGTTCAAGGCAGTCTCCTTTCCGTCATGGGGTACGGCGCCAAGGTAACACCTTTCACTAGTGAAGTAGTGAATCGGTGATCAGTGCCTCGCGGGGGCAACCTGACGGCGGGACGGGAGTCCGGGGCGCGTGTCGACCGGGAAGGTCCGCCACGCTCCGGACGCTGGCGACGGGTGCGTGAAACTGGTGCCAACACCGACGGGGCGAGCGGACACGAACAGGTATGACGAGCGAAGACCCTGACGACCGCTCCCTGTGGTCGCAGGCCGCTGGGGGCGGTGCGCACGCCTTCGGGGTGCTGTTCGACCGGCACGCCAAGGCGGTTTACAACCACTGCTTCCGGTTGACGGCGTCCTGGGCCGAGGCCGAGGACCACTTGCAGGCCACGTTTCTGCTGGCCTGGCGCAAGCGTGGGGAGGTGCGGCTGGAGCGCGAGTCTGCGCTGCCGTGGCTGCTCACGGTGGCGACGAACGTCGTGCGCAACGAGCAGCGGTCCCTGGTGCGCAGGCTGAAGAACCTGCGGCGCGTCGGCGAGGAACCGGCCGTGCCTGACCACGCTGACCTGGTGGCGGAACGGTTGGACGACCAGCGGCGGATGAAGGAGCTGCTCCGGGCCGTGGCGCGGTTGCCGCGCAACGAACGTGAGGCGCTCGCGCTGTGCGTGTGGTCCGAGGTGTCCTACGCCGATGCCGCCTCGGTCCTCGGGATCACCGAGGGCAGCGTGCGGGCTCGGGTCAGCAAGGCCAAGTCGAAGCTCCAGCAGCAGCACCGCGAGCTCGTGCACACCGGGGAGGACCGATGACCAGCATGCTTCCGCCCACTCGCGACCTGCCGCCTGGCAGGCAGACCCGGATCCGCGCCGAGCTCGAACGTGCCGTCGCCGGACGTCGCAGGACCTCGCGCTTCACCGTCCCGCTGCTCGCCGCGGCTGCCGCGGTGGCCGTCGTCGCCACGGGCGTGGTGCTGCTGCGGCCCGCGCCCACGGATCCGTCGCCGGCCGTCCACATCACCACCGCGCCGCCGCCGACGACCACCAGCGCGGACTTCGGCCTGCCGCCGGAGACGGTCGCCGAGATCGAGGACGGCTGTGCGAAGTCCACCGGGATGGTCGGGAAGGCGAAGCTGCACCAGCTGTTGAACGAGCAGACCCAGTGGGCGCTCCTCTACACCGATCGCGAGTACCTGGACTGCCACCTGGGTGAGGCGGGCATGAAGTACAACTCCGGTTTCGGGCAGTTGAACCCGAAGTGGCTGCCCGGCCACTTCTCCGTCGACGGCGTCAGCGCCCACGCCGGCGGCGACCTCGACGGCAGGCCGGGCACCGTGGGAAAGCCCGGTTACCGCACGGTCGTGGGGCGGGTCGACGCGAGGGTCGCAAAGGTGACGATCTCCATCGACGACCGGACGGAGGAGGCGAAGGTCGCCAACGGCACGTACGCCCTCCGTCTCTACTACCCGTCGAACTGGGCCATCACGAACCTGGAGGCTCAGCCCTCGGTGCAGGCCTTCGACGCCGAGGGCAAGCTGCTCGGCACCAGCTCCGACCTGTGGGAGTCGTGCTTCTTCAATCCGGAGAACGGCGAGATCGTGCACGGTGACCGGCGCAAGCCCAAGGACCAGTGCCAGGTCGCGACGCCCTGGAAGTGACACGGCGTACAGCGGCTACCGACCGGTTGGTCTTACCGACATACTGGTTGGTATGACGACTGTGGCGAACTTCGGGGGCACCAGCCACTACGCGGACCTCGACGGGCCCGTGCACTGGGTCGACTTCGGCGGACCTGAGCACGGGCCGCGGGTCGTCCTCGTGCACGGGCTCGGCGGGTCGCACCTGAACTGGGCGTTGCTGGCGCCGTTGCTCGCGCGCAAGGCCCGCGTCACCGCTGTCGACCTCGCCGGGCACGGCCTGACGAACCCGGAGGGCCGCGAGACCACGGTCCAGGCCAACACGCGGTTGCTGGGCAGGTTCGTCAGGAACGTCGTGGGGGAGCAGGTGATCCTCGTCGGCAACTCGATGGGCGGGCTGATCTCGCTCTTCCACGCCGCCTACAGCCCGGAGCTGGTCAAGGGCCTGGTGCTGGTCGACCCGGCGCTGCCGATGGTGTTCGGCACGCGGCCGGACCCGACCATGCTCGCCACGTTCTTCATGTACTCGGTGCCGGGCCTGGGCGAGCGGTTCCTCGCCAAGGCGCGGGCGGTGCCGGCCCGCAAGCAGATCGACCGCCTGCTCGAGATGGTGTGCGCGGACCCGTCGGGCATTCCCGAGGAGCTCAAGCTGGCCAGTGAGCACCTGATCGACGAGCGCGCGAAGGTGGAGGGCTTGGACAAGGCGTTCCTCGCCGCCGCCCGCAGCACCGTGTTCACGACCTCCAGGCGCGGCGCCTACTACGCGGCGATGTCCAAGGTCCGGGTGCCGGTGTTCCTGATGAGCGGCGACCGGGACCGGCTGGTCAACGTCGCCGCCGCCCGGTTCGTTGCGCGCAGGCACCCGCACTGGCGCTACGACGAGTACGCGGGCATCGGTCACGTGCCCCAGATGGAGATCCCCGAGGTCGTGTCCGAGCGGGTCCTCGACTGGATGGACGCCAACCGCCTGAGCACCTCCGCGAGCTGACCGAACGTGAGCCGCTCCCGCAGCACGGGGGCGGCACCGGTCAGCACGAAGTGGTCGTCGAGCTGCTCGACGCCGGTGAGCTCGATGCCGCGCGGCAGTTCCGGCACGGCGAAGATGCGCGCCGGCAGCCACTTGTGGAGCTTGACGTGCAGCTCCGAACCGACCAACTGGACGGTCAACGGCAACCAACTGACCCGTTGGTACTCCGGAATGTCCGAGAACTCCACCTCGACGCGGAACTCGACCGGGGACGACACCAGCGTCGCGGGCGGGTTCACGTGCACGTCCCGGCACACGACGGTCGCGCGGCGAGCACGCCAGCGCGACCACCGCACGTTCTCGAGCTCGATGCGCACGTCGTCGACCTGGCCGAGCGCCATTCCGAGGGCACCCAGCCGTGCGTCGAGTCCTACTACGGTCAGGTGCAGGTCGTGCGCACCCACCTGAACCGTGACGTCGTGTCTCAGGCCGTGGTCTCCGGCTTCGCGTCGACGACCTTCTGCGCCGCTGCCGTGCTCTCGGCCGCCTCGGCGGCCAGCGCGACCATCTCGTCGAACCCGGCACGGATGCCGTCGGCGAGCAGCTGCACGTCCGGCACACCGTCGAAGTCGGCGTTGATGCCGAACGTGAACCTGTCCAGGTAGGAGAAGATGCCGACGGTGATCCGGATCGTCGAGGCGACCGGCACGTACGGGAACATCTCCACCAGCGGGCGGCCGAGCATGTAGAGCGGGATGCGCGGGCCCGGCACGTTCGTGGTGACGGTCTGCAGGATCTGCTGCGGGAACCGCATCGCGGTCCGCGAGCCCAGCGCCATCAGCGTCGGCGCGGCGAAGTTCGACAGGTTCGTGATCACGTCGGCGCCGGCGGCCTGGCGGGAGCTCTTCAGGTCGTCCATCTGCGCGCGGATCGACGCGAGCCGCTTCACCGGGTCCGCCTCGCCGACGGGCAGGTTCACCAGCACGGCGCTGACGCGGTTGTTGAGCTCGTTGTGCTGGTCGGCCTTGCGCATCGACACCGGCACCATGGTCCGCACGACCATGCCCTCGGTCAGCTCGCCGCGCTTCTCCAGCAGGTCGCGGAAACCACGCGTGATCGCCGTGAGGATGACGTCGTTCACGGTGCCGCCGGCGGCCGTGCGGATCTGCTTGATCTCGGCCAGGTTCGCGCGCGCCCACACCCAGCGGCGGTGAGGCCCGATAGGACCGTTCAACGACGTCGCGGCACGCGTGACCAGACGCCGCGCCGTGCCGGGAAGCGAACCGAGCACCGACTTGCCGAAGTCGACGATCTCGCTGAGCGAGCGCAGGTTCCGCGCGACCGCGGGCAACGCGGCGAGGTGCTGCACGGGCGTGACGACCGCGTCGCGCACACCGTTGACGACCAGGTCGAGGGTCGACGGCTGCCGCGCCGGCGTCCACTCCTTGGGCTCCGGGACAGCGCTGTCCTGCTTGAAGTCCAGCATGAGCTGGAGCATGTCCGTTCCGGACACTCCGTCGATCATGCAGTGGTGGACCTTGGAGATGATCGCCCAGCGGCCGCCTTCGAGGCCCTCGACGAGCCAGGCCTCCCACAGCGGCTTCGTGTCGTCGAGCTTCTGCGCGAAGATCCGGCCCGCGAGGTTGCGCAGCTGGTCCTCACCGCCCGGCGACGGCACGGCGGTGTGGCGCACGTGGTACAGGATGTTGAAGTGGTCGTCGTCGACCCAGACCGGACGGCCGACGTGGAACGGCAGGGCCTTCACCTTCTGCCGGTAGCGGGGAACCTGGTCCAGCCGCGACACGAAGAGGCGGATCACGTCACCGTAGGACGGCACCGGGCCGTCGAACACGAGGACGGAGCCGACGTGCATGGGCACGTTCTCGTCCTCGATGAAGTAGAAGCCTGCGTCCAAAGAGCTCATCCGATCCACTCGAAAAATGCTAGAGGACGAGACCATCTGAATCGACGTCCATGCAGGTGAGAGGCACTGCACACGTGTGAGGTTGCCAACGCGTTACCTGACGGTGGCGAATCGAGACTCGAAAGTACTGGCCAAAAGATCGTTCACGAAACATCATGGACTCACTGGGCAACGCCGCCCAGGGCGCCGGCTCGGGGTTGTCGACGTGTGGGGAGGCTCCTATGTCCGCTGTACCTTCGGACGAAGTCTTCGAAGTTCCTGCTGCTGCCTCTCCCCTCCACCTCGTCAGAGGATCGGCGCCGGGCCTGTTCTGGTACCTCACCGAGCCCACCCGCTGCGCCCTCGACGTCGGCGAGTTCGTCGCCACCCGTTCGATGCTGCGCGGTGCGCCTTCCGGTGACGGCCACCCGGTCCTCGTGTTCCCCGGCCTCGGCGCCGCGGACTCCTCCACGGTGATGCTGCGCCGGTTCCTGTCCGGTTTGGGCTACGACGTGCACCGGTGGGGCCTGGGCCGCAACATCGGGCCGACGCGCAAGGCCGTCGACGGCATGCACGCCTTGGTCAAGAAGGTCTCCGACGCCCACGGCGGGCCGGTGTCGATCGTCGGCTGGTCGCTCGGCGGGATCTTCGCGCGCGAGATGGCGCGCGACCACCCGCACCGCGTGCGCCAGGTGATCACGCTCGGATCGCCGTACAACATGAGCGATCCCGTGCAGTCACGGGCGATGCCGGCCTTCGCGTTGTTCTCGCGCCTGCACATCCCGCGCGACGAGTTCCCGCCCCTGGAGTCGACGCGGCCGCCGATCCCGGTGCCCGCCACGTCGATCTTCTCCAAGACGGACGGGATCGTGTCGTGGGAGTCGTGCGTCGAGGAACCGGGACCGCGGCGCGAAAGCGTCCAGGTGTCGTCCTCGCACCTGGGCTACGGCTTCAACGCCACCGTTCTGTGGGTGGTGGCTGACCGGCTGGCGCAGGCGGAGGGCACGTGGGCACCCTTCGCCGCGCCGCCCGGCATGGCCCGCATGTACCCGCGGGCCGCCTGACACCTACTTCGTCATCGGCTTGCCGTTCGCCGTGACGTTGGTGAACTTCAGGCCGTCGACGTTCTTGACGGTGTTGGTGGTGGAGCCGACACCGTTGAACTTGCTGTCGCGCACTTCCAGGCCCTTGACGTGTTCCTGTGCGAGACCGGACACGTCGAGGACCTTGGAAGCCTTGGTGCAGCTGGAGTTCGAGACGGAGAACGGGCCGAACTTCGGCACGTTGCTGCCCGTCTGCGAGTTGTAGGTCGTGGTGACGTAGACGAAGGCGCGCCCGAACGTGCCGGAGACGCTGTCCAGGTTGATGTTCTGCGAGAAGCCGCCGCGTTTGGTGTTGGACTTGACGTACAGCGCGAACTTGGTGGCGTTGACGCAGTTCAGCTTGTAGCCGTAGACGTTGCGGATGCCGCCGGTCTGCTCGGAGCCGCACGTGATGGCGCCCCAGTTGCCGTTCATGCGGCAGTTGACGACGACGATGTTCTGGCACGGCACGTTGATCCGCCTGCCGTCCTCGTCGCGGCCCGACTTGATGGCCACGTTGTCGTCGTGCGCGCCGAGATCGCTGTTGGAGATCACGACGTGATCGCACGACTCGGGGTCGCATGCGTCCGTGTTGTTGGCGGCCGTCGACGGGTCGGTGTGCACGTCGTCGACCGTGACGTTCTTGCAGAGCGTGGGGTGGATCTGCCAGAACTTGGGGTTCTTCAGGGTGATTCCCTGGATCAGCACGGTGTCGCAGTCGTAGGGCTCGACGAACGTGGAGCGCATGTTCTTGCCGGAACCGGGAACCACGCGCTTCTCCGGCGGGGTTCCCTTGGCCACCAACGACTCCAGGTACGAACGGTCGCTGCCCTTGTTCCAGCTCCCGGTGGCGCCCGCGTCGAGCGTGCCCTTGCCGGTGAGCGCGATGTTGGTCTGCCGGTGGGCGTAGATCATGGGGGAGCGATTCATGCACTCGATGCCCTCGTAACGCGTGAGCACGGTCGGGAACTTCGAGGCGTCACCGGAGAACTTGAGCAGCACGCCGTCCTCCAGGTGGAAGTCGACGTTGCTCAGCAGGTGGATCGCGCCTGTCACGTAGGTTCCGCGAGGCACGATCACGTGGCCGCCGCCCGCCGCGTTGCAGGCGGCGATGGCCTTCTTGAACGCTTCGGTGTTGTCGGTCTTGTTGTCGCCCTTGGCGCCGTACGCGGTCGCGTCGAAGTTCTTGTCGGGGAACGACGGGAGCTTCGTGTTCCGCACGATCTCGGTGGCGGCCGGCCAGGGCAGGTCGGGCACCGCGACCGCGGTCCTGGTGAGCGCGGGCGTGGCGATCGCGGCCACGACGGTGGACTTCATCAGCAGCCGACGGGTGATCCTGCCGTCCATTCGACGTCCTCTTCCTCGGAGGCGAACGGCGGCGTTGCTGAAAAACTGTAAACGTTTTCGGCGAGCCTCACAACAGGCGGAACGCGGCGAGGGCGAGCTTGGCGCGGGCCAGGTCGGTGACGTCGAGGACCTTGCCGATCTGCTCCAGGCGGCGGGAGACGCTGCTGTGGTGCAGGTGCAGCAGGTCGGCGGCGCGGCGCAGCGATCCGGTGGCGCAGTAGGCGTCCAGGGTGTCGAGGTCTTCGGCGGACAGCGCGGCGACCGCGGTGACGTCGGCGTTGGCGCGCAGGGTTTCGGCGGGCACGTGGGCCAGGAGGGCGAGGGCGCCGAGGTCGGGGTGGTGGACGACGGGGGTGCGGGTGGTGGTGAAGCGCAGCGCGGTCTGGGCTTCGGACCAGGCGCGGGCGGGGTGGGGGTCGGAGCCGATGCCGGCGTGGACGCCGGGTGGGAAGTCGCCGAGACGCGTGGCGAGCAGGATTCCTGTTCCGTCGACGAGAGCTGCCTTCACAAGGTGCCCCGGACACACCACAGCCGCCACTCGGTCCAACGCGAGGTCCGAGCTCACCGCCACCACCTGCACCCGCTGGCCCGGCGCGAACCCCAGCAGCCGCAACGCCCGTGCGCGTCCCGCCTCGTCGCTGCCGGCGCTCACCACCAGCTCGACCAGCGCCGGGTCGGCCATCGTCGTCCGGGCCGGTCCGTAGCGCTCCACGACGGCCGCCGCCGCGAGCGCGAGCCGGTCCAGCACCACCTCGTCGAGCGGGCCCGCGCCGGCGCGTTCCAGCCAGACCTCGCCGATCTCCTCCTCGTCCAGCAGGATCGGACTCCGCGACGACACCACCGCCTCACCGCCCGCCGGCGTGCCGCCCGGCGACATGCGGATCACCTGACCCGTGCTGTGCAGGCGGATGCCCGCCACGGACTCCGCCAGGCCCGCCGACGCCCGTGCCAGGGCGGGGAGGTCGACGCGGCGGCGCATCAGGGTGTCGTAGAACATCACGACTCTGATCGCGCCCTCGACGTGCGAGTCCAGGTTCGACAGCCGGGTCGCCAAGGCCTCCATGCCGCGACCATAGCGACGAATGGCGCGCCATGACCCCGGATCGTGCGACAGGCGTCGGCTGAAGCAGGGCCTGAAGATCGTGAAGATGGTCGGCATGGATCCCGAGTTGGAAGCGTTCATCCCGTTCTTCCCGAAGGCCGAGCTGACCGACGTGGTGAAGGAACGGGCGTTCCTGGCCGAGCTCGCGGGCGGCATCCCCGCGGAGACGGACGGGATGGAGGTCGAGGACCGGCTGGTGCCCGGCGACCCCGACGTGCCGGTGCGGATCTACCGGCCGCACGACGCGCACGGCACGGTCGTCTGGATGCACGGCGGTGGCTGGTGCATCGGTGACGTGGAGACCGAACACCCGTGGGCGTCCCGAGTCGCCGCACGGTCGCAGGCGACGGTGATCTCCGTGGGCTACCGGCTGGCGCCCGAGAACCCGTTCCCCGCCGCGCTCGACGACGCGTGGACGGTGCTGCTGTGGGCGCACGAGAACGCCGACGACCCGGACCTCCTCGCCGTCGCCGGGCACAGCGCGGGCGGCGGGCTGGCGGCGGCGCTGGCACTCAAAGCCCGCGACGAGCAGGGGCCGCCCATCCGGTTCCAGCTGCTGCACCAGCCGGGTCTCGACGACCGGCTCACGACGTGGTCGGCGCGGCACTTCACCGACACGCCCTGGTACACCCGCGCCAAGGCGGTCCAGGCGTGGGCGCACTACCTGGGCGGGCAGCCCGCCACGCCGTACGCGGCACCGGCACGCGCCGAGGACCTGTCCGACCTGCCGCCCGCGTACATCGCGAGCGCCGAGTTCTGCCCGAACCGCGACGAGGACATCGCCTACGCGACCAGGCTCATGCAGTCGGACGTGCAGGTCGAGCTGCACCAGTGGCCGGGCACTTTCCACGGCTCACAAGCGCTCTTGTCCGCCGACGTGTCGCAACGCCAGTTCGCCGAGATCGGCGCCGTGCTGAGGAGGGCGTTCGCGTGAAGGCCGAACTGGAGGCGATTCACCGGGCGGGAGTTCCCGGTGTGTGGGCGGAAGTGCGGGAGAACGGCGAGGTGTGGCGTGGCGCCGCGGGCGACGTCACGCCGGACGTGCGGCACCGGATCGGCAGTGTCACCAAGACGTTCACCGCCGCCGCGATCATGCAGCTGGTGGAACGCGGCAAGATCGGGCTGGACACGCCGGTGCACGGCGACGCCACGGTCCGCACGCTCCTGAACATGACGAGCGGCCTGGCCGACTACCGGTTCCTCGCCTTCCCGTCGCTGCTGGAGGGATCGTCGCAAAGCCTGGAGGACAACCAGTTCCGGCACTTCTACCCGCGAGAGCTGATCAAGCTGGGCGTCGACGCGCCCGCGGTCCCACCGGGCACCTACTCCAACACCGGGTACCTGTTGCTGGGCAGGCTGATCGAGAAGGTCACCGGCATGACGGCCGAGCGGTGGATCACGCGCCACGTCATCGAACGCGCCGGGCTGCACAACACCATGTTCCCCACCGGAACGCGCATCGAGGGGCCGCACCCGCCGATGTACGAGGCGTTGTTCGGGTTGCTGGACCCGCCGCGCGACTACAGCGTCTACGACATGTCGTGGGTCGGCGTGTCGGCCTCGCTGATCTCGACCGTGGAGGACCTCAACCTGTTCTTCTCCGCGCTGCTCGACGGCAAGGTCGTGTCCCGGAAGTCGTTGGCGGAGATGCAGAAGACGAGGCCGGTGGTCGCTTTCGACGGTTCGACCGTCGAGTACGGGCTCGGGTTGCACCGGCACGGGGAGTTCTGGGGGCACGACGGTTCGGTGTGGGGCGCGGGCACGTGGTCGTTCCACAGCGCGGACGGCAGGCGGCAGGTGACGCTCGCGGTCAACCTCCAGCGGTGGCACGACCCGGCGATCGACGAGGCGCTGAAAGCCTTCCAGCTCAAGGCGACTCAGCTGTAGATCGTGACCGTGAGACGCGGGGTCGAACGGAAGTCGGTGGACTCGTACGACACCCGCGCCAGCGGCATCGCGCCCGCCGCCGCGGTCAGCGTCGTCTCGATCTCGTTGCGCTCGTCCTCGGTCAGGTACGCCCAGAACGAGCTGTGCCAGATCACCGTGTACGTACCGGGTTCGACCGGCGGCACGAGGTTCTCGCGCAGCCACCGGCCAGCGGGGGAGCGTTCGACCTTCACCCCGACCTCGGCCGCGAGCTCGATGGCGTCGTCGAGGTCCCACCGCAGCGAGTCGTGTTCCGGCGGGATGAACGAGTGCAGGATCATCGCGTGCCTGGGGTCGGCCGGGTCGCGCGGCTGCAGGTCGCAGCCCAAGCGGTCGACGATCTCGAGCTTCGGCGGGCGCGGTCCGGCGGCGGCCAGGCGCACCGGCGAGTCCTTGTCGCCCCACTCCCAGCCGAGGCCGAACCAGCGGTAGTGGTCGAGGATCAGGTTGAGGCCCGCGCACGCGCCCAGTTCGAGCAGCCGGACCTTCGGCGCGCCGATCATCGTCAGGCCGCGCAACAGGAACCCGGCCGTCTTCGGCTGGTGCTGCTGCACCGTGCGGTCCAGTGCCGCCAGGATCTCGCCGGGGTTCTCGACAATCGCGCGCTTGGCCGCGAGCCACGCGAGCAGCGCCGCCGAGTCGGAGTCGCCGGCCATCGCGGCGGCGTGCGCGCTGGCGAAGCGCTGGCTCAGTTCCGGCGCCTTGCCCGACAGCATCAGCAACCGCACCCCGGCCAGTGCCTGGATGCCGAACAACGGGCTGTGCACGGCGCTGTGCGAGCAGATCAGGTCGGCCACCGGGCCGCCGCGGTCGAGTTCGCTCGCGAGCTCCGAGAGGATGCGCGCCGAGACCGGCGCACTGGTGCGCAACCGCACCGCGAACGTGCGCAGTGTCGAGGCGCCGATGCCTGCCGCGGTCACGTGCCCTCCCGTCTCCGGCAGGGGACTTTACAAGGCGGACGGTCGGTATCGTGCGGCCTGTGAGCGAGTTCCTGGAGCTGTCCGCGGCCGGTCCGGTCGCCACGTTGACGATCAACCGGCCGGCCAAGCGCAACGCGATGAGCTACGAGATGTGGTCGGCGCTGCCGGGCATCATGGATCGCGTTTCCGCTGATGAGAGCCTCAGGGTGCTCGTCATCCGGGGCGGTGGGCACTTCTCCGCCGGTGCCGACATCGCCGAGTTCTCGACGTTGCGCAGGGGCCCGGAAGGCGCAGCGCACTACGGCGAAGCTGTCCACAACGGAGAGCGCGCGATCGCACAACTGGACAAACCGACGATCGCCGCGATCTCCGGTTTCTGCGTCGGCGGCGGGTGTGAGATCGCCCTCGCCTGCGACATCCGGGTGGCGGCGGCGGACGCGCGGTTCGGCATCACGCCCGCGAAGCTCGGCATCGTCTACAACTTCACGTCCACCAAGGCGCTCGTGGACGCGGTCGGGCCCGCGTGGGCGAAGCAGATCCTGTTCTCGGCCGACCTGATCGACTCCGCGACGGCGTTGCGGATCGGTCTGGTCAACGAGGTCGTGGAGTCGCTCGACGCCCGCGTGAAGGAGCTGTCCGAACAGATCGCGGGGCGCGCGCAGGTCAGCGTGCGGGGCGCCAAGAAGATCATCAACTCGATCATCGACGGCGGGCACGAGGACGACTTCGTGCGGGCGCTGTACGCGGAGGCCGCCTCCAGTGCCGACTACGCGGAAGGCGTGTCGGCGTTCCTGGAGAAGCGGCCTCCGCGGTTCTAGAAGATTTCAGCTTCGATCGTGGTGTCGGGGCCGTGGCCCGTGTGCACCACGGTGTCGCCGGGGAGCGTCAGCAGCTTCTCCCTGATCGACTTCTCGATCGTCGGCCGGTCCGAGAACGACCGGCCCGTCGCGCCCGGCCCGCCCTGGAACAGCGTGTCACCCGTGAACACCGCGCCGAGCGACGGCACGTAGAAGCACACCGCGCCGGGTGAGTGGCCCGGCGTGTGCAGCACTTCAATCCGTTCGCCGGCGACGGTGATGACCTGGCCGTCCTCCAGCGACTGGTGCGGGATCACGCCGGTGTGGGTCAGCGACCACACCACGTGGTCCGCCTGGTGCAGGGCGAGCGGCGCGCCCGTGGCGTGGGCCAGGTCCGGCGCGACGCGGACGTGGTCGTCGTGGGCGTGCGTCAGCAGGATCGCCACCACGCGACGGCCGTCCACGACCTTGAGGATCGCGTCGACGTCGTGCGGTGCGTCGATGACGACGCACTCCGAGGAGTCCCCGACGACCCAGACGTTGTTGTCCACGTCGAAGGTCTCACCGTCCAGCGAGAACGTGCCGGACGTGACGGTGTGGTCAACGCGCAACGACATCAGAAGACCACGACCGATCGCAGCACCTCGCCGTGGTGCATCTTCTCGAACGCCGCTTCCACGCCGTCCAGCGGGATCTCCTCGCTGACGAACGCGTCGAGGTCGAAGCGGCCCTGCTGGTACAGGTCGACGAGCATCGGGAAGTCCCGCGAGGGCAGGCAGTCGCCGTACCACGAGGACTTCAGCGCACCGCCGCGCGAGAAGAAGTCGATCAACGGCATCTCGAGCTTCATGTCCGGCGTCGGAACACCCACCAGGACCACGGTTCCGGCGAGGTCGCGGGCGTAGAAGGCCTGCTTCCACGTCTCCGGGCGGCCGACCGCGTCGATCACGACGTCCGCGCCGAACGAGTCGGTCAGCCGCTGGATCTCGGTGATCACGTCGTCGACGTCGCGGACGTTGATGGTGTGCGTGGCGCCGAAACCCTTGGCCCACTCCAGCTTCCGCGGGTCGGTGTCCACCGCGATGATCTTCGCGGCACCGGCGATGCGGGCGCCCGCGATGGCGCCGTCACCGACACCGCCGCAGCCGATCACGGCCACCGAGTCGCCACGGGTGACGCCACCGGTGTTGATCGCCGCGCCGACACCGGCCATCACGCCGCAGCCCAGCAGGCCGACGGCGGCCGCACGCGCGGACGGGTCGACCTTCGTGCACTGTCCCGAGTGGACGAGCGTCTTCTCGACGAACGCGCCGATGCCCAGCGCCGGCGACAGCTTCGTGCCGTCGGTCAGCGTCATGGGCTGCGAGGCGTTGAACGTCGAGAAGCAGTACCAGGGCTTGCCACGACGGCACGCACGGCACGTGCCGCACACCGCGCGCCAGTTCAGCACCACGAAGTCGCCTGGCTCCAGGTCCTTCACGCCCTCGCCGACGGACTCCACGACACCCGCGGCCTCGTGGCCCAGCAGGAACGGGAACTCGTCGTTGATGCCGCCCTCGCGATAGTGCAGGTCGGTGTGGCAGACACCGCACGCCTGGACCTTCACCACGGCCTCGCCGGGTCCGGGATCGGGCACCAGCACCGAGGTCAGCTCGACGGGTTGACCTTTGCCACGGGCGACGATGCCCTTGACCTCTTGCGCCACTGCGACTCCGTTCTCACCTGATCAGGGTCGTGCCTTCGAACTCGCCGAGCTTCTCCCGGTAGAACTCAATCCCTACACCGTTGGGGTCGCGGATGTACAGGCTGTCCTCGACGCCCCGGTCCGGCCCCAGGTACTCGATCCCGGCGTCGTCCAGCTTGGCCTTGATCTCGTCGAACCGCTCGGGGGAGATGGACAGCGCGAGGTGCTGCACCGCGCCGATCGTCTCGGAGAACGGCGGGTGGTCGTGGCCAGGAAAGTCGAAGAACCCCAGCAGGTTCTTGCTGCCGAGGTCGAAGAAGAAGTGGCTGGAGCCGCGGTAGTCGCGGTTCTCCACCAGCTCCACGAGCGGGAAGCCGAGGAACTCCTGGTAGAAGCGGATCGTCTCCTCGACGTCCTTGCAGATCAACGCGATGTGGTGCACGCCCTGCGTAGGCGAGCCGCCGCGTTCGTCGAGCGGCTTCACGTACTGCTTGCGCAGCTCGTCGCGCTTGGCCCTGATGGCTTCGAGCTCCGCACCTTCTGGCTGTGGCATGCGAGCCAGAATAGTTGAGTGTTCAAGCGGTCGCTGAACTAACCGGCGACGCCCTCGAACTCCGTCGCGTGGTCCTCCCGCAGCAGCGTGGCCTGCAGATGTGCCACGCTCGCCGCGGGATCCAGGCGCGTGTCGGCCTCGACTCGCGCCAGCAGCAGATCCGCTGGCTGCGGGCCGAAGACCTTCAGCGACGTGACGTCGTGCAACCCGAACCCGTCCTCGACACCCCAGTTCGCGAGGTTCGCCGCGCTCATCAGGTGCTCCGCGTCGTCCAGCGTCGGCGCCGAGAAGTACAGCCGCCCGTGCAGGTAGACGCCGCGCGCTCCGCTGGGCGCGATGATCGTGACCGGCTTCGGGCTGCGGCAGGCCAGGAAGTGGAACGCGATCCCGCCTCCGCGCGTGCCGACCACCGTGGCCGCTGTCAGCCCGCTCCAGGTCACCGGGCGTTTCGCGAACGCCTCGGCCTGGCCCAGCAGGAACTCGCGGTACATGCGCGGGGTGAGGTCCTGCAGGTAGTTCCACATCCGGAAGACGTGGTGGTAGCCGAGCTTGGCGGCGAGCTCCAGCGCCGCGCGGAACGCGAGCCGGCCGGCGTAGGTGTGCTCGTCGCACGGCGGAATCCGCCCGGCGCAGAACAGGTACTCGCCGTCGTGGGCGTACGCGATCGCCTTGTGCTCACCGGATTCCACGCCCCGCGAGCTCGTCCAGACCTCCGCGAACTCGCGGCCTTCCTCGGCGAGGTGGACCGTCAGCTCCGGATGCCCGGCCCGCAGCACCGGGTTGAACGACGTGCCGGCGAACCGCACGACGCCCAGCCGCGCGCGAGCCGGGTCCTCCGGAACGGCGGTGAGCGGCTCGAACCTCGACGACAGCGCCCGAGCCCGCAGCTGACGAGTCATCGCCGGTCAGGTTAGGTCGCGAAACGACCGCCGTGAACCTGCGCGTCTCGTTTCGCGGCGCCGCTAGTCCTCTTCGTCGCCGGGCCACTCGCCGGTCAGCTTCTGGTAGCCCTTGGCGCCACCGCGGTCGATCGCGGCCTTCACCAGGCCGAAGATCGCGCCCTGCAACGCCGCGGCCACCAGCACCTCGGTCCACGCGCGGTTGCGCATCGTGGCGCTGGGCGCTTCCTTGTCGCCGGCCACGAGCTTCCAGATCTGGCCGAAGATCGCGGTGGCGAGGAAACCTCCCAGCGCGCCGAACAGCATTCCCAGCGGCCGGTACAAGAGCTTCATCGGTTCCTCCTGGAAATCGCCCAGATCGCCACGACGAGGGCGATCAGTGCCGCCGCGATCGCTCCGGGGTGACGGCGTGCCTTCTCTACCTGCTGCGCCACGGGATCCGGCAGCGACTCGATCGCCTGGTTCGTGGCGGCGGTCATCCGCACGACCGTCTCGTGCGCCTGCTCCTTCACGCGACCGGGCACGTCGACCTTGTGCGCCAACGCTTCCACGGTCTCGCCGAGCTCGCGGCGGGTGCGCTCGACGTCGCGTTGCAGCTGTTCCTTGGGGTCGCTCATCGGTGTGCGCTCTCCTTGATCGTCGCGATGTCACGCTGGACGTTGTCCATCGCCTGCCTGGGCACCGGGGGCGCGGCCTGCTTGACCTGGCCGCGGCCGACGAGCGCGAAGATGCCCGCGAACAGCAGAAGGGCGGCCGCGACGATCAACGCGGCCGCCCACGGCGGTACGACGAGGGCGAGCAGCAGGATCAGGCCGGCGACGACGCTCAGCCCGCCCCACCACGCGAACACGCCGGCCACGCCGAACATCCCGGCGCCGACACCGGCGTGCTTGCCCTTGTCCTTCAGCTCGACGACCGCGAGACGGATCTCATCGCGCGCGAGCCTGCTCACCTGCTCGGACAGCTGGTTCACCAGCTGAGCGGTCGACGTGTCGGTGTTCATGCAGGTCGATTACCCACCGTCGACCTGCGTCAATCAGCCCTGCTGCTGCGCCTCCGCGACCTTCGCGTGAACCTCTTCCATGTCCACCTTGCGAGCCTGCTCGATCAGGTCGTCCAAAGCGTTGCCCGGCAACGCACCCGGCTGCGAGAACAGCACGACACCTTCCCGCACGATCATCAGCGTCGGGATCGACCGGATGCCGAACGTGGCCGCCAGCTCCTGCTGCGCCTCGGTGTCGACCTTGCCGAAGGTGATGTCCTCGTTCTTCTCGGACGCGGCCTCGAACGTGGGCGCGAACGCGCGGCACGGACCGCACCACTCGGCCCAGAAGTCGACCAGGACGATGCCGGAGCCGCCGACCACGTCGTTGAAGTTCTCAGTGGTCAGCTCGACCGTCGCCATGTTGGTCCTCCTCGTTTTGCTGGGGCACCCCGTCCAACGAAGCAGCCGTCAACGGAATTCCCCAGGTGCCGCCGGTCACGCCGGATGAACGGCGCTTTTGTCCACCTGAGGTGAACGAAAGCGCCGTTCATCGTTTCAACTTTTTGTGGACGGCTTCAACGTATCGTTGTACGGTCCCCGCCATGATGCCGCGCCTGCTCGTGACCTCGCTGCTCGTACTGGGGCTCGCCGCCTGCGGGTCCACGTCTGACAGTCCTTCGCAGACGTCCACGCCTCCGTCGTCCGACCTCGGCTCGGTGAAGAAGGACGACAAGCTCGCCGCGATGCTGCCGCCCGAGATCGCGTCGGCCGGCACGTTGAAGGTCGGGTCGAACATCCAGAACCCGCCGAACAACTTCTACGACCAGGACGGCAAGACCCCGCTCGGGTCGGAGGTCGACCTGATCAAGGCGATCTCCGCCAAGCTCGGGCTCAGGGCCGAGCACAGCGACATGGCGTTCAGCTCGTTGATCACCAGCCTGGAGACCGGCCGTGTCGACGTGACGATGGCCGCGATGAACGACACCGCCGAGCGCCAGCAGAAGATCGACTTCGTCGACTACTTCACGTCCGGCATCACGATCATGGTGCAGAAGGGCAACCCGCAGGGCGTCAAGGAACCCGACGACCTGTGCGGGAAGGGCGTAGCGGTCAACCTCGGCAGCTCGCAGGAGCAGTTCGCCAAGGAGCAGAGCCAGAAGTGCCTCGACCGGGGCAAGCCCGAGGTGCAGCTCAGCGTCACCGACAGCGACACCGGCAACCAGAACCAGCTGCGCACCGGCCGGGTCGCCGCGATCCTCAACGACCTGCCGACCGCCGTGTACGTCGCCAAGACCGCCGGTGACGGCCAGTACTTCGAGGTCGTGCCGCTCGCGCCGATCAACGGTGGCCCGTACGGCATCGGCGTCGCGAAGAAGAACGCGAAGCTGTCCGAGGCGATCAGGGCGGCGCTGCAGTCGCTGATCGACGACGGCACCTACACCAAGATCCTCACCACGTGGGACATCAAGCAGGGTGCGATCACCAAGGCCGCGATCAATGGCAAGTGATCTCCGCCCAGATGATCTGAGGGATGATCTGGTCGTCGTGCCGTTGCGCCACCCATGGCGGTGGTTCAGCGGCGCGATGATCCTGCTGATCATCGCCGGTCTCGGCTGGGCGATGGCCGAGGCGCAGATCCAGTGGGAGGACGTGCCGGGGTTCTTCACGCACCCCGTGATGCTGGAAGGCCTGCTCAACACCATCGTGCTGGCCGTCTGCGCGCAGGGCGGCGCGATCGTGCTCGGGGTCGTGGTCGCGTTGATGCGGCTCTCGGCGAACCCCGTCGCGCGGTGGTTCGCGGTCGGCTACATCTGGTTGTTCCGCGGGCTGCCGGTGCTGCTGCAGATCCTGATCTGGTTCAACCTCGCGCTGGTGTTCAAGAACATCAGCATCCCGATGTTGTTCACCGTGCCCACCAACGTCGTGATGACCGCGTTCGTGGCGGCGTTGCTGGGTCTCGGCCTGAACGAGAGCGCCTACATGGCCGAGATCGTCCGCGCGGGCCTGACCAGCGTCGATCCCGGTCAGACCGAGGCGGCGAAGTCGATCGGCATGACCCCGCTGACGACGTTGCGCAGGGTTGTCCTGCCGCAGGCGATGCGGGTGATCATCCCACCGACCGGCAACAACTTCATCAACATGATCAAGGGCACCTCGATGGCGTCGGTGATCGCCTTCCTGGAGCTCATCCACGCCGCGAACAACATCTCCTCGCGCAACCTGGAGATCATGGAGACCCTGTTCGCCGCCGCGGCCTGGTACCTCGTGATGGTGTCCCTCGCGTCGATCGGGCAGCACTACCTGGAGCGTGCGTATGGCCCTCGTTGAGGCCGTGGGAGTCCGCAAGTCGTTCGGCCACACCGAGGTGCTGCGCGGTATCGACCTGGAGGTCGGGCGCGGTGAGGTCGTGTGCCTGCTCGGGCCGTCCGGTGCGGGCAAAAGCACCTTCTTGCGCTGTGTGAACCACCTGGAGACCATCGACGCCGGCCGGATCTGGGTCGACGGCGTGCCGGTCGGGTTCCGCGCGTCCGGCGGGAAGCTGTACGAGCTGCGCGAACACGAGGTGGCTTTTCAACGCCGTGAGGTCGGGATGGTGTTCCAGCGGTTCAACCTGTTCCCGCACCGCACGGCGCTGGAGAACGTCATGGAGGGCCCGGTCCAGGTGCTGCGGCGGGACCGCGCCGAGGTGCGCGCGGAGTCGCTGGCGCTGCTGGAACGGGTGGGTCTCGCGGAGAAGGCCTTGGCTTATCCGGCGCAGCTGTCCGGCGGCCAGCAGCAACGTGTTGCGATCGCCCGCGCGCTGGCGATGAAACCGAAGCTGATGCTGTTCGACGAGCCCACGTCCGCGTTGGACCCGGAGCTGGTCGGCGAGGTGCTCGACGTGATGACCTCGCTGGCCCGCGACGGCATGACGATGATCGTGGTCACTCACGAGATCGGTTTCGCCCGCTCGGTCGCCGACCGCGTGGTGTTCCTCGTCGACGGAGCGGTGGTGGAGACCGGCACACCGGCCGACGTGCTGGACAATCCGCAGCAGCCACGTACGCAACAGTTCCTCGCAAAGGTGCTCTGAGTTGATCGACGCCTCGTACCTCGCCCAGTTCCGCGAACCGGAGGGGTACCTCGACTTCGCCCGCTTCGGCCCGCCGTCGCTCCCGGTGGTCACGGCCACCTCGCGCCTGATGGACCAGGCCTCGCTCGCCGGTCCCTCCACAGTGGACACGCTGATGCGCGAGGAACAACGGGTGAAGGCCGCCGTCGCGCGGTTGTGCCGCACCGACACCGATCACGTGGCGCTGGTGCCGAACACGTCGATCGGCCTGTTCCAGGCGGCGTTCGGGCTGTCCGGCACGGTCATGTACAGCGCGGCGGAGTTCCCGTCCAACACCTACCCGTGGGTGCGGGCAGGCCTGCCGTCGGTGGTGCTGGACGGTCCGGTGACACGCGAGGCCGTTGCTGCGGAGCTGACTCCCGAGGTTTCCGCGTTGTCGGTGTCCGCTGTGGACTTCCGCACCGGCTACCGCGCGGACCTGGCGGCGTTGCGCGAGGTCGTCGGCGATCGGCTGCTGATCGTGGACGGCATCCAGGGCTTCGGCGTGGCCGACGAGCCGTGGGAGCTCGCCGACGTGTTGGTGGTCGGTGGCCAGAAGTGGTTGCGGGCGGGGTGGAGCACCGGTTTCGTCGTGTTGTCCGACCGTGCGCTGGAGCGGCTGTCGCCCGTGCTGTCGGGCTGGACGGGTGCTTTGGACGCCGGCCTGTTCGACAACGCCGTGCACGAGCCCGCTCCCGATGCCGCCGCGTGGAACATCACGAACCTTTCGCCGGTCGTGTCCGGGGCGTTCGCGGAGGCACTGGAACTGGTCGAGCTCGCGGGCGTCCCGGCTTTGGACACCGCGGTGGCGGAGATCGTCGCCGAGCTGGAGGAGATCGTGTTGTCGTGCGGCGGCGAGATCGTCTCCGCGCGCGACCGGCGGGCGGGAATCCTGGCGTTCACGATGTCCGAAGCCGCTTCCGTGGTGGGGGAGACGTTGAACGCTTTCGGTGTGACGGCGACCGTTCGGCCGGAGCACGTCCGGTTGTCCCCGCACGCCACGACGTCGCGCGGGACTCTCGAACGGGTCCGCGCCGCCCTGAAGTCGTTGTCCGGGACCGCTTCCTCGCCGGTGCCGGCGGCGTTGTCGGCGCTGGTGCCGACGGTGGACTCGCTCGCCTCGGCGCTCGGCCCGGACACCGAGGTCGTGGTGCACGACCTGTCCCGGTTGCCGAACTCCATCATCGCGATCGCTGGCTCGCTGACCGGCCGCCAGGTGGGCGGGCCGATGACGGACCTGTTGCTGGGCCTGGTTCGGCGCGGCACGACC
The DNA here is from genome assembly GCF_042649515.1 of Lentzea rhizosphaerae. Classification (NCBI taxonomy): domain Bacteria; kingdom Bacillati; phylum Actinomycetota; class Actinomycetes; order Pseudonocardiales; family Pseudonocardiaceae; genus Lentzea; species Lentzea rhizosphaerae. The sequence continues at coordinate 168,520 of NZ_JBHRZI010000027.1, read as the reverse complement.
ACGGACATGCCGGGCTACGAGACGTATGCGCCGGACGGGCGCGCGATCTGGTCGTCGACGACGTTCGTGCGCGACGCGTCCGGGGTCGCCGTGGGTTGCTTGTGCGTCAACAAGCTCGCGGCGCACGAGGCGTCCGGGCCGGTGGAGTCCTTCCCCCAGGACGTGGACACGTTGCAGCGGGTGCTGGTGGAGAAGGCGATCGCGGACGTCGGCGTGCCCGTCGAGCTGATGAAGAAGGTGCACAAGTCGCAGGTCGTGCGGGTGCTGGACGAGGCCGGGTTCTTCCTGATCCGCGACTCGGTCGACCACCTGGCGGGTGTCCTGGAGGTCACCCGGTACACGATCTACAACTACCTCAACGAGAACCGGGGTACCTGATCACCCTCGCCGCGGTTACAACCTCCAGCTCTACTCGTGTGCCGCCGATCCGACGCACCAGCACGTCACCAACATGCAGTAAGCGGATTCGTTCGGGCGTGAAGGGTTCTTGCAACTTTCGTCTTCCTTTCTGTGCGACACGGAATAAGCTCATTGCGCCAGTAGGCGGTTGTTGGGCTGAAATCGACTCGTTACCGTGCTGTACTGGCTGGCGAGTGCCAGTGTGAAATCAGTTCCTGAGGGGGGAACAATGATATTCGCCCGAAGATCGATCATTGGCGTTTTCTCCGGACTGACGCTTGTCGCGTCAATAGCGGTCGCCGTTCCGGCGAATGCCGAATCTGCGGCGAAAGCGGACTCGATCGTCGGCTCGTCCGCAGTCGTGTGGGACGAGGGCGCTCGCGCCGAGCGCAAGGTTTCCTCCGCCGAAGCCCAGCGGATCGTCAGCGAGTACTGGACGCCGGAACGGATCGCCGCGGCCAAGCCCGCCGTAGCCACCGCCGGCCCGAGGAACACTGACGCGAAGACGTCGGCTCAGGCTCCGGCAGGGAAAGCCGGGACCGGCTCCGTCCCGGAGGCACCGTCGGTGACGGGCGGCCCGTCGACCCAGGACGCCTGGTTCTCCTACACCACCGGCAAGATCTACTTCGTCGACCCGAGGAACAACGGCGGCTACCAGTGCTCCGGCAGTGCCGTGAACAGCGCCTCCAAGAGCCTCGTCGTCACCGCTGGCCACTGCGCGGTCGTGGGTGGCGGCAACGGCCAGGTCATGCGGAACTGGGTCTTCATCCCGGGCTACCAGAACGGCTCCGAGCCGCGTGGACGGTTCGCCGCCTACTGGTTCCACTACTCCACCGGCTGGTCGGTCCGCAACGACTGGCAGCGCGACTTCGCGTGGGTGGTGACCTACGCCAACAGCTCCGGCCAGAAGGTGGTCAACGCGGCGGGCGGCCACGGCTTCCGGTACAACGGCAGCTACAGCCGTTACGTGCACGTCGCCGGCTACCCGGGAAACCGTGACAACGGTCAGGTGCAGTGGTACTGCTGGGGAACGACCGACCGGTGGCCGGGCGCGAATGCCTATCGACTCGGCTGCAATTTCGGCGGCGGTGCCAGTGGTGGACCGTGGCTTGAGGACTACCAGCCCAACGGCCTCGGTTACGTCATCAGTGCGACCCAGGGACTTCTGGACGGAAACAATTCCGGGCCGTATTATGACAGTCACGTGAATGACGTCTTCAACAACGCGAAGAACCAGACTCCGTAAGGAGGCTCCATGAGCACCCGCACGGTTGTGGTGGTGGCGTTGGTCGCGGCGACTGTCGTGGTGGGCGCCTCCGTGATCGCCGGGTTGCGGGGCTCGGGTGGACCGGCCGCGCCTGCCGGTCCGGAAGTGGCCGACGGGCCGGCGGAGCACACCGACCCGGACTACTGGACCGAGGAACGCATGCGTGACGCGAAGCCGGTCCCGATGCCGCAACCGCCTGCGGGCGGCTGAGAGCGCAGCGAAGTACGAGCGAGGCCCATCCCCGCCGCAGGGGGTGGGCCTCCGTGCTGTCGTGATCAGCGCGAGGCGATCCAGCCGACGAGCGCGCTCCAGGCAGGGGTGGAGAACGCGAGGACGTCGCCGCTCGCGTTCTTCGAGTCCCGGACCAGCGCGTCGCGGGCCAGTGACACCTCGACGCACTCGCCCTCTTCCGTACCGTTGCTGTAGCTGCTCTTACGCCAGGTGCGGTCCTGAGTCATCGTGTCCCTCTCGCGGTCGGCCGACGTACTCCGCCAGCTTGCTCCGCGATTGTTCCGCACCCAAGGAAACCTGATCCAGGCGATCGAAAAGCAGCCGGGTGCGTGCGATCGCGCCCAGATCTTGCACGAACACGTGCGTGAGGTCGGTCTCGCTGAAGGCGATGGGACGAGCCTTCTCGTACTCCCACAAGACGCAACTTGAGGCGGCCAGAGGCGCGTCCGCAGGCACGATCCGGATCGTGTGCGTGTTGAACAGCAGTCGTGCGTACTGATCCTCCATGATCTCGCTGCTTCCGACCTGAAGCTCCAGCGCATGCTCATGGACGTAAAACAAGCAAGTCGGCCGATTGTGTCGGCGGAGGATCGTCTGGCGGTCGGTTCGGAACTGGACGAGGTCCGGGATGCGGGTCTCGGTCACCTGTCCTGTCATCCGGTAGAGGCCATCAGCGTATTCCGGAGTCTGGACCAGGCCAGGTATCGACTGCGGTGAGTAGCTCGTGATGGTCGTGGCCGTGGACTCGGCCATCACGACCGTGCGGAGGTTGTCCGACACCTGCACGATGTAGTCGTCGAACGCGTAGTGGTACCGGCGCTTGAACTCCATCACGTAGTCGATGTCCTTGCCGCACATCGACAAGAACTGGATCAGGTCGATCTCGCTGGCGCGCGCCTTGCCGTGCTCGATGGTGGAGATCTTGCTGGGGTCCCAGCCGAGCTTCTTCGCGAGTTCGTTGCTCTTGAGGCCGGTACACGTCTCTCGCAGCCTCCGGAGCTCGTCGCCCAGGTCCCTGCTGTACGCGGTGGAGGGAGTCATGCGTCGACGCTATGGGTTGTATTCAATACAAGAAGCCGCTCGTTCGGGTGAAAACGGTGGCGGGACCGGTTCTTCTTTCCCTCAGCTTGCATCTTTCGCTTAGCGACATCTCGTGTTTACCGTTCCAGGTGTGAGAGCGCTCTCAAAGGTGAGATGGCTGGCCGGCCTGGCCGCCGCAGCGATTGCCCTGCCGTCACTGGCGTCGTCCACCGCCGCGTCCGCGGCCGAGGACTACACGCAGAACGTGACGGCGCTGGACGCCACTCAGGCGAGGATCAACTTCACGCCGACGACCCCTGCCCTCTACGTCGACGTGCACTACCTGATCACCGGTACTCCGCAGCAGAACTTCCGCATGACCAACAACGCCGGCACCTGGCAGAAGACCGTCGGGTCGCTGTCGTCGGGCACGGTGATCGAGTACTGGTTCACCTACGAGAAGAGCGGGCCGCAGTACGACACCCCGCACTTCACCTACACCCACGGCAGCACACCGCAGCAGGTTGCGACGCCGTCGTTCAGCCCGCCCGGTGGCGCGTACACGTCCGGGCAGACCGTGACGATCACTACCGCGACGAGCGGTGCGACCATCCGGTACACAGTGGACGGTTTGACACCTACCGCGAGCTCTCCCGTCTACAGCGGGCCGATCTCCGTGCCCACCAGCCGGACCGTCAACGCCATCGGCATCAAGGCGGGCCTCACGAACTCCGCCGTGGCGAGCGCGACGTACACGATCGGCACGCAGGAGGGGTGCGTCCAGTCGGACACGCCGAACTTCGGGCCGAACACGCGCGTCTTCGACCCGAGCATGTCGGCGCAGAGCATCCAGGCGCAGCTCGACACCGACTTCAACAACCAGAAGGACACGCTGACCGCGCAGATGGCGCCGCGCCGGGTCGCGCACCTCTTCAAGCCCGGCACCTACAACGTCCACGACGACGTCGGCTACTACACGTCGGTCTCGGGTCTCGGGCGCAACCCCGGTGACGTCGTGATCAACGGCGACATCACCGTCGACGCGTTCAACGAGTCCGACAAGGGTGTGGCGCTGCAGAACTTCTGGCGTTCGGCCGAGAACATGGCGGTCAACCCGAGCAGCGGCACCAACCGGTGGGCTGTGGCGCAGGCCGCACCGTTCCGCCGCATGGACATCCGCGGCAACCTGGCGCTGTACCCGGCGTCGTACGGCTTCGCGAGTGGTGGTTACACGGCCGACACCCGCGTGTCCGGTCAGACGGCGTCCGTCTCGCAGCAGCAGTGGTACACGCGTGATTCCAACTACGGCAGCTGGGACGGCGGCGTCTGGAACATGGTGTTCTCCGGAACGCCGGGCGCTCCCGCGAACACGTTCCCGTCGCCGCCGGAGACGACGCTCGCGACGACGCCGATCTCGCGTGACGTGCCCTACCTCTACTTCGAGGCGGGCAAGTACCGGGTGTTCCTGCCTTCCTTGCGCACCAACGCTTCCGGGGCTTCGTGGATCAACGGCGGCACGCCGGGAACCTCGTTGCCGATGAGCCAGTTCTACGTCGTCAAGGCCGGCGACACCGCCTCGACGATCAACGCGGCGCTGGCGCAGGGCTGCAACCTGTTCTTCACGCCCGGTATCTACAACGTCGACCAGACGATCAACGTGACCCGCCCGAACACCGTCGTCCTGGGCATCGGGTACGCGACGATCGTGCCGCAGAACGGCGTCACCGCCATGCAGGTCGCGGACGTCGACGGCGTGCGGATCAAGGGCATCCTGTTCGACGCGGGCACGACCCTGTCTCCGTCGCTGCTCACGGTCGGCCCGTCCGGCTCGTCTTCGAGCCACGCGTCCAACCCGACGACGTTGCAGGACGTGTTCTTCCGGGTCGGCGGGGCCGTGGCGGGCAAGGCGACCAACAGCCTGGTCGTCAACAGCCACAACACGATCATCGACCACACCTGGATCTGGCGCGCCGACCACGGCAACGCCGGCACCTGGGGCTGGAACGAGGCGATCGGTGACACGGGCCTGGTGGTGAACGGCAACGACGTGCTGGCGACCGGCCTGTTCGTCGAGCACTACCAGAAGTACCAGGTGATCTGGAACGGCGAACGCGGGCGGACCATCTTCTTCCAGAACGAGATGCCGTACGACGTGCCGAACCAGGCGGTGTGGAACAGGCCGAACGGGCAGGCCGGGTACGCGGCCTACAAGGTCGGGGACAACGTCACCACGCACGAGGCGTGGGGGCTGGGGAGCTACTGCTTCTTCAACGTCAACCCTTCGGTGCGCGCCGAGAACGCCTTCGAGGTGCCGCAGCGGTCCGGCGTGAGGATGCACAACCTGCTCACCGTGTCGCTCAACTACCAGGGAACGATCACCCACGTGATCAACAACGTGGGCGGGGTGACGCCGCCGGGCACGGTGCCGGTGAACGTCGTCAACTACCCGTAGCGCTGGGACGACGGGCCCGCCGGCAGCCGTCGGCGGGCCCGATTTCGTTCTGCGGGCATCGCATTGCATGATGCGTGGCATGTCGATCGAGCGGGGCGCCGAGTTCGCCGAGTTCTGGGCCGAACGGCACCTGTGCACGTTGTCCACGGTCCGTCCCGACGGGACTCCCCACGTGGTGCCGGTGGGAGTCACGCTCGACGCCGAGAACGGCATCGCGCGGATCATCACGCACGGCGCGTCGTGGAAGGTCAAGCACGTGCGCAAGGCCGGCTACGCGGCGGTGTGCCAGGTGGACGGTCGCCGGTGGTCGACGCTGGAGGGGCCCGCGGTCGTTCGCGAGGACGCGGCGTCCGTGGACGAGGCCGTGCGGCGGTATGCGCTGAGGTACAAGCAGCCTCGGGTCAACCCCGAGCGCGTGGTGATCGAGATCCAGGTGAAGCGTGTCACCGGCACCGTCTGACGTCGTCGTGGTCGGCATCGGGGCCGACGGGTGGGACGGGTTGTCGCCGGCCGCGCAAGCCGCGATCCGGTCCGCGCGGGTGTTGATGGGGAGCACGCGGCAGCTGGACCTGGTGCCGAGGGATCTCGGGCGGACCGGCGACTCGTCGGCGCCGGGTGATCAGGAGCGCGTGGCCTGGCCGTCGCCGCTGGTCCCGGCCTTGCCCGCGTTGTTCGAGAAGTACCGGGACGTCTGCGTGCTGGCGTCCGGTGACCCCATGTTCCACGGCATCGGCACCACCCTGGTCCGGTTGCTGGGCTCGCGTGTTTCCGTCATCCCGCACCCGTCGTCGGTGTCGCTGGCCTGCGCGCGGCTCGGGTGGGCGTTGAACGAGGTCGAGGTCGTGTCGCTCGTCGGGCGGTCGCCTGACCTGCTGCGACCCGTGTTGACGCCGGGGCGGCGGGTGCTCGTGCTGGGCGGTGACCCGGCAACGGTTGCCGCTCTGGCGGGGCCGATCACCGTGCTGGAGCAGCTGGGTGGGCCCGCCGAACGGGTGTACCGGTGGTCCGGGGAGGACGCGGACCCGTTGTGCGTCATTGCCCTGGAGCCCACCGGCGACGCATACTCCCGCGTGCCGGGTTTGCCGGACGACGCTTACGAGACCGATGGTCAGCTGACGAAGCGCGAGGTGCGGGCGATTTCGCTGTCGAGATTGGCGCCGCTGCCGGGGCAGCTGCTGTGGGACGTGGGAGCCGGGTCGGGCTCCATCGCGATCGAGTGGGCGCGGACGCATCCGACGTGCCGGGCGATCGCCGTTGAGCAGTCCGCCGAACGTGCCGAGCGGATCGTGCGCAACGCGGCGTCTTTGGGCGTGCCGGGTGTGGACGTCCACATCGGACGCGCGCCGGAAGCGTTGGAAGGGCTGGAGAAGCCCGACGCGATCTTCATCGGCGGCGGGCTGACCGTGCCGGGCGTGGTGCAGGCGTGCTGGGACGCGCTGGCCTCCGGCGGGCGGCTGGTCGTGAACGCCGTGACGCTGGAGTCCGAGGCCGTGGTGGCGCAGTGGTACGCGCGGCTCGGCGGTGACCTGGTCCGGATCGCGGTCAACCGCGGGTCGGCGGTCGGCGGGTTCACCGGCTGGCGCCCGCACATGCCCGTGACGACGTGGAGCGTGCTCAAGTGACCGTGCACTTCATCGGGGCGGGCCCCGGTGCCGCCGACCTGATCACGGTGCGGGGACGCTCGTTGATCGAGTCGTCGCCGGTGTGCCTGTACGCGGGCGCGCTGGTGCCCGTCGAACTGCTGGACTTCTGCCCGGACGGCGCGCGTCTCGTCGACACGGCGTCGCTGACGCTGGACGAGATCGTCGCCGAGTTGGTCGAGGCCTCGTCGCGGGGCCTGGACGTGGCTCGGTTGCACTCCGGGGATCCGGCGGTGTTCAGCGCGATGGCCGAGCAGATGCGGCGGCTGGACGCGCTGGGGATCGACTACGACGTCACGCCCGGCGTGCCCGCCTTCGCGGCCGCGGCGGCGTCGTTGCAGCGCGAGCTGACGGTGCCCGGTGTCGGGCAGACCGTGATCCTCACGCGGACCTCGCAGCGCGCCACGCCGATGCCTCCCGGCGAGGACCTGGACACGTTGGGGCGCAGTCACGCGACTTTGGTGCTGCACCTCGCGGTGCAACGAATCGCCGAGGTGGTCGCGGAGCTGGTGCCGAACTACGGCGCGGACTGCCCGGTCGCCGTGGTGGCGTATGCGTCCCGCGCTGACGAGATCGTGCTGCGGGGGACGTTGGACGACATCGCGGCGCAGGTGGCCGCAGCCGGGATCAAGCGGACCGCGGTGATCATCGTGGGGCAGACGCTGGGGGCGACGCAGTTCCCGGACAGCCACCTGTACTCGCCGACGCGCGTTCGATGATCCTGATCCTCGGGGGCACGGGGGAGGCCCGCGAGCTGGCGTCCCGGGTACCGGCGATTTCTTCGTTGGCAGGCCGGGTGAGCGATCCCCGTCTTCCTGTCGGCGAGGTCCGGATCGGCGGCTTCGGCGGAGTCGAGGGGCTCACCGAGTGGTTGCGGGACAACAAGATCTCCGCCGTGATCGACGCCACCCATCCGTTCGCGCGGCAGATCACCTCCAACGCCTTCGAGGCGTGCCAACGGGTCGGCGTGCCGTTCCTGATCCTTCGCCGGCCGGGGTTCGCGGCTCAACCAGGCTGGATCTGGGTGGACAGCGTCGCCGAGGCCGCGCGGAACCTGCCCGGCTCAAGGGTCTTCCTCACGACCGGGCGGCAGGACCTCGCCGAGTTCGCCGACTGCTCGCAGTGGTTCCTGGCGCGAATGGTCGAGCCGCCGGAACCGCCGATGCCGCAGCGGATCGAGGTGCTGCTGTCACGCGGTCCGTTCACTGTGGACGGTGAGCTGGAGCTGATGCGCGCGCACCGGATCGACGTGCTCGTCACCAAGGACAGCGGTGGCTCGATGACGTCGGCCAAGCTCGAAGCCGCGCGGCAGCTCGGGGTGCCGGTCGTGATCGTGCGGCGGCCACCGCTACCGCCCGCCCAGGTGGTGGACACCGTGGAGGGTGCGCTCGCCTGGTTGGGCCGCTGACCTGTCGAGGTCGTCGAGCTGCCGCTGGACGCGGGCGACATCGTTGTCACGGCCCTGCTGCCGGTACAGCTCCAGCGCTTCCCGCCACACCGAGCGAGCCTGGTCGACCTCACCGAGGGCGACGTGGGGATGGCCGAGGTTGTCGAGGGTGACGGCGGCCTCGACGGCGTTGCTGACGCTGCGGAAGAGGCCGAGTGCCTCCCGGTAGTGGTCGATGGCCCGGTGGTGGTCACCGGTGCGGTGGGCGATGAAACCCAGGCTGTCCAGGCAGTCCGCCTGGCCGTCGCGGTCCTGCTGGTGCCGGTGCAGGTCGAGGGCTGCCTGGCAGTGCGAGCGGGCGGTGTCGTAGTCGCCCAGGTGCGCGGCGTGCCAGCCCACCGTGTTCAGGGCGTCGGCTTCCCACACCGGCTCGTCCAGGTCGCGCAGGAGTGCCACGGCACGGCTGGCGTGTGCCAGTGCCTGCCGGTCGTCTCTGCGCTGTCCCCAGGCCCACGCGAGGGCGTGGTGTGTCCGCGCCTGCTGGGCGGGGTCGTCGTGGTGTTCCGCCACGGCGAGGGCGAGGTGCAGGTGAGCGATGGCTTGCTCGTGCTGCCCCAACTCGGCGTGGGCGTGGCCGAGCCGCCGTTGTGCGTGGATGAGGGCGGCGGGATCGGGCAGTCGTTCGGCGGCGTCGACGGCGGCCTGCCAGACGGCCAGGTCGTCGTGGCGGTGTCCCCGTCGCAGGTGGAACGTGGCCAGCGCCCAGGCCAGGTGCCACACGGCCTGGTGGCGGTCGTGAGCTGCGGCGGTGTGCTGGGCGGCCAGCAGATGGGGGTGGTGGGCGTCCAGCCAGGCCAGTGCGGAGGGGCGGTCGCTCAACGGGTGGGGGCGGGCCCCTGGGGCGGGCGGGTCGAGCGGGATCGGCGGGCGGTGGGGTTCCAGGATCCGGTCGGCGGTGTCGGTGGTGTGCAGGTAGAAGTCGACCACCCGGTCCATCGCCGCCCGCCGCACCGGTTCGAGGAGGTCACGGGCGGTCTCCGCGGCGTAGGCGCGGACCAGGTCGTGCATTCGGCAACGGCCGTGCGGGTGCCGGTCGAGCAGTGAGTGCTCCTCCAGGGTGCGCAGGACTTTGCGGGTCTGTGCCTCGGAAAGACCGGTGAGGGCCGCGGCGGCGGGCAGGTCGATGTCCGGGCCGGGGGCGATTCCCAGCAGCGCGAACGTGACGCGTTGCTCGTCGGTCAGGCGGTGCAGGGACCACGACAGCACGGCGGGGAGGCTGGCCGTGGGGTCGATGTCGTGGTCGAGCACCGCGAGGCCGAGGTCGCGCAGTTCGGCGGCGTGCTCCGCGAGCGGGATGGCGGGATGGGTGGTGGCGTGGCGGGCCGTGATCGCCAGGGCCAGGGGGTGGCGGCCGCACAGTTCGATCAGGTCGTTGGTCAGACCGGGTTCGGCGTTGACCCGCCGGTCGCCGATGCGGGTTGCCAGCAGGGCGCGGGCCTCGCCCGGGCTGAGGACGCCTAGCGGCAGGTGGCGGGCGCCGTGGCGGTCGATCAACGAGGACAGGGTGGTGCGGCCGGTGACCAGCACGGTGCAGGTCGGGCTGCCGGGCAGCAGGGGGATCACCTGGTCCGCGGTGGCGGCGTTGTCCAGGACGACGAGGATCTGCTTGCCCGCCACCAGACTCCGGTACAGCGAGGCCGCCGCGTCCAGGTCCGACGGGAGGTTGTCGGCGTCCTGGCCCAGGGCGTTGAGGAAGCCGCGCAGCGCGTCGGCGGGATCGGTGGGGCGGCCGGTGGGGCTGAACCCGTGCAGGTCGACGAACAACTGGCCGTCGGGAAACCGGTGCAGGTTGCGGTGCGCCCACGTGAGGGCGAGCCACGTCTTGCCGATGCCGCCCGCGCCGCCGATCGCCGAGATCACCACCGTCGCCTGGCCGTTCGTGGAGAGGGCTCGGTCCAGCTCGGCCAGTTCGAGGGCGCGGCCGGTGAACAGCGCGGGAGCGGCCGGAAGTTGGCGCGGCACCACCGGCGAGGCGTTCGCGGGGTCGGTGAGGCCGGGGTCGGCGGCCAGGATCCGCTGGTGGAGCTCACGCAGGTGCGGCCGGGGATCGACGCCCAGCTCCTCGGCCAGCCGGGCGCGCAGCTGCTCGTAGTGCTCCAGCGCGTCGGCCTGGCGACCGCTGCGGTACAGGGCGAGCACGAGCTGGGCCGCCACCTGTTCGTCCAGCGGGTGCGCCCGGGCACGCGTGGTCAGCTCGGGCAGCAACGCGGCGTGCCGGCCTCGGCGCAGCGCCAGGTCGAGACGGTCGGTGTCGGCGGCGAACCGCTCGCGCTCCAGTTCCTGGCGCACCGCGGCGATCCACGGCGTGTCCAGACCGGCCAGCGCCTCACCCCGCCACACCTGTGCGGCCTGCTCCAGCAGGTCCGACGCGTGGACCTCGTCGGGAGCGGCAGCGGCATCGGCGACCAGGCGCCGGAACCGGTGCAGGTCCACGTGGTCGGGTGCGACCAGCAGGACGTAGCCTCCGCCGCGCCGTTCGATCACCACCTCGTCCGCGACGCCACCGGCGGACAACAGGGAACGCAGCCGCGACAGGTAGTTGCTCACCAGCTGCCGGGCCCGCCGGGGTGGGCGTTCTCCCCAGATCCGGTCCACCAGCCCGTCGGTGGAGACCACCTGGTTGGCCTCGATCAGCAGCATCCCCAGCACGTACCGCTGGCGGGCGTGCCCGAGGTCCACCTCCGTTCCGTCGACCAGAACCTCGACCTGACCCAGCACCCGCAGCTCCACCCTCACCCGCGCAGGTCCCCCTCCGATCGCGGCACGGCGCTGCTTCCGGTTTATGCCCAAAGGACTCTGCACGGCACCACTGAACAGCCGATTCGCAGAACGTTGTGTGACCGGACGAAAACGGGTGTCCACGCTGGCCTTCGCCCCGGCCGCCATGACGAACGCAAGGAGAAGCGCATGTCAGGTGGATTCAGGCGACTCGCCTGCTTCCTGTCCGTCCTGCTGTTGAGCGCCGGCTTGACCGGCACCGCGACAGCAGCACCAGCCGCCCCGCTCGTCGTGTTCAGCGGGCCCGGCATCGAGATGTCCACGCAGGGCGACGTGTCCGCGGCCGCGATCCGCTGCGATGTGGGTGTCGGCAACGACGTCACCCTCTACGACGGTCAGCTCCACGTCACCTGGGCGATCGCCTGCCGGGACACCGCGACCAACCAGTTGTCGCCCCTGGTCAGGGACATCACCATGCAGATCGGCATCCGCAAGGGCAGCAGCATCATCCCGCCGGCCAGCCCTCCGTGCGTGACGCCTGGCCCGTCCGCGACGTGCTCCCACCACGTGGTCTACGACGGGTTCACGGGGAAGACCGACAGCGTGATGTACGCCCAGGTGACCTGGTGGGACAACTACCCGACGCTCACCGGGGGATTCCTCTCCGCCGGAAAGATCATCACCTGAGCCGCGTTCGCTGACGGCGCTGTTCCAGCAGTGACCACCTCGCCGTCGAGGGGACGGCAAGGCGGTCACTGCTGGAGGGACGGTGCGGGATGCTCTCGCTCGGCCGGCCGCCGTCACGAGTCGTGGCTGAGCTGATCGGTGTCCGCGGCCCGGTGGCGGAGACTATTCGCCCAGTGCGCAGGCAATGGCCTGCTCCGGGGTCATCCGTGCCCCCTCCTGAAGGGCGTCGTGGTAGGCGCGTTCACCGAGTGCTTCGCGAGTTCGCGTCCGCCAGTCCTGCCTCTGGTCGATCAGGAGGTCGAAACCGAACAGCGGCCGGCCGATCGGCTCCCACATCTTGTCCGCCGCCCCCTGCAGCACGGCCGCCCGAGTCCAGTCGCTCTCCGTCGCGGCGACCCACGCGAGGAGATCCACACCGAACGGGTAGCCCAGCCGGTCCGTCACGTCACGTTTGACGCGGAGGCACTCGCACAGGTGAGTCGCCGCTTGCCGGGGATCGCCCGCGGTCAGCCACACGATGCCGATCGCGTTCAACGCCCACGACAAGGCCCAGCGTTCGCCCAGGGACGCACAGATGCTCCGGCACTCGTCGAGCAGGTCCATGGCACGACCGGTGTCGTCGGCCATACCGGCGACGAAGATCTGGATCGGATAGATGATCACCGCCGGCGCGGTCCACCGGTCCGATGCCCGGCGGCGGGCCAGCACGTCATCGAGGAGCGGAATCGCCTGCGGCGGGTCGCCGGCCACCACACGCGCCCAGCCGAGGTGCTGGGTCGCCTCGGTCAGGGCGGTGTCGTCGCCCAGCGCCAGGGCGAGGTCCCGGCTTTCCTCCAGCAGAGCCAGACCGCTCTGGTAGTCGCCCTGCAAGCTGGCGATCCAACCGGTGACCCACAGTGCTCGGGCGCGTTCCCGGCTGGGTGCAGGGCTGGCCCGCAGGGCCCTGTCGAGCCAGTACCGGCCGTCGCGGACGAACCCGCAGGCGATCCAGTAGAACCACAGTGCCGCGCTCAACCGCAGGCCGTCGCGGTCCTGCCCCGGCACCGTCAGGCAGTGGTCCAGCGCCGCGAAGAGGTTGGCCCGCTCGACCCGCAACCGCTCGGCCCACTCGGGCTGGCGCGGGCCGCTCGAGTCCCCGTCGGCCTGCTCGGCCAGGCGCAGGTAGTAGTCGCGATGCCGGCTCTGCGGCCCAGCCGTGTCATCGGTCTCGGCCAGCCGTTGCCGCCCGTACTGGCGGATGGTCTCCAGGGTCCGGTACCGCACCCCGGTGGCGCGCTCCTCCCGGACCAGAACCGATTTGTCGATCAGTCCGGTCACCGCCTCGAAGACCTCGTCGGGGGCCAGCCCCAGGCCGGCGCACACCTGTTCGGCCGCATCCAGGTCGAAATCCCCGGCGAACACCGAACACCTGGCCCAGAGCAGCCGTTCCGGCTCCGAGCACAGCTCGAAGCTCCAGTCGACCGTCGTCCACAGGGTGTTGTGGCGCGGCAGGGCGGCGGGAGCTCCACCCTTCAGCAACGCGAACCGGTCCTCCAGCCGGGCCAGCAACTCCTCCACCGACAACACCCGCAGCCGGACCGCGGCCAGCTCGATCGCCAGCGGCAGTCCGTCCAGCCGCCGGCACAGTCGCGTCACCTCCGGCTTGTTGTCCTCGGTCAGCACGAAACCGGGGGCGGCGGTGGCCGCCCTGTCCGCGAACAACGCCAGCGCGTCGCACAGGTGCGCGGGCACCGATGCGCCGGCCTCGGTGGAGGGCAGCGACAGCGGTGGGACGGGCCAGCGGTGTTCACCGGGGACGCCGAGCGGTTCCCTGCTGGTGGCCAGCACGGACAACCCTGGCGCGGCCTTCAGCAACCGGCTCACCAGCCGGCCGCACTCATCCAGCAAGTGCTCGCAGTTGTCCAGGATCAGCAGCAGGCGCTTGTCCTTCAGGAACGCGGTGAGCACGCTCACCGGATCCCGCCGCGAGTGGTCGCGCAGGCCCAGCGCAGCGGCGATGGTCTGCTCCACCCGCGCCGGATCGCCGAGCGCGGCCAGTTCCACCAGCCACACCCCGTCGGGAAACCTCCGGCGAACCGCGCGCCCCACGTGCAGGGCCAGCCGGGACTTGCCCACCCCGCCGACCCCGGTCAAGGTCACCAACCGGGCCGCCGACAGCACGCGCCGCACTTCGGCGGTGGCCTGCCGCCGACCCACGAAACTCGTCATGTCGGCCGGCAGATTGCCCGCCTCCCGCGTGTGTCCGACGTCAGCGGTCATCAGGCCCGGCTCTCCTGTTGTTCGGTGACCCACGTGGCCACCTGGGTGCGTGTGGTCAGTCCGAGTTTCGCGAGGATGTTCTCGACGTGGCCCTCTGCGGTGCGCTGAGAGATCACCAACCGGGCGGCGATCTGCTTGTTGGTCAGGCCCTGGGCGACCAACTCGGCAACCTCCTGTTCGCGCGGGGTCAGCCTCGTGGCGGCGCCGGCGGGGGCCGGCACCCCCTGTGGTTTCTCGTTCAGCGCGCACGCGATGGCGTCTGCCAGGGCCAGGTCCGTGCCGCGCTGGAAAGCGGTCCGGAAGGCACGCTCGCCCAGTGCGAGACGAGTCCGTTTTTCGCACTCCTCGTGATAGCCGAGCATGGGCCGGATCGTGGTGGGGGACGCGCCGAGGGTGTGCCAGAGCGCGTGCGCGGCGCCGAGAAGGTGCGCGGCGTGGCGGGGATCCGGCGCGCCGGCCGCGATCCAGGCCAGTGCCTCCAGGCACCAGGCGATGCCGAGCAGGTCCTCGATCAGGCGCTTGAGACGCAGACTCTCCCGCACCAGCCCGGCCGCTCGCCGGGAATCGCCCTGCTGCCAGACCGCCAGGCCGAGGGCCCACAGGGACAGCGACCGGTACCAGACCTCCCCGCGGGGTTCGGTGATCGCCAGCACCTCCTCGTGGCAGGCCAGGGCCCGTGCCGCGTCACCCCGCACCCCGCTGTACACGGCGAGGGCGAAGAGGGCGTCGAGCAGCCGGGGAAGGTCGTTCCCGGCACGGAGCGCATCGAGGACCGCGTCCAGCAGTGCGACCGAGCGGGGCAGGTCCCCCCGGTACCCCGCCACGTACCCGGCGGCGAGGGTGAACAACGCGTGCGTCGAGGCGTCGTCCAACTGCTTCGCGACCTCCTCGCCCTCGTCCACCAGGGCTGCGGCGGCCTCGACATCGTTCTGCTGTCCGGCCAGCATGGAGTCCGCGTAGAGGGCTCGGGCCCGGTCCACGCAGGGGCGGGGCTGCTGGGCCAGGGCGTGGTCGAGCCAGTACCTGCCCTCGCTGAGCTGCCCCCGCCCGAACCAGTACAGGTACAGCGACGTGGCCATCCGCAGGCCGGCCCCTGCTTCGCCGGGTTCGGTGAGGCAGAACTCCAACGCGGCCCGCAGATTGGGGTACTCCCGCTCCAGGCGGGTGAACCAGTCCACCTGTCGGACACTGATCCACTCGGCCTCGGCGCCCGCCACCAGCGCGGCACACCAGTCTCGATGTCGCCGGCGCAGCGCGGTCTCCTGGCCGGATTCCCGCAGCCTGTCCTGGCCGTACTCGCTGAGGGTGTCGAGCATCCGGTACCGCACGTCGCCGCCGTCCTGCCGGATCAGGATCGACTTGTTCACCAGTGAGGTCACCAGGTCGAGCACGTCCTCCGACGCCAGGCCGTCCCCGGCGCAGACGCCTTCCGCCGCGGCCAGTTCGAAGCCACCGGCGAACACCGTCAGCCGAGCCCAGAGCCGTTGTTCCGCGCTCGTGCACAGCTCGTAGCTCCACTCGATGCTGGCCTGCAGGGTCCGCTGCCGCGTCGGCGCGCTGCGCGGACCAGCGGCCAGCAGCCGGAACCGGTTGGACATCCGGTTCAGGATCTCCTGCGGCGCCAGCGCCGCCAGTCGCGCCGCCGCGAGCTCGATCGCCAGTGGCAGGCCTTCCACCCGGCGGCAGATCTGTGCGACCGCGTCCAGGTTGTCCGCGGTGAGGCAGAACTCCGGCACCACCGCCACGGCCCGCTCGACGAACAGGGCCACCGCCGGGACCTGGGGCAGCCCTCGCAGGGTGGGTGGCTGTGCCAGGTCCGGTACCGGCAGCGGCGGTACCGGCAGCGTGACCTCCCCTCCGACACCCAGCCCCTGCCGGCTGGTGGCCAGCACCCGCAACCCCGGGCAGGCCCGCAACAGCGCGTCGACCAGTTTCGCGACCGGGTCCACCAGGTGCTCGCAGTTGTCCAGCACCAGCAGGACGTTTCGTGCCGCCAGGTACTCGGTCAGCAGCGTCATCGGTGGGCACGCCGAGTGGTCTCCCGGTCCCACGGTGGCCTGCTCCCGCAGTCCCAGAACGGCGGCCACGGTGTGCGCCACCAGCTCCGGATCCCGCAGCTCGCCCAGTTCGACCAGCCACACACCGCCGTCGAAGGACCGCCGCACCTGTGCGGCCACCCGCAGTGCGAGCCGGGACTTGCCGATCCCGCCGAACCCGGTCAAGGTCACCAGACGAGAGACCGACAACACCCGCTTGGCCTCGGTCACCTCCCGCCGGCGGCCGACGAAACTGGTCAACTCCACGGGCAGATTCCCGGCCTCGCCCGGAGCGATGAGCGACATGACACCTTCATCCCTGCGACCACGGTTGCCGGTCGACTTTCGGGGTCAGTCGAACCCAAACGGGCCTACCACGTCAATCGCCGACATACATGGTCCGTATGGCCGCAGGGAAGGAGGCTAATCAGTCGGATAGCGGCGCGGCGTGAACACCACGCCCGCGTCCGTGACGACGGTCTGGGACGAGCCGATGATCAGCAGGCAGCGCATGTCGATCGTGTCCGGGTCGAGCGTCTTCAACGTTCCGACGCGGATCTCTTCCTCGGGACCGCCGACGTCACGTCCGACGACGACCGGCGTGTCCGGGGAGCGATGCTGCAGCAGCAGGTCGCGCATCTCGTGGACCTGGTGCGTGCGGGCCTTGGAGGCCGGGTTGTAGATCGCGATCACCAGGTCGGCCTTGGCGGTGGCGGTCAAACGTTCGGCGATGACGTCCCACGGTTTGAGCCTGTCGCTCAACGAGATCACCGCGTAGTCGTGGCCCAGCGGTGCACCGGCCTTGGCCGCCACGGCGTTCGCCGCCGTCACGCCCGGGATGACCCGCACCGGGACGTCACCGGCTTCCGCTGCGACCTCCAGGACGGCCGTGGCCATCGCGAAGACGCCGGGATCGCCGGACGACACGACCGCGACCCGCTTGCCCTTGCGCGCCAGGTCCAGCGCGAAGGCGGCACGTTCCGACTCGACCTGGTTGTGGGAGGCGTGTTTCGTCTGGCCGGGCCGGTCGGGGAGGCGGTTGAGGTAGGTGGTGTAACCGACGAGCTCGTCGGCGGCTTCGAGTTCCTGGCGGGCTTCCGGTGTGAGCCAGGCGGTCTTGCCAGGGCCCAGACCCACGACGGTCACCTCGCCCTTGCGCGCCTCGGGCTTGGAGTTGCTGGGCAGCAGCGCCAGGGAGAAGTAGGGGACCTCGCCGGGGTCGACGTCGGCCAGCGGCGACATCTTCTGGCGGCCGGTGGTGGCGCGCTCGACGTACCAGGCACCGTCGAGCCTGCCGGAGGCTTCGAGGGCCGTCTTGACGTTGCCGAAAGTGCGGCCCAGCTTGAGGATCGCGGCCGAGTCGGTGTCGGCCAGGCGGGTCGCGAGCTCGGCGGGAGGCAGCGTGCCGGGCAGGATGGTGAGGACCTCGTCGCGCTCGACCAGCGGGGTGCCGAGAACAGCACTCGCACCGCTGACGCTCGTGACGCCGGGCACGACCTCCCACTCGTAGCGGTCGGCGAGCCGCTTGTGCATGTGCATGTAGGAGCCGTAGAAGAACGGGTCTCCGGCGGCGAGGACGACGACGTCACGTCCGGCGTCGAGGTGCGCGGCGAGCTTGGCCGCGGCCTCTTCGTAGAACGCGTCGATCTCGCCCTGGTAGTCGTCGGTGTCCTCGGTGGTGACCGGGTAGACGAGCTGTTCCATGATCTGGCCGTCGCGGAAGTACGGTGCCGCAATGGTTTTGGCGACACTGCGCCCGTGCCGCGCGCTGTGGAACGCGATCACGTCGGCTTCCCCGATGAGCCGTGCGGCCTTCACCGTCACGAGTTCCGGGTCACCGGGACCCAGCCCGACGCCGTAGAGCTTGCCCGTCATTCTTCCTCGCTCGCGATCGCGTTGATGGCCGCCGCCGTCATGGCACTGCCGCCGCGCCGGCCGTGCACCACGAGGTGCTCCAGATCCGTTGCGGCCAAAGCTTCTTTGGACTCCGCGGCACCGATGAACCCGACCGGGATGCCCAAGATCGCGGCCGGCCGGGGCGCTCCTGCCTCGATCAGGTCGATCAGGTGGAACAGCGCGGTCGGGGCGTTGCCGATGGCGATCACGGCACCTTCGAAGCGGTCCTGCAGCAGCTCCAGGGCGGCGGCGCTGCGGGTGTTGCCGATCTCCTTGGCTCGCGAGGGAGTGCGCGGATCCTGGAGGTGGCAAAGGACTTCGTTGTCCTTGGGCAAGCGGCGGCGGGTGACGCCGGACGCGACCATGTTGGCGTCGCACAGGATCGGCGCACCTGCCTGGAGCGCCGCGCGAGCGTTGCGGACGACGCCGGGGGAGAAAGCGACGTCGTTCGGCAGGTCGGTCATGCCGCACGCGTGGATCATGCGGACCACGACTTTCGCGACGTCCTCTGGGAACCTGGTGAGGTCCGATTCCGCGCGAATGGTGGCGAAGGACTGGCGGTAGATCTCCGCGCCGTCCTTGATGTACTCCGTCACCTGATCTCCTCGTAGCCGTCGCCGGTCGCGACGAACTCGATCACATCGCCGGCGGGGCGACCGCATCGGCGTGCACAGCCCGACCAGTGAACCGGGCCGGGAGTGTCGGACCTGCTCCCTAGAATTGAAATTGGGGGTACCCGGCCTGGCACGTGTGTGTGGTGGGACGCGTCAACCCAAGCGCGCGCATCGGCGCGTACGTCGGAGAGCGACTTGGC
Organism: Lentzea rhizosphaerae; assembly: GCF_042649515.1. Taxonomy (NCBI): domain Bacteria; kingdom Bacillati; phylum Actinomycetota; class Actinomycetes; order Pseudonocardiales; family Pseudonocardiaceae; genus Lentzea; species Lentzea rhizosphaerae. The sequence goes on along the minus strand of NZ_JBHRZI010000027.1, from coordinate 149,654 downwards.
GCAGCCGGGGCGCCCGGTGCAGGCGCTGACGCCGTGCCACGGCGAGTCCGGATCCGTGATCAGCCCCGAGACGTCGGTTCCGGCAGGCACGACCAGGCTCCGCCACGGCGTCAGCCGGATCGGGACGCCGGGGAGCTGGTGCGCGTCCAGGCGGCCCAACGGCACGCCGGGAGTCGTGGGCGAAGGTGCGACGGGCGTCACAGCCGGGGTGATCCGCGGGGCGTCGGAAACACCGAAGTGCTCGGTGATCTTTCGCACACCGCCGTCCACTTCGGACAGGCGCCAGGCGGTCCCGCGCATCCCCTGGAAGAGGCGGGCAGCGGTCAGCAGGGCGTCGACGGGGTCGTGAACTCGGACACCTGTATCGGTACCGGCGAGCAGGAGCACCTCTCCGACCAGCCCGAAGTCGCCGCCCAGACCACTCACCGCGTGCCCCACCGTGACGAGAAAACGCCCTGGCAGCGCGGCCAGCAGCGGGTCCGCGCACAACGCCGCGTCCAGCGCGTCGACCAGCGACTGGTTGTCCTCCAGTGGCGCCGCGATGATGTTGCGGATCCGCTCGTGCGTCGCGGACGGCAACAGGCCCGCCGCACGCAACCGTTCACCCAGCTCCACGCCGTCCGCGAGGCCCCTGATCTGGAGGTTCGCCCGCGAGGTCAGTTCCAGCGAGCCGGATCCGAGCTCCAGTGCCGCGACCCGCACGACGTCCCACTGAGCAGCGGAAAGCGTGCCGCCGGGGACCCGGATGCGCGCCAGCCCGCCGTCGGCCGCGGGGTGCAGCTCTACGGCGCCGGGGCAGGCATCCGGGTGACTACGCATAGGTCGGACTGTAACCCGCCGGTTAGGGTGAGCCCGAACGACGAAGCGCAGGAGGAAGCCGGTGTGAATCCGGCGCGGTCCCGCCACTGTGACCAGCGGACGCTGGGAGTCAGGAACTCCGCTTCGCCTGTCACCCGCAACCTGGGGCGAGGACCCCACGAGGGATGGAGCCTGCGTGATCCTGCTGCTGTCGACCTCCGACACCGACCTGCTGTCGGCGCGTGCGAGCGGTGCCGAGTACCGGCTCGGCAACCCGGCGCGCACCACCGTGGACGACCTTCCCGGGCTGACCCAGGACGTCGAGCTCGTGCTCGTGCGCATCCTCGGCGGGCGCCGGATGTGGGAGGAAGGGCTCGACTGGCTGCTGGCCAGCGGGCTGCCGGTGGTCGTGCTCGGCGGTGAGCAGCAGCCCGACGCGGCGCTGATGGAGCTGTCGACGGTGCCCGGTGGCGTGTGTGCCGAGGCGCACCTCTACCTGGCGCACGGCGGGCCGGCGAACCTGGCCGAGCTGCACAAGTTCCTGTCCGACACCGTCCTGCTGACCGGGCACGGCTTCGAGGCGCCCACGGCCACGCCCACGTGGGGTGTGCTGGAGCGGGAGACGACCGGAGAAGGCCCCACGGTCGCGGTGCTCTACTACCGCGCGCACCACGTGGCCGGGAACACGGCGTTCGTGCACGCGTTGTGCGACGCGATCGAGGCCAAGGGCGGCAAGCCGCTGCCCGTCTACTGCTCGTCGCTGCGCACCGCCGAGCCCGAGCTGCTGGACACGCTGTGCCAGGCCGACGCGCTGGTCGTCACGGTGCTCGCGGCTGGTGGCACGAACCCCGCCAAGGCGTCCGCCGGTGGCGACGACGACGCGTGGGACGTGGGTGCGCTGGCCGCGTTGGACGTGCCGATCCTGCAGGGGTTGTGCCTCACGTCGAGTCGTGAGTCGTGGGACGAGAACGACGACGGACTGTCTCCTTTGGACACCGCGACCCAGGTCGCGATCCCCGAGTTCGACGGCCGGATCATCACGGTTCCGTTCTCCTTCAAGGAGATCGACTCCGACGGCCTCACGGTCTACGTGGCCGACCCGGAACGGGCGCTGCGCGTCGCGGGCATCGCGGTCAGGCACGGGAAGCTGCGCCACATCCCGGTGGAGAACCGCAAGATCGCCGTGATGCTGTCGGCGTACCCGACGAAGCACTCGCGCATCGGCAACGCGGTCGGGCTCGACACGCCCGCGTCCACGGTCCGGCTGCTCAAGGCGATGCAGGAGCACGGCTACGACATCGGCGACGCGTTGCCCGGTGTCGAGGAGCTCGACGGCGACGCGTTGATCCACGCGCTGATCGCCGCCGGTGGCCAGGACGCGGACTGGCTCACGCAGGAGCAGTTCGAGAGCAACCCGGTGCGCATCGCGGCTGCCGACTACCGGGAGTTCTACGAGACGCTGCCGGAGGACTTCCGCGAGTCGATGCAGGAGCACTGGGGCGAGGCGCCCGGTGAGCTCTTCGTCGACCGCAGCAGGTCGAAGGACGGCGAGATCGTGCTGGCCGCGTTGCGGTCCAACAACGTCGTCGTGATCGTGCAGCCGCCGCGAGGGTTCGGCGAGAACCCCATCGCGATCTACCACGACCCCGACCTGCCGCCGTCGCACCACTACCTCGCGGCGTACCGGTGGATCGAGTCCGAGTTCGGCGCGGACGCCGTGGTGCACGTCGGCAAGCACGGCAACCTGGAGTGGCTGCCCGGCAAGACCGTCGGCATGTCGGCCTCCTGCGGCACGGACGCGGCACTGGGCGACCTGCCGCTGGTCTACCCGTTCCTCGTCAACGACCCCGGCGAGGGCACGCAGGCCAAGCGGCGCGCGCACGCCACGCTGGTCGACCACCTGGTGCCGCCGATGGCGCGGGCCGACAGCTACGGCGACATCGCGCGGCTGGAGCAGCTGCTCGACGAGTACGGCTCGATCTCCGCGATGGACCCGGCGAAGCTGCCGGCGATCCGCGCGCAGATCTGGACGTTGATCCAGGCCGCGAAGCTCGACCACGACCTCGGCCTGGACGACCGGCCACACGACGCGGAGTTCGACGAGTTCCTGCTGCACGTCGACGGCTGGCTGTGCGAGGTCAAGGACGTCCAGATCCGCGACGGTCTGCACATCCTCGGCGAGGCGCCGACCGGCAGCGTTCGCGTGAACCTCGTGCTCGCGATGCTCCAGGCACGGCAGATGTGGGGCGGTCAGGTCGCCGCGCTGCCCGGCCTGCGGGAGGCGCTCGGGCTCGTCGGCACGGCCCGTGAGGACGTTGACGCCGTTGAAGAACAGGCGCGTGCACTCGTCCAGGCGATGGAGGACGCGGGCTGGGACGTCGCCACGGCCAAGACCCTGCACGAATCCGCCGACGTGCAGAAGATCCTGGAGTTCGCGGCCCTGGAAGTGGTGCCGCGGCTCGCTCGCACCACGGACGAGATGACCAACGTCCTGCACGCGCTGGACGGCGGCTACATCCCGGCCGGCCCGTCCGGTTCGCCGTTGCGCGGCCTGGTGAACGTGCTGCCGACAGGTCGCAACTTCTACTCCGTCGACCCGAAGGCCGTCCCGTCACGCCTCGCGTGGGAGACCGGCCAGGCGATGGCGGACTCGCTGCTCGCCCGGTACCGCGAGGAGAACGACGGCGAGTGGCCCCCTTCGGTGGGTCTGTCGGTCTGGGGCACGTCCGCGATGCGCACGGCCGGTGACGACATCGCCGAGGTCTTCGCGCTGATGGGCGTGCGGCCGGTGTGGGACGACCAGTCCCGCCGCGTCACCGGACTCGAGGTCGTTCCGCTGGAGGAGCTGGGCAGGCCGCGCATCGACGTCACCGTCCGGATCTCGGGCTTCTTCCGGGACGCGTTCCCGCACGTCGTGTCCCTTTTGGACGACGCCGTGCAGCTGGTGGCGGCCCTGGACGAGCCGGTGGAGCAGAACTTCGTGCGGGCGCACACGCTGAAGGACCTGGAGGAGCACGGCGACCAGCGCCGGGCGACCCTGCGGATCTTCGGGTCGAAGCCGGGCGCGTACGGCGCGGGCGTGCTGCCGTTGATCGACAGCCGCAACTGGCGCGACTCGTCGGACATCGCCGAGGTCTACGCGGTGTGGGGCGGGTACGCGTACGGCCGCGGCGTCGACGGCATCTCGGCGCGTGAGGACATGGAGTCGGCGTACCGGCGGATCGCGGTGGCGGCCAAGAACATCGACACCCGCGAGCACGACATCGCCGACTCGGACGACTACTTCCAGTACCACGGCGGCATGGTCACGATGGTGAAGGCGTTGACGGGCAAGGCACCCGCGGCGTACGTCGGTGACAGCACGCGGCCGGAAGCGGTCCGGACCCGTACCCTCACCGAGGAGACCTCACGGATCTTCCGCGCCCGCGTGGTCAACCCGCGTTGGGTCGGGGCGATGCGCAACCACGGGTACAAGGGCGCGTTCGAGCTCCAGGCCACGGTCGAGTACCTGTTCGGCTACGACGCCACGACCGGTGTCGTCGCGGACTGGATGTACGAGAAGCTGACCGAGACCTACGTGCTCGACCCGGAAACCCGCAAGTTCCTGCAGACCAGCAACCCCTGGGCGCTGCACGGCATCGCGGAACGCCTCCTGGAAGCCGCCGACCGCAAGATGTGGGAGCACCCCGAGCCGTCCACTCTGGATGCCCTCCGCGCCGCCTACCTCGAAACCGAGGGCGACCTCGAAGACGGTGCCTGATTGATGAACGGCGCTTTTGTCCACCTCAAGTGGACAAAAGCGCCGTTCATCGAGTTTTGTCGAGGCGGACGCAGCAGTGGCCGGGGGTGGGGTCGAGGCGTGCGGTGTGGGTGGTGGCGGCGATCCCGTCCAGCAGGCCGCTGATCAGGCAGAGGTTCATGCCGCACACCAGTTCCGTGTGCCGTTGGGCCAGGCTGTGGAACGGGCAGTTGCCCAGCAGGACCGTCGTGCCGTCCTGCTGCGGCTCGAACCCGAGGCCCTCCAACGCCTGCACGACGTCGCCGCCCGCCTCCGCGGCCAGGTCCTCGCCCCACTCGTACGCGCGCCGGTTCAGGATCTCGCGTGGCGGCTCGCCCGTGGTCTGGGCTTCGAGCAGCGAGTCGGCCAGCAGGTGGCTCGCCGCCTCGTACCGCCGGTCGGGCAGCGACACCTCGATCTGCTCCTCCGACCGCCGGTAGAGCTTCGCCGGCCGTCCCGCACCGGGCCCGGTGCGCCCCGACCTCCGCTCGTGGACGACGTCCAGCAGTCCCATCTCGACCAGCTTGTCGAGGTGGAACGCGGCCGTCGTGCGGGCGAGTCCGACGGCCTCGGAAGCCTCGTCCTTGCTGATGGGCGCGGTCTGGCGCACCACGAAGTCGTAGAGCTTGCGCCGGTTCGGCTCGTCGAGAGCCGCGACGGCGGCGACGTGGTCGGCCATCTCTAAAACCCACTTCTGTTGACTAAATTACTCCGACGGTTCTAACGTTAGCGCAAGTTGTCGTTAGAAGGAGGAGTCATGGCAGTCCTGACGCGCACGGATCCCGCGACCCAGGCGTTCGTGTTGTTGCGCACGGTGTTCGCGGCGGCGCCGATCCTGTTCGGGCTGGACAAGTTCTTCAACGTGCTCGTCGACTGGCCGGTCTACCTGGCGCCGTGGATCGACTCCATCGTGCCCGGCAGCCCGCAGACGGCGATGTACCTCGTCGGCGTGATCGAGATCGTGGCCGGCGTGCTCGTGGCGGTGCGGCCGAAGTGGGGTGGCCTGGTCGTCGCGGCGTGGCTGCTCGGGATCATCGTCAACCTGCTGACCCTGCCCGGCTACTACGACATCGCGTTGCGCGACTTCGGTCTGCTGGTCGGCGCGCTGGCGCTGTCCCGGCTGGCGAGCCGATGACCGGTCCGATCGACGTCGAGGCGGCGCAGCAGGCCGTCACGGACCTGCTGAAGGCGCTGGGCAAGGACCCGTACTCGGTGCACCTGGCCGACACGCCGCGCCGCGTCGCCGAGGCGTACGCCGAACTGCTCACACCGCGGGCGTTCAACATGACGACGTTCCCCAACGACGAGGGCTACGACGAGCTCGTGCTGGCGCGGGGCATCCCCGTGCAGTCGTTGTGCGAGCACCACATGCTGCCGTTCCACGGTGTCGCGCACGTCGGCTACCTGCCGGGCGAACGGATTCTGGGGCTGTCGAAGCTCGCACGGGTCGTGGAGATGTTCGCCCGCGACCTCCAGGTGCAGGAACGGCTCACCAAGCAGGTCGCGGACTGGCTGCAGGAACACTTGCAGCCCAAGGGAGTCGGCGTCGTGATCGAGGCCGAGCACATGTGCATGGCGTTGAGAGGCGTGCGGGTCACCGGATCCAGCACGGTCACGTCGGCGTTGCAGGGCGTGCTGCGGAAGGATCCCGCGTCACGTCAGGAGTTCTTCACCCTGGTGCACTCGTGAGCTCCTCGCGACCGGGACGCCGTCGCGCCGACAGCCACGTGAGCACGGCGGCGGTGAGGCCCACGACCAGCGAGGTCCAGATGTTCAGACGCAGCCCCAAAACGTGGTTCGCGGCGTCGGTCCGCAACGCCTCGATCCACAACCGGCCCGCGGTGTAGAGCACCACGTACAGCCCGAAGACGCGGCCGTGACCGAGCCGGAAGCGGCGGTCCGCCCAGATCACCGCGGCCGCCACCCCGAAGTCCCACACCAGTTCGTAGAGGAAGGCGGGGTGGAACGTGCCCAGGACGACCGGCAGGCCGTCCTGACCGAGGACGGCGCGTCCCGCCGACTGGTCCCACTGGTGGATCACGAGTCCCCAGGGCAGGTCGGTGGGCCCGCCGTACACCTCGTTGTTGAACCAGTTGCCGAGTCGCCCGATTCCTTGCCCCAGCGCGATTCCCGGGGCCGCCGCGTCCGCCATCGCCGGCAGCCGCACCCCGGCGCGCCGCGCACCGATCCAGCCGCCGAGCGCGCCGAGGGCGATGGCACCCCAGACGCCCATGCCGCCGTTCCAGATGTACAGGGCCTCGATCGGCCGGCCGCCGGGGCCGAAGTACGGCTGCCAGGACGTGGCCACGTGGTAGAGCCGCGCTCCGACGATGCCGAACGGGACCGCCCAGTAGGAGATCTGCGCGACGGCGGCGCGATCGCCGCCGCGCTGGACCCACCGGCGCTCGGTGAGCCAGATGGCGACCAGGATGCCCGCGATGATGCAGAAGGCGTAGGCGCGCAACGGGATCGGCCCGAGGTGCCACACGGCCTGTGTGGGACTCGGAATGACGGAGAGGATCGGCCCTTCCCCCAGGAGCATCGCGCCAGGATGGCCCCGGCACGGTGACGTGCCGGTGAAGTCCTGGACCGGTCCGAACACGTGGGTGCCGGCCGCGTCCGCGTCGTCGCCGGCCCAGAACTCGAGCCACAGCTGGGCGAACTCCTCGCGCGACAGCCTGCCGTCACCGTTGGCGTCCATCGCGCCGAAGACCACCGCCACCTTGCGTCTCTGCAAGTCGCTCGCCATGGGCAACGACGACAGGCCGAACGTCGCAACGGAAACTATCGGCCGAACGGGTCCGAACCACCCGGCAGGTGGAGGCGGCTCGACACGCCCAGCTTGCGGCAGGCGCCGGCCAGCACTCCCTCGACGGCCTCGGCGGGCAGGAGCAACGTCGACGCGATCTCCTCGTTGGAACGGCCTCGTGCCGCCAGCTCCGCCACCTGGTGCTCGGTCGGGGTCAGCGCGGTCGGCCCGGTCTGGCGCATCCGCCGGGGTCCGGCACCGGTCGCCACCAGTTCGGAGTACGCCCGTGCGGCCATCGCGGTGGAGCCGCACTTCTGCGAGAGGTCCAACGCTTCACGCAGACACGCGCGCGCACCGGACGTGTCGCCCTGACGCCGCACCACGACGCCGAGGTCGACCAACGCGCGCGCCAACTCCAAACGGGCCGGAGAACCCCGCAGTAGCCGCACGGCCTCTTCCAGCAACGTGCGGCCGGCCGTTCCAGCGGTGACTCGGCCCGCCGCCCGCAACGCCATGCCCAACGCCCTCGGTGCACCCCATGACCAGGCGAGGCTGACTTCTTCGTCAGCCAGTTCGCGGGCCCGTTCACCGTCGCCCGTCGCCGCACAGGCCAGCGCCGCGCCGGAACGCCACGCCAACACGGCGGGATTGCGGTAGGGCCACAACGCGCAATGTCGCCCAGCGGCCAGGAACGACTCCAACGCGTCGTGGTCGTCGCCTCGCGCGGTGAGCAACCGTCCGCGAACGGTCAGCAGTCCGCCGTACGGCCACACACGCCGTGCCTCCTCGGTGGACGCCTCGGCGATGACCGCGTCGGCCTCGTCCAGGCGACCCTCCTCGAGGAGGATGTCGGAGAGCAACGCGGCGTGCCAGGTCGTGATCGCGTGCCAGCGGCGGTCCTGACGCAGGTGGTCGTCCGCCAGTGCGAGGTCGGCGCGGGCGGAGACGAGATCTCCCTTGCGGCGCTGGACGTTCGCGCGCATCACGTACGTCAGCGCGCGCAGTGCCGGCGGCTGCGAGCGGTCGACGTCGTCCAGCACGTCCAGTGCGGCGTCCAGCGAGTCGGCCAGGTTCAGTGTCATCGCGGACGCCAGCGACGACAGGACGCCATCGGCCGACACGAGCGCAACGGCCTCGGCGGCACCGATGTCGCCGACCAGCACGTGGTGCAGAACGCCGGCGGGCGTGTCGAGCCCGACCGTCGACGGCACGGCCTCCTGCCACGCCAGGCCGTGCACCGCCAGGTGTGCCTGTGCCCACGGCGGACCGCCCGCGAGCACCGCCACCAGTTCGGCCGGTTCGCCCTCGGCGTGCAGGGCGTACGACAGCGCCACGGCGGACTCGGCATCGTCCACATCGGACTGGTGTGCCTCGCGCAACCGTGCCGTGGCACCGGGAAGCCCGCCGACCAGCTCGGCGACGCCCAGCATCGTGAGCGCCCGCGCCGGGTTCGCCACCGGTTCCCTCAGGGCCCGCCACAGCAACCGTGCGGCGCCGGGCGTGTCGCCCCGGTTCACCGCCTCCTGCGCGGCGCGGTCGAGCACCTCGCCCGCCCACGGCTCCAGTCCCGGCGAGGTCTCCAGCAGGTGGTCGGCCACCTCGCGGTCGGTGGCGCCGTGTGTGCGCAACGCTCGTGCGGCTCGCAGGTGCAACGCGGCTCGCGCGGACGCGGGCATGTCGTCGAGAACGGCTCGTCCGGCCCCGCCGAGCAGCTCCACCGTGCGCACCGCCTCGGCCAGTTCGGCGGGGCTCAGCCCGGTGAGCTCGGCCAGCACACCAGGACGCGGGGACGGTCCGAGCACGGCCAGGCACTGCGCGGTGGCCACCACCGCGGCCGGACGGCGGCGCAGTCGTGCCGCCACGATCGCGCCGGTCACCTCCGCGCCGCGCTGGGCGACCTGCCACGCGGCCTCGGCCGTCGGCGGCACCCCGTCCTCCTCCAGGGCCTCGACCAGGCGCGTCACCGCCAGCGCGTTCCCGCCTGTCGCGTCGAGGCAGGCGGCGACGAACTCCGGTGCCGGCGCGGGCGAGATCAGCGCGGCGACGTCGTCCGCGGACAGGGGGCCGAGCACGACGTGGTGGCACGAAGCCGCGATCTCGCCGTACGACGGGTCCTCACACCGCTCGCCGACGGTCAGCACGACCGCGATGGGCAGGCGCTGGATCCGCAACGTCAGATAGGCGAGCCAGCGCAGTGACGCGGCATCGGCCCAGTGGGCGTCGTCCACGGCGATGAGCAGGCCGGACGTGCTCGCGAGCGACGTGGCCAGCCGGTAGACGCCGTGCAGTGCGGCGAAGTCCGTGGACTGGCCGGGGTCGATGTCGAAGAGCTGGGCCACGATCCCGAACGGCAGGTCGCCCTCCAGCGCACTGCCACGCGCCCGCACGACGTGCCGACCGGAGGCTTCCCACCGACCGGCGAGATCGTCCAGCACGGCGGTCTTGCCCGTTCCGGGCGCGCCTTCCACGACGGTGGTGGTGCCCGGCGTCACCTGGTCGCTGATTCCGGCACACCGCGCTTTCCGCCGGTTTTTCAAGATCTCTCCACAATCCGCGGGTGAATGGATCAGCAGAATTGATGCTAGGAGAAACAGCACCACTTGCCCAGGTAAACGTTCCTGAGCTATGGGGCGTCTCAACAGGGTCCGTGCACGTATGATCCCGCGGGCTACTACCTGAATGGGTAGCGGCAGCCGGGTGGTGGCCACGCGTGGTCATCCCAACGGCCTAGATGTGCTGCCTCAGGGCTGGTCGTGGTGCGGGTGGTTGTGGTAGTGCAGCGCTTGTTCTCCGCCGCCGTGGAGCGAAAGGAAAAATGGGTGTCGGGGAATCGGGACGGGGTGTTCCGCGGCCGTGACGGAGAACGGGAGCTCCTGAGCGGTGTGCTGGACGCGGGAACGGGCGTCGTGCTCGTCGACGGTGCGGCGGGAACCGGCAAGACGCGGTTGCTGGCCGAGGTCGCCACAATCGCCGCACGCCGCGGTTTCGCCGTCGCCACGGCGCAGGACGAGCTCGACCAGCCGTTCCTGCTGGCCCGCCTCGCCGAACGCGAACCGGACGGTCCCTCGCTCGTCGTGCTCGACGACCTCCACCTGGCCGAGCCGGGCACCCTGGCGGCGTTGCGCGCGCTGCTGCCCGCCTCCAGTCACGAGAAGGTCGTCTGGCTGCTCGCCCGCCGCACCGGAGAGGGCGCCGACCGGCTGTTCGCCGCCGCGCTCGCCCGCGGTGCCGTGCGGATCGAGCTCCGGCCGTTCACCGACGACGTGGTCGCGGACCTCGTCGCCGACCTCGCCGGGGGAGTTCCCGACCACGACCTCCGCGCGCTCGCGTCGACCGCGCAAGGGAATCCGGCCGAGCTGATCGGTCTTCTCGAAGCGCTGAAGGAAGACGGGCAGCTGGCGGTCACCGCCGGGCGCGCGTCGTTGCGCGCCGACTGTCCGCCGCGGCGCACGGAAGCGTTGCTGCGCGGCCGGGTCAGCGCGTTGAGCGGCAAGGCGAGGCACCTGCTGCAGGTCGCGTCCGTCCTCGGGCCGCGCTTCGAACCCGGTGACGTCGCGGAGATGCTGGCCTCCAGCACCGCGATCCTGTTGCCAGCGCTGGACGAGGTCATCGGCGCCGGTGTCGTGACGTCGCTGGAGGACAGGCTGGCGTTCCGGCACGAACTGGTGTGGCGGCTGGTCGCCGACACCGTGCCGCCGCCCGTCCGGCGCGCGTTGCACCGCGAGGCCGGCGAGATGCTGCTGGGACGCGGGGACTCCGCGGTCGTGGCGGCCCAGCACCTGTTGCACGGCGCCCAGCGCGGTGACGTCCGGTCGATCGACGGGCTGGTCGCGGCGTCAAAAGCCGTGCTGTGGAACGCCCCGGACGCGGCCGCCGAGCTCGCGGTGCGGGCGCTCGAGCTCACCGACCAGGCGTCCGCCTCACTGGTCCACCGCACGGTGATCGCGGTGCGCGCGCTGATCGCGGCCGGGAAGCTCACGGCGGCGCAAGCGCTCGCGCAGGACGCGTTGTCCCGCCAGGTCTCCCCGGAGCACGCCGCGAAGCTGCGGCACTGCGTGGCCACGACGACGTTGCTCGGCGCCCAGCACGCCGCGTCGACTGAGATCTCCGAGGCGCTGCTGGAGGAACCCGATCTGCCGGCGGAACTCGCGCCGTGGGTGGAGATCACCAGGATGATGGCGTTGCTCGGCCACGACCGGTCCCGCGCGGAGGAACTGGCGGAAGCGGTCGTGCGCACCCACACGGGCTCTCCGGACGACGTGCTGGCAACGGCGTTGGCGGTGCTCGCCGCGATCGCCCGTGACCGCGGGGAACCCGGCGCCGCACTGGAACTGGCACGTGAGGCCGCGCAGTCCGCCACCTCCCACGACCTCTGCGCCTACCCGCAGCTGTTGCTGGCGACCGTGCTCGCCGGGCTGCGGGAGTTCGCCGAGGCCGACGGAGTGGTGCGGCGAGCGCGCAGCGGACCGTCCTCCGTGGTGACCAAGGAGCTCATGGTCTCCGCCGTGCAGGCCCGGATCCTGTTGCAGGCCGGGCGGATCGAGGAGGCGTCGGCCGAGGCGCGCGACGCGGTGACGGTCGCGGACGACACCGGGCACACCGCGCTGGTCGCGCCACCGTCGGCGGTGCTCGCGATGGTCGCGATCCACACCGGCGACCTGCCCGCCGCGATCGAGCACGTCGAGCAGTACCGCGGACGCGTCGGAGTCGACGGGATCGTCTTCTCCCGCGCCTACTACCAGTGGGCCGACGTGCTGGTGTCGTACGTCGCCCACGGGCTCGACAAGGCGATGGGGCTGCTCACCGACGAGTACCCGGAGCTCGTGTCCTCGGGGCTGTTCGCCGAGGAACCCCGTGCCGCCGGGTGGTTCGTGCGCCGCGCGCTGGAGGCCGGGAACGAGGGGCTGGCGAAGGCCGTGGTGGACCGCGTCGAACAGCTGGCGGAGGAGAACCCGGGATTCCGCGCGGTGGCGGCCGCCGCGTTGCACGCGCGGGGCCTGTTCGACGGTGACGCCTCGCTGCTGGAACTGGCGTCGCAGCAGCACCGCGACCTGTGGGCACGGGCGAACGCGGCCGAGGACCTCGGAGTGCTGCTGAGCGCCGCGGCCGATCGCACGGACTCGGTGAAGGCACTGGAGAACGCGCTCGGGCTTTACCGGGAGATCGGTGCGTCCCGCGACAGCGCCCGCGTGCTGGGCCGGTTGCGCAAGCTCGGCAGGCGCCGCAGGGCCGCACCCGTCCGTCCTGCGTCCGGATGGTCCAGTTTGGACGACACCGAACGGGCGATCGCCAACCTGGTGGCCAAGGGGCAGACGAACCGGCAGATCTCGACGCAGCTGTTCATGTCACCGCACACGGTGAACTTCCACCTGCGCAAGATCTTCCGCAAGCTCGAGATCAGCTCTCGCGTCGAGCTGGTGATGAGGTCGCGGGACGACCAGTGAGCCGCTTCGCCTGACGCCGCAGCTGAAGGATGCGGGCCGCGCCGACGACCGCGACCAGCACCGCACCGCCGATCGCCGCGAACAGCAGCGCCACGCCGAGCGGAAGGCTGGCCTCGCCCCACAGGAAGTAGATGGTGGCGTTGCCGCCGTTCTGCAGGATGAAGACGAGCAGGAAGATCAGCACCACGATCGCGACGAGGATCGCGATCCACGTACCGCTGATCCGTGTGGGCCGCAGCTTCTTCGGTGCGGCCGTCGCCGGTGGTGCGGTCGGGATCGGCTCGGTGACCGGCGTCTTCGGGGTCTCGTCGCTGGGAGTCGCCACGACGAGAATTATCGGCGACCCAGCGTGATCCCGCTTGCTGGCAAAAGGGTTACAACCTGCGCAGTCCCGAGAGAACCCGTTCGAGCAGCGCCATGTTCGGCTTGTCGCCGGGTTCGTGCACGGCGACCAGGTTCAACGTGATCAGGTCGCTCAGCAGCACCCGCGTGACGCCGAGCGGGATCTTCATGAGCGCGGAGATCTCGGCGACCGACCGCGGCTGCAGGCACAGCCGCATCATCGCCGCCTGGTCGTTGTTCGCGCGGTACAGCCGCTCCTCGTCCGTGGAGAGCAACGTCTCCAGGCGCAGGTCGTGGCGGGCCGAGGTCCGGCCGCCGGTGCGGGCGTAGGGACGAACGAGAGCGCTGTCCCGCGCGGGGGCGGGCGGTAGGTCTTCGTCTTCCTGCATCGGCCACTCCGGGGGCGGTTCCGGTGGGCGCTGGCGCAACGGTTGCTGACGGGGCAGTTGCTGCGTCTCGGCGCCGTGGGAGTCCCCTCTCGCGTCGGCGCGCAGCCGTCGGCGGGTAGCCGGAGACCCGAAACGCGCCCCCGTGTATCCGATTTCCGTCGCTTCCTCGTCGTGCACGTGCTCAAGCTATAACGAACACGCCCAAATGTATGTCGATCACGTTGCCTTTTTGTCACCCAAGTCGAATCTGACCTGGATTGCGGTCCCCGACGACGTCGTTTGGGTGCGCACGAGGTCGGCCAAACGGTTCACCAGCAACAGACCGCGACCGCCTGGTTCGTTTGCGTGAACAGGCGTTCGGCCAGCCAGAACATCGGTGATGTGGCCGTTGTCGTTGACTTGGCAAACAATACTTTCTCTTTCCGTCCAGACCCGGACCGTGCTCTCGCCGCCGCCGTGCCGGACGCTGTTCGTCGCGAGCTCGGTGACCGCGAGGGCGAAGTCGTCGACGCGATCACGGGCCAGGCCGAACTTCACGGCCTGCTCACGCGCGAACGCCCGCACCGCCGCCATCGCACCCGCCCCGACCAGCGTGCTCGCCGCGTCGGACGGGGTGGGCAACGGCAGCGAGTGCGTGGCGACGACCACCCGTGCGGGGTGGAAGTGGTCGCTGGGACGGTGGCCGCTCGCGTCGATCACGACCGGGTGAGTCTTCTCGGCGTCGGCCAGGACGTCGTGGGGGAGGGAGGAGATGTCGTACGGGCACAGGATGCTGAGGTCACGGCCGCTGAACGCGTAGTTGACCAGTGCCTCGTGCAGCGCGCACGCCGGGTACTCGACGTCGGTGCGACGGTCCCACACCGGCTCGCTGATGATCCGGACGGCCCTGCGGTGCCGGTCGGCGAACGCGCGGAGCTCGGGAATGATCCGGCCGGGGTTGCGGCCGGTGTCCGCCATGTCGATGAAGGTCACGAGGTGGGCGAACCCGCTCAGCGCCTCCTGGAGCAGCGTGAGGTTCCTGCTGGGCACCGCCACGGCGACGGGCTCGGCGTTCGCCAGACCCTCCACCACGAACGGGACCGTGCCGTCGATGTAGGACTCCTCGTCGGAGTAGAACAACGCCGGATGTGCGAACGTCATGTGCCACCTCTCGTCAACGTCCCAGGATGCGCACCCGGCACGTTGCTCAAACCCATCATTTCTTGACCCTCACACCGTGTCAGCCCCTACACAGGAGCAGTCGTGTTCACCATCGGAGACTTCGCCCATCTGGGGCGCGTGTCGGTGCGGATGCTGCGCCATTACGACGCCGTGGGCCTGCTCCTGCCGGCCCACGTGGACCCGTCGTCGGGCTACCGCTTCTACACCGCCGCACAGCTGCAGCGGCTCAACCGGCTCGTCGCGTTGAAGGACCTCGGTCTGACGCTCGACCAAGTTCGTGTCGTGCTCGACGAAAAGGTTTCCGTCGAACAGTTGCACGGAATGTTGTCGTTGCGGCGAGCCGAGCTGCGGCAGCAGATCCTCGCGGACGAGTCGCGGTTGCGCCGGGTCGAGGCACGTCTCCGCGCCATTGAAAGAGAAGGCGCCATGCCCACCGACGAGATCGTCGTGAAGCCCGTTCCCGCCGTCCGGATCGCCCGCCTGACCGCCACCGCCGCGTCCTACGAGCCGGAGGACATCGGTCCGGTCATCCAACCGCTGTACCAGCAGCTGATGGAACGGCTCGACCGCGCCGGCGTGCCCATCACCGGCTACGGCATCGCCACCTACGAGTCCACCGAGGGCGACGCCGTCGTGGTGCACGCGGGCGTGACCGTGGCCGTCGACCCCTCGACCGCCTCCGACTTCGAGGTCGTCGACCTGCCGCCGCTGGAGTCGGCGGCGACGATCGTGCACCGCGGGCTGATGGACGACGTCGACGCCACCTACCAGGGCGTGGCGGCGTGGATCGAGGCGAACGGCTACAAGCAGAAGGGGTTGGTCCGCGAGGTCTACCTGAACTACGGCGAGGGGGATCCCGCGGACTGGGTCACCGAGCTGCAGCTGGAGATCACCAAGCCGTGAACGCGATCACGGCGGCCAGCCCGAGCAGGCCGACCGGCAGCGAGGCGACCGCGGCGAGCCCGCCCACCAGCAGCGGGCCGCCCGCGTCACCCAGCTCGCGCCCGACCTCGGCACTGCCCATCGTCTGACCCGTCCGTTCCTCCGGCGTGGTCCTGGCCAGCGCCGCGAACGCGAGCGGGGTGACCGCTCCGGAGCCGGCGCCGATCAGCACGGCCGCGATCAGGGTTCCGGCGAGTCCGGGGATGCCGGCCGCGGCCGCGAACCCCGCCGCGGCGGCGAGCAGGCCCGCGCGCGTGCCCGTGCGGGTGGTGAGGCGACCGGCGTCCATCGCCCTGCCGACGCGGGGCTGGACGACCGCCGCGGTGATCGCGAGGAGCGACACCGCGGCACCGGTGACGATCGAGCCGTGGACGGCGGCTTTCACCGGCAGGAAGCCGATTCCGGTGGCGAGTGCCGCGGTGGACGCCGCGAGCGCGGCGGTCGGCCTGAGGAAGTCGCGGTGGGACAAGCGTTTCGCCAGGTCTCTGACGGTCTGCCGCTCGCGCGGAAGAGGTTCGAGGTTCGGGACGGTCAACGCCCACGCGGCCACCGCGGCCGCCATGGCGGCCATCGTCAGGAACAGCACGTCGAAGCTGCCGAAGTGGATCAGCACGCCACCGAGCAGCGGCCCGGCCGTGTAGCCGACGCCCTTCCACGCCCCGTACCGCCCGAACGCCTTGCCGCGCGCGTTGTCCGGGGTGAGGCGGGCGACCATCGCGCTCGCGGCCGGGGAGAACGCGGCCGCGGCGACGCCCTGGCCGAACCGTGCGACGGCGACGTTGTCGATCAGCACGAACGCACTGCTCGCCACCGCGAAGGCGATGAGGCCGACCAGCAGGACGGGGCGGGGGCCAATTCTGTCGGCGAGAGAACCGAAGACGGGCTTCAGCACGACCTCGGCGCCGTCGTAGATCGCCAGCAGGAGGCCGAGGGTCAGCAGGTCAGCCTGCAGGAACCCGAGTCCGGACGCGACACCGTGAGCGCCGAACGCCGTCACGAAACCCGCCGCGCACAGCGGTAGGACGTTTTTCACGCGAGTCAGAATATGTTGGCTCCCTTGGGTTCGCGGGAAGCCGAGGGTCATGAACAGCAAGCGAATCGTGACCATGTCCGCGCTCGCCTGTGCCGGCCTCGTGTTTCCACTGGCCGGAACCGCTGCGGCGGCCGATGGCGAGCTGACCATGACCGTGACGTCCGGGGACCAGAGCGCCGCGCGCGTGCTGACGCTCACGTGTGACCCCGACGGCGGTGAGCACCCGAACGCCGACGCCGCGTGTGCCGAGATCGAGGCGGCCGACGGCGACTTCTCGGCGTTGCCCGGTGAGCCGAGCCTGTTCTGCACGCTCGAGTACGACCCCGTCACCGTGACGGCGACCGGCACGTGGCGTGGCCGCACGGTGAACTACGAGCAGACGTTCCCGAACACGTGCGAGCTGATCCGCGCCACCGGATCGGTGTTCGTACCCGAGCTCCGCTAAGTCCTGGTGTTCCGGATGAACGGCGCTTTCGTCCACCTCACGTGGACAAAAGCGCCGTTCATCGCGTGGCTACGCGTCGTCCTGGTGGATGCGGCGGTGCAGCGACTCCATCCGTTCGTCCAGCTGCGCCGCGATCATCGCCGACGACATCAGCTCGTCCACGAAGTCCGCGGGCGGGCTGTCGTCGTACTTGTAGAACAGCTTGTGCTCCAGCGTGGCCCAGAAGTCCATGGCGATGGTCCGGAGCTGCACCTCGACCTTCACGTGCTCGACCCGGTCCGACAGGAACACCGGGATCCGCACGATGAGGTGCAGGCTCCGGTAGCCGTTGGGCTTCGGGAGGGCGATGTAGTCCTTGGTGCGCAGGATCTCCACGTCGTTCTGCCGCGCGAGCATCGCCGACACGCGGTACACGTCGGACACGAACGGGCAGATGACCCGCACGCCGGCGATGTCGTCCAGGACGTCGCCGATCGACTCGACGTCGAGCGGCAAGCCCTTGCGCCGCAGCTTCTCGAGGATTCCTTCCGGTTTCTTCACCCGGTTGGTGATGTGTTCGATCGGGTCGTGCCGGTGGACCGAGTCGAACTCCTCGCTGAGGATGCGGAGCTTCGTCATCAGCTCCTCGATCGCGAACTTGTAGACGAGCAACCGCCGTTCGAGGTCGCGAAGGAGGCTGAGGTCGTCTGCCAGGTCGGTCACGACACCAGGGTACTGATCACGCGGACCCGCCCCGGCAGGCGGTCACGCAGAGCGACGGGGTTCACGGCTGCCTTCCCGAGGTCGTGAGCTGGGTCAGCCAGTCCTCGTTCTGTCTGGCGATGACCTGCTCGCAGGCGGTGACGAAGTGGTCCTGCGCGGCGGGGTCCGGGCGGTCGGGCAGGGAGCGGGCGAGCTCCTCCAGGTCGTCGACCGTGCGGCGGTAGCGGACCACCAGCCGGTCGTAGCCGCTCTGCGCGATGTGGGCGGTGACGGCACCGGCGATCGTGGTGAGCAGACCCGCCCACACGGCCAGCTGGTAGCCCTGCACGGCACCGACGGCGGCGAGGGCGGCGGCCATGCCCTGGAAGACGTACTCCGCCATCCGCATCCGCTGCAGGTTGCGCCGCAGGCGTTTCGCGGTCGCGCGGTGGTAGGAGATCTGCTCGCGGACGCGGCCGTCCACATAGGAGCGCACGTCGCAGATCAACGGGGTGGCGTTCGCCAGCTCGTGCATCTGCTCGTCGCCCTCGACGCGTTCGACGTTCTCCTTCAGCAACGCCACGGCTCTCGGGTCGCGGTACGGCGCCGCGCCCGCGAGGTACTTGCACACCTCGGCCTTCACCTGTTCCGCGATGATCCGCGTGCTCGCCCAACGGTCGCGTTCCGCGGGTTCCTTCACGGCGCGCACCCAGATGCCGGCGATCACCAGTGCCGCGGTGAGAACGGCGACCGCGATGCCCGTGACCGGCAGCCACCGCGCGTTGAACTGCGCCGCGACGACCGTGAGCACCGCGCTGCCCGCGAGCGTGCCGAGCACGGCCATCCGGTAGCGCATCGCGCGGACCTTGTGGTGGTCGGCAGACCTCGACCAGGCTTCGTGCTTGCCCCACATCGCGCGGGCGACGTTCTCGTCGACGGCAGGTCTCCTGGCGAGCCGCGCAGGCTGCCCGGGCTCCGGACGGACGGTCGTGACGCCCTGCTCGGCCAGCCAGCGCCGGCTGATCGCGGCGTCGAACCCGGAACCGCCCCTGGCTTGCACGAAGGCGGCCACGAACGGGCTCGGCGCGGCGACGCGGTCCTCGATCCACGCGCACAACTGCTCGTGCCGCACCGCACCGTCCAGCCTGCCCGCGAGCTCGGTGAAGCGCGCGAGTCGTTGCGGCAGCGGATCGTTGCCGTGCACCACCTCCGGGAACGGCCACCCGGACTCCGGCTGGGCGACCTCGATGACTGTCGTCGGCGTGTCGTCCGCGACCACCTCGACGTGGTTCTGCGGAACGAAGAACACCGTGGCCTCCTCCCGTGCGTGCTGAAGGGTGCCGAGCAGCTCGACGGCGCGTTTGGTGGCCCAGTCGTTCGGCCGCGGCTCCTCGCGCACGTCGATCCGCAGCCGCCCTTCCTGCACCACCACCTCCTGCGACGGCCGGCCGGGCAGGAACACCAGGCGCGGCAGGTTCGGCTGCCCCGCGTCGTTCTCCTCATAGGTCGAGAACGTCCACTCGCGGTCGGGCAGCAGGGTCCGCAACGTCCACAGCGCGGACAGCTCCTTCCCGTCCGGCACGCCGATCACGCTGTACGTGCTGGACGGCCTGGCCAGCGCGCACGCCAGCAGCGGCAGGAGGATCGGGTCGTCCAGTGCCTTCGGCCGTGCGGACGGGTCGAACTCCTCCCGCACCACGTCCGGCAGCCGGTTGCTGATCGGCCGTTCGTCGAGCCACCGCAGCCAGCACGTCGTCATCGCCGGGACCAGCCGGGAGATCGTGCCGCGGTCGCCCACCAGCGCGTGCGCGACGTTGCGCCCGGCGTCACCGGGACGGGCGGAGCGGCGCAGCACGGCCGCGCTGCCGTCGGGGAACGACAGGTGGCCGAACGACGTGCCGGCGCGGCCGAGCAACCGCGTGTGCGGCCGCAGCTTCTCGTTCCAGGCGTCCCACGAGTCGGCGTCGTGGCTGGAGAAGGACGCCGCCACCAGGTCCATGCCCTTGGTCTCGCTGACCGCGAACAGCAACTGCTCCAGGCTCACGTGCCCACCTCCGCGGCCTGCGGGCCGTCGACGAGCCCGCACATGGACAGCAGCGCGAGCAGCGGGCGCAGCACGCGAGCCGGTCGGACACCGCGCGGGAACAGGTCGTTGCCGTCGGCCTGCGACCCCGTGGCCGACACGACGTGCAGCGTGCTGCGGCGGAACCGTTCGAAGACGTCGAGCATCGGCCGTGCCTCGTAGCGGTCCAGGAACGCGTAGACGTCCCTGCTCTCCTCGCGGAACACGCCTGCGTCCAACGGTTCCCGCAGGTCCTCGCGCCGGATCCAGTAGTCGACGGGGTGTTCGTAGCGCAGCTCGTCGGCCTTGGTCAGCACCACGGCGACCGGCAGGTCCTCCACGTCGTCGCGGCGGCCCATCCGTTCCAGGGCACCGGAGAACGCCGGGTTCCGGTTCGGCTGCCCGCCGCCGCGCAACGCCGGGAGCGCGCCCGCCGGGTGGTCGACGAACATCAACGCCGTCGCCCCGAGCACGAACTGGCCGCCGAGCGACTGCGGTCCCGACTGCACGAAGTCCTCGCCCGCCACGTCGAAGAACACGATCGGCCTGGTGGTGCCCGACGCCGTGCGCACCAGGAGGTAGGTGGCGAAGTCCTCCTTGAGGTCCTTGGTGGCGTTGAGCTTGTTGCCGCGCAGGAGCTGGTCGATCTCGCGCTGGAACGCCGCGTGCCGCAGCTCGTCCGCCGGTTCGAAGGCGAGGCCGTGGTGGCGCAGGTCGCCGCGCAACGCCTCGTGGATCATCGTGGTCAGCAGGTGCGTCTTGCCCGACGCGTGCCGGCCGACCAGGCCGATCACCACGGGGTCGCCGTGGTCGCGGTGCGAGACCGGCAGGTAGTGCTCGTGGTTCTCCTTGCCGGGGTTCGGGCACCTGACGTAGCAGCGGGCGCGGCGGTCCCTGCGCAGGACCTGGTTGGTGTGGCCGGAGAGGTCGGCCTTCACCCAGCGGGCACCGTTGTCGTCGACCACCCGCTTGTAGAGCTCGTCCTCGCGCCAGGCGAAGGACTCCAGGCAGATCGGGCACTGCACGCGCTTGTCCTCGGGAGTCGTCATCTACAGCACCGCCACCAGGACCGCGATGGTCGCGATCACGAGGAAGACCACCGCTGCCAACGGGATCAGCGGGACCTGCCGCGGTCCCGGCTTCGGTGCGCGCCTCGGTGCGACCGGCTGCGACACCGGCCGCACCACCGGTTTCGGCGGCCGCAGCTCGTCGAACCTGTCGTAGCCCGGTTTCATCGCCGCCGTCACGTCCACCGGCCTCGGCAGGGGATCCCTGTCGTTCAGGCGTTCCAGCACCTGCACGGCCGTCGGCCGCTGCTGCGGGTCCTGGTCGAAGACGCCGTGCAGCAACGACTCCAGCACCTCGGGCTGCGAGGCCAGGTCGGGGACGTCGCCCGGCTGGACGTGCCTGCCCGTGAACAGCTCGTAGACGACCCGGCCCGCCGCGCGCACGTCGTGGCCGGGATGCGCCACTGAACCGTTGCGGGACGGGCGAGGTGCCTCGCCGGTGCCCGTCGCGTGCTCCAGGTTGACGAGCTGGGTCGTCGCGCCGTCCCAGTACAACGACGGCAGCCCGACCGAGCCGTGCACCAGGCCGACGGCGTGCAGCTGGGCCAGCGCGCGGAAGAGACCGATCATGAACCGGCGGCGTTCGTCGATCAGCAACGTCCGCAGACCGCTGTCGACGCACTTGCCGCTCGGCGGTTCCAGCAGCAGGAACGGTTCCGCGGAGTCGAAGTCGTAGCCGACGATCTGCGGGAGTTCCGGCAGCGGGACCCGGTAACGGGTGTGCAGCCGGGTCAGCGCACGGATCTCGTTGTCCAGCAACGTTTCCGTGACGGCGAGGTCGTCACCCTGGGCGTGCAGCGACCTGAGCACCAGCGTTCTGCCGTCGTCGGTACGCACGCGGTCCGCGTCCAGGGCCTGGATCCGCCAGGACGCCGCGCGGCCCGCCGGGTCGCGTCCGGTGAGCGTGTCGAAGTTCGAGGTGGCGGAGTGCTTCACCGCTGGTCTCCCTGGGCGTGCACCGCGCGTTCGACGTACCGCGCGAGGATCGGGGTCAGCCGCAACGCGCCCACGGCGTCGCCCCTGGTGCGGATGATCTCGTCGCACCCGGCGTCGACGGGCGGCAGGTCCATGTCCGCCGACGCGAAGTGCACGATCCTCGCGTTGTCCGCTTGCAGCAGTCGGACGTCCTCCGCCGCGCACAGCTGCGTCATCCTGCTGCGCTCGGTGAGCTGCAGGATGCGCCGCGACGACGCCGAGCCCTGCCACAACGTCTCCGCGAGCCTGCGCCGGGGACCGTCGTCGGTGACGAACGCGGGCAACTCGCGCAAGCCGGCCTGTACGAGGTGGTCGTCGTAGGCGGCCACGAGTTCCTTCGCACGCGCCGAGGAACGCTGTGCGTCGGCGGAGAGCGGCATGCGGGAGGCGATCGCGTCGAACGACGGCCGCAGCACCTCCAGCGTGATCGCCACGAGGTCGTGGTGCAACACCTCGGCCAGCCCGGCCGAGGAGTCACCGCCGAACGTGTGCTCGGTGTCCTTGACGCCGGAGATCACGTCGCCGAACACCTCGGCCACGGCGTCGACCCCGGCCGCCACGACGAGCAGCGAGTCCGCGAGTCGGCGGCTGCGGTCGGCGGGCGACCAGCGCTGCTCGATCGTGCGCGACACCTGGTCGGACAGCCGCTTGGTAGCGTTCTGCGCCTGGCGCAACGGCACCGCGTCCCGCCAGCGGCCGGCCACGGCCCGCCACGCGAGCCAGGCCGACACCAGTGACACCGCGACCAGCACCACCAGCACGCCGGCGCCGATCAGCGCGTCGGACGACAGCGCTCCCGGAGACTTCAGCCCGGTGGCGGCGCCTGCGACGGAGGTGAACACCGTGGCGCCGAACACGAGCCCGAGGTCGGCACCGGCCGGGCAGGGCGCGGACAGCAACGCGACCAACCCTGTCCACAAAGGAACAATCAGCAGCATCGGCCACGCGCCGAACCCCGGCAACGCGGTGCTCAACAGAGAGGTCAGGAACATCACCGGCAGCAGGGGCGTGACCGGGATCGGCCACACCTTCACCCGCGGCGGCGCGATCAGCCCGTGCGCCCACGTCTGGAGGTCCGCGGCCGCGTCCTGCTCGGTCACCGCGAGGCTGCGCGCCGCACCGAGCCGGTTGCCCAGCCGGCGGGCCTGTTCGGCGATGCCCGGCAACGTGCGGCCGCCGAGCAGTTCGGTCGTCACCGCCTTGCGCACCGCGTCCGCCATCTCCTCCGAGTTGACCGGTGCGGGGGAGGGCAGGCCCTGTTCGAGGAGTTCGGAGGGCGGCGGGTACCCGTCGGCGAGGCTCGAATCCACGTCCTCCAACGCTCTGCGCGCCACCCGGTGGTACCGCAGCAGCGCGTCACCGGCGGTGCTGAGCCGGTCCAGCACCACCCGGTGCCTCTTCTTGAGACCCACCAGACCGCGCCACGACCGCCACCTGCCGATCGCCCGCGCCGCCGCGGTGAGCTCGCGGTGGGCGCGGGCCATCGCCTCGTGCAGCGGTGATCCCTCGCGCACCGACGTCGCGTCGCCCTCGGTCACGGAGCGCACCACGGACGTCAGCTCGGTCGACTCGCGGTCGTGCAGCCGTGCCGCCACCCCGGTGGCGACGAGCTGCCGCAACGCCCGCAGCTTCAACGCCCGCATCATTGCCGGTTCGACCGTCGCGTAGTCGACGGCCAGCCCGGGACTCGCGGCCTGGTGCGGCATCGCGCCGACCTCCGCGACCACCCGGTCGAACACCTCGGGGAACCGCAGGGCGACCAGCAGGTCGTCCACAGTGGACTCGCCGCCGCCGGCACCCGGCCGTTGCGAACCGCCCTCCCACGGCACACCGGATCCGCCGGTGACCCACAGCGTCACGCCGACGCCGGCCAGCGCCGAGGGTGTGCGCAGGACGGCGTCGATGCCGCCGATCGCCACCAGCACGACGCCGGTCACCTGCGGCAGCCGGGCGAGCCGCTCGAAGTGCACGTGGTGCTCGGCCAGCGCATCGGTCTTGTCGATCACCAGCACGCGGCTCGACAGGACCGGGCCGTCCGCGCCCTCCGGAGTGCGGAGGTCCAGCGTCATCACCGGGTCCGGGGTCACGGGCGCAGCCATTCCGGGTCGCGCGCGACCCACTCGCGCAGGTCGGACAGGGTGTCCTGCAACGGGTTGTTGACACCGCGGAACGGCAGCCGCAGCGCGCCGGGCAGGGTCTCCTCCCAGAACTCGCGCAACGCGAGCAGCCGGCGCGTGCCGCTGCCACCGGTGCGTTCGCGGAGCTCCGCGTCGATCCGGGCCAGTTCGGCCGGTGCCAGGCCGACGATCCGGTCGAAGAGCTGCGACGGCTTGTCCGGCCGCCGATCCAGACCGCGCGGGGTGGTCGCGATCAGCTTGGCGCAGAAGTCGCGCCGGATCTGCTCGTCGTCGGTCAGCACCCACGCCTCGTACGCGGACAGCAGGCTCGCCCAGCTCGACAGCCGCCCGAACGGTTCCAGCGGCAGCCGCATGCTCGCCTGCGCGCCGTCACCGAGCTTCACGGTGATCGCGGACGGCGAGTCCTCGTCTCCTGCCACGGCGATCTGGTCGTTCCACGCCGCGCACAGCAGGTGGTGCAGGATCCGTTCGCGGTGCTCTGCAATCGTGGCGAGGTAACCGAAGTCGTAGCCCAGACGCTGCCGCCAGCGCAGGAAGTCCTGCTGCTCCTCGTTGCGCAGCGCGTCCGACCAGTGCTTGAGCACCTCGCGGACCTCGGGCACCTCGGTCAGTCCCATGGAGCTGCGGAACAGCACGACGGTGATCGACTCGGCCGCGATCGGCCGGAACTCGACGACGGCGTCCTGCCGCGGCAGCGACACCTCGTGGCGCAGGAACTTCTCCAGCTCGAAGTCCTGGGCGGAGGCGGGGTAGCTGAACAGGATCCGCAACCGGCCGGTGCCGCTCGGCGCGAATCCTCCCGGCACGAGCCCGGCGAGCTTCTCCCGGAACTGCGCCAGTTCGTCGTCACCGACCTGGACGCCCGGCTTGCCCGCGGCGGCCGCCAGCAGGTCCTGCAACGCGGGGAGCAACGGCCGGTGCTGCCCGTCGCGGTAGGAGAAGAGCCGTTTCACGGCCTGCTTCACCCGGTCCTTGACGTGCGCCACGGCCATCGCCGGGCCGCGGCCGTCCAGCACCATGTCGTAGGCGTGCTTCCAGCCCTCCTCGCCGAGGATCTCGGTGACGAGGTCGCCCGGCGTCGCGGTCGGCCGCAGCTTGCCGCCCTGGTGCACGTAGTAGTCCACGAACCGGCGCACCACGGCCTGGTAGAACGGTTCCAGGTCGCCCTGGCGCGGCAGCAGGTACGTGACTCCGACGCGCTGCTGGTACAGCTCGCGGGCGCGGGCGGTGAACCGTCGCTCGCTCTGCCGCGCGTGGTCCTCGAACGCGTTCACCAGCGACAGGACCTGCTGCTGCACGGCCTTGAGCTTGAGGTCCCAGCGCACCGCCTGGTCGTTCCACGCCGCGTGCCAGACCCGCTTGGCGCGCCAGGCGTACCAGTCGTTCTGGCGCGCGATCGCCGCCCGCACGGCGGGGTCGGAGAACTGGAGCTTGCGCAGGAACTTGCCCTTGATCCCCGCGGCGGCCGGAGGGTTCAGCGTCAGGCCGGCGGGGGCGGTGGGTTCGCCGCGGCGCAGTTCGAGGATCTTGGCGAACCCGAGCGCGCTGGCCTCGTCGGTGAGCCCGTCGTGGCCGTTGAGAACCCGCCTGAGCCGGAACAGGTCGACCTCGCCGAGCAGCGACTTCACCGCGCGGCCGGCGTCGAACGTCTGCACCATGTCGGGGATCTGCCTGGCCAGCTGCTGGTCGAGCGTGCGCAGGCCGGACTCCATCGTGCGGGCCCGCGTGGCGAGCGCCCGCGCGATCGCCTCGGCGCCCGACACCGCCGAGACCTCGTTGATCGGCACCGGAGCGCGCAGCCGCAGCGGGTCCAAATTGGACTCCGTGAAGAACCTCTCGATGAACGGCGAGTTGTTCTCCGCCTGCCCGGTGCCCGGCTCGTCCAGCTCGGTGACCGCGGCGGCGAGCAGGCGCGAGCTGATGATGTCCGCGATGTCGTCCACCGGCACGGTCATCGACGCGACGGAACTCGTTGACACACCGCGGTTCCCGATGCCGGTCGCGGCGGGCACCTCGCGTTCGACGGCGCCGTTGATGAACGAGTCCGCGAAGCTCATGTACGTCTGCGCGACGGCCTGGCGCCCACCGTCGCCGTCGGTGCCGAGGTCCGTGCCGATCAGCGACAGCACCAGCGACACGATCGACCGGTGCAGGTCCTCGCGCTGCACCCCGGGGCCCTTGCCGAACAGGAACGCGGTCTGCACGGTCGAGGCGCGCAGCCGGATCTCCTCGCGGTCCGGGTAGCGCACCGAGAGCTGGCCGCTGATCCCGGAGCTGTCCAGCTCGGTGCCCGCGACCTGGGCGTTCTGGTCGTCCACCAGCCGGAACAGGTCGAGCAGCGACCGCCCCGCGTTGAGCCGCGCCGCCCTGCCGCCGCCGAGCCCCTCGTCGAACGCGCTCGGCATGAGCACCAGCGGGAAGATCCTCGCGCGGTAGTCCTGGTGCGCGAAGACGTCGCCGATCAGGTGCAGGAAGTCGAAGAAGATGCCGCTGCCCGTGCCGCCCGCGACGCTGAACGCCACGAACACGTCGCAGGACAACGACCTCTTGCCACCACCGAGCAGCGCGAGCTCGCCGAGCGAGTTGTTGATCGCGCCGATCGCCTTGCGCAGCGGTGCCTGCGCCGCCGACGTGCCGCCGCGGAACGTCTCGAACAGGGCCGCGCGGCCGACCGTCGGGAGTTGACCGGCACCGCGGGCGAGCGGGCCGATCCGCGGTTCGCCCAGCGGCGGTGGCAGCCACGGTTCGACGTACTGGGAGGCGGCGAGACGCAGGCTGCGCGCGACCTCGGGGTAGGTGTCGTGGTGCGGCACCAGTTCCCGCACGAGGTGCATGGTGCGTTCGGCGGCGGACAGGTACTCGGGATCGGGCACGACCCGGCGTTCCAGGGAACCGAACTCGTCCTCGCTGAGATCCGCGTAGACGAACTGCAGGCACGACGGCAGCTGGTACGGCAGGAAGTTCTTGCCCTGCATGCGCTGCTGGAGCTCGGTGCCGTCCGGGCCGCACAGCTCCTCGCGCAGCCTGCGCTCCAGCTCGGCGCCGACGCGACAGCCGGTGCCACCCAGTCCGACGTACAGCATGGGCTGGTAGATCTGCATCGTTGTCCCTCCGGCTAGAGCAGGTGGTTGTCGGACGGCCGTTGCTGCGGTTCCGCGGCGGTGAACGGGTCCTGGTGGTGTTCTTCGGAGAAGCCGACGGGGGAGTGCTCGTCCTCCACCTCGATCGACAGGCTCGGGCTCACGTCGACCCGCTCGCCGAGGTGCAGCGACTGCGTGTCGCCGTAGGGAGTGCGCAGCTGCAGGCGGCCGCCGACCCTGCTGAGCTCGTAGCTGTCCTCGCCGCCCGCCGAGTGCGCGAGGTGCGGCACGCCGGCCGCCGCCTCGCCGAGGTGGAAGCGGAACACGGACGACGGCTGCTCCGGTGCGGCCAGGTCGCCGCGCGACCGGTGGCCGTCGTAGAGGTGGACGACCAGCCCGCGCACGTCGCGGCGCCTGCGCCGGTGCAGGAACAGGACGAGTGCGGTGGTGACGACCGCCGCGATCGTGATGCCGATCGCGATCTGCGTCAGCGGCGGCGGTTCCTCGACGTTCGCCGTGAGCCGCCACTCGTAGATCACGTCGTCCGGGTTCTCGTCGTCCACGACCCGCAGCGTCACCGCGTTGGCGCCCTTGACGGTGTCGTCGGCGAAGGCGAGGTCGAAGTCGAACGTGCTGGTGCCCGACGGCGGCACGTCGAGCACGGTCTGCTCGCCGGGGATGCTCGCGACCGTGCCGGGAGCGGCGTCGGCGACGACGATCCTGGCCTTGCGGGCGCGGCCGGAGTTGTTGGTGACCGTGACCGTGCCGCTGACCGTGTCGCCCGGTGCGACGTTCCAGTCGGTGTTGCCGAACGTGGTGGTCGCGACCAGCGGGCGCGGGCCCGTGACGAGGGCCGCCTCGACGATCCTGGTGTCGCTGCTGATGCCGATGCCCGCGACCGTGCCGGTGAACTTGACCGCGCCCTTCGCCTCGCCCGGGATGACGATCTTGCCCGAGTAGACGCCGTCCTGGTTGCGGCTGTCGCCGTTCTGGGCGTCGTCGTTGAGCGGGATCGGGGTGGTGAAGCCCTCCCCCTCGACGTCGGCGGTGAACGACAGGTCCTTCAACGCGCTCGGGTCGGTGATCGACCGGCTCCTGGTGTGCAGGCTCAGCGCGACCGTGACCTCCTGACCCGCCTGGGGCGCGGGAGGGTTGACGGTCATGCTCGACCGCACCGCGCCCTGGTACATCACGACGGTGCTGACGTCGAGCGGGGGCACGCCCGGTGCCGACGTGATCTTGACGGTCCACGTGCCGGGCAACGGGTTCACGATCCGCAGCCCCTCGACCGTGCCGTTCTCACCGCTGACCTGGAACGTGGAGTCGCCCTGGGTACCGGACTTCGGCACGGTCCTGCCGTCCGGGTCCACATAGGACACCGCGATGCGCGAGTCGTGCTTGGTGACGAGGATCGAACCGTCGGTGGCGATCACCGGGATGGTGACCTTGGCCTCGGCGGTGCCGCCACTGCTGACCGGGGTGCGCTGGATGTCACTTGCGCCGGCGCATCTGGCCGCCTGGAAGGCTTTGATGAGCGCCTGGGCCACGTCGGCCGAGCTGCTGACGACGGTCGCGGCCGGTGTCGGGGACTTCACGCCGCACTGGCCCTGGAACGAGCCCTTCGCGAACCTGTCGAGCTGCGCCTGGTCGACGTTGCCGAAGCCCAGCGGCCAGATCTGCGTCTTCTCCCGGTTCGCCTGCTGCAGCAGTGTCCCGATCAGCTCGGAGGCGGTGCGGTTGCGCTGGTCGCCGACGTTGTCCGGGCCGTAGCGAGGGCTGTCGGAGACGTCGAGCTTGCCGTCGGTGAGCAGGAAGATCAGCTTCGGGCCGTTCTTGTCGCCCTCGAGGTAGCTCAACGCCTGCTGGAGCGCGGCCGCGTGGTCGGTCCCCTCTCCCTCACCGGACTTGCGGCTCTTCAGCCCGCGGGTGCAGTCGCTGAGGCGCTGGCGGTCCTGAGCGGTCGCGACCGTGCTGGGCGGGCACACCACGTCGACCGGCGACTGGCCGCCGTTGTCGCTGCCGAACCCGACGACCGCGATGGTGCTCGACGGCGCGAACTCTCCGAGTGCGATCAGCGCGGCGGCGTCCCGTTCCCGGTCCACGTCCTGCGCGCTGATGCTGCTCGACTCGTCGACCAGGACCACGATGTTCGCGGGCGTGATGACGGGTTCCGGTTGCTGTTGTTGCGGTGCCGCGCCTGCTGGTGAGGACGTGGACAGCAGTAACGCGGCAGCTGTCGAGGCGAGCACGGAGAGACGCATGAGTCAATTCACCCACTGACGCTGGTGGAATGTGGCGGGCGGTATTTCGATCGAACGCGCGCGCTGGCTCGTTACTGCCCTAATGACCGCAATCGTGCGGCGTATAAGCGCAGGTCACCGTGATTCCACCGCGCATGGATTCAATCTGTTTGCGCCGGGTGAGTGAAATTTTGACGGTGCTGAAACATCGGCGTGCATGGGCGCGATTATGCCCGGTCATTTGGGTGAAAATCATGGACAAAACCTGGTCAATAGATGACCGATGGAGATGTCAGGTGCGCGCCGGAAACGCGTCGATAGGACGCGGTTATGAGAATCCGTTGTCAGAACTGGGCGACGGCTTCGGGGGCGTAGCCGTAAAAGCCGGGAAGACCACCCGTGTGGAGGAACACGACGGGCACGTCGCTGAGCGGCGCCAGCTCGCGGAACTTCACGGCGGCCTTGCCGGTGTAGACGGGGTCCAGGAGCACGCCCTCGGTCTCCGCGAACAGCTTCAGCACGCTCCACATGTCCTGCGTCGGCACGCCGTAACCCGGCCCGATGGTGTCGTCGGTGACGGTGACGTGGCCGAGCTTCGGTTTTCCGGCCCCGAGCAGAGCGGCGGCGTCGGTGGCGAGGCTGTGCAGTTCCTGCTCGGCGTCCTGGGCGGTGTGCGAGACGCTCGCCGCGTGGACGGTGCCGCCCCAGCCCAGGAGCTCGGTGCCGAGCGCGATGCCGGCCGCCGTGGCGCCGCTGCCGTCCGGGACGACGATGGTGGCGTTGTCGATGCCTCGGTCGTTCAGCTGCCCGACGAGCTCGACGGCGGCCGCGACGTACCCGAGCGTGCCGAGACCGTTCGAACCGCCGACGGGCAGCGTGACGGCCTTGTCGTGGTTGACCTTCTCGTAGGCCTTGACGGTCTCGTCGGCGTCCGCGCAGACGTGCACGTTCGCGCCGAACATGTGGTCCAGCACGACGTTGCCGGACTTCTCGTAGGCGTCGCCCTTCATCGGCACCTTGGCGGTGAGGACGAGCTCGCAGCGCAGCCCGAGCTTCGCGCACGCGGCTGCGGTCTGCCGGCCGTGGTTGGTCTGCAGCGCGCCGAACGTGATGATCGTGTCCGCGCCGTCCTCGATCGCCTGGCCCAGCAGGAACTCGAGCTTGCGCAGCTTGTTGCCGCCCGCGCCGAGGCCGTTGACGTCGTCGCGCTTGATCAGGACCGGCGGGCTGCCGAGCGCGGCGGCGAGCCTCGGAGCGTCGTCGAGCGGGGTCGGCCAGTTGCCCAGTGCGACTCGGGGGAACGCGCTCAGGTCCATGCCCGCGAGCTTAGGTCAGACTTCGCGGCCGAACTCCGCGTAGCGCGTGGATCCGCTCTCCAGTGCTTCCAGTGCGAGCGTCAACCTGCGGTGCAGCGACGGGTAGATCCGCGGCTTGGCCTCCTCGAGCGTCAGGTACACCACGGCTTCGAGCTCGTCGTCGTGCGCGGTGGCGTCGTCGACGATCCCGCCGTCGAACACGAACTGGTGGCAGTCGCGCCAGACCCCGTTGCGCGGCGTCCAGTCCACCACGAGCAACCGGCCGAGCTCGACGGTGAGCCCGAGCTCCTCCCGGATCTCGCGGACCGCCGTGGCCTTCGGGGACTCGTTGTCGTCGGTCATGCCGCCGGGGATGTCCAGCACGGGCTTGTACGTCGGCACCACGAACAGGACCCGTCCGGCGGAGTCGCGGATCAGCGCGCCACCGGCACACGTCTTGGTGGGCCTGCGCGAGGCGATGCCCGGTTCGTACTCGAGTTCGGCTGGACCCTCGTCCAGGACGTCGGTGGCGAAGGCGGCGGGGTCACCCGCGTGGAGAGCAGACACGAGTTGATGATCACACCACAGGGTGAATCGCGCACGGGGCGTGCCGGGGTTCACGCCTGGTGGGTGAATGTGCCGCGATGACGGAACGCAACCAAACGACCGGGGAGTACGCTTGACCCTGTAACTCCGTGCGATCAATCGCCGATGTCCACGGCAACATCGGTGGAGGTGACGCCAATGGGGGCAACCGGTGCCGCCAAGCGCAGACGCGACGGTAGATCGGCCCCGTGGTCGGTGGTCGGGCTGACGGTCGTCTTCGTCGTGGTGGCCCAGGTCCAGTTCGCCATCGCGATCGCGGAAGAGGTCTGGTGGCCTGCCGCGCTCGGGGCGTTGCTGCTGGCAGCGGCGGTCGCGTTCGTCAAGACGGCGCGCAGGCTGCGGTGGGAGGACGACGACCTGTACGAGGCGCCGCCCGAGGTGGGCAAGCCGCTCCCCGCCCACTACGAGGCCCACGTCGACCCCGACGGAAGCCTCGCCCGCGCGGTCGGCGAGGTGGTTCACGCCTCCCGCCGCTGGAGGGCCTGACAGCGCTCATACGGCGGAAGACCGGGCCGCGGTGGTCCGGTCATGTCGCCACGTCCTCGCTGAGATGGAGCCATGCCGACGTCCGCCGAGTGGCTCGAAGTCCGCGCGCACCTGCTGGAGCACCGCCACGCCCTGGCCCTCAAGGCCGTGTCGGAGTACCCGTCGCTGCCCAAGGTCGCGGGCACGCCACTGCTCACGACCCCGGGTTGGATGCCTTCCTCGCCCGTTCCGCTGGCCGACCTCTCCCTGGAACTGGGCCGCTCGCCCGCCTTCTCACCTGACTGCGGGACGTTGCTCCCCGACGGCTTCGGCAGCTACTCCGAGGCGATGGCCGCGCTCGCCGCACCCACCGTGTTCCAGAACCGCGAGACCTACCGCCTGCTCGGCTTCACCGGCCGCCACCTCACGTTCGGCCTCGGCACCTACTTCGACGGCATCGACGTGGGCGAGGCCTGCGCCCACGAGTACGCGGCCCTGTCGACGGGCCGGATCTCCTCGCTGCCGCTGCGGTCGTCCATCGGCGATCCCTGCGACCTCACCGCCCGCCCGGTCAACGTCGCCATCAGCACCTTGACCATCCGCCACGATCCCTCAGGCTCGACGTTCTTCCTGCACTGGCGCGACCCGAAGCGCGTCGGCCACGCGGGCGGCATGTACCAGGTGCTGCCCGTCGGCGTGTTCCAGGGCGCGCAGAACAGCGACTTCTCGTTGTGGCACTGCATGATCCGCGAGTTCGCCGAGGAACTGCTGGGCGTCCCGGAGATCCACGCGCCGGACTACGGCACCTGGCCGTTCGCTGCCTCGTTGACTGCGGCGGCGCGTGTGTACTACCTCGGCACGGGTGTGGACCCGTTGACGTTCGCCACCGACATGCTCACCGTCGCGGTGTTCGAGGCATCGCGGTTCGACGCGCTGTTCGGGGATCTGGTGTCGCACAACGAGGAAGGCCGTGTGCTGGAAGGACTTCCGTTCACCGCCGCGAACGTCGAACGGTTCGTGCACCACGAACCGACTCAGGCGGCGGGGGCGGCGCTGCTGTCGCTGGCGTGGCAGCACCGCGCAGCCCTGCTCATGAGCTGAACGGGTTGGGCAGGTGTGCCCACGCCTTCGTGCCAGGGTCGAGCCGCATCAACGTGAGCGGCTTGGCCGGCAGCGGATCGTGCAGCAGCGCGTGCCGGTCCGGTGTGTCCGGAACGGTCTTCGCCACCACGTCCCAGAGTTCGGCTGCAGGCGCGTCGAGTGCTCCGACGACTCCGGTCAGCGCCGTCGCGAAGAACGTGGCGAACGTCTTGGCGCGCAAGGCTTCCTGGTCGGCGTGCAGTCGTGCGGGGAGGTTCTCGCGAGGGCTGACGCGGATGTCGGCCAGGTCGCGGTAGATCAGCCGGCGCGGTCTGCCGTTCACCAGGCCCACCAGCAGGTTCTGCTCGTGCGCCTCCAACGCCACCCCGCGGGCGAGCAGGGTCATCAGCGGCGGCACGGTCAGTTCCGCGAACTCCGTCAGCCACGTCACCGGGTCGCCCAGCGAGCGGATGGGCGCAGGGCCGCCGTCGACCGGGCGGGCGGTCAGTGCGGCCAGCGGAAGCAGGGTTTCGCCGTCGAGCGGCACGGGCCTGTCGCGCAGGATCACGCCCAGCGCGCGGTTCGGTTCGCCGTCGGTGAGGACCGCGGCCGAGGCCCTGTTGTGCTGGAGTTCGAGGCCCTCGACGACGTCGTCGAGGAAGTCGGAGACCGTCACCGCGGTGGTGATCGAGTTGCCGGAGATGTCCCGCACGGCCGAGGTGATCTGTGCGCTCAGCGTCGTTTTGACGTGCCAGTCGCCTGCCGACAGCGTTCGCAGGGTCATCAGCGGGTGTGCGGGCAGGGTGCCGGTGCTGAAGACGTTCAGGCGGTCGGCCTGCCACGGGTGGACCGGGAGGAGGATCGACGGGCCGTCGCGGAGTTTTCCCGGCCAGTCGCCGAAGACCACGTGGTCGCGGGCCGGGTGCAGGCGCAGCGCGACCACCGGGCGGTGTTCCGGGCCGTACGCGAGGTGGTCGTGGGCCGTGAAGCCGGTGCGGTTGCGGCAGCACGGGTGCAGCGGATGGCCGTCGACCACGCTCTGCTCGTGCTCCTCGAGCGACCTTTCGAGGAATGGAGTCATGAGTGGGCTCGTTGTGCGGGAGAGCGCCAGTCCGGCCACGCTGTGGGCCACCTCGGCGATGAGGTTCGCGGAGTGCGGCCAGTGTTGTGCGGCGAGGAGGTCGACCGGGTGGAGGTGCTCGTCCGGATCGGTGTTGACCTGCGGCAACGGCTCGATCGTGAACGCCCGGCGCAGGCGCGCCGAAATCGCCGCGCGGGCTTCCGGCAGTGCCGCGAGAAATCGTTCGGCACGGTCGGCTGGAAGTGCGGCGGCGAATTCGGACTCGACCCGCGTTTGCGTCAGAATGACCAGATCCTGACACATCGCCTTCAGGGAAGCGGACACCGGTGGAAGCGATCACTGACCCCGACGGCATCACCTCGACCGCCCTGCTCAACTGCCTGCGGCGCGAGGTGGGGGAGCAGGGGCCCTGCGGCACGATCAGGTTGCCCCGCACCGGTGTCCTGCTGCGGGCGCGGGAGGGGCGCTGGCTCTCGGACCCCGAGATGTTCTCCGGGGCGTGGCAGCCCGTGTCGTGGCACGAGCTCGCGGTGCTCGTCACCAAGGAGCTCGGTGACCCGCCGGTCGGGTTCCTCGACGAGATCGCGGGGTCGCGGTCGGCGATCGCCGCCGTCCTCGACGCCCGGCCCGCAGCGCCCGGCGACCTCTACCAGCGCTCCGAGCAGGCGCTGATCGCCGGCCACCGCTACCACCCGGCACCGAAGGGACGCGGGGGCGTGCCCGCCTCCGAGTGGCTCCCGTACGCGCCCGAGGTGCACGCGCGGTTCTCGCTGGCGCAGCTGGAGGGGGAGTTCGTCGACGACGGCGAGGTGCCGCTGCCCGCTGGGATCCTGCCCGCGCACCCGTGGCAGCTCTCGTTGCTGGGAATGAGCGGGACCTCGACCGGTCACGAGGTCTGGCCGACGTCCTCGGTGCGCACGGTGTACGACCCGGCGGCGGACCTGTTCTACAAGTTCAGCCTCGACGTGCAGATCACGAACGACGTGCGCCGGCTCTGGGCGCACGACCTGCGCTGGATCCCGCCGCTCGCGCGCCTGCTCAGACCGGTGTTCGACGACATCGCCTCGGTGTACCCCGGCACGGCGTTCCTGATCGACCGCGGCTATCGGACGTTGCCGGATTCCTTCGAGGGCCTTGCTGTCGTGGTGCGGGACGGCATCAGGCAGCACGTGCTGCCCGGCGTGACCCCGTTGCTGGCGGCCGGAATCAGCGAAGGATTCGACGGAAACCCGTTGGACGGACTGGATCGCGACGACGCGCTGCGGTGGTTCCGGCAGTACGTCTCCGTCGTCGTTCCTCCTGTGCTGCACGCGTTCTTCGCGCACGGAGTCGTGATGGAGTGCCACCTGCAGAACGTTCTGGTGGGAGTGGACGCCGGGGGAATGCCGGTTCAGGCGATCTTCCGCGACCCGGAGGGAATGCGGTTGCTGCCGCGCCATGCCCGGTTGCTGTCCGAAGTGGACGGAGACGGTGGCTCGCGCGGTGTGTCCGAGGCGAAGGGCTGGGAGCGGCTCCAGTACTGCCTCGTCGTGAACCACCTCATCGAGATCGCGGGCGCTGTGCTGGACCGGCACCCCGGTCTGGACGTGTGGGCGGAAGCGCGGGATGTCTTCCGCTCGTACGGATCGTTCACACTGCTGAACTCGTTGCTGGAGAGTCCGTCGGTGCCCGCGAAGGCGAACCTCCTGCTGCGCTGGACCCGTGCGGAGGGTGCGACGAGCGTCTACGTCGACTGCCCGAACCCGTTGTACCAGAACTAACTCCGTACCGAAGCCGAGCGGATCAGGCATATTTCTTTGGCGCGAAAAGCACGTTCGGGCCATCTATCGG